>NZ_KB907654.1 GCF_000382145.1 Psychrobacter lutiphocae DSM 21542
GCTGTGGTTGTTATGGATGGTGCTCTATGGCATCAACCAAGTTTAAACCTACATAATGTGACGATGCTTAAATTACCCCCTTATTCACCTGAGTTAAATCCATCTGAACAGGTGTGGTCGTATTTGAAACAACATTGGTTATCCAATAGGTGTTTTGATGGTTATGAGGCTATTGTTAATGCTGCTTGCAAGGCTTGGAATAGACTTTGTTCCAAGCCCGAGCTCATTCAGTCTATAACTTCTCGTGATTGGATTGGTTTATAGGTTTATTTATGGAATTGGTATAAGCTATCGAGGAAAACGAGTGCAAACGCTACATATAGTAGGTTCAACGAGTTTGACAAAGATAGGTTGTTTTTTAGAAAAGGTATAACAGCGTAAATAACAGTGCCAAGTGTTAATAAATATATATAAAAGTTGTTATCTTGAAAAATAAATACACATATTTGGTAATATCACCCATAATAGCCCTAAATGCAAAAAATGAATAATAAAATAGGGAAATATTTTATGTCTGACAATATTCAGCCAGTAAAAGTTCTTAGTAAAACAACTTGGACGCCGAATTTGTTTAGCTTTACAGTCACCAGACCAGATAGCTTTAAGTTTAGCGCAGGGCAGTTTGTGCGCTTAGGCGTAAATCCAAGTCGCTTGGCCTATCATCAACAAAAGAGGAGTACCGATGTTCCTGATGAGGATATTTTCCGTGCGTATTCTATTGTGTCTTCTCCTTATGACGAGACACTCGAGTTCTTCTCAATCGTTATTAAAGATGGTGCGTTTACCTCACAATTACAGCACCTACAAGAGGGAGATGAGCTGCTACTAAATACCACGCCTTTTGGGTTTTTAACCTTGGCGCGTTATCAAGAGCCAGTTGCCAAAGATCTATGGCTACTAGCGACTGGTACGGGATTAGCACCCTTTTTATCAATGCTTCAAGATCTAAAAACTTGGGAAGATTATGAGCATATTATCTTAGCTTATAGCGCCCGTAGTGAAAAAGAGCTGGCCTATTTGGATTTAATTCACTCTTTAGAAGAAACCTTTGGTAGCTTGGTTGAGTCACCGGCTAAGTTTACCTTTGTGCCCATAGTCACTCGTGAAAAGGTCGAAGGTGCGTTAAATGCGCGTTTTCCTCAACTACTAATTAGTGGTGAGTTAGAAGATTTTGCTGGTGCTAAGTTAGACCCAGAGCATTCGCATGTGATGTTGTGTGGTAACCCGCAGATGGTGGAGGATACCAGAAATACGCTAAGAGATGAGAAGGGGATGGTAATGAATCGCCGTGGCGTAGGCAATATTGCAGTAGAAAACTATTGGTAAAATCTAGGCTATTTTTTGTTTCTTATTGTTGAGCTTGTCACTATTGTTGCTAGCCATTTTTTAGCGAATGGCTAGCTGATGGACTGATAGATTAGCCTTCTTCGCTTGGTGTGATGGCATCACTTATCGGATGGGTAGGGCCTTTTAACAGCTCTGGCTCATCCTTTGGTGTGATTAAGTCTTCGGTACCATTATTGGTCAATAAGTCACGCATATTGACCTTAGTTTTAAGAACCAATTGTTCTTCTTCGACAATGCCATAGTTGACTTGCACCTTGTGTAAGGTGCTTATGATTTTTTTGTTGCGTTTTAGCCAGCGGTTGATGTCCAAATAAATAATATTGTCTTTGGGTTTGGCAATATTGATTTTGTTTAAAATAAACCCTAACGGATCTTTTTTTAAGACACTGTGATAAAACCAAATCGCCAGCTTAACGCCAGTGCGCTTAAGAAAAGATTCACAGTGCAATTTGAGCACATCGGTATAGGTCTGCTGGGCAAACACAAAGCGCTGGACGTCTCTGTCAACTTGCACATGCACTAAGCCAAAGTTACTGGCCACTTCCGCATAAATACCCGCCACGTCAACCGTGCAATACAGACGAAACCAGTCATCATGAAGCTCGACACGCAGCTCATGAATTTGCTTTACATTTTTGGTGACAAACTTTTCTAAAGCGTCATTAACTTGCTGCTGGCTGACTGGTAAAGAAAACTCATCATCCACAGAGTTGGTAGCCTTGTTGTACACGGTTTTTACTTTATCAGTAACGTATGACCATATATCAGAGACGCTAAACTTTAAGTTGTCATCAAAATCTGCATATGACTCGCTGGTTGTATCTGTCGTCGGTTGCTGTGTAGATTGCACGTCATTTCCTCTTGAAAGCGCGAAAAATTTTGGACTGGCACAAGCCTTGTTGTTTATTCATTATGCTTATAAAACAAAGCCAGTAAGCACCAATTAGAATCTGTATAGCAGACCTAAGGTGGTGCGATAATCAACACGGTCATCAACCATAGGGCTATCACGCTGCTCATCTGCTAAAAAGGTAAACTTCTGACCTAAAAACACATCCCAATCATTGTTAATACTGTACATACCATTAACGCTGATATATGGGCTAAAGCTTGAGCTAGGCTTGTAGTAAGCGACACCAGACTTGGCCGATTGCTTACGATTGACGCCATAATAATATTCATTATAGTTTTTGTCGTTCCACTCTATACCAGCAGAAGGATAAAGCGTCCATTTACCAGGATTAAAGCGGGCGATATAGGTCAATCTGGCAACTGTACCATCACTGTGTCCACTGATGTCGGTGGCGACTTGACCACGGAAACCACCAATGGGTGAGCGGTACAAGTAACTACCACCGACCATAGCTGACCACTTTCTTTTATCTAGTAGTCTTAGATTGCCACGTGCCTCTTTTGGATCATAGTAAGGACCCATAGGTTCGACATAAGCCGACAGCTCGCTGGTGCCGTCATTAAATAAGTAGCCACCAAACTGACTGCCACGGGCATATACTTTGTCACCTTCATAAAAGGCGCTGGGTAATACTGAAAACTGGGTGTCTTTTAAGTCATAGGCGCTTTTATTGGCAATGACGTTTACCCCGACTTGCAGACCAATTTTGTCTTTG
Source organism: Psychrobacter lutiphocae DSM 21542 (assembly GCF_000382145.1). Lineage (GTDB taxonomy): Bacteria > Pseudomonadota > Gammaproteobacteria > Pseudomonadales > Moraxellaceae > Psychrobacter > Psychrobacter lutiphocae. Next base: position 2,976 of record NZ_KB907654.1, read on the forward strand.
GCATCTGCTGGCTTATCACCAAATAAGTTTTCAGCGTGCGCTGAGCTTGCGGCAAAGCAAAACAAGGCTAAGCTGGCGGTTAATACAGAAGTGGGTAGAGCGGCCTGGGTAATTTTTAGCATAAAAAACTCTTTTTTAGGTTAAGTGGTTTGTCTGTTTTTTTGGATTTCAGGTTTTTTTGGGTTTCAGTATTTTTGGGTTTAAACCGTCTGATTCAATGAAATAGTCTGATTTAAACTTAATTCAAATAACTTGATTGCAATAATAGGATAACAATAAACGGGTTTAGATAAAAATAATCACGCTAGTTTAATAAGTTTAACTCATGAAAGCCAGTAGCATCTATACAATTACAGGTTAAAGTTGTTTAGGGGTCAAAGATGCTTAGGGATTAAAGGTGCTCGTTAAAGTGCTATTTGTTTAAAGCCAGCCCTAGAGTCCGACCAAATGGCGCAAACTAAAAAATGCTTGGAAATATACAGCCCCAATAATAACAAAAATTAGCCAAGGCAAGGCTTTTATTATCGGCTTTGCGCCTTGAAGCGAGAAGCGTAAGCCCAGCATCACACCTATGGCCAAGATAGCACCAGTTATCGCACCGCCAATATGACCGGCGTTATCAATGCCAGGTACGGCAAAGCCATACATTAAGTTGATGCCCATCACAATTGCTAGGCTTTTTAATTGTGGGTTTGGCCCTTGTTGGCGCACTTTGAGCAGTCTTTTTTTGAGCAATTCGACCGTTAATAATGCCATACCCAGCCCCATAATACCACCAGAGGCGCCAGCAGAGATGCCCGGTGCGGTGTTGTTATAAAGCACTTGCCATAAGTTGACGTAATTGTTTAATAAGTTGCCACCGATGGCAGAGAGCACAAATATTAGTAAAAACTTAACCGAGCCAAAGCTGTATTCTGTGGCTTGACCAAAAAAGTACATAGCAAAGCAGTTAAATAATAAGTGCATTAAGCCTATATGTAAAAAGGCGCTGCTTAGCAAGCGCCAAGGTTCGATTAATGAAAAGGGCAGGGCATTGGCGCCCCAAAGCAGTAAAGACTGCTGGCTTGGTTGGTTGATGTCGACACCTGTGGCAACTTGAATCACAAATAAGATGACAAAGCTGCTTAGCAGGAGGGCGGTCACGGGTGTCTGTATAAATAAACGTTTAATAGTCATAATAAAATCTGGGGATGGGGGTTAGCACCATTTTATACCAGTCTGGTTAAATAACCTAACCTATCTAGGGGTCGCTGCGATATAAGTCTTGCTGACATACTGGCGTTGATAGGTTAAGCGAATGTGAATAGCATAAAAAATCCCCCTTACAAAAAGGAGGATTTGATTAACAATAATTTAAGTGGCAATAAGCCATCAGTGTTAGCAATTTAGCCCCAGCGAATGGCAGGGGTATAAGGCAAGGCGGCTTTTAGATTTTCATAAGTGCCTTTGACCAAGATGTTCTCGTCCACCTCATTGATATTGGTATGACCACAAAACGCCATGGTCACATCACATTCTTTATATAAGATCTCAAGCGCACGGCGCACACCATCTTCACCGTAAGCACCTAAGCCGTATAAAAAGGCACGACCAATCATAGTACCTTTTGCACCCAGTGAGATGGCTTTTAGCACATCTTGTCCTGAACGAATACCACTGTCGAGCCATACTTCAATATCACTGTTTTCAGCTTTTACCGCTTGCACGATATCGCTTAAACAGGCAATAGAAGAGGGCGCACCATCTAATTGACGGCCACCATGGTTGGAGACAATCAAGGCGTCGGCACCACTGCGAGCCGCTAAGATAGCATCTTCTGGCTCCATGATACCCTTGATAATCAGCTTGCCGCCCCATAACTCTTTGATATCTGCCACGTCATCCCAGCTTAAGCTTGGGTCAAATTGCTCAGCAGTCCAAGCCGACAAAGAAGACATGTCTGCCACGCCTTTGGCATGACCAACAATATTACCGAAGGTGCGACGCTTGGCGCCGAGCATGTTAAAGCACCACTCCGGCTTGGTTAACAGGTTTAAGATATTGGTTAGGGTCGGTTTTGGTGGTGCAGAAAGACCATTTTTGATGTCTTTGTGACGCTGGCCCAATACCTGTAAGTCTGCGGTCAATACCAAGGCAGAGCAGTTAGCTTGCTTGGCACGGTTGATTAAGTTGACCATGAATTCTTTGTCACGCATCACATATAGCTGAAACCAAAACGGATGGTTGGTATATTCAGCGACATCTTCAATCGAGTTGATGCTCATGGTCGATAGTGAAAAAGGAATGCCAAAGTCTTTGGCGGCTTTGGCAGCGTGCATTTCACCATTGGCCCACATCATACCAGTAAAGCCAGTTGGCGCAATGGCAATGGGCATGCTCACCTGCTCACCTATCATGCTGCTTTGTAAGCTGCGGTTGTCCATGTCAACTAGGACACGCTGTCTTAGCTTAATACGATCAAAGTCGGTTTCGTTATTGCGGTAGGTGGTTTGCGTCCAAGAGCCTGAGTCGACGTAATCATAGAACATACGTGGTACTTTGCGCTCAGCAATGACACGTAAATCTTCAATCTCGGTGATTTTAGATAAGTCTTTCATAACTTGAATACTCGCTTAGCTTTGGCACCCTAGGGATGCCGGTGTGGAGGTTTTTTTATGGTTAATTTGTCCAGCTTGTTTTTCGTGTGCTTTGTGCTGCTTATTTTATACTCTTATTATCAGCAACAACAGGCTTAGCAGTTAATGACATCACTGCCAAGAAGCATATTGGCCAAGCGATTGCCAGTAGCCACCAGATTAGGCCGCCAAAAATAACTGCCATGCCCAAAAATCCAGCTTGTATCACATAGTAAGTCATGGCAACTAAGGTTTTACGAATGACATAGCCTTCTTTGTTAGCCAAGCCAACCACTGCACAGGCAGCGACTACATTATGTACTGAAATCATATTACCAGCAGCACCGCCAATAGCTTGCAGTGCGATGACTTGCGCTGCCAAATCGGTACCTAGACCAATTTGCTCAGCAGTTGACCACTGAAAATAGGCAAACATCATGTTACTGATAGTGTTTGATCCAGCGATAAAGGCACCCATCGCCCCAATCCAAGGCGACACCAAGGGCCAAGTATGTGCAAAAGCAGCACTGGCGCTTTCTGCCAATAAGATTGGCATCGCTGGCAAGTTGGTGACAACATCAGCGCTTGATCCAGAGTTGATAAACACTTGTACCATAGGCACAGATAATAATAAAGCTGGTGCGGCAGAAACCATGGTTTTTGCAGAGCTGGTCCAGCTGCGCTTTACTGAGCCTTTATCCATGCGATACAGGTACATACACAGCAAAGAGGTGATGATTAAAATGGTGCCTGGGGAATACAGTAACTGAATTTTGCTAGATATGCTGCTGCCGTATAAGTTACTAAATACGATGGTACCATGCTCGCCAACCAAGAAGGCTTTCAGCGGGGCGACCACACGCGTAATGATAAGTAGACCAATGACAATGGCGTAAGGTGAAAATGCTCTTAACACTGAGAATCTTGGCGCAACGCTGTCATCAAAGTCTTCTCTAGCTAATGTGCCTAACCACTCTTTGTCCCAATTGGCGCGCGGGCCAAAGTCAAAGATTTCTTTTGGCATTAGGAAGCCACGTTTTGCAGCAGGAATAACAATGATTAGACCAATAAAGCCACCAACCAATGATGGGAATTCTGGGCCTAAGAACTTAGCGACTAAGTAGTAAGGTAGGGTGAAACAAATGCCGGCAAATAGGGCGAATGGCCAGATCTTTAAGCCTTCGATAAAAGAGCGCTTTTCACCAAAGAAACGGGTTAAAAAGGCACTTAAAATCAGTGGGATCAACACCCCAATAATGGCATGGAAAAAACCAACATTGGCTGTAATTTGGAGTAGATAATCAGCGACCGTCATTGGCTGAATGGAGTCGGCTAAGTCTTGCTTGTTATCAATACCGGACCAAACACCGACCAATAGAGGCGTACCAACTGCACCAAAAGATACTGGCGTAGACTGAATAATAAGTACCACCATCACAGCAGCCATTGCTGGGAAGCCAAGGGCTAATAATAACGGCGCACCAACTGCTGACGGTGTACCGTAGCCAGATGAGCCTTCAACCAAGGAACAAAACAACCAAGCCACAATAATAGCTTGAACCCGTCTATCTGGGGTGATGTCCATAAAGCCGCGGCGAATGGCAATCATCGCGCCACTTTCTTTTAATGTATTTAACAATAAGATGGCAGAAAATACGATAAATAAAATGGTAAGGGCAACAATGACCCCGTTTGTGGTTGCGGCGGCAACTTGAGCGCCACCAGCATGCCAGACAAAGATAGCAAGTAAAGCGGTGACAAGATAAGAAGCTGCCATCGCGTATTTAGCGGGGAGCCGGAGCACCACCAGCAATAAAAATACGGTGATAATAGGCATAAGAGCCAAAATAGTGAACATAAAACGTCCTTGTAAATGAGCGGGTGTTAAAGTTAAGGGTTAGATGGGTTCTAATTTTTATGGGTTGTTTTTTTTGAATTGTGCTGTGCTAAATTGCTTTGCTGTGAACTAAGATCAGTTGCATTGAGTTGTTTAAGTTGAAAGGCTCCTCTTTTTAGTTCTTTCTTAAGTGATATAAGTAGACAATTGTTTACAATTTATTTTTAGCAAGTACGAGTGTACAGGCCATCATAAATAAAATGGCTTGTGTGTTTTGTTAAACGGTCAACTTAGGTTTGGTAACAAAATAGACAGGTAAAAGCACAAATAATCATGATTTACCAACAAAAGTCTATTAATAGTTACCTATTTTAAATTAATTGTTGTAAATCGACAAGAGAAAATGGAAATTTTAATTGTGTTGTTGGTGTTAGCAGTACGGGGATTGTAGTGGCAAACTGTGTCATAAGTGATTCATCAAAATCTGCAATATCAATCTGCTGGATACGTATAGGGTGAACACTAGAAAATAGCCTTAGTAACTCATTAGCCGTGTCGCATAAATGGCAGCCTGAGGTCCCTAACAGCCACCAAGCTTGCAAGTCAACTGCTTCAGAAGTTGTCTTATGCTGTGCGGAGTTTAGTTGCTGAATAATGCGCTGTCGGGTGGTGTTAACATCAGTCACAAGTACGATCCTATTATAGTTGATGATAAAAAGGTCAGTGTTAATCTGTAAATATACAAGGTTGTGAATATACAAGATTTAAAATAGTAAATTAGACTATGAGTGTAGGTGCTTAGCGAATATAATAAACGTGAGCTTTTTAGTTTAAAAGACATCTAAGCGTAAATGATAAGTTAGTTTATCATTGTTTTAATTTTATTGATTATCTGAGCCAATATTATGACGGCAATTTCTCAGTTTTTTAAACGTCTATTTTTGGCGTTTGTTATTCTATTTGTAGCCTTTTATTTGGGGGTAGCTGGCTTATTGACGATATGGAAAACTCAGCCCATTAACAACAGTATGTTTATGTTAAGCCATCGTCTTAGTGGTGGTAGCGTAAGTCAAACTTGGGTCGAATATGATGCCATCGCTAAGTCTGCGAAACAAGCAGCCATAGCCAGTGAAGATGCTCGGTTTAGCACTCATAACGGCTTTGATATGGAAGGTATTGAGGCAGCAATGAAAAAAAACGAAAGCAGTGGCACAGTATCTGCTGGTGGCTCTACCATTACCCAGCAGTTAGCAAAGAATTTATTTTTGACTTCACATCGTTCTTATGTGCGTAAAGGTATAGAGGCAACTATTACAGTGATGATAGAAGCAATGTGGGACAAACAGCGTATTTTGACAGCATATCTGAACGTGGCAGAGTTTGGTGATGGCATTTATGGTATTGAGGCGGCAGCAAGACGCTATTTCAATAAGTCTGCCAGTCAACTTAATCGTGATGAATCTGCACTACTGATCAGTATGTTGACCAATCCAAAGTATTATGAACAGAATATGGGAGCGAAGCGGTTACGCAATAAGCAACGCATTATCATGCGCCGTATGAATAGCGCAGTTTTACCTTAATGTCTGTTACGAAAGTTGAACTGGTGAAATACTTTTAAACTGCAAGCAAAATAGCATATAGCATATAGGACTTACGCACGAGTAGATATTGTGGCAACTGCTAATCATTTATGAGTCTTCTGAAGGTAGAGCCAGACGCTCCATAAATATCCATAAATATCCATAAATAATAATCAGTCGCTTTTTAAGCCTTGAAATCGTATTTTTACGTAAGTCCTAACATAGATAGTATAGAGTTAATAAAGATAACATATAAAACAGGTAATATAAGCGTGTGTCAGGTATTGGCGGTTAGTGGCATCTATATATATATGTACCCTTTACAGTAATTTGTTAACATAAGATTTTGATAACATAAGACAGAGCGCAGAAAGTAGGCTACATGACAGTTTTTATATGACAGTTGATGCTATGACACTTGATGCTTATGTTAGATTGCTATGTACAGATACTAGCCCAGATACCCCAAGATACGACTATAATAAGGATATCCATATCACCATGACCAATACGACAGCTACTCAAAACAGAACAGTGGACAAAACTCTAGATCCGCAAACCGACACTCAATCTGTTCATAATCAGCTCACTATTATGGATTGGGAGCGTTATGATAATGGCACTTACTCACCTAATTGTTATATTAACCGTGAGCTATCATGGTTGCAGTTTCACATACGTGTTTTAGCTCAGGCAACTAACCCTCGTCATCCATTATTAGAGCGTTTATTCTTTTTGATCATTTTTTCATCTAATATGGATGAATTTTTTGAGATACGTGTTGCAGGATTGATGCAACATCTAAACCATGGCAATATCTCGAATAAACCAGACAAGATGCGTCCAAGTGAGGTATTACAAGAGATCTCGGATGTGGCGCATAAGGCGATAGATGAGCAATATCGTATTTTAAATGAAGATATCCTCCCAGCACTAGCAAAAGAAGACATTCGCTATCTTAAGCGCAGTGAGCTAAATGCCAAGCAATCGCAGTGGATGAAGGACTACTTTATTAATCAAGTTATGCCTGTATTGACACCCATAAGTATAGACCCTGCACATCCTTTCCCGCGGTTAGTTAATAAAAGTCTAAACTTTATTGTAAGCTTAGAAGGCAAAGATGCCTTTGGTAGGGATATCAATTTGGCAATTGTTCCTGCACCACGAAGCTTGCCAAGGGTTATTCGTCTGCCAGATGAGCTGACAGGCGGTAAAAACCACCACATTATGTTGTCCGCTGTGATTCATGAGCATGTGGGCAAGCTATTTCCAGGTATGTCAGTGACTGGTTGCCACCAATTCCGTCTAACTCGTAATGCAGACCTTGAGCTTGCTGATGATGTTGAGGATATCGCCAAAGCCCTCGAAGGAGAGCTGGATAACCGCCGCTTTGGTGATAAGGTGCGATTAGAAGTTACCACCAATTGTCCTAAAGAAATCAGTGACTATCTGCTAGATGAGTTTGGGTTACATGACAATCAGCTTTATCGTGTCAATGGTCCTGTCAACTTAACCCGCTTATTATTTGATTTTGATATTCCAAAATTACGCTATCAGCCTTTCACCCATGTAGTACCTAAGCCTTTTCGGCGTGAGTCATTTGACAAAGAGAGTATGTTCTCAGTCATTCGGCGTCAAGATGTGCTCGTGCATCACCCCTTTGAGTCATTCAATCCAGTAGTCAATATGATTTGGCAAGCTGCAAATGATCCAAAAGTACTCGCCATCAAACAAACCTTGTACCGCTCTGGCAAAAACTCAGAAATCGTTAAGGCATTAGCAGAAGCGGCTCGCAATGGCAAAGAAGTCACTGCTATCATTGAGTTACGTGCTCGGTTTGATGAGGCTTCAAACATTGAAGTCGCTAATTTCTTACAGGAAGCAGGCGCTGTCGTGGTATATGGTATCGTTGGGTACAAAACGCATGCCAAGCTGATGCTCATCGTCCGCCGAGAAGACAATAAAATTCGTCGTTATGTCCACCTAGGAACAGGCAATTACCATGAGGGCAATGCTAAGGCCTATACGGACTATGGGCTATTTACTGCCAGACCAGACATCTCAGAGGATGTACACAAGATATTTCAAGAGTTGACTGGCATGGGTAGAGCTGCCAATGTCAATAAGCTATTGCACGCACCCTTTACTTTACATACCCAGCTTATGTCATTTATAGATGATGAAATAAAGCACGCCAAAGCAGGTAAAAAAGCCCACATTATTGTTAAGTGTAACGCCCTTACTGAGCGTCACTTAATTGACAAATTATATGATGCTTCGCAAGCAGGCGTAAAAATTGAGCTGATTTTACGTTCAATGAGCTGTATTCGTCCGCAAGTGAAAGGTTTGTCTGAAAATATTACTGTGCGTTCAGTAGTTGGACGTTTTCTAGAACATACCCGTGTTTACTATTTTTATAATAATGGTGATGAGCGTTTATATTGTGGCAGTGCAGACTGGATGAGTCGTAACTTATTTCATCGTGTCGAAGTCGCTTTTCCTATCGAAGATCCCAAGCTATTTAAGCGCGTATATCAAGATGGCCTACTCAGTTATTTAAAAGATAATACTCAAGCTTGGGAGTTAACAGGAGATGGTAGCTGGTCACCCACCAAGCCAGAAAAAGGAGAAAAACCCTTTATCACCCAAGACTATTTACTGCACAAAATTAACGGGGTAACACCTAACAGCAATCCAAAATAAAACACTTGAGATGCTTTAATCTGAATAAGCGCCCTTGTTTTATGGAAACGTACAGTTTATTTTATTTTTATATAAGCTGAGAAACAGCTAATCATCAGTCCTTGTACTTATGATGATTCAAGGTGCATTTAAAAGCATGGTACACCACTATGAAAGCGCAACTCATTGTCTGGACTGGTAATGAGGTCTGCCTCAACCTCTCTAAAAAAAGCAATACGGTCATCAATATTTAATGTTTGTATATTACTATTGATACTGCCATGAGTTGATTGCTTTAGTGCCTCAAAGTCAATAGAAGATGCTGCTTTATTATTAAGGCTATTTTGTTTTGGCTGTAAGGATTTAGCAAGCGTGATATAGTCCTCATAGTGGCGGCTTTCGGACTTTAATAAGTAGCGGTAGTATTTGGCCAGTCTCTCATCATCGATGACTGCGCTTAAAGCGGCAAAGCGCTCACAAGAGCGGGCTTCAATAAAAGCACCAATGATAAGCACATCTATCATGGCTGCTGGCTCATAAGTGCGCTTGTGTTTTAGCATTCCTTTTGCATAACGGCTGGCAGGTAGATGCCGCCAAGCCTGCCCACGCTCTTGCATGATACCGACCACTTGTTCGTAGTGTAGCATTTCTTCACGAATGAGCTGTGCAAGCTTTAATTGTAGGTCTTGATGGAATTCATAGCGAAAGATAAGATTCATCGCGGTACCTGCTGCTTTTTTTTCACAGTTGGCATGATCTTGTATAATAGTGGGTAAGTCATTTAGTGCGGCGTCAATCCAAGCTTGTGGAGTACGAGCGCCTAAGAATTGATGGATATGTGAGATATCAGTTTTTGCTGGGGCATCGACGGTATTGTTGCTATCGTTAATTAGGGAGTCGTTGGTGAAGTTATCTGTACGGGTTGTCATTGGTGTACTCATTAAGTTTTTGGTGTGACTTAGAGACTGTATAGAACTGATTATGTATAGAGCTGATTAACAGTTAACAGGTCAACAATTAAAATAAAAACAAATGATATTGTAGCAAATAAAAGTGAGAATCATGGTAATAAGCAGCAAGATTTAGTTCTATTTTATTTAACACCGTTTAGATTTAACTGTATTCATTAATTATGTACGAGCTAAAGTTATGCACGAGCTAAGCCATTAATTATGCATGATGAGCTAAGCCATTAATTATGCACGAGCTAAGCTAAGAAAGCATTTCATTTGATAAACATCTTATGTTACAAGCTTTTTTAAGTTAAAAAACACGCTAAACGCTTATGTCATCTACTATATCAACTGACAAAAGACTAAACATTTATTTACAAAATGACTGTTTCTTGTTTATTTATATAAATGATAGTAGTATGAGAAATACGGTAATTCAATAAAGGATTATCCATCAGTATAAATGTATCAAAAAATATCCCCTTGATATATCCGCAAACTCTATGACAGCCGCTTACTTAATGTTTGTAGGTTGCTTGTTGATAGGGAAAAGGATATTTGGTACCCCAGATTCACTGATAAAAAATTCACCAATAAAGGATTTTATGCTATGACTAACTCTGTTGATAATAATCAGAATCGCGTTCAACAAGGCATCCTTGCTATTGATAGCCAGCTTTATAATTTTATCGAAAACGATGTGCTACCCCGTGTTGGTGTGGAATCAGAGACTTACTGGAAAAACTTTGCTGATATCGTTGAAAAGTTTACCCCACGTAACAAACAATTACTTGCAAAGCGTGATGAATTACAGGCGAAAATTGACCAGTGGCATCTAGATAATCCAGCAAAAGATGGCAAGATTGACTATCCAAAATATAAGCAGTTTTTAACCGATATCGGTTATTTACTGCCAGAAGGCGATGACTTTGAAGTGTCAACCGAAAATGTAGATGCAGAAATTGCTAGTATTCCAGGTCCACAGTTGGTTGTGCCTGTACGCAACGCCCGCTATGCACTAAACGCTGCCAATGCTCGCTGGGGTAGTTTTTATGATGCCTTATATGGTACAGATGTTATTGATACCACTGACGGTAAAGACAAAGGCAGCAGCTATAATCCAAAACGTGGTGCGGCAGTGGTGGCCTATGCCAAAAACTTCTTGGATGAAAACTTTGCCTTAGCGCAAGGCAGCTACACGGATGTGACTGGCTTTAGCGTTGAAGACGGTGCATTAAAAATTGCTCAAGGCGACAGCAGCACCGCATTAAAAGACAGCGCTCAGTTTGTCGGTTATGTGGGTGATGCTGCCAATCCAAGCGGTATCTTATTAAAGAACAACAACCTACACGTAGAGATTCAAATTGACGCCAGCCATCCAGTAGGTAAAGATGACCCTGCACATATCAAAGATGTGTTGCTAGAATCAGCCATCACAGCCATCCAAGATAATGAAGATTCAGTAGCAGCAGTGGATGCAGAAGAAAAGCTTGAGGCCTATTACAATTGGTTTGGCTTGATGAATGGTGACTTGACTGAAACCTTCACCAAAGGTGGCAAAGAGCTAACTCGTAAGCTAAATCCAGACCGTGAATACACCACGCCAGAAGGTGGCAAGCTAGTACTACCAGGCCGTGCATTACTATTAACCCGTAACGTGGGTCACTTAATGCAAAACCCTGCCATTTTAGTAGATCTAGGTAACGGTCCAGAAGAGATATTTGAAGGCCTAATGGATGGTTTGATTACACCGCTGCTAACCCTAAATGATATCAAGGGCAACAATGAGCTATCTAACTCTCGTAAAGGTTCAATGTATATTGTGAAACCCAAGATGCATGGCCCTGAAGAAGTTAAGTTCGCAGATGACTTCTTTGCAGCCGTTGAAGATGCGCTTGGACTAGAGCGCAATACATTGAAAATCGGTATTATGGATGAAGAGCGCCGTACAACAGTCAATCTAAAAGAGTGTATCCGTCAAGCAAAAGAGCGTGTTATCTTTATTAATACAGGCTTCTTAGATCGTACCGGTGATGAGATTCACACCAGTATGAATGCTGGTGCATTTGTGCGCAAAGGTGATATGAAGTCACAAGCTTGGTTGCCTGCCTATGAGCAGTGGAACGTAGATATCGGTATCGAAACCGGTCTGATTGGCCGCGCGCAAATCGGTAAAGGTATGTGGGCAAAACCAGATGAGATGAAAGAGATGGTTGAGACCAAATCAAACCATCCAAAAGCAGGCGCAACCACAGCTTGGGTACCCTCACCAACGGGCGCAACCTTGCACAGTATCCACTATCATCAAAATAATGTACAACAGATTCAAGAAGGCTTTAAGAACCGTGAGCGTGCCAGCTTAGATGACATCTTAACCATCCCATTGGCAAAAGACACCAATTGGACTGAAGAAGAAAAGCGTCAAGAGCTAGATAACAACGCCCAAGGTATCTTAGGCTACGTTGTCCGCTGGGTAGATCAGGGTGTGGGCTGTTCTAAAGTACCTGACATCAACAACGTCGGCTTGATGGAAGACCGTGCAACCTTGCGTATCTCAAGTCAGCACATTGCCAACTGGTTGCATCATGGTGTCGTGACCGAAGAGCAGGTAATGGAGTCACTAAAACGCATGGCAAAAGTGGTTGACGAGCAAAACCAAGGCGATCCACTATATCGTCCTATGGCGGACAACTATGATAACTCAATTGCTTTCCAAGCAGCCTGTGATTTGGTATTTAAAGGCCGTGAGCAGCCAAGTGGCTACACTGAGCCTTTATTGCATGCAGCACGCTTAGCGCTAAAAGCACGTGGCTAATTGCTGCTGATTTTTAAAAAACTTACCTGTTGGTGTTTACCTGCTAAATTGTTTATTTAGCAGGTTTTTTTTAGTTTATAGTTTGTTTAAATAGCTTGTAATAAAAAAATAAATAGTATTTTTCTTAAAAATATATTGCAAATTATTTCAGAGTTGCTATGATGTTTTGTATGGTATGAGTTTAGTAAATAACTATTTTTTTAAGTTAATGTTTGTTTAAGTTAATTGGTTTTAGATTAACTGATTGATTTGTTTCTAGCTACTGGCAAGTAACATCTTAACAAGCAGTATGTTAAGTAGCGATGCAGATTAGATAAATTAATATCATTGAGAAAATATTAGTTACGAGGTTTATATAGACTGAGATTTTAACTACTTTTTTGTCATAGCAGCATGTTGTCAAAATTAGTTGGAATGTTATCCACTGAAATAGGGTAGCTAATGACAGTTATCCTAGCATTAATAAAAAATGGAGTTCACCCATGAAAAAACTACTTTTGGCATCTGCTGTCGCAGCTCTTTTTGCCACAACCGCACAAGCTGCACCAACTGTTTATGGTAAAGCATTCGTCACAGTAGACTACGTAGATGCTGAATTTGATATTAATGAAGCCAAGCGTGATGAAATTAATAAAGCCAATGAATTGGCAAATATGAATCGTCCAGATGATGATCAACTACCAATGATTACTCAAGTTGACGCTAACCAAGACAACCTTAATCTAAACTCGAATGGGTCACGTATCGGTTTTAAAGGCGCTGAAGCTATTACTGAGCATACAGATGTTACTTATAAGCTTGAGTATGGTGTTGATATTGATGGCGATGATTCAAAAACCTTTAAAAGACGTTCAACATTCTTGGGCTTAAAGAATGACTCATTTGGTGAAGTACGTTTTGGTAACATGGTTGCACCATTAGATTATGTTAACAATGTTACGGTTACTAAAGGTTATTGGGATAATTTAGGCTCTGATAATCCTGAGCCTACCTTATCAGAAGGTCTAACGATGACGGATGCTGGTCGTCATAGTAATACTGTGATGTGGTTAGCACCACAAATGGCAGGTATACCATTAGAGTTCACTGCTATGTACAAAACAGAAGAGAATAACGGCGATGATGGTTTTGGTGCATCATTGATGTTTGATCAAGGTTCTGGATTTACAGCTGGTATCGCTTACGATAATGATTTGGCTATTGCTGGTGATGTACTACGCGGTTCATTAACCTATGATGCTGCGAATATGACTGGCTTTCCAATTAAGCTCGGCGCTTTATATCAAAAAGCAGATTTTGATTATTCAAATACTGACGAAAAAGGCTTTGTTATTTCAGCTGAAATGGGGTTGACGAATTTTTCTAAACCAGCATCAGTATATGTGCAATATAATAACACTTCAGATCTTGCTGGTAATAATGGTTTAGATTCTGATCAGTTTGTACTTGGCGGTCAATATATGTATAAGCCAAATATGATTGGTCATGCCTATGCTGGTTACAATAAAACTGATAACAATCGCTCAGAAGCTGAAGTAATGGCTATCGGTGGCGGTTTAGAATATGTTTTCTAAGCAGTATTAGTTGGTAAGATTGTTTAGAATTAATCGCAGTCATTTAAAATTTAATAGTAATTTCAAGATGTTAAATGCTAATTAATGACAGAAATAAAACAGTTAAAATTAAGAAGCCCACTATTTAAGGTGGGCTTTTTTGTGCTTGTATTATTCATTAGCTTATTAAAATAACTTTAAATATTTGGGCTATTTATATAGTTTTTATTTTAAATAATAAGCCATGAAATAGTGAGTTGTTAAAAAAATGTTGCAAATTATTGCAAAGTTGTTATCCTTAGCAATAAGTATAAGTTTGGTGAAAGATGTAACAGAACTATTAACTTAAATTATTATTCTGAATGTTTAAGTAGGTCTGTTAAGATAAAAACATAAAAGCTTTGTTTAGCTTACTTTATTTTTATATTTTAACAAAAATGTCACATCCGCTCGCCATACTGCAACTGACTCGCCATACTGCAACTGATTATGAGCGTTATATCAGATTGATGGTTTTCATACCAAGTTTGGAATAGCCCTTATTTGGTTTTATAGCGAGGATGGGTGTTGGCTTTTAGGGCAGCCCGTAACTAAAATTGTATAGTGGAGAGATTTCCCATGAAAAAACTACTTTTAGCATCAGCTGTGGCTGCTCTATCTGTATCAGCTGCACAAGCGGCACCAACCGTTTATGGTAAAGCTTATGTTGCTGTCGACTATGAAGATATTGATTATAAGTCCGTTGGTGCGAAAGATAAAGACTCAGTACAAATCAACTCACACGCATCACGTATTGGTTTTAAAGGCTCAGAGCCGATTACTGCTAATACAGATGTGATTTATCAGTTAGAGTATGGGATTGATATCGATGGTGATGACGACAGAACATTCAAAGCGCGTGACACTTATTTGGGTCTATTGAACAACAGCTTTGGTGAGTTCCGTTTTGGTCGTAACCAATCATCAACTGACCGTGTTAACAATGTCATTACAGCAGACAGCGGTTACTGGGATAACTTGGGCTCAGAACATAACATGGTAGATAGTGGTCGTATTGACAACTCAGTAATTTGGACAGCACCAAAATTTTCAGGTGTTCCTTTAGAGTTTTCTGCTATGTATGCCGCTGACGAAGATGATAATGGCTCTGATGGTTGGGGTGCATCATTAATGTTTGACCAAGATAATGGTTTTACTGTAGGTGTTGCCTATGAAGACGACTTAAACCTACCTGATTATGGTTATACAGGTGATTTAATCCGCGGAACAGTGACTTTTGATCTTGCTAAGTTAATGAATAATCCAGGAATGCCACTAACTATTGGTGCTTTATATCAGCAAGCAGATTTTGATTATGCGGGTAGCAAGAAAGAAAAAGGCTATGTCATCAGTGCTAACTGGGCGTTACAAAACCTATCTAAGCCTACCGATATCTATATCCAGTACAACAACACTTCAGATATACGTGGTATAAATGGTAAAGACAGTGATCAAGTGGTAGTTGGTGGCCGTTATTACTATAAGCCAAACATGATTGTCCACGGTTATGCTGGTTATAATGACAGTGATATTGAGTTTGATAGCAAGGAAGATGTCATTCAAGACAGAAGATCTGGTACAGAAACTCTAGCTGTTGGTGCTGCGTTAGAATATAAGTTCTAATTACGCCTATTATATTAATTGTCTAAGCAAAATTGCTTAAAGTCTACCATACAGCTTTTATTAATGAGTGGTGGGCTTTTTTATTAGATATGATGTTTGAGTTGTTCAAAACAAAAAAAGATTAGGTTAATTGGTATCTGCTGAGCATTCACTATATGTGATTAATGTTTCCTACGAAGATGAATGCTCAATAGATCTTATGATTATTATTTTAAATACATTATTTTATATTATATTCTTGTTTTTTATTAGATAGCTGGAGTTTAAGACTATGATCAATATGAATAAAAAACTTTGTGTTTCTGCGGTTAGCTTAGTTATGGCCTCTTTGATGGCTTCGGTTGCTCACGCAGCACCGACTGTCTATGGTAAGGCTTTTGTGACGGCTGATTATGAAGACATTGAAAGAAAAGCTAGAAGTGTAGATCCAAAGATGCAGGTTGAAGGAGATAAAGACTCACTTCAGATCAACTCCCATGGGTCACGTATTGGCTTTAAAGGCGCAGAGCCGATGACAGATAACACAGATGTTATTTATCAGCTAGAGTATAGTGTTGACATCGATGGTGATGACAGTAGAACGTTTCGCGCACGTGATACTTATCTAGGTATTGATAACAAAACCTTTGGTGAGTTTCGTTTTGGTCGTCTAACGGCACCATCAGACAATATTAATAACGTGATCATGAATAGTGGTTACTGGGATAATATGGGTACGCCATTTAATATGGTAGATAGTGCGCGTTTGGATAACTCAGTTCTTTGGACGGCACCAAAAATCGAAGGTATTCCACTAGATTTTTACGCCATGTATGCGGCAGATGAAGATGATGCTGATACAGATGGCTGGGGTGCTTCACTTATGTTTGATCAGAATAATGGCTTTACTGCTGGCCTAGCGTATGAAAAAGACCTAAGTTTACCAGCCTATCGTCACTATGTTTTGGCACCAGGTCAAAATGACTCACCACAAAGTAACCAAGACCGTTTAACCAGAAGAAATAGCTTAAACACGGGTAAATTAATCCGTGGTACTATGACTTTTGATTTAGCGAAACTGACCAATAACCCAGGTCTTCCATTAACACTCGGTGCGCTTTATCAGCAGGCTGATTTTGATTATACTGGCAGTAAAAAAGAAAAAGCATATATTATCAGTGCGTTATGGAGTTTACAAAACTTTGCTAAGCCAGCAGATGTTTATGTGCAATATAATAATACCTCAGATCTACGTGGCTTAAACGGTAAAGACAGTGATCAAATCGTAGTAGGTGGTCATTATTACTATAAGCCAAATATCATTTTACATGGCTATGCTGGTTATAACGATAGTGATATTGAATTTGCTAACGGTACTGTGCAACTGCCAAATGGTAAAGACTACACAGGTGAGTTTGTTATCCGTGATAGAAGAGCAGGTACAGAAACATTTACGATTGGTGGCGGTTTAGAGTATAAGTTTTAATCGCTAAGTAACGTGTTTTATGGTCATTTTCAAATGTGATTAGTTTGAAATGACTTTTCTTTAAAATATTTTGTTTGCAGTCATTTGCAATAAAAGAAAAGAAGGAGCTTGTCTTTTAATTAAGATAAGCTCCTTATTGTTTTGGTTATTTGGTTAATCCATATCTGTGTTTCTTATAAGCCAGTGCTATTAATTAACCAGTGATTTGTACCATCGTTGGAGTATCAAAGTAATGAACAAAATGAATAAAAAGGTGTGTGCGTCTGCAGTTGCGTTAGCTATGGCGACGCTTGTTGTCTCAGGTGCTCAAGCTGCACCGACTATTTATGGTAAAGCCTATATGGCTGTTATTCATGAGGATATTGATAGAAAAGCGACCAATCATGGCGATATGAGTAGACGTGTTGAGGGTGACAAAAATTCATTGCAAATCAATTCGTATGGCTCACGTATTGGCTTTAAAGGCTCAGAGCCGATGACGGATAATACGGATGTAATTTATCAGTTAGAATACCGAGTTAATATTGACGGTGACCGTGACAGAACGTTAAGTGCGCGTGATACCTTTTTAGGCTTTAGAAACAAGACGGTAGGTGAGTTCCGCTTTGGTCGTAACAAGTCATCTACTGACCGTATTAATAATGTGGTAACTGCTGATAGTGGCTATTGGGATAACTTAGGTTCGCCGCATAACATGGTGAATGGTACTCGTCTTGATAACTCAGTGCTTTGGACCTCACCAAAACTTGAAAAAATACCGTTACGCTTTTATGGCATGTATGTTGCCGATGAAAAAGATAAAGGCACCGATGGCTGGGGTGTGGCAGCCATGTTTGACCAAGATAAAGGCTTTACCGCAGGTTTGGCGTATGAAGATGACCTAGATTTGCCAAACTATCGTCACTTCATTTTGGCACCAGGTCAAAATACCTCAGCAGAAAGCAATGATGCGCGTAGAACCCGTAGAAATAGTTTGAACACAGGTGAGATGTTCCGTGGTACTATGACTGTAGATCTGGCCAAGGTGATGAATAATCCTGGCTTACCTCTGACCCTAGGTGCCATGTATCAACAGGCTGATTTTGACTATGCAAGCAGTAAAAAAGAAAAGGGCTATGTGTTAACCGCACAATGGGCGTTACAAAACTTGTCTAAGCCGGCGAATATCTACCTGCAGTACAATAATACCTCTAATCTACGTGGTTTAGATGGTAAAGACAGTGATCAAATCGTGGTCGGTGGTCGCTACTTTTACAAACCAAATATGATTTTCCATGGTTATGCCGGTTACAACGACAGTGATATCCAGTTTGAAACCAGAACAGAAGATGGCGTTGCCCGTGAATATGTGATTCGTGATCGAAAAGCGGGCACTGAGACCCTTGCACTTGGTGCTGCTTTTGAGTATAAATTCTAATACATAAAATGTTGTCAGCAATACCCGAATCTCAACTCTTTTTTCTTAACCCTTAATTTTAAAGGGCTTAAAATATTTAGTTGTTAGGGTTTACTGATATAAACCTTTTAAATATCAATAGGTTATAAAGAGTTGAGAGTGGGGTCAGCAATATAAAAGCCCATCATTTAATAGGGTGGGTTTTTAGTTAAATGATTCTACATAATCTTTGTCTGAGTCAGGTTTTATAAGCTGTTATTTGCTGAAAGATTCTAGACAGACTCCATCAGTTTATCACCAGTCGCCGTAAAACTACCCACTTCAAGGGGTGGATATAAGGCGACACAAACTGTCGTAAAAAGCGGTTAAAGGGTTGTATATCAATATTAACCTCAGCATACTAAGTATATGAAAACCCTCAAGCTACGCATCAAAGACAAACACGCAAACCAGCTAAACAAAATAGCTGGTGATGTTAACTATGCGTGAAACTATGTTAATGCGTTAAGCTTTGAGCATCTAAGACGCACTGATAAATTCTTTTCAGCCTACGACCTAAACGAATACACCAAAGGAAGTGGTGAGTATTTAGGCTTGCACAGCCAATCTTTGCAAGCCATCAACGAGACTCATGCCAAATCTCGTAAGCAATTTAAAAAAGCCAAACTTAACTGGCGAACCAACCGACCCGATGCTAAACATAAATCTTTAGGCTGGATACCCTTTAAAAAATCAGCCATCAAGCATATTGCCACACACCAAACAGGCAAAAAGGCACTTAAATCAATCATACAGCTATCATTAGTTAAGGATCAAAACATTAGCCAAGGGTCAAAAGTTAGTTATTGACCTATGGGATAGCTATAATCTGGCATTGTATAACCTAAACACCCTAGAAATAGTACAAGACAGCCGTAACCGTTGGTATGCCTGTATTACTGTCAAAGAATACCCAAAACAACCATGCGGAACAGGCAGCGTTGGTATTGATTTAGGCTTAACAGAGTCAGCCACCACCTCAAATGGTGATAAACTGACAATCAAGCAAACTCAAAAATGGGCGGATACACTTGCAATAGCTCAACGAGCAAACAATAAAAAGCGAGTCAAAGCGATTCACGCCAAAATCAAAAATTCAAGATT
Organism: Psychrobacter lutiphocae DSM 21542; assembly: GCF_000382145.1. GTDB lineage: Bacteria > Pseudomonadota > Gammaproteobacteria > Pseudomonadales > Moraxellaceae > Psychrobacter > Psychrobacter lutiphocae. The sequence goes on from NZ_KB907654.1 coordinate 22,680, forward strand.
AGATGCCATTCATAAATTCACCACCCAATTAGTTAAGGATAATGCCTTAATTGTGGTTGGTGATGTTAAATCACGCTCATTTACCAACAAAAAAACTAAACTAAACCCCGCTCTCAACTATTTATAACCTATTGATATTTAAAGGTTTATACCAGTAAATCTTAACAGCTAAATATTTTAAGCCCTTTAAAATCAAGGGTTAAGAAAAAAGAGTTGAGATTCGGGTTAAACTATTTATAAGTGGCTTTTTTGTGTTTAATCTGTAATTTGCTATTAGATTGTTGACAGATTAATAGCAGAAATAATAGAACCATAACTTTATACAAAGTCAACCCTATATATTTTGCGCCAAATTTAGTAAAATCTCTTTTTACCAACTGCTGATTTGATACTTATGACTAAATTTATATTTGTGACTGGTGGGGTAGTGTCCTCACTAGGAAAAGGCATTACTGCTGCCTCGTTAGCAGCGATTTTAGAAGCTCGCGGTCTTAAAGTGACCATGACGAAAATGGATCCGTATATCAATGTTGATCCAGGTACTATGAGTCCTTTCCAGCACGGTGAAGTCTTCGTCACTGAAGATGGTGCTGAAACGGATTTAGATTTAGGGTATTACGAGCGTTTTTTGCGCCACTCAAAAATGAGTAAAAACAATAACTTTACAAGTGGGCGTATCTATCTAACTGTAATTAATAAAGAGCGTAGAGGTGATTATTTAGGTGGTACGGTACAGGTTATACCACATATTACAGATGAGATTAAGCACCGTATTCGCGCCAGTGGCGAAGGCTATGACATTGCCATTATCGAAATTGGTGGTACTGTCGGTGATATTGAGTCACTGCCCTTTATGGAAGCGGTGCGTCAGATGCAAGTAGAGTTGGGGCGCAATAGAGCTATGTTAATGCACTTAACCTTAGTGCCCTACATCTCTAGTGCTGGTGAAACCAAGACTAAGCCTACCCAACATTCGGTGAAAGAACTACGCTCGATTGGCTTACAACCCGATGTACTCATTTGTCGCTCAGAGCACACTATTGGTGAGGATAATCGTCGCAAGATTGCTTTATTTACCAATGTAGAAGAACGTGCAGTCATTATGTGTGAAGATGCTGAGACCATCTATCAAATTCCACGTACTTTATATGAGCAAGATTTAGATGATTTAATCTGTGAGCGTTTTGGTATTGAAGCGCCAGAGGCAGATTTGTCAGACTGGGATAAAGTGGTCGATAGTCTGTTGAATGCGCAAGGCAAGGTAACGGTTGCCATTGTTGGTAAATATGTTGAATTACCAGATGCTTATAAGTCTATTAACGAAGCCTTGTTACACGCAGGTATCACCCATAAGACGCATGTTGAGATTGACTATATCGACGCAGAAGCCTTAGAGACTGATGATGGCCTGTATGCACGTATGCAGCAAGCGGATGCGGTACTGGTACCTGGCGGCTTTGGTGAGCGTGGCAAATTAGGTAAGATGCGTGCCATCACTTATGCCCGTGAGAACCAAGTACCTTATTTGGGTATTTGTCTCGGCATGCAGCTGGCGGTGATTGAATACGCCCGTAACGTATTGGGCTTAAAAGCAGACTCGACTGAGTTTGATCGTAAGGCTGAAGATCCCATCATTGGTCTGATTACTGAGTGGGTCGATGAGCGTGGTGAACTGCAAGTACGCAGTGATGAATCTGATTTGGGTGGCACCATGCGTTTGGGTGCTCAAAAAGCTGAGCTAGTAGAAGGCTCTAAGCTACATCAGATCTATGGCTCAAGGTTAATTACAGAGCGTCATCGTCATCGCTATGAGATGAATAATCGCTATATTGAGCCATTGCAAGCGGCGGGTATGAGTATTTCTGGTTACTCTGCCAAGCAGCATCTGGTTGAGTCGGTTGAAATTGGAGAACATCCTTGGTTTATTGGTGTTCAGTTTCATCCAGAGTTCACCAGCTCACCACGTGAAGGACATCCACTATTTGCCAGCTTTATTGAAGCCAGTATTCGCAATCAACAAGGCAAATAGCGCAGGCAAATAAAGTAAGCAAAGTAAATTAAGCAAGCAAACAAGCAAATAAATAAAGTAAACAGTATGTTGCTAATGTTTGATTGCTGCCAAAAAAGAGGTTAGATTTAAGATCTGGCCTCTTTTTTTTGGATGCCCCTTTTTTGTTCTGGCAATGGCTTTATATACTATAATAGTATTCAAGAAAAATAGTATTCAAGAAAAATAGTGCTTAAAAACAATAGTGCTTAAAAATATAAAAATAATAGTACACAAGCCAATTAAGACGCATAAAACAATTTATAATTTAAAACTACGCCAATCTCAACTTAAAATACAGGCGGTGGCTTGTGCGGAGTTTGGCTCCCTTACTTTTCCAAAGGAAGGGTTGGGGATGGATTTTTAGTAAGTATCGCAAAATCCCCCTAAATCCCTGAGGAGGGATAAAGCAAAGCACTGCTTTGCCCCGACGCAAGAGAAAATCTATGATTATCTAAACTGAAAAAAGGGGGACTTGCCCTCCGTTTTAGTATATTGCAACAAATAAGCTAAAGACACAGCTAATAAACCAATTATTAATGTTACCAACTATTCATGTTGAGAGTGGGGTAAAACTGACTTTTCACCTCAGTTTATAACCTAGAGCCAATAAATAAATTTAATAAAAAAGGACCATTATGAGTGAGTTAACCACAGCAAAATCGCACTTACAGTTAAATGATATTCGTATCGGTAATGATTTACCTTTTGTGCTATTTGGTGGCATGAACGTGCTGGAATCCAAAGAGTTGGCATTTGAAATCGCCGAAAGCTATATCGACATCTGTGAGCGTCTGGGCATTGGCTATGTGTTCAAAGCCAGCTTTGACAAAGCCAACCGCTCAAGCTTACACTCATTTCGTGGTCCTGGTTTAGAAAAAGGCATCGACTGGCTGGGTCAAATTAAAGAAAAATACAATGTGCCCATCATCACCGATGTGCATGAGCCCTATCAAGCCGAGCCAGTGGCAGAAGTGGCAGACATTATTCAGTTGCCCGCATTTTTAAGCCGTCAAACCGACTTGGTACAAGCCATGGCAAAAACTGGTGCCATTATTAATATCAAAAAGGCACAGTTTTTGGCACCGCACGAAATGCGCCATATTTTAAACAAATGCTTAGAAGCAGGTAATGATAAGCTGATTTTATGTGAGCGTGGTACCGCTTTTGGTTACAATAACTTAGTGGTAGATATGCTTGGCTTTGATATTATGAAAAAGATGAATGTGCCAGTATTTTTTGACGTAACCCACAGTTTGCAACAGCCAGGCGCACGCAGCGACAGTGCTGGCGGTCGTCGTGAGCAAATTAGCACCTTGGCACGTGCCGGCATGGCAACGGGCTTGGCAGGGTTGTTTTTAGAGGCGCATCCAGATCCAGACTTGGCCAAGTGTGATGGCCCTTGTGCATTGCGCACCAGTCAGTTAGAGCCGTTTTTGGCACAATTAAAGCAAATTGATAACTTGGTTAAAGGTTTTAGTGTACTCGATACTCATTAAGTCATTAAGCCAACTTAAGTTATTAAGCGAACTTAAGTCATTAAGCGAACTGGTGTCAGTTAATTTAATCAAATAATTAAATATAAGAAATACTGGGCATCAAGCGTTTTACTAAGCATAAATTATAAATTATAAATAATAAAGGAGAACATCATGAGCAATGTCACTCAAATAATTAATATCGAAGGCATGACCTGTGGTGGCTGCGTCAAAAGCGTAGACAATGTGGTCAGCCAATTGGGCGGCGTGAAAAATATTGACGTAGATTTAGAAGGCAATAAAGCGACGGTTATTTTTGATACTCAAGCTACCTCAGTGGATGCTATTGTTGAAGCCATTGAAGATGCTGGATTTGATGCCAGTGTCGCTGATAGCTAGGATAAGCGTCTAATATTAACATTAGAGTCGAGTTCTTTTTTTATTTTCTATTTGTTTAAGGCTGCTAGCCACTTATTAAACTAGCAACTTGCTAAAATTTAGTTAGATAGCAAAATAGCTGTTTGATAGAAGTACGTTCAATAGAAAACAGAAAGAAAAAAGACAACACAGTTTATTCACTTAACGTTAACTTGGTAATCTTATGTCTGCGTCGCATTCTTCAAATAATTCCAATCAGCCCCACAATGATCTAGAAAATCTGGGCTCAGAAGCACCAAGCCCACAAGCGCAAAGTCCAGAAACACAAGGCTCAGCAGGACAGGAATCAAGGACAGAAAGTCTAGAAAAACTAAGTCCAAAGACTTTGAGTAAAGCACAGTTTCAAGTTGAGGGGATGACCTGCCAGGCTTGTGCCACACGTATTGAGAAAGTGCTAAATAAAAAGCCGGCCATTGACTTGGCAAGTGTGAGCTTTGCTGGGGAAACACTGAATGTTTCTTTTGACTCCAGTCAAACGGATGCAGAGCAAATTGCCGAGTGGGTGAACAAAACAGGATTTAGCGCTCAGCCTTTGCGGGACAATGAAATACCACACTTGCAACAGCCAGAAAGTGACTGGCGTTTGGTGCTGAGCTGGATTTGTATGATTCCATTTTTGTTTGGTATGGTCGGTATGCTGCTTGGACAAGGCATGCTTTGGATGCCACCATTGTGGGTGCAGTTTGTGTTAGCTACCTTCGTACAGCTTGGCTTAGCCGGTCCTTTTTATCGAAGTGCTTGGGCATCTATTAAAGGTGGTTTGGCCAATATGGATGTACTGGTAGTGATAGGCACCTTTACCATTTGGGCTTATTCTACTTTTGTTTGGATTCAAAGCTTAGAAGGCACTTATACGCTAATCCATATCTTGAGTCAACAAGGTGCACATGTCCCAGTATATTTTGAAGCTGGGGTGATGATTATTGCCTTTGTAAAGTTGGGTAAGTATTTGGAGCTGCGCACCAAAAGACAAAGTTTAAACAGCTTAAATATGCTGTTAGAGCTGACACCTACCACAGTTGAAAGATGGGTAATGGATGACGGCAACAGCGATGTATTAAACGATATAAACATCAATACCGAGGCCGACGCTGATCAAAAAGTTGAACAGATAAAGATTGAACAGGTTAACTTAGAGGCTGTCCAAAAAGGTGATATCTTGCTCGCCAAACAAGGCGCACGCATTGCCACCGATGGGGTTGTGGTCTCTGGCGAAGGTTGGTGTGATGAAAGTCACTTAACTGGCGAGTCTGTCCCTGTAAGCAAAAAGCCAGGCGATAAGGTGCTGGCAGGTGCTATGGTCGATAATGGCAGTATTAATTATCAAGTGACGGCTACTGGCAGTGAAACTCAACTCAGCGACATGGTAAAGGCTTTAAGTGAAGCGCAAGGTAGTAAGGCGGACTTAGCCCGTTTGGCAGATAAGGTAGCAGCAGTTTTTGTGCCTGTGGTGGTGACTATTTCTGTTATCACTTATTTGTTAACTTGGTGGATAACAGGCGGAGTCGATAAGGCGGTATTGCATGCGGTGTCGGTATTGGTCATCGCTTGTCCTTGTGCACTGGGTTTGGCAACACCTGCGGCGATTATGGCCGGTATGGGGGTAGCCGCACGTCATGGCGTGTGGTTTAAAGATGCCCAAAGCCTAGAGGTGGCCGGTAGTATCGATACGATTGTGTTTGATAAAACAGGCACGCTTACCAAAGGCAGTCCACATATTGTGGATGCTATGATGGTAAATAAAGCCATCGAGGCTGAAGATGTGTTGCAGCTGGCGGCCAGTGTTGAGGCGCATGTTAGTCATCCGCTGGCCAGCGCCGTTGTTAATGCAGCGCAAGCCAATGGGCTTGATCTATTGCCTGTATCTCAAGTGGATGTGGTCACTGGTATGGGAGTGCAAGCGCAGGTAATGGGTTTTGGGCTGGTTCAAGTAGGGACGCCTGAGTTTGTTGGGTTAAATTTGCCACAACAGTTGCCTAAAGTGTGGCAAATTGCCAGTAATATTGCAGTTAGTGTCGATGGTGTGGCGCTGGGTATGTTTGCTTTAGCAGATGAGCTAAAAGATGAAAGCCCTCAAGCTGTACAGGCGCTAAAAGAAGATGGTTTAGAGGTGGTCTTATTAAGTGGTGATAAACCCTCTGTGGTAGCACATGTGGCTGAAGAGCTACAAATCCCAGTTGCTCAGGGTAGGATGAAGCCACGTGACAAAGCGCAATGGATTGAGGCACATCAAGATATGGGGCATAAAGTTGCCATGGTTGGTGACGGCGTCAATGATGCGCCAGCGATGGCGACTGCTTATGCCAGCTTTGCCATGCTTGAGGGTACTGAAGTTGCCAAGCACAGTGCCTCAGCGCGCTTGATGGGTGACTCTATTATGCAGGTACATGCCGGTGTGGATGTAGCACGGGCAACGGTGCGCAATATTAAGCAAAACTTGTTTTTTGCCTTTATTTATAACTGTTTGGGTATTCCGCTAGCGGCCTTTGGGCTATTAAGTCCGATGATCGCAGCTGCTGCAATGGCGCTGAGCTCTATCTCAGTGTTGATGAATGCCCTGCGCTTGACCCGCTATCAGGTATAGACAGATCTAAATCTGATATCCAAGATATTTATGTTTTATGCTATGATTAAGCACCCATAAACTTAAACCTGTAATGGCCATATTTACACTAATATTTATAGGGGCTGTATATTGATAAAGGCAGTATAGAGTTGATAAATTGGTACTGCTGATTGCTAAACCCTGCTGATTATTAAAACTGTCCCATTTTATTTATTATTAAACATTTATTATACAAGAGGCTTGAAGACGCTATGTACGCAGAAAATATTACCAACGCAGTTGAAATTCAAGACATTCGTGCCCGTGAAATCCTTGATTCACGTGGTAATCCAACGATTGAAGCTGACGTTATCTTAGCTGATGGCTCTAAGGGGCGTGCAGCAGCTCCAAGTGGCGCATCTACGGGTTCACGTGAAGCCCTTGAGTTACGTGATGGTGATATGTCACGTTATTTGGGTAAAGGCGTCAGAAAAGCCGTTGCCAATGTGAACAGCCAAATTAGAACTGCTTTAATCGAAAGCGATGCCACCAACCAACAAGATATTGATGACAAATTGATTGAGCTTGATGGCACTGAAAACAAAGACAATCTAGGCGCAAATGCTATGCTAGCGGTGTCACTAGCGACAGCAAAAGCAGCAGCCATCTCCCAAAATATTCCTCTGCATCAGTATATTGCCAATTTGCGTAACCAAACCTCTTTAACCATGCCAGTACCTATGATGAACATCTTAAATGGTGGTGAGCATGCGGATAATACGGTTGATATTCAGGAGTTTATGATTGAGCCAACTGGCTTTAGCAGCTTTTCTGAAGCTTTGCGTGCTGGGGTGGAAGTTTTCCACAGCCTAAAATCTGTATTAAAGTCACAAGGTCTAAATACAGCAGTGGGTGATGAAGGTGGTTTTGCACCAAACTTACGCAGCAACGAAGAAGCCATTACTGTCATTATGCAAGCCATTGAGCAAGCTGGCTATCACGCGGGCAAAGACATTCATTTGGCGCTAGACTGTGCTGCCAGTGAGTTTTATAAAAATGGACAATATGTCCTAGCCGGCGAGGGTAATAAAACCTTCGATAGCCAAGGTTTTTCTGACTATCTAGTGGGCTTAACTGAGCAATATCCAATTATTTCTATTGAAGATGGTTTGGACGAGTCAGACTGGGATGGTTGGGCTTATTTAACGAGCAAACTTGGTAATAAAGTACAATTGGTCGGTGATGATTTGTTTGTAACCAATCCAGCTATCTTGCAAGAGGGTATTGATAAAAAGATTGCCAATGCCATCTTAATTAAATTCAACCAAATTGGTACTTTGTCAGAAACCTTAGATGCTATTTATTTAGCCAAACACAACGGCTATGCTACCGTTATTTCTCATCGCTCTGGCGAGACAGAAGATAGCACTATTGCAGATTTAGCAGTAGGCACAGCAGCAGGTCAAATTAAAACTGGCTCATTATGCCGCTCGGATCGTGTTGCTAAGTACAATCAACTGTTACGTATTGAGCAACAAGTACGTGCCAGCTATCGTGGTGCCGAAGAGTTTATCAGCTTGCGCAGCGAGTAGCTTAACGCATTAACTCAGGTTAACGCATGCTATTATTCACTTATGCATGTTCATTAATTCTTTAAAGTCTTACCTAAAAAAGGCTAGGCAGCTGACTTGTTGCCTAGCGCTGACCATTTTTAATCCCAGTTAATTAACATCCTTAACTTTATCCTTTATTTTTTACTTTAAGTCACCCTATGAAATATTTTAGCCAATTCATGTTGCTTTTAATCGCAGTTGCGATATTGTTAGGTTTGCAGTATCAATATTGGATGGGAAAAAGCGGACGAGCTAACTTAGAGACACTACAAGTAGAGCTTGAGCAACAAAAACAGCGTAATGACCAAAAAATGGATGAGAATAAAGTACTGTTGGCTGATGTTAATGATTTAAAAAATGGCTTAGAAGCGGTGGAGGAACATGCACGTCTGGACTTAGGCTTGATTAAACCAGGCGAAACTTTTGTTCAGTTATCGACAGCAGCAGTTACGCATAGCAGTCAGCCAACAGCCCCTATCAATCCAGAAGATATGATCGAAAGTGTGCCTGAGTAAAGATGAAGTCTTCTTTTCCAAAAGTGTTTAGTCTTATTGTCGCTGCTGGTAAAGGCAGTCGTTTTGGTTCTGAACAACCCAAACAGTATACCAAAATACACGGCGAAACTATTTTACAGCAAAGCGTGAAGGCGCTCGCTGCTAGTGCTTATATCCACAACGTATTTTTAGTGATTGCCAATGATGATAAGCAGGCGCTAGATATGTCATTTGTGTTACCTGTGACCTTCGCTTTGGGCGGAGAGGAGCGTTGGCAATCTGTTCAGTCTGGCGTTGTCAGTATTTTGCAGGCTGGAGCACAACCAGAGGATTTGATAGTCATTCATGACGCAGCCCGTCCTTGCGTATCAGTTGAGCATATTGACGCAGTAATTGAAGTAGCAAGTCGATCAAGTTACGGGGCTATTTTGGGTGTACCAGTCGCTGATACATTAAAGCTGGTAGATACAAAATCAACTATTCATCGCACAGTAGATCGTAGTCAGCTGTGGCAGGCACAGACACCACAGGTATTCCGAGCTGGGGTATTGTATGAGGTGTTACAGCAGGTTGCTAAACAGGGGCTAATGATCACTGATGAGGCCAGTGCCTTTGAGCAAATGGGCTATCCGATCAAAGTGGTGCAGGGCAGTCGCCAGAATTTAAAATTAACGTATCCAGAAGATTTAGCTTTAATTGAAAGTATCTTGGCGTATCAGAACCAGCATTAGATTTAAGCGTTTTTAGTTTTAAAATAAAAAACCAATAAAAAAAGCCAAACTCACTGAGTTTGGCTTTTTTTTGTCAATAATAATATCAATCGGATAATTACTGACTAGATAACACAAAATAGTGGTATCCCGTAGGGGATTCGAACCCCTGTTACCGCCGTGAAAGGGCGGGGTCCTAGGCCTCTAGACGAACGGGACACAGACCACTTCGACCGCTTTCACCGTTAATGTCGAAGTGGTGCGTATTCTAATGATTACCCAACATCTTGTCAACCCCTTTTTTAGTTTTTTGCAAAAAAAGTGTGAAAAACTTAAAAACCAAGAGAAATTGACGGCACATAGTGATAAACAAGGATATATCTTATTTGCTCTTTATTATTCACTACCTATCTATTCACTACCTCTTATTTTGTTATTCATTGGCGACTGCCTTGTTTACATCTTAGACACTTTGGTCTTCTGTGTTTTTCGACTTAGGGTCAGACTTAGAGTCTGGCATCAGTGTATGTATCGCATTTTCTAACATCGGATAGCTATTTAAAATATGACAAAATAGTTCAGCCGTCTTTTGAGTATCGTACAAGGCAGAGTGTGCCTCTGAACCACTAAAATCAATACCTGCTGCTTTACAAGCCCGTGCCAGTACGGTTTGACCATAAGCTAAAGCTGAGAAGCTGACAGTATCGAGTACAGAAAACTGGTGAAATGGGTTTTGGTTTTTGCTATTGGTACGCTCAATGGCAGCATTCAAAAATGACAAGTCAAAATGAGCGTTGTGACCTACTAGGATGCATTTCATACACTCATTGGCACGGCGTACCTCTTTGAGTGACTTGAATATGCGGCGTAATGCAGGCTTTTCTTCTTCAGCGATGGCTTTACGCAGCGGATTGTTAGGATCAATGCCCGTAAACTCAAGCGCTCTTTGTTCTAAGTTTGCGCCTTCAAATGGATGTAGATGCGCATTTAATGGCTCACCAGGATAAAAAACACCTTGTTCATCCATTAAGATAGGAATGCAGGCAATCTCTAATAGCGCATCGGTGGCGGCATTAAAACCTGCGGTCTCTACATCAACGACCACAGGTAAGAATTTACGGAATCTATCTGCCAACTTTAAGATAGGCTGTTCCGCAAAGCCATTGCCGTTAGTTTGACCATTTGCATCAGTGCTGTTTTGGTCGCTACTGACTTTATCAGAACTGGTCTGTTCACTGCTGGTATTGGCGCACACTCTCGGCTCTGCTTGAGATGAGTCAGAGGTTTGAGACGGGTTTTGGTCTTCAGTTAAATTAGCGTCGGTAAGGTTGGATTGTGTCATAAAGCAAAAATCACATATCAAATATAAAAAGAGAAATATAAAAAGGAAAATGGCGTATTATTTTTACTTACTTAGTTGTTTAACGATAATTAAGCTACTTGAACGACCAAGGTAAGGTGTCACCCGCCATTAACGGCGTCACGTCTTGCTGTTGCATATAAGAATAGCTTGTTGGTATCTGCATTGGACGATTAACTAAGGTCACCTTTTCCTTATTGATCGGCAAGCCATAAAACTTTGCACCAAATTGGCTGGCAAATCCTTCTAAGCGTTCAATTTTTCCCACACTATCAAAGGCGGTGGCATACAAAGGCAGGGCGATAGGAGCTGAATAACAGCCTGCACAACCACAAGCATTCTCTTTTGCATGTGTCGCATGAGGAGCAGAGTCTGTACCTAAGAAAAATTTTGGGTTACCACTGGTTGCTACATCGAGTAATACTTCTTGGTGTTGACGACGTTTTAGGATTGGTAGGCAGTAAAAGTGAGGTTTAATACCACCAACCAATAAGTGGTTGCGGTTAAATAATAAATGCTGTGGCGTAATGGTTGCTGCCACGCGTTCACTTTGTGACAATACAAAGTCAGCAGCATCGCCTGTGGTAATGTGTTCGACCACAATCTTTAGCTCAGGGAATTGTTTAACCATATGGGTTAAAGTTGTATCGATAAATTGCTTTTCTCGATCAAAAATATCTACATGCGTTTCAGTAACTTCACCATGAATCAGTAGTGGTAGTCCATATTTTTGCATGGCATCAAACACATCAGTACGTGCGGATAAATTGGTCACTCCATCAGCTGAGTTGGTGGTAGCACCCGCAGGATATAATTTAACCGCTTGTACGATACCAGATTCTGCTGCCTGTTTAATATCGTCTGCGCTGGTGGTATCGGTTAAATATAGCGTCATGCGTGGATTGAAGGAGGTTTTATAGTCTGACTTTATATCCACTTGTTCTAGCACCTGTAAGATACGGCTTCGATAAGCGATGGCATCTTTGACATTCACCACAGGTGGCACCAGATTTGGCATACAAATAATCCGATTAAAGCTGGTCGCTGCATGCGCAACTGTGGTTGGCAGAGCTTCACCATCACGTAAGTGGATATGCCAATCATCGGGGCGGGTTAGGGTAATCTCACGTACCTCTGTATTGGTGTTTGTTAAGTTAGAAGTCGATTGAGTCATAGTAGATAGCCATCACAAGTATAAAATTAGATTGTCAGCGATTAAAGGTCTGTTGAACATTGATGATGCAAATTACACGCTATATGGGTGACAACTTGCAAGTAGCTTGTGTGCTAAAACTGGTTAAGATAAACAACCATCAGTTTTGCCACACATACCAATGTTCAATAGGCTCTATAATGATAACAGGTTTTGTTAATAAATTCGGCAGTGACTGCTAGGCTACCGCTTTATTTACACTTTCTTTGTTTGGTTATTTTTTTTTGCGATGCTCAGGTTATCTTTTTTTGCGATGGTAAATAGTGTAAACTGGAAGGTTGAATGTTTAGTGATATCCTACGCTTGCAATATCCAATTAGCTTATCATATTTAACTGGATTGCAGTGCTTTGCAAGTTTGCAACTGTTTTGATTCGCTCACTGGTTATATTGACCGATTCATACCGATGACAATCACCCGTTAATCTTCTAATTACCTTCCAACTTCCAAAAGGATACATTATGTCAATAGAGAATAAAGACAATATTAATAAAATCGTTCTGGCATACTCAGGTGGCTTAGATACTTCTATTATTGCCAAATGGTTACAAGATACTTATGAAGCCGAAGTCATTACTTTTACCGCCGATATTGGTCAAGGCGAAGAAGTAGAGCCAGCACGTGCCAAAGCTGAAGCTATGGGTATTAAACATATCCATATTGAAGACTTACGTGCTGAGTTTGCTCGTGACTACGTTTTTCCTATGTTCCGTGCCAATGCTATCTATGAAGGCGAATACTTATTAGGTACCTCTATTGCTCGTCCTTTGATTGCCAAACGCCTAGTTGAAATTGCCAAAGAGCATAATGCTGATGCTATCAGTCATGGCGCAACTGGTAAAGGTAATGATCAGGTTAGATTTGAGCTGGGCGCTATTGCACTAGCACCAGAAGTAAAAACCATTGCCCCTTGGCGTGAGTGGGATTTATCAAGCCGTGAAAGCCTAATGGCTTATGCCAAAGAGCATAATATTCCAATCGACTTTGCTGCTAATAAGAAAAAGTCCCCTTACTCGATGGACGCCAACTTACTGCATATCTCATATGAAGGCGATATTCTAGAAGACCCTTATAACGAAGCAGAAGAAGATATGTGGCGCTGGACTGTGAGCCCAGAGAAAGCACCTGATCAAGCTGAATACATTGAGCTTGAGTACGAAAAAGGTGATATCGTTGCTATTGATGGTGAAAAGCTAGAGCCTTATGAAGTGATGATTAAGCTAAATGAGCTGGGTGGTAAGCACGGTATTGGACGCTTAGACATTGTCGAAAACCGTTATGTTGGTATGAAGTCACGTGGCTGTTATGAAACACCAGCAGGTACTATTATGCTAAAAGCGCACCGCGCTATGGAGTCTTTGACCCTTGATCGAGAAGCGGCACACCTAAAAGATGAGTTAATGCCTCGTTATGCCAAAATCATCTATAATGGTTATTGGTTTAGCCCAGAGCGTCAAATGCTACAAGCTTTAATCGACAAGTCACAAGAATATGTGACAGGTACAGTGCGTGTGAAGCTGTACAAAGGTAGTGTGAGTGTGGTTGGTCGCAAATCTCCTTATTCATTATTTGATGAAAAGATTGCCACTTTCGAAGATGATGCGGGCGCTTATGATCAAAAAGATGCTGAAGGCTTTATCCGTTTAAATGGCTTACGTCTTGCGATTGAAGCCAGCAAAGGTCGTGATCTTTCATAGCTTGATAGCATTTATATGCTCCATTGGATAAATTTGGATAAAAAAAGCAGAAGTGATTGTCACTTCTGCTTTTTTATTTTTTTAATTTTACGACTTGAAGAAAGTTGACTTAACAATTGAGAAAAAATCTAATACCAATTCCATAAATAAACCTATAAACCAATCCAATCACGAGAAGTTATAGACTGAATGAGCTCGGGCTTGGAACAAAGTCTATTCCAAGCCTTGCAAGCAGCATTAACAATAGCCTCATAACCATCAAAACACCTATTGGATAACCAATGTTGTTTCAAATACGACCACACCTGTTCAGATGGATTTAACTCAGGTGAATAAGGGGGTAATTTAAGCATCGTCACATTATGTAGGTTTAAACTTGGTTGAT
>NZ_KB907655.1:0-2352 GCF_000382145.1 Psychrobacter lutiphocae DSM 21542
GTGGTCACAGTAAAGTCGCTTGGCAACCCAGCGGCTGTTGTACCAACATTGATAGTTTGTACACCGCTCTTCGCTGACTCAGGCGCATTCTTAATTTTGGCGGCATCTTGAGCCTCTGCAGCGGCATTAATAATACCTTGCGCTTCTTCAGTTTTTGCTTGCGCCGCAGCCAAGGCATCTTGTGCAGCCTGTTGCGCAGCTTGTAGTGCTTTTATTGCCTCTTCCGCTTGTGCCGCTTTTTCCTCAGCGGCCGCTTGCAAGGCTTCGGTATTACCACCACTTGCGCTTAGTGCATCTTCAAGATCTTGTTTGGCCTTCTCTGCTTCTGCTAAAGCAGCTTCGGCTTCGGCTTTGACTTTTTCTAATTCAGCCTTAAGTCGCTCTGCTTCTTGCTTGCTTTGTTCAGCTTCAGCTTTGGCTTTTTCTAAGGCATCACTGATGTCATCTGTGATTTCATCGTCTGTTGTTTCAGCTGTTGTATCATCCTCATCGACATTCGATTCAATATCAGAGCCTGTTATATCATTGTTTTCATTATCTGTATTGTCATTGCTCTCAGATTCAATATCACTGCCATTGCTGTCACTTTCTGCAGTATTGTCATTGCTTTCAGATTTAACATCACTGTTTTCATTACCTACAGTATCATTACTATCGGCTTCTTGTTCAGTGGTTTGATTGTCTTCAGGGATGCTAATGGGATCTGAATAATATGAGGTATAGCCACTATCTGATCCGCAGGAAGCTAGTATGACGGATGAGATCAGTACGACGCTGGCTTTTAGGGGAGTGTTGATTTTTTTCGCTGTAGCATTAGCTAAGATTGAATGATCGATAGGCGACATTCTACTTCCTCCATGAAGAGTTGATGATAATCCATTTAAAGATAATATATTACAGTTACTTAACGCACTAAACTAAAGTTAAATAACGGATAAATGTAAACATAGCTAAATATGATATAAAATGTTAAAGATATCAAGTCCAATATTTATTTTGTAACAAGTTAAAATCAAACCACTCCTTTGTTACTCTACATTAACCATAATTAATATGAGTAAATAGCATAACCCATATCAAAAGTAATAGTGTTAGGTCTGAAATAAACCTAGGCCAAACCACTATCACTACTAGAGTGAGTGGCTTACTAAAATATCCTAATAGAGTTATACCACTATATTTGTAACTAAAAGAACATAAATGATGACGAACATCCAGCGCTTAATATGACTGACCATACTATAATATAGCCAGCTAAATAGTTATCATTTTTAGTGGTTTGATCAAAAAAAAGCGCCCTAGGACGCTTTTTTTTATTGTAACTAATTGCTTGTAATCATTAGCTAACCTGATGTTAAGCCTTAGAGTTTAAGCCTTCTAGCTTAAGTTATAAAGCTGACAAGATTAGCTAGAAAACTACTGCTTTTCTGCACCGAAGGTACCTTGGAATTTAGTACCTGTTCCTGGTAAATCGCCTTTGCCACCTTCAACTGACGCATCTTGGTAAATACCACCTAAGAACTGAGCGTCTTCACCGTAGAAACCACCAGCGGTATCGATACCATTAACGTTACCAGCAAAGGTATTGCCATCGATGGTCGCTTCAATGCCGATCTTACCGGTTGGGTTGTATTTGAAGTCACCAGTAAAGGCAAGCTCGCCCTTCACTGAGTTGTTCACAAAGTCGACATCGAAGTTTGAAGTACCATCAACAGGTGCAAACGAGCCTGTATCACCTAAGTGTATGTTCTCAATGTAAGTGGCGCTACCTGCGTATGAGGCTTTACCCTCGTTCACTTGCTTTAAGTAATCAATGTCTTCTTGAGCGGTTAGATGACCTTGGACATACACGTTAGCCACGCGTGATAAGTCACCAACGAAGCTTGAGTTAATGTGTCCATAGACATGACCGACTTGCATTTGGGCATCAAAGCTTTCGTATACTGATGTATATACAAAGTCAGGATTTAAACCACCTTTCCCAGCTTCAACTTTTACTTTTTTCGGTGTCTCTAAATCAATATCAAGTGATTTATGCACTGAGTCGGGTTTCACCATATCCGCACGTAACGATAGTTTGTTAAAGGCAGTAAAGTTATCCCCTGTGCTAAGCACTTTATCGCTAGGTAATGTGCCATCTGCAGCAACATCACTTTGCTCGCCAGACCAACTATCTTTGTCACCTCGGATTGCAGCGTAACCGATTGCATTTTCCAGCTCACCGGCACCAAATGGCAATGTACGCTTTGTACTACTCAATGCGGTTGACTGGAAACCTGTCATCTGAGTATCAGGTGCAACATCTGGGTTCACAGGTACTGGTTCAGGCGTTGGCTCTGGTGTCGGTACTGG
>NZ_KB907655.1:2876-34152 GCF_000382145.1 Psychrobacter lutiphocae DSM 21542
GGCGTCGGCTCTGGCGTTGGTACTGGTTCAGGCGTCGGCTCTGGTGTTGGCGTTGGAATATCTTTCATAGCACCGTAAGTACCTTGGGCACCATTACCATCATAGACACCGCCTAGATACTGGGCATCAACACCATAGAAGCCACCTTCAGTTGCATAACCGTTGTTAGCATCCGCAGTGCCTGAGAATTGATTGCCATTGATATCGGCTGTTAATGAAATGTCACCCGCTTTAGCAAAGCTTAGGTCACCTTTAACATTTTTGGCAACAAAGTCAGCAGTAAACACAGATGAACCAAATTCAATCTCATTACCTAAGCCCAGCTTACGATAGGTCGCATCACCTGTATAATTCGCTGTACCTTCGGTTGGTACGTTGGCCGCTTGTGTAGCATTACCAAGCACAGCCACGCCATCTACTGGAATTTCCATGCCGTTAAGACTGGCTGCACCGTCAATATGACCAGTGCGCATCATGTCATCATAGTCTTTATAAACTGAGGTATATTCTAAAGGTAGGTCACCTAAAGCAGTCGGAATAGAAGTGCTGTCATCATGACTCATATAGCCATCAGCAAGTACTTTATCACCCTCTCCTGAGATATTGACATCCACTTTAGGTAGTAAGTTATCAGAAGCAATGTCAGCTCGAGCGATAACATTGTCTTCACCAATGTCAAAATCACGTGTGGTCACAGTAAAGTCGCTTGGCAACCCAGCGGCTGTTGTACCAACATTGATAGATTGTACACCTGATTTATTAGATTCAGGTTCTGCAGGGGTTTCAGGCTCTGCAGGGGTTTCAGGTTCTGCAGGGGTTTCAGGCTGCGCTGGTGCTTCAGGCTCGGCTGGAGTCTCAGGCTCTGCAGGAGTTTCAGGCTCTGGTTCTGGTGCTTCAGGCTGCGCTGGTGCTTCAGGCTGCGCTGGTGCTTCAGGCTCGGCTGGAGTCTCAGGCTCTGCAGGAGTTTCAGGCTCTGGTTCTGGTGTCGGTTCAGACTCACCACCACTATCGGTATCTGGCTTAGCGTCATTATTTTCTACTTGATTACCTGAGTTGTTTTCAGGTTGTAGGGAATCTAGATTTGATGTTGGATACTGGTATTGATCACTGTCTGATCCACAAGAGGCTAAAATTACAGATGAAATAAGCAATACACTTGCTTTAAGAGGAGTACTTAATTTTTTTGATGGAGTCTTAGTTACGATTGAATGGTCGAGAGATGACATTTGGGTTCCTCCTTGGAAGGGTTTGATAAGTCCATTAATATTTCTATGCGTGGCAATAAAAGCTTGAATTGATATGTAATACTACCGTTTGTAGGTAGGCTGGTACGTAATCTCAGCCTACCTACTTACATTAATTCTGATATAAATTTACTATTAAAGTAATGTTAATTGTTATATCACATATTAACCATACTATATTTACTGTTTGGCAGCGCCGTAAGTACCTTGGCCTTTATCAGTTTGATAGATACCACCTAAGAAATCAGCATTACCACCATAGAAGCCACCTTCAGTATTACTGCCTGAAAACTTGTTACCACTAATGGTTGCGTTAATATCTACACCACCAGCTACAGACAACTTGCCACTGACAGATTTTCCTGCAAAATCTACATTAAAGCTAGAAGTACCAAATTCAATAGAGTTGCCTAATCCTAAGTCACGATATGTGGCATCACCAATATAGCTAGCTGTACCCTCTGTCGGCATATTCTCAACTTTGGTAGCATTACCAAGCACAGCCACACCATCTACTGGCAGATCTAAGCCACTGAAAGTTGCTTTGCCATTAATATGACCAATACGCATCACGGTATCAAAGTCTTTGTAGACAGAAGCGTACTCTAGTGGTAACTTCTGACCTAGTGCTTCAACTTCTGCGCTATCATTATGAAGTTTAAAGCCATTACCTCCTGGCGCTGCACCATCACCACTAGCTGATGTAGTAACAGGTACTTTACCTAATAAATCTTCAGAAGCTAAGTCTGCTCTCGCCACAACACTCGTATCACTAATAGTAAAATCTCGTGTCGTAACTTTAAATACTTTATTCAATGGGACAACATCAACATTAATGGCCTGTACACCAGTCTTCGTTGATTCAGGATCTGCTTTTTGTGGAGGAGTAGGATTAGATCCTTCTGATTCCTGAGCATCTGAACCAGCACCTGTATTTGAGTCTGTACCAGCGTCTGTATTTGAGTCTGTACCAGCGTCTGTATTTGAGTCTGTACCAGTGTCTGTATTTGAGTCTGTACCAGTGTCTGTATTTGAGTCTGTACCAGTGTCTGTGTTTGAGTCTGTACCAGTGTCTGTGTTTGAATCTGTACCAGTATCCGTGTTTGAACCTGTATTCTCTGAGCTTACTGCTCCAGGGTAGTAGTAAGTTGAGCTACTATCTAAACCACAAGCAGCAAGAATGATAGACGAAATAAGAATTACGCCTGCTTTAAGAGGTGTATTAAGCTTTTTGATTGAATCAGATGAGTTGTTCGTTGAGACAGAATGAGTATTAGGTAACATTCAGTTTCCTCCATGAAATAGGTGAGTAAAGTCCATATGATAAATTTGTGCGTACTAAGCACCTTAGATAAGGTAATATCTAATCAAAATACAAACCTTTAGTCAACATATAATTAATTTAATTGTATCAAAATATTTAAAACAACACCTGTAATATCAATGCATAACCTAGCTGGTACCATCGCATACCGCTAAAATTTGGACACTAATGTGAGTATAACAATACCTTCAAACATGTTTTTTTATCCTCAAGTATGGTCTTTAGAGCCGATTACAAGGTGTTCGATTGCTAACAGCTGATATTCATCTTATTTGTCCATAAAAAAAGGCAACTTAACTTTAAGCTGCCTTTTTTATTATTTGCTCAATTATTTATTTGTTCATTTATGCCTTGCATACTTTTTTTGACTTGTTGGTTAGTTATTTATCTTGATAAGATAGTTTAACACCCACGATATAACCATCGTTATTTTTGAAGCGACTAACAATATTGCCGTTAGGGATCTTACCTTTGGCATCACCAAACATTAAGTATTTGCCACCAGCTGAAATCGCCCAGTTTTCATCAAAGTTATACTTAGCACCCAGACCAACACTGTAATAGCCTTCAATTGGACCTAATGAAGTGACTGGGTCACCGGCACCACTATCCCAGCCCACCGTACCAGAGATGGCTAAATTTGGTGCTACACGCTTAGCTAAGCCTAACTCAACAAGCCATTGGTCATCATCATAATCAACTAGGTTTAAGCCTTTAGGGCCGTAGTTAACTTTTGATGCTGTGTTATATAAAGGTGGTGTAATTTTGAAGTTACCCCAAGGTACCCAGCGTACTTTTGCGGTAGCCAGAGTCGTTGGATTAATCCCTGTTTGGAAGTTAAAGTTAACTGACTCAGGGGTTTTTACTTGCATCTTCCCAGTATAGTGTGGGTCGTTGCCCAACAAAGCGGCCAGCGGCAAGTTTTCACCAGTATCAACATGATGTTTAATTTCAGAGCGATAAGTTAACGCCGCTTTTAGGGCAATCTCAGGTTTACTATAAGAGATACCCGCGATCCAACCATAATCGGTATCACGGTTGATTTTTAAATCATAGTTGGTCGCCGTTTCATAGGCGTCGCCACGTAGTGCAACCTTTGCTTTTAAGCGCTGCAACACAGGACCACCATAGACTTGGAAGTTGTTGTTTTCACCAAACTTCATCCCCAATAGGCCAGTAATATTATCTGAGCGTACTTCTACTTTAGTAGGGCTTGTGTTAGAAAGCGTTGTATCTAGCACACCTTCTAAACCTTTTAGTTTTTGATACTGAGCTTCGCCTGCTGCCAATTGTGCTTTACCCGCTTCAATTTGAGGCGTTAATTCAGAAGCTAAACCTGGATTTGCTTGTAGAGCAGCTTCGGCTTGTGCCAATTGCTGACGACCAGCTTCTATCTTTTGCCCTGTGTCAGCCACATAACCCTTAAATCCAGCAACGTCAGTAATGCCTTGCGCGCCCAATCTTGATGCAATTAAGCCATTTACAACTTTAATGGGTGAGCCAACAAAGTCGTTGTTACCATGATAGTCAGCAGCAGCGCCCCAAGGCTCATCATAGATGACACCAATACTAAAGGTGTCGTTAATGTCTGTTTTGACACCAAAGTTAAAAAAGTCATACGGCTCGGCAATGTCTTTTACTTTGTTGCCAGAAGCGTCACGTCCAGTGACGTCCGCATTAATAAAGGCATAAGACGCTTCAGCGTAAGTGCCGTCTTGCAAAAATGAGGTCATATCTTGGCCTGAGCGTTCTAGGCCGGCAGCAGACGCTAAGCTGCAAGCAGACAAAACGGCAACAGCAGAGATAAGAGGCTTTATCTTAAAGGATGAGCGCATGAGTTTCTCCAAACTTCCATTTATAGGATTGAGGTTAAAATATTATGAGTGGAAATCACATAATATAAGTAGATAAGGGATGATTAGTTATTAATATCAGTTGCTATTAGGGATACAAATGATATTAAAGATACAAACTAGGGATTATTTAGCGCCTAACACCTAAGCAGGATACTGACAACTGTCATTAGCTGACATCTGTAATTAACAGTTAACAGACTTAAATGTAATTAAAGGGGCTAGTTTTGTGATAATAGTAGCTAACTCCGTAATAAATTGCAACATTTTGATATAATTATATTTTTTTAAATTTTTGATAATTCTCCTTATTTTATCTAAATTAACACTGACTTTATTTTTTAATTAATAACTATAATTATTAGATTTTAATAAAATATAGGACTTACGCACGAATAGATATTATGGCAACTGGTAATCATTTATGTATTCTCTGTCTGAAGGTAGAGCCAGACGCTCCATAAATAATAACCAGTCGCTTTTAAAGCCTTGAAATTGAACTTTTACGTAAGTCCTAAAAATAAAACAACTGCTGAGATTTTTTCTTGATCTTTTTTTCGCCAATAATCATCAGTTTTTTGTTTATACATTGCCTAATGTTGATTATGGTACTAAAGCTCTGGTTACGTTCATTTACGTTTACGTTTACGTTGCTACTATATCTGTTGCATTGCTATATATACTTAATAATGAGAGGTATATTAATAATGAGGGGGTACTTCAGCCGCCGCATCAAAAGGCGCTATTTCAGAATCTCCCTGCCCGTTTATCTGGCTATACATCAGTTGTAGCTGTCTGTGCATATCCTGAAGCTGCTTGTCTTGCTTGGCGACCACTGCATCTAGACTATCGACAGTTAACTCTAGATAAGCGACACTGGCTTGTAATTCAGCAATTTTTTGTTCTGCATCCTGTTGTTGAGTCACTCTGCTACTCCTACTGTTTTTAGTTAGCACTGTTTTTAGTTAGCACTGTTTTTAGTTAGCACTGTTTTTAGTTAGCACTGCTTTTAGTTAGCACTGCTTTTGCCTTTTAGGCAAGCTCAAGGGTATTGACTTATTATGCGCTTATTATAGCCAGTCACTGGCAGAAAATCTGCTATAACCCGTCATTAAATTAGGAAACAAGCTTCATTAAGGTATGAAACAAGCTACGCATGATATACTGTGTTCCATAAAACTTATAAACCATTTAGAGGTTAACTCATCAATACGTTAACTTATACACTTACGGTAAACAAATACATATGGCAGTTATTAACTTAAAAAATATCCATTTAGCCTTTGGCGTTGCACCTATTTTGGATGGCGTTGACCTTAGTATCGAGGCAGGTGAGCGTGTCTGTCTTATCGGGCGCAATGGTGAAGGCAAATCTACTTTGTTCAAACTCATTGAGGGTAGCATCACGCCTGACAGTGGCGAGGTTATTATAAATAGTGGTATCAAAGTTGCCATGTTAGAGCAAGATGTTCCTGAAAGCTGTGGGCGCATCTTGGATATTGTGATGGGCGGTGACAAAAAAACGGCTGCGCTATTAATTGCTTATCATAAAAAGGCAGACGCCTGTGCAGCAGGTGATATGGATGCCTGTGACGCCATGTCCAATTTACAGCACGATATTGATGCCAAACATGGCTGGGATTTAGAACGTGAAGCCCGTCAGATTATTACTACTATGGGGCTTGACCCCGAAGACGATCTGTCATCACTATCTGGAGGACGAAAGCGTCGGGTGCTGCTGGCACGTGCCTTGGTGACTAAGCCAAATATTCTATTACTTGATGAACCAACGAACCACTTGGATGTCGCCAGCATCGAATGGCTAGAGCAGTTTTTAAAAGACTGGCAAGGGCTAACCCTACTCTTTATTACTCATGATAGGGCCTTTGTCGATAAACTAGCCACCCGTATTATTGAGCTGGATAGAGGAAAGCTCTCCAGCTATGACGTCAGTCAAGGTGTTGGCGGCTATGCCCGTTACCAAGAGTTAAAAGAGCAACAACTGCTGGCAGAAGAAAAAAATAATGCCAACTTTGATAAAAAATTAGCCCAAGAAGAAGTTTGGATTCGACAAGGTATCAAAGCACGTCGCACCCGTAATGAAGGTCGTGTACGCGATTTAAAAAAGCTACGTGAAGAGCGAAAACAGCGCCGTGAACAAGTCGGTAATGTGAATATCACCATGACCAGTGGTGACAAAAGTGGCAAACTGGTGTGTAAAGTGAAAAACTTACATCTGGAATATGACGGCAACGTCTTGGTTGACGACTTTAGCACCACCATCATCCGTGGTGATAAAATCGGTATTATTGGCCCTAATGGTGCGGGTAAAACCACCTTAATCAAAGCCATTTTGGGTGAGTCTGATAAAGATGTGATCAAAACGGGTAGCGTCACTTTGGGCACCAATTTACAAATCGCTTTCTTTGATCAGCTGCGTGACCAATTAGATCTTGAGGCCAGTGTGGCGCAAAACGTGTCTGAAGGCTCAGACTTTATTGAAGTTGGTGGCAAAAAAACCCACATCATGAGTTACTTACAAGACTTCTTATTTGCCCCTGAACGTGCCCGTACACCTGTCAAAGCCTTATCTGGCGGTGAGCGCAACCGTGTATTATTGGCCAAGCAGCTGCTTAAGCCTGCCAATATCTTGGTGCTCGATGAGCCAACCAACGACTTAGACATGGCTACCCTTGAGCTATTAGAAGAGTCGGTCGCCAACTTCAATGGCAGCATCTTGCTCATTAGCCATGACCGTGCCTTTATGGACAATGTGGTCACCTCAACTTGGGTCTTTGACAAAAATGAACAAGGCAATGGCATTGTCAAAGAGTATGTCGGTGGTTATCAAGATTATCTGGCGCAAAAGCAGCGTGAAGACAGCCTCAACAAAAAAGCAACGGCTAATACCGTCTCAACCGATAGTCGTCCTAATGACAACAAAGCAGACAACAAAAACAGTAATAACAAAAACAACCAAGCAACTGAACCAACTCCCGTAGTGGCTAAAAAGTCAGCAACTCCACGCAAGCTAAGCTATAACGAACAGCGTGAACTTGAAGCCCTACCCAAGCAAATTGAAGCGCTTGAAGCCGAGCAAACTGCACTTCAAGATAAGCTGGCTGACGGCTCATGGTTTACCACAGACTTAGAAGCAGCTACCGCAGCCAGTGAACGCTTAGCAGAGATTGATGAGGAGCTGATGTTAAAGCTTGAGCGCTGGGCTGAACTAGAAGGCTAAAAGCAGCGCCTTTTTATATCGCCACGTATCATCTGGCCATTTAATATTCACTAACCTAATAATCGACTATGAGTAACTCTAATAACAGCACCAATACATCAGCGAATGTCTCAGCAAGCACCTTAGCAAATAAGCCAGCTGATACATCAACGCAGCTTGATAGCGCAGGTCAAACCGGTGCGACTGTGCAGCGCTTTGACCCCAACCGTACAAGTCAGGCAAGCAAATCAGAGCCGATGAGTGAGGCGGATGTATTAAGGGTGTCTGGACAACAGCAATCCCAGCCCAAAATCAAACCGCAGCCCATTCCAGCAGGCATGCCAACCATTAGTGAAAACCATAAACAAACGCACATGGCAGACAAAAAGCCGTTTGAGCGTGAGTTTTTGGCACCCAAATACTGGCCGATCTGGCTGAGTGCTACTGCTATTTATCCCTTTATATACACACCACTTAGCGTCCAATTTTGGCTTGGTCGTCAAATGGGAAAAGCCTTTTACCACTTACTAGGCAGCCGCCGTAAAACCACTTTGATTAACTTAAAACTGGCCTTCCCTGAAAAAACCGAGGCAGAACGGGTACGCATAGCAAAACAAGTCTTTGTGAATCAAGGTATTGGTATTTTTGAAACCCTGTGTGCTTGGTTTCGTCCAAATGTATTTACTCGCACCATTTCAATCTCAGGATTACAGCATTTGGTTGCCGCCCAGCAAGCTGGAAAAGCTGTACTATTACTAGGTGGCCACTATACAATGCTTGACTTGGGCGGTCGCTTATTTACCCAATTTGCACCCGTTGACTGTGTCTATCGACCTCAGAATAATAAATTGTTAGAGTGGTTTATTTATAATGGCCGCCGTAAAATATTTGATGAGCAAATTGAGTATCGCAATATGCGTAAGCTGATTAGCCGTTTAAAACAAGGTAAAATTATCTGGTACTCTCCTGATCAAGATTACGGCTTAAAACATGGGGTGATGGCACCTTTCTTTGGGGTTCCTGCCGCTACGTTAACCGCACCCAGACGCATTGCCCGCATGGGCGATAAGTCTAATCCACCAGCATTAATGGCACTGCACACTTATCGTCAAAGTCCTGCCAAATTGCGCCGTGGCAAACGTCCACACTATCATCTGACCATCACCCCTGCCCTTGAGGATTATCCGAGTAAGGATGAGGTGGCTGATGCCAAGCGTATTAACGATATTATCGAAGGCTTAATTCGTATCGACCCAACCCAGTGGATGTGGTTTCACAGGCGCTTTAAAAATAGTGAGAAAGGGCGTACCCATTATTATGATTAGTGGCTACAAACAGGCGTATTTGATAAAAAAAGACAGCACTTACAATTAAGCGCTGTCTTTTTTTATTCTGAAATCTTTACCCTAAAAAATCCAGACTATACACAACAGAACTACACAATAACCGATGAAGCCAACACATCATCCACTGTCGAGTTTAACACTGTCAAATAGTCATAGCTGGTCAAGTTCACCACCACGTCTACCCCATACTGTACCGTCTGTTGTACAAGGTCGGTGACACTGGTAAATAAGTCGGACGAAAACTGGATAATATCCTGATAACCCACGTCATTGTTGAAGTCTGCTATCGTATCTGATCCAGATTCTGAACCAATCACAAAGATATCATGACCAATGCCACCCACTAGCCAATCGTTACCAGTACCACTGACTAAGACATCATTACCTTCAGCACCATATAGTTTGTCATTGCCGCCCAAGCTAAGAATCACATCGTCACCTTCACCGCCATGCAATACATCTGATGACTCTGTACCAATAATCATGTCATTGCCAGCACGTCCAAATACCACGTTACCAGTTAATTGATCATTACTATCTGTACCCTCGACATGATCGCTGTAGCTTTTATCTTTATTATCAAACCACTTCATAATCGGGCGGGTGTCAACCAGTCCAGTGTCACCGATATCATAGTTATTAAGATGGCTTAACAGCTCTTTTTCAAAACTAATAGATTCCACATTGTTGGCTTCAACCAGATTAATACTGTCTGCATCTTTATCGACAAAGAATAAGGTGTCGTCTGCCATTTTAAACACATCCCACTCATGGCTGCGACCCGCAATGCGCACTTGGTCATGACCCTCATTGCCATCGACATGATCGACACCGATGCCAGCTTTAATAACGTCATTTCCCTTACCAGCATCAATATAATCAAAGTTGCTACCACCAGCAATCAGGTCATCATGCTCCGTGCCAATCAAAAAGGCAGCACTGCCATAGTGATTAGAGCTTGGTGACCTGTCATCTTCAACCCAAGTAAATCCACGCTGAAAGGCACTCAAATGAGAGACTACCACTGTGCTGTCTCTTTGGGTATGCTCATAGAAGGCTGAATTACTAATACGGGCAATGGCATCGGAATCCATACCAACAGTATGCGCATTCCAGCTTGAGGCGATATTTAAAAAAGAGAATACATTTAAGTCCCAACCAGGCGAGGCATAATGGTCGCTAAACAACACTAAGTTATCGGTCGAGCTGTCAAAGTTTCTGTTAGGGTTAACAAAACAGGGATCTAGTGCGTTAACTGCTGAAATAAAATCTGGCTCATCACCTGTGATACGATGCACTACATCGTTTTCATAACCAATATTTAACACCACTCCCGGCTCTTCATAAATAGTGGGTACGGCAAAAGCTACAAAATCAGACTCAGTAAAAAAGCCTTCTGCCAATACCTGACGCTCGGCAGCAATCACATTGGTCACAGCAGCACCTAGACTATAACCACTGACCACCACATCACTGCCCTCTAAGCCATTGGCCACCGCAAAGTCTTTCACCAATAATAAAATCGGATCAAGCAACTCTGATCCTTCTCGGCTATTTAGATTAAGATAATCAAGCACATCAATGATATTATTAGTGCCTGCAATATTAAGATGAATGCGGGTTAAGTCGCCGGCATCATTATATTGACCAAATATTTTGGCTTGCGGACCACCTTCTAAATCACCAGTATAAAAGCTTTTAATTTTAAAAAATCCTAAGCTATCTAGCAAATCATTGCTGACACCTAAATCACTGGGCGACAACTCACGCACTTGACCTAAATTAATCTCCGCCTGACCTGCCTCATCACCGACCAGTCGAGTATAAGCTGTTACTGCAAACGTCTCTTGTACTAACTGTCTTGAGCCCTCTGAGCTATAATTTTTATAATCGAACATTCCCATTCACATATATCCTTATATTGTGGGCAAACTATTAATTTCCATGTATTTTTACTTAAGAATAGTTAAATTATAATACAGGGTAAACATAAAAAAAGACAACACTTGATTGCAAGTATTGTCTTTTTTATACTGTTTTATGATTTTTATCTTTACAATCACTGTTTTTGATTGTTAAGAGCTGTTCTAGTTTTAGGTTAAAAATCAAACAATAACCGATGAAGCCAACACATCATCCACTGTCGAGTTTAATATTGTCAGATAATCAGTCGTATTAAAGGTGATTAGTACGTCCGTTGTCGATTGAACGACATTACTGATTAATGATGTCATATCACTGAACAGCTCTGATGAGAACTGAAGCATGTCTTGATAGCCACTATCGTTGTTAAAATCTTTGATGACATCATTTCCAGATAAGGCATCAAAGACAAATGTATCATTGCCTACTCCGCCGATTAAGACATCATCACCTGCTCCGCCATCAATAAAATCATCACCTTCAGCGCCATAGACGCGATCATTGCCTCCCATCGCCATGATGACATCATCGCCACGTCCTGCATGTAAAATATCGGCCTTGCTAGTACCGGTGACAGTATCGTTACCTTCACGAGCGAAAACAGTTTGACCGATGAGCACGTCATTTCCTTCACTGCCTTCTAAGTGATCTAAAAACTCTTTGTCACCATTATCAAACCACTTCATTAAAAAACGGTTGTCCTGCAAACCAGTGTCAGTAATTTCATAATTATTGATATGACTGGCTATTTCACCGTTGAAGCTGACTGATTCAACATTGTCTGCTTCTACTAAATTTATGCCGTCTTTATCAACAAAGAATAAGGTGTCATCTTGCATCTGATACACATCCCATTCTTTACCACGTCCTTCGATGCGCACTTCATCAATACCGGAACCTCCATCAACATGATCAACACCGATTCCTGCTTTTATAATGTCATTTCCTCGTCCAGCATCGATATAGTCGAAGTTGTTGCCGCCCGCTATTTTATCACCATACTGAGTACCTATTAAAAAGGCTGAGGTGCCAAAGTGGCTTGAACTGGTAGGGGCAGCATCATCTTCGACCCATACCATCCCTCGGTTAATAGCACTTAGATCGGATACAATCACGGTGCTGTCTTGTTTGGTATCTTCGTAAAATGAAGAATCAATTACTCGAGAAATAGCATCTGTGGTAATACCGTTAATATGCGCATACCATCCTGTTGGGATATTTAAAAATGTAAATGGACTGATATCCCATATTGGAGAAGCATAGACATCGTTATAGAGTACAAAGTTATCAGTCGTACTGCTAAATTCTTTGTCTGGATTACCAAAACCGAAGTCCATCGCTTGAATGGCACTTAAGAAGTCTGGCTCATTGCCAGTAATACGATGCGTTACATCATTTTCATAACCGACGTTTAATACCACATCACCATTGTCATAAACTGTCGGCACTGCATGAGCAATAAAGTCTGATTCAGTAAAAAATCCATCTACTAGATTTTCTCTTTCAGCCGCCAGTACATTGGTAACAGATGCTCCTAAACTATAGCCACTAAAAACCACATCAGTAGCTTCAAGCCCATTATCAAGGGCAAAATCACGTACCATCTCAAGAATAGGCTCATATAGCTCCACCCCTTCGCGACTATTTAAATTTAGATAATCAAGCACATCAGTGATAGCATTGGTACCAGCCACGTTAAAGTTGATGCGAACCAAATCTCCTGCTTCATCATACTGCCCAAAAATTTTAGCCTGAGGTCCTGGCAATGCTGTTCCACTATAAAGACTTGGAATAGTAAAGTAACCAGCATGATCTACAAGGTCTTCACTAACGCCAAAATCAGTTGACGTAAGCTCCATCCATCCATCGGGTATGCCGACATTAGTATCATTGGCAAATAAGTCACCCGTAAGTGTACCGAGTAAATTAAGGGCATCTACGCCTGGTATAAAATTGAAAAAGTTATACGAATTGGTATATGCAGCCAGTTTACTGGTATCTTCTACCAATTGCGAAGCGTCATCACTTGAATAGTTTTTGTAATCGAACATGCCCATAGAATTGTATCCTTACATAGTGGGATGAGGGGTAGTGGAAAAATTTGATATATTTTAGGAAGGAGAAATAGCTTTCATGAGATAGCGCTTTGTCCCTAAGTGCGCTATTGAATGAAAATATAATTCAAAATTTTTAAATAATCAACTTAAAAATATAATTAAGACTATGTTAAAATTAACATCAAACTATTTGGAATGAGTTTAAAATATAATTAAATTCACGTCAGTCTGATAATTATTGAACTCCCATTCAGAAAAACAACAAAGATTTGATATACTGTCTCATTAAATTTTTAGAGGTATATTCATACTTTGAAATTTGACTACTAGGCTCTGTTGAACATTCAAATGTGTAACTGGCGGAGGCTATTTTTTAGGCAATATGCAGGGAAGTTTTTGACGCTTAGTCATTCTAAGTTAGAACCCTTAATTATTGAAAGTCGCAATATATTGACAAAAAATAGCGCCGCCCCTGAGAACGGATTAAGTAAAGCACTGCTTTGCCCGTTCGCAAGGCGAGAGCTGTGCTCGAGTGAGGGCTGATACTAAAATTACCCCAAACGTTGTTATAGACCTAGCTAAGGTCTAGGCATTATCGTCAGTTTACGCCTAGTTTGGAACAATTTTAGCTATCAGCAGTCCTAATATTTGAATGTTCAACAGACCCTAACCTGACCTATAACAATTCAAACAAGCTATTTTATAAATCGGGAACATTATGAGCCACACTAATGCCAATCAAACACAAACAACCTCAATAGACAATCAACCAAAACGCATCTTAACTGGCGTCACCACCACAGGTATTCCGCATTTAGGCAACTATGTAGGGGCGATTCGCCCTGCCATTCAATCAGCGCAAAATGGCAATGATGACGACCAATCATTTTTCTTCTTAGCTGACTATCACAGTATTATCAAATGCTCAGATCCAAAACAGATCCACGAATCGACCAAAGCCATTGCTGCCACTTGGCTGGCGTGTGGCTTAGACCCAGAAAAAGTGGTTTTTTATCGTCAATCTGATGTGCCTGAAATCCCTGAGCTGGCTTGGATTTTAAACTGCTCATGCTCAAAGGGTCTAATGAACCGTGCCCATGCTTATAAAGCTGCGGTCGATGCCAATAATGAAAAAGCTGATGTAGATCCTGATCATGGGATTACCATGGGTCTATTTGGTTATCCAGTGTTGATGGCGGCCGATATCTTGATGTTTAATGCCACCCATGTGCCTGTGGGTCGGGACCAAATTCAACACGTAGAAATGGCACGTGATATCGCGGGTACCTTTAACCATAAATACAAGTCTTTATTTACCCTGCCCTCTGCCGTAGTAGATGACAATGTTGCCTTACTGACTGGCTTGGATGGACGTAAAATGAGTAAAAGCTATGGGAATACCATTCCACTATTTGGTGACGGCAATCCACAAGTAGATCCAGAAAAACAAATGCGTAAAGCCATTATGCAAATTGTTACCAACTCACAAGCCCCCGAAGAGCCAAAAGATCCAGACGACTCTGTTATCTTTGAAATTTATCAAGCTTTTGCAACGCCCGCTGAGATTGCAGACTTACGTAGTCAATATGAATCAGGTATCGCATGGGGTGATGCTAAGCAAATTTTATTTGAAAAAATTAACGGTGAAATCGCACCATTCCGTGAGCGCTATTTTGAGCTAATGGCCAATCCAAAAGAGCTGGAAGAAATCCTACTGATGGGCGCAGAAAAAGCACGCCGTCACAGCCGAAAACAGCTGGATAAAACCCGCCGTGCTATCGGTATCAAGCCACTTGCCAAGCTTAAATAGTACGTCACGATTTATATGCCAAATGCATTAGCAGTAATATCGACAACTGACGCAACAACCAAAAATGCAACTGAACTGGCTGTTCGCATTTACACCACGCCAGTACAGTCTTTGCCTGAGGATTTATACATTCCACCCCAGGCATTTGCTATTTGGCTAGAGCAGTTTGAAGGACCGCTCGACTTTTTATTGTATCTGGTCAAAAAGAATAACTTTGACATCACAGATACCGCTATCTTGCCGATAACTGAGCAGTATCTGGCATATATTGAAGAGCTTGATGCTGATCATTTTGAGTTGGCTGGGGATTATCTACTGATGGCCTCCACTTTAATAGCCATAAAGACTGAGCTGTTACTGCCTGTGCCTGAAAAAGTAGAGGACGAACGTGATCCTAAAGCAGAACTGATTGCTCGCTTAGAAGACTATGCACAGATTAAGGAAGCCGCCCGCCGCCTGGATAATTTAATTCGGCTTGAGCGTGATGTGTTTTTGGCCATGGCAAGTATGCCAGATCCAGAGGTGATGGCCGCTGAGTTACCCAAATATGCACCAGAAATGCTGGTCGAAAGTTTGCTAAAAATGCAGCTAAAGCCTGACTATCAGATGCACAGTATTAAAGTTGATCCTGTGCCATTATCAGACCGTATTGCCAGTATCAGCCGTCAACTCAGTGAACGTGGTGAGGGCACCTTTATTGAGCTACTCGATAAACGTCAGGGTCGTCTTGGTGTGGTCGTCAGCTTTGTGGCAGTGCTTGAGCTGATGAAGCGGCATCTTGTTGATGTAGTAACTGATATGGCTGGAGATAGTACGTCAACCACTCATACATCTGACAACTCAAAAGTCTTAAATGCCGTAGATGATTACAGGGACTCAATTTCATACAACCTATCTTCATTGATCTTCAAGTGGGTAGCATAATGGTTAAACAAACAACTAAAGAAGCCACTGATTTAAATCGTTATGACCAATTAAGCCGTCGTATCGAGGTATTATTACACGCTTCAGAAACACCGCTTACCGCTACTCAACTCAAAAAGTATTTGTCACTCTCCAAGCAAGAGCTTGAGACGGCTCTGGTAGTGCTACAACAACGCCTGACCACAGGAGTATTGAATGTCACTGAATCTGCCAGTGGCTATCGGCTCCAGATTCGCAGTGAATATAGTGGGCTTATTCAAGAGGTTTTTCCGCAGC
Source organism: Psychrobacter lutiphocae DSM 21542 (assembly GCF_000382145.1). Classification (GTDB taxonomy): domain Bacteria; phylum Pseudomonadota; class Gammaproteobacteria; order Pseudomonadales; family Moraxellaceae; genus Psychrobacter; species Psychrobacter lutiphocae. The sequence goes on from NZ_KB907655.1 coordinate 18,854, forward strand.
GGTTAGAGAATTTAAGTCAGGCGTTACTTGAAACCTTAAGCGTCATTGCTTATAAACAGCCTGTCACCCGTAGTGATATTGAACAAGTGCGTGGGGTGACGGTGTCTAGTAATATTTTAAGACAACTGTTTGATAAAGGTTGGATAATCGAAAAAGGTTATCGCGAAACCTTAGGTCGCCCTGCCCTATTGTATACAACACCTGAGTTTTTGGACGCTTTTGGGCTTGAAAATTTAGACCAGCTTCCGCCCTTGCCCGATTTGAATTTGGAAGATAGCTAATTTATTCAAGATAACTAATTTATCCAAAAATTAGGGTATGCTGTCACATGGAATGCAGTTTACTAATACCAAATCTGAAAATTAAGATATCGAGGAAAAAGAGTGCAAACGCTACAAGTAGTAGGTTTAGCGAGTTTGACAAAGATAGGTTATTTTTCAAAAAAGGTATAATTATATTATAAGGATATAAACCTCTTAGCGATGATAAATCAAACCCTAAAATTTGTACCCACAGTCGACAATCAACAGATAGCGGTTTGGGAACTATCCGATGCAGATGTCGCCCCTAAGCAAGCAAACAACAAGCAAACCTTGTTGTTCATTCATGGTGCCTTTTCGGACAAAGGGGTGTGCTTAGGCATTGCCAGTTATTTTGTGTCATTGGGGTTTCAGTGTTATATCATGGAATGGCGGGGACATGGCAGTAGCAGTCAACCGCAAACCGATTATAATTTAGAAGATATTGGTCTTTATGATGTGCAGGCCACATTAAGCTATTTATTGGACGATTTAAAAGTTGAAAATCTACATTGCGTGACGCATAGTGGCGGTGGTATCTGTCTAACAATATGTCTAACCCAATATCCTGAGTATATAGCAAGAATCAATAGCATCACCATGTTTGCTTGCCAAGTTTTTGCTGCGGCGACTACGCCATTTAACTTTGTAAAGATTCTGACTCTTAAAGCTATTACTGGCAAGCTAGGGGTTGTAAAAGGTAAACCTCTTAAGCTTGGTACCATGAATGAAAGCTATTATCTACTCTCGCAATGGATGGATTGGAATTTAAATCAGAACTTTAGCAGTTACAACCCTACCCCGCTAGCAAAGCAATTATTAACACTAACTCGATTAGCAACCAAAAGGCACTCACTTAGACAAAGCAAGCTTAAACCTATCAAAAGCAAACAAAATAAGACGAGTACAACTTCACAGATTGTCGATTATCGCAGTCTCATGCCGAATATCACCTCCCCAATTTATGCTATCGGTGCTGCTTGCGATCCGATTGCTCCTCCTAACGGCTGTCTACAATACCTGCAAGCTTTTAAAAACTCCAAAAATCAATGGCGTGAATTTTCAGTTGCCAATGGCGACTTAGACGATTATAACCATACCCGTATATTTTTAAGTCGTCATGCCGCTAAAGAAGTTTGGCCTACGGCTTTGGATTGGATTGAAAGGCACTGTTAGATTTGCTATTTAAAACAAGTAACAATACTTAAATTTTATTTTAACCATAAATCGTCTTAATTGACGTATAATGTCATTCGAAAATCAGTCCAATCTGATTAAAAACTTCTCTACATTGTGAAATGTAGCCACTCACCGATTCAAGGATGCATAACATGCCTCATTCAAATCAAAACGACAACGCCTCAGAAAACACCCAATTAACCACAGATCACAACGGTGATTACCAATTCCCAGCACCGACTACCAAAGCCAGCACTGCCGGCACCGAAAAGCTGCAAAAAGCCTTGGCTCGTATGGGTCTAGGCTCACGCCGCCAAATGGAAGAGGTCATCAAAGCCGGTCGCGTGTCTATCAACCAAAGTCCTGCCAGCATTGGCGATCGTGTCGAGCAAGGTGACGAAATCCGTGTTGATGGTCGTCTTATTAAATACAAATCTGAGCGTGAAAAACGCCGTCGTGTCTTAGCCTATTACAAGCCTGAAGGCGAGATTTGTTCAGCCAATGACCCTGAAGGTCGCACCACCGTCTTTGAGCGTCTGCCTAAGCTGACCCACGATCGCTGGGTAATGGTTGGTCGCTTGGATATCAACTCGACGGGGCTATTATTATTTACCAATGATGGTGAACTGGCGCATCGCTTAATGCACCCCTCAAATGAGATTGTGCGTGAATACGCCGTGCGTGTGTTGGGCGAATTAACGCCTGAAATGATGAAAAACCTAACGGATGGGGTCATGTTAGAAGACGGTCTTGCTAAGTTTGAAGACATCAAACAAGGTGGCGGTGAAGGCATTAACAAATGGTATCACGTCAAATTAAAAGAAGGCCGTAACCGTGAAGTACGTCGCCTGATTGAGTCTCAAGGTCTCAAAGTAAGCCGCCTATTACGTACCCGCTATGGCTCAGTAGATTTGCCAAAAGAGCTGCGCACTGGCCGCTTTATTGAGCTGGATCGCAAAGACATTCACCGCTTAATTGAGCTGGTGGGTCTGCGTCCTCGTGAAGAGATGGGTGTCCATGGTAAAGCCAAAGAGAAAAAAGAACGCTTCCAGAAAAAACCAATGAAAGCCCGCCATGTCCGCAACAACCCAAAATCAGGACCAAAGTCAGGTACAAGATCTGGATCCACAACTGGACCACGCGCGGGAGGCCCTGCCTCTAAAGGTCGTCCAAGCGGTAGAGACAGCGGTTCTCGTGGTGGTAGACGCTAAGCGTTTGTATTAAATCATCGATAATACTGTCATAAAAATACAGGCTGGGAGATAAAACTCAGCCTGTTTTGCTATGTGCTGTATTTTTGTAATCTACTAGACTATGTACAATACTGAGCCTATAAACAGATAATACTTATAAACAATAAAACATAGCACTCATTGACTCATATCAGTCTCAGCACTAATCTTGACGCTGCTGCAAATAACGCTGCATAACTTGTAGCTGTTGCAACGCATCATTTTGACAGCCTCTTAACAGCCCATCAAGCTTGTCTTCTATATTTAACAACAGCTCCATCACCAGCCTTAACGCCTGTGCTTGCTGCTCTGACAGCTCATCATTTGATGGCTCACTATTTAGCAGTTTATTATGTGCCCGTTTATTATGTGCCCGTTTATTGTGTGACGAACTATTGTGTAACGACTGAGTCGCCACCTGATGTAGCCTGCGCTCATGACGCAATAACTGTTGATAGCTGTCTAATAACTCAGGCAAACGGGTCTGCAATAGCTTACTCACCACAAACTCTTCTTCGCTCACCTGTAACGGCTGTCCTGCTTCCACCCGCTCAACTCGCCATTGCTGCAAAATATCAGCCTTGGTATCAATGCGCTGCAACTGCTCCATAATCACAATGGGTAAACCTTGCATCTGACTGGTGGCCAATGACAACTGCAACATGGGTGGAGGTGGCAATTGTGCTGGCTCAACATAAGTCATCTTGCCTGGGCTAATGCCAACAGCACGATGAAAGGCATGCCAACCTTTGCGACCGATATAACCGATCGCCACTGTGGTGATGATACCAGCTCCGAGTGTGACTAATATTGACATTAAAACTTACCGCCTATTAGCAAATAGCTTATTGATTAAACATTAAAAAGCAGCTTACTGGTCAAATCGCTGCTGCAAATAACGCTGGGTTGCCAGTAGCTTTTGCCCATCTTGATGATAAGCGGCATCCAATAACTCATTAAACTGTGTATCCACTGTATTCAATACATCAATAAGTGCTTGGCGACCAGTCAAATTCGAGTTTTTGATTGTGGTACTGTCCACAGCGTCACTATCAAGATCTTGTAATCGGCGATAGTCAGCTACCGCTTGTGGAATGTGCTTATCCATTAAATTTTGGATCATGATATAGCTCTCATTAACCACATCCTTGTCATCAATCACCCCATCATTATTGCTGTCACCATAAAGTAGCATAAGCTTCTCGCCTTTTTGGTTAATTATCGCCAACTTCTGCTTAATCTCTACTGGCAAGCTTTTTTCGGGAAGATAGCCCAATTTTGGCATGGCTTTATATTCAAGCATCTTGGGTTGAGTTAGTTTTTTTATACCCAGATAACCCAGGTAGATACCTGTGGCAGGCAGTACACCATATAGTATGATCATCATAAATAATGCAGTGGTTGTGGTCATAATCGGGTAATCCTATCAGATACTATAAGGATCTATTGAATGCTCGCCATATGTACTCAATAGCAATCTAGGTTCAAAGAAAAACTTCATTTTCGTGTCCCTGTTTTTATACTTAAATACGAAAAAACAGGCTAAATTTACCTTACTCTGCGTTGATGAATTAGTCAATATCTAGATATCCACAGTATTCATCGCCCACAGTATTCATCGCCTTAATTAAGACAAAGATTAAGACAAATTCATTTCAACTTTTCCTACGAAGATAACTACTTAACAAATGCTCATTACGGTGTGAAAAATTAACAAACAAAAAGGCACCACTGCGTTTATTACCCTCGGTAAACGGGTGGTTTTTTACCATAAAATACCCCATCCTCAACACATTATTAGCAACTCAAACTAAAGAGGTGCTGTTGCCCCCATTTAGTTTATTCTTAGGGGGTGACAACTATCCTGACATAGGGGGACAGTGGCACCATCACGAACATTTTGACATGAGTGGTGCCAATGAACTAAAAAGCCCAACTTATACTGTCGGGCTTTCGTATTAAAATATGTTAAGCTAGCTCAATCTTCATCCTCAGAAGTATCTAAGTACCACTCCATAAACTCATAAAAACTATTCCAGTGCGGTAATGTGCCATTAAGTAATTCTTGTTGTTGCCCTAAATTAAAATCCCAGACACTATCATCTTCAGTATTATATAAATAGCCGCCTTCACCTTCGATTGTAGTAATTAGTATATATTTTTGAGGAACTTTCCATACTTTATGTATAAAAGTGTTTCTATCAATAAAATTTCTAGTTGGTAAGGGATCAACAATATCGTCATTACCTTCACGAGTATCTAAAAATCTTAAAAAATATTTAGTATATAATTTAAAAAAACCACTGTTTTTTTTACACCGTACTGCAAAAGATTTTTTTTGTTTCTGTTTTTTGCTCTACTGTTTTCTCTATTATGGGAAAACTTTGATTTTGTAGCAAACTTTCAATTTCATTAAGTGCAACCATGTTAATCTCCTTGTGATTGATTTAATCTATCTTTCCAGTACTGAACTCTATCTGTTACAAAAATGGTACGTTCAACGGGATACTTTGGATGTTGAGAGCTTCCATAAGGATGTAGAGCTAAATTACCATTCGTATTAGTCGACCTAATGTGTACAGGTTCAGATACCTCATATAACGAACCTCTACCATCTTGGCGTGAATGATGCAGTTGTACTTGCTCGTATTGTCCATTATTTAATACATTATGCATAGGGGGGGGGAGTGTATTAAGGTCACTAGTAATTCAAGAGTATTTTTCTAATAGCTCAATAACAGGCTTAAATTTATCCATATGTCCAACGTGTTTTTTTAAACTTTTGACAATACTTATATCATTACTAGCATTAATATAGTTTGGATTTCCGCCTTTTTCGAGCATCAACTCAAGTACATCCAATCTTTCAGGCATTCCTCCTATCATTGCCAACGGGATAACATTATCTCGATTAGGTATATTAGGATCTGCTCCTGCTTCTAATAAAGCAATAGCGGCTTCGGCATTTTTACCTCGCATAGCATAGTGAAGTGGTGTCATGCCATAACTATCTTGAGCGTTAACAGGAACATTATTTTTGATATAAAACTCAATTGTTGATAAAGGTGTACCTGTCCATTTTTCAGCGTTGGGGATATGCATCAATGAACGATGTAACCAGTTCCACTCTTCTTTTTCAGTAACAGCTAATACGTCTAATTCCTTATCCTTTAGGAACATATTTTTTAATTTCTCAATATCTCCCTTTTCATTAGCAACCACTACCCGAAAAACAGGATTACTATCATAAATCTCCTGATAACGTTTTAATGCATGTTCTTTATAATTATTTTTATCAGTCATCTGTTTAAATCTCCATTATTTAAATCTTTTAACATTTCTTTAGTTATGTCCTCAATTTCATCTTTACCAGGCTTTTCATCTACATGACTACGATTAATAGACATATTTTCTAATTGAAAGTGCTCTGGATGTCTATTAACATATTCATTGAACTGAGGTTGAGTTAGACCTACTTCTTCAGCCGCTAGCTCAAGTCGTCTGTGCTCCCAACCATAGGCGTGCCCTATATCAATCGGACCTTTTATCGTAACATCTGTAACTGGATTATAATAATCTCCATTAGGCAGTTTAGTATAGTTTGCTTCAATCGCCTCAATCGTTTGCTTACGCAGATAGGGGCGGTTATATCCTGTATTGTTAGCTTCTGGATGTTCATAAGGCGACTTAGTCGGTTGTTGAACACCATTTTTATCAACGATATAATAACCACCACTGCCACGCTTATAAATCTCTTCCCCATTTTCATCAAACTTACCTGTACTGGTTGAACGTCCTTTATTTGGACCTGTCATACTGCCATCAATGGCTTGGGTGTATGACCCATCTGGAGCATCGCTAACTGCTAATATAGCCCCACCTGTTTCAGCAGCACTAATACCATCAAAAGTTGCTAAACCTAGTCTACAAAAAAAGACTCTAAAAAGAGGCTTCATATCATTCAACACGGACAATCAAGCTAATAAAACTAACTATTCTCTTTTGCAGTCTCTAATGCCCTTTCAATCACTCATGTAACCTAGCCATAAACTCTTCAAAATTATCTGCCACAAAATTGACTACCATTGAGCTTGTTCCATCTTCATTTTCAACAAAATCATCATGATAAACTAAAACAACTTTTGGGTTATCACCGTTAGGATTTTCTCGATAGTCAAAACATATATAATCACCATTGGCACATACAGCAAATGCTACCAGATGTGGTATCCCTGCATATTCAGGATTTGATATGATTCTATAATCATAGATACTGGTTGCTTCATCTGTATTAAAACTTATGAAATTAAGATCTCGTTCATCTACCTCACCATATATGTTAGTAAAGTCAAAGATATTATCGACAGGAATCAATTCATCATATTTGGAAATAACTTTTTTATACTCCTTAGGAAAAGAATAACCAATTTTTTTCTATTTTTTCTATTTTCGTGAACGATACAGGCGACTCATACCAATTAGGTTTTATTTCTTTCATGCTATCACTTTCCATTTATCAGTGAGTTTTGTCCAGTATTTTGATTTTTAAGTGTTAACTAGCAAGGCCTACAGTAATCATTTTAAGTGATTCAAACTCTCCAAACTCAAAATGAATATATTTATCTTTATTTATATAATATTTTATATAATTATCCTTAATTTCGTCTGGTTCACCGATTGATTTCATTATTGATTTTTTGTCATAAATATTAATTATATTTTGGAACAAGTTATTAATAAAAAAATACGGACTGTAATCTTTCACTTTAGTGGCGTATATAAATATAGCCTTAAGAACTTTATCTTCAAAACTAAACTCAATGCCATTTTCTAAAAATTTATATGTATCATATACTATTCCTTCAATACGCAATGACTCAATAGTAAAGTTAGAGCCAGGCAATACCATAGCATCTAATATACGTGAATCTCCTTCCAAACTACCAACACAATTTAAAAAAACTTCAATTTCACCTTTAAAATTTTTCATTTAATTCCCATCTCTTTATTTCTTTCAATAACCTTGTTAATGAAAACATCTATATCTCGTTCATCATAACCTTTATTGATTAAGTTTTCCCTATGCGTTTCTAAGTCACAAGTCATTGCTTTACAAAGGTCATCAGCATCTTTAGCTATTTGTGTTGTAGTATTCTTACCGCCATACGTTCTGCCAGATATATGAATATCTTTTGGTAACTCTACAGTTGTAGCATTATTATATAGCTCTTTCTGTTCATCATTAGTTAATTGACGACCTAGTTCATTCTCTTTAGCTTTTTTCAAAGCAGCAAATGAGGGAATATAGTCATGCTCTAAGTTATCTCCTACAACAGCTCTATCTTTAAGCTCTTTGTATGAGCCAACCTCGAGCTCTTGCACTGAACCTTGATTACTACCGACCGCTAATATAGCCCCACCTGTTTCAGCAGCACCAATACCACTATTAGGTTTTGGCTTACCTGTAATTGCAGTGGCACCACCATGAATGTTTGGTGTACCTGAAGCCGTAGCATAAGCAGGTGGAGGAGTTAAGTTATCAAGATTTCTTCCTAAATTCTCTAGCCCTTCTTTACCTACTTTAGCAGCTTTACCAGCACCACCTCCCATTACCGCATCAGTAGCTAGTCCACCTACCATTTGTGCATCTTTATAGCTGGTATCAAAAGGCAAACCTTGTTGGTTTTTAAGCTTACGATAATTCCATTGCGTTGTCGCTGCTTCTTTTAATTGTTTTGCACCATCTAGTGCATTGTCTAATGTTTGTTTGGGATTGCTTATGGCTTCTTTACCAGAACCGACAACCGCTTTACTTGCATTAACTAAATCATTGAAATGCTCTGAACCTGATTTATTTAACTCCCTTTTAACCAGCTCGACATTACTATCTACTGCTTTGTCTATACCTGATATTGCACCCAAAGGCTTTATAATTATTGTATTGGTTACTGTTGTTAAAGCCGCTTCTTTTAGTCCAATATCTTCACCATATTTCATCTTAGCAGACTGCTTATACAACTGAGCAGTATACTCATTTTCATAAGCTTTATTCATGAATAAGGTTTGTCTATCAAAGTCCTCTGCTGTTGCTGTAAAGCTATTGTTAAAACCATCTAAATAATAAGCCTCTTCAGGCTCTTCAGAATCTTTAGAATCTTGCTTTTTGTCTGCTGTAACTGTGATCGGCTCCAAAGTCACTGATGGCATGCTATCTTCTGTGTCATATTCCTTATTCAATTCTGGGTTTAATATAAGATTACCATTTGTATCATAAACAGGATTAGCAACCTGAGTTACTTCTGACTCTAAATAATCATGATATAATTTATTTGACCAATCAAAAGCATCCATATCAGTTGGTTTGACAGCATTTATATAAGCATACGCTTCTTGATATTGAGTAATTTTCTCTGGTGTGTCACTAAGATACGTGTCTATTGATTGCTTCCATCCTGCGTCTATATTATATAAGGCACCTCTGGTTAATCGCTTTCTTGCCTCAACTTCACTGATACCTTTTTTCTGAGCATAGTCTGTGGCTAAAAGCTCTATAATATCTGCTTCAACTGGATGCAACTGCCTATTCTCAAACGCATCCCCAACCTCTTGTTGAGTCTCTAACCGCTCCTTATTTGCAGCCAGCATCTCTTGCTGTTCTTGAGCAGTATTGGCATTATTAATCGCTGTCGTGTCAATACTTTCCTTCGCCTCTGCAATATTACCACTGTTAGCCCATTTACCCACGTTATAAGCTATCTCACCTAAATCACCCATTGTCGAGGCGGACGCTTCGCCTTGTCCATTGGTATGTGCTATCTCCTCGTTTAATACATTAATCGTGCCTGGTGCATTGACTATTGGCTCTACCTGACCCTTGGCAACTGTGACGCTATCGCTTCTATCAAGTGCACCCCTATCTAGATAAATATCCTGTTTTGTGGTTTCATTGGCAGAGCCTAATACGATAGTGCCTAAATCGCCAGCTCGAGACTCGGTTAAGTCAGGAGTGATATAGACATTTGCATTTTGTGCATCAGTACCAGAGGCTATCTCACTTGCTAGTTGTTTATAAGTATCTTGTGCAACAACATCATTGGTAATATCCCCTGTTACAATAAGCTCTTCCGTTGCAACTAAATTGGCAGTGTCATCACTCATACCTGTTCGATTGTTATTACCGATTTGGGTAATGTTATCTTTGACTTTATCTAAGGTTGATTTGTTTTGACTGTCAGGGTTTTTATTACCGTTGTCGGTTATAGCGGCAATAATAGCTGGGGCTTTTAGAGCGTCAGTGACGGTAATAGCGCCTATCTTCTTAACGTTATCCCCAATCTCCTTCTGCTCATCAACAATCTGCGTCCGACCTGCGTCGGTAAACACTCTAGCATCAATATTGGCATTAACATCAAGGCCTGCAGTTTGCTGATCTTTGATGATGATTTCAGTATTGAACACATCTCGGTTAACACCCGCTAGGCTATCTTTGCCTGTTATCGCATCACTGGTGACGATTGCACCTTCACCTACGGTCGCCAGCGTTTTACTTTCAAACTCATTAGCAGTATGACCCACTTGTATGCCAAGGTTATTAATGCTCTGACCTTGCTGTCCTGTACCGACGCCTATACTACCGCCTAGGTTACGCTGGTCATTGGTGGCAATGTTGGTAATATCCTTAGTGGTTAGGGTCTCTGTGGTGAAGTTAAGGGTGCCACTGCTTTGATTGCCTTTACTATCGGTTTGGATGTTGGCAAGGATACCGCCAATGATGGTGGTGTCGCCTGCTTTGAAGGATTGCTTATCACCTCTATCGATGATGCCGCTTAATTCAGCTGCGGTAACGCTTTGTGAGCTGCCTTTTGCTTTGTTGGCGCCTAGGCTGCCGCCAGTAGGTATAGGTACGCCAGTTGATATGTTAGCGGTTATGCCAATATTAGCCCCTGAGCTTTTGTTACTGCTTTCACTGGTGTTTTGTACGGTTTCAATGTGAAGTTTATTTGTGCTATAACTTCCCTCATCAGCACCACTAATGTCAATACGTCCGCCATTTAAGGTAGTGCTATCGGCATGACCATTTAGGCTACCAACTTTAAGATTAGTGTTGACTTGGGTGGTGCTACGACTTTGTGAGTCGCTCTTTTGGGTGCTTAATCCTAAGCTTACATTGCCTGCGGTGTTAATACTCGCAGTCTGTGAGTTGGTTTGGCTATTGCTTGAGCTGGTAGTGGTGTTGGTACCTGATTTGAGGGTCAGGCTGTTTGAGAATAGATTATCTTTTTATTTGCTGAATATACTTTTTCAGATCTAAAAAAACTGGGCTAAATGTCCAGCCTACACTTGCTAGCCATCCGTTGTATGATTCCAACCCTCTGTTTCAATTTCTTTCACTACTTCGCTGTAATGCTTTGGTAGCTTCCTATCTTTATAGTATGGTGATTCCCACATTTCTTCTGCAGTTAGTCCCCCTTTTAAACTAGTTATTATACGATAATATGGGCCTTGTACTTCTGGCCATGATAACTCATCACCTAAAACTCGACCGACATAACTCATCATATAACTTTGAAATGCGAATGGCTCATTAATATCACCCCTTATAGCCAAACGATAAATAGGCTCAAATGCTTCTAATACAGGCTTCACTGTTCGTGTTTCTTTATTTACAGCTTTGATAACATCTTCTTCTGTCCATTGATCACGATATGTAGAGAACGCCTCTATAATTCCTTCTCTAGACTTCCAATCTATAAGTGCCTGCTTAAATTCAATCGCTGCTTGTTTGATTTCTTCTTTGTCCATTTTAAATTGTGTCATTTTAATTTCATTTGGTTGAAGTGAACTTCGTACACGCACAATTCTTGATTTATAAAATCCTGCTACAGAAAATGCAAAGATTATAATCAGTAGAAACAACCACATTTTAGCCATCCGTTGTATGATTCCAACCCTCTGCTTCAATTTCTTTCACTACTTGGTTGTAATGCTCTGGTAGCTTCCGATTTTTATAGTATGGTGTTTCCCACATTTCTTCTGTAGTTAGCCCCCCTTTTAAACTAGCTATTAAACGATAATATGGGTCTTGTACTTCTGGCCATGATAGCTCATCACCCAAAACTCGACCAACAAAGCTTGTCATATAACTTGAAAGCATAAAAGGCTCATTAATATCTCCTCTTATGGCTAGGCGATAAATAGGCTCAAATGCTTCTAAGACTGGTTTAATCATTCTTGTATTAAATTCAATTGATTTTTTAATATCCTCTTCTGTCCATTCTGGACGATGTATTGCAACAACTCTTTCAATTTTCTCTCTCGATTTCCAATTAATAAGAGCTTGCTTAAATTCAATCGCTGCTTGTTTGATTTCTTCTTTGTCCATTTTGAATTGCGTCATTTTACTTTACCTTTATGATGTCATTGGTTTCTACTGGTTCTTGCCATAATTTACGGTTAGGCACTATGGTCTGAGTCGCATTACCCACATTGGTCACTCCAGAAGCGTTAGTCGTTGATGCTATGGATGATTGATACACTCTTGGTGCTTCGCCTGCTTTGGGTTGCATGACAAATACTGTATCAAAGCAGTTATTAACGAGATAATTTCAACTTATTACCACCTGACCTAAAGCTTTCAATAAATTGCAATAACTTTTCTTCATTGTTGATAAATAAATTAAATTCTTCTTCTGAAATTTCATAATACTCTTCATATTCAACATACCTGTGATTAGCTGGGCTAACTAAGAAAGAGAGATAGTATTTATTCGTAGTGGCTTCTTTACCTAATGTATATCTTAAGTGTCTACTGATTTTTATAGGGTTAAAAATAAAGTTCATAGTTTTTTACTCTATAGTTGTAATTTTAAAGAGCTTTCAGATATTTTATCTGCGTCAATAACTGCTTCTGTATTACCATTTGACAGTTCGATTCCAAGTATTAAATCTGAATAGAGCATTACTGGTAGCCTAAAGTTAATAATCATATAATGATTTTCGAACAAAAAAGTTATGACACATTATTGCCTCATAACAGTCTAATAAGCGAAACTTTCAAAAAATTAGAATTTATAAAACCTCACTAGGTAAAGCTGATTTATTGAATAATTGATCAAAAACTTCTTTGCTAATTTCTACTGCTTGACTTTTACCAGTTCTTTGTTCCCTCCACAACTCAATGAAATATCGATTATCAACTTCATATAGTATGTAAGGTTCAGAAGAAGAAAAAAATAAGTGCTCTTTCAAGGTTTTGTTAAGGCAACTAAGTCCGATACTTTTATTAATAATTTTATTAAAATTATAGCTATCGCTTTTTAACTCTTCAAAACTTTGTTTAGTAATCTGTACAACTCGATCACCCCCGCCATGCCCACCATTCAAAAATATTACAAAATAATAATTTTCAAAGTTGTACAAAGCATAAACTTCTGGCCTTTTAGAAAAATAAAATATATCTATTTTCTTTTGATCTACATTTGACATTTATTATATTGACTCAGCTTATTAATTGTTTGGTAACTAAATTTTTTATAATATCAATTTATAACAAAGTAGTTATCGTCGTATTTGTTGTTTAGTTTCAATTAATTGCGGACTACATGGGTCTACTGCATATAATTGATGAAAACCATACTCAGGATGAGTGGTACTATTTATAATGACGCTTACTTTATCGGGATGCTCCATTGAAGGTTGTGCAAAACCCATAATATATAAATCACTATCTGGATTATTTGTTATCTTAATTTGAAAACGTAAACTGCCATCGGCATTGTAAACTGCAGCATTATTGGGGTATTCAAAAAACCAGGGATAACTGGTAGCTTCGCTAAACTTGTTTGGTCTGTTATCATAAATTACGACGAAGCCTGTGCGGTCAGGTAAAACTTCTATAATGTTTGCAATAGGTATAAATTTCTCTAAACCATTTTCTAATTTAACATATCGCTTAGACGAAATTACTTTGTGACCTTTGTTCAAATGTTTAAACAAACCAGAACCTTTGTGTTGATTTTCACTACTCTCAATAAAAAAGCTACCATCATCACAAATACTCTTAATTAAAATTTCTTTGATTAAAGTTTCTTTCATTTTAATGTCTTAGCCTTGTCCAATGATTCTAAATCTACTTCAAAATTTTCAGGGCTTGTAGCAGGGTGGTCTTTAAACTCTACCTGATGTCCACCACCTGGTAGGCGTAGTTCAGTTTCTGTACTCCACATATCGCCCACTGTTCCTTCTCGTACTTTAGTACCTGGTTTAGCCGTCAATTCCACAACATATAAATTACCAGACTTCCATTCCTCAGGAACAGCAAGCTTGTTGCGAACATCTGACACAGTTGTAACAGGTGTATCTGTTGCCCATCCACCAAGGTTAACTGCTGGATTTTCATTATTTCTAGCAGCTTCTTTCATTTGTTCTAACTGACGTTGATCTATTACCATTTGAAACTTCCTAGGTTCAGTTAAGACATGATCAGTAACCAAAGTACCATTCTTCCATGCAGGTCTTTGAGTACCCCACCTATCTAGTTGACGACCTGATTGTAATCCTAAATTTTCTGCAACTTGATTATCACTTATCCACTTAATATTATCTACACGCTGAAGTCCATCTCTATCAGTTACCTGTCCTGCATTAATATTTTCTGCACGATGTACCACTTGATGATTAGGTGTGGCTGTAAATTCTCTTACTACCGCACTCCCAAAGCTTGGGTTTTCCGCATTAACATTATTCTCAATTTTAGCAACTTTAACTTCGGCTTTACTAACCGTTCCAGCTTTATTGGTTGTATTTCCTACGAACTTGGGCTTCAATAGTAAATTTCCACTACCAGCGACTCCAGTAGACAATCCTACAACTAACTTCGCCTTTCCAGCGGTATTTTTATCTACACGTATCGCATCTAAAGCCGCGGAAGGCACCTGATCAGATTGTTTTTTACCATAATTACTCGCTCCAGTTACAACATTATCAGAGCCCCCTATGTCAGGATAGTTGTCACCCCCTAAGAATAAACTAAATGGGGGCAACAAGGAATAATGATGCCAAGATATAGTGAAGAGAGAAAGCAAGCCATACTAAGCAAACTATCGCCACCACATAACTTAAGTGTAGCCCAAGTATCAAGAAGTGAAGGCATAGGCTTACAGACCCTGTATAATTGGCGTAATCAAGCCCAAAAGCAAGGACAGCCCATGCCCGGTAATAAAAACACCCCCGACAACTGGTCAAGCGAAGCCAAGCTTGCCACCATCATTGAGACCAGCGGATTGACAGAGACTGAACTTAGCGAATACTGTCGTCGTAAAGGCCTATACATCGAACAAATCAAAGCATGGCGAGCAGGTGCTTTATCAGGATTCAATCAAAGCCAAAAGCAAAGCTTAGCAAGCAAACGCCAGCAACAAGCAGACCGCAAAAAGATTAAAAAGCTAGAGCGTGAGCTTAATCGCAAAGAGAAAGCTTTAGCAGAAACTGCCGCCTTACTGGTGCTCAGAAAAAAGCTGGATGCGCTCTGGGAGACGCAAAGCGAGGACGACTAACCTCACTGCCACAGCGCAAACAATATATCACATGG
>NZ_KB907656.1 GCF_000382145.1 Psychrobacter lutiphocae DSM 21542
TTACAGATAAGGTTGAAAAAAATCCCTTAAATTTGCGAGTCTCTATTATAAGGCAGATTTGGCAAATAGTTTATTTACCAAACTGTTAAAGTTAAAAAATAAAGTTAATAAAATCAAGTTGTTAAATAGTTTGCGAATCGATTGCGAATATCCTAGGGATTTTATGTACGCTATAGGTTCGCAGTGGCCTTATAACAGCCACTAGTATACTAAAAACTTAGGGAAAGTTTAAAACAACAGCACATCATTTAAGTCTAACACAGGTTTTGCACCGATATGTTCTACTCTGCGTTGCCAGTTTTTGCCAAGGTAATAATAGCGCAGACTGTCTGTTTTTGGGTCGATAATCTTCTCAAGCGTTGCTTTAAGAGTTGTCCATTGGGCAGGGTTCACTTCTATTTCAAACACAGAGTATTGTACACGTTGTCCATAATTAAGACAGTTTTTGGCGATATGTCTTAACCTTTTGGCACCACCTGCATCTGCCGTACTAATATCGTAGGTCACAAGTACCATCATAACTTTTTCTCTATATCTTTTTTTTACTATTATTTTATTAGTTGTCACATAGCAAACGATTTGCAATAAATCATGGCGATATTTAGTAGGCTGACTCAGCGTTCTAAATATTGATTATATAACTGGATTGTGAAAGTTTTTATTTCCATAAAAAAGGAATATAAGTATCTATGTCACCGCGGATATGGCGAGCCATTATTATTGCTTGTAGATGAGGAAGTAGTCCAAAAGGCACACTTTCTTCAAACCATTCATGATAAATGGGTTGCTGTTTGCGCTCATGCCATGCCTTTAAAAATACTTGCCGTGCGTCATCTTTTAGTCTGACCGCACCATTTTCTTCTTGTTTAAAATCTGTGGTTGCCAGTTGTTTTTTATTAATTAAAGACAGTACAAACCGATCTAACATTGGACGAAACTCTTCAATCAGATCAAGCGCAAGAGAGGGTCGTCCAGGGCGCAATTGATGAAAAAATCCACAAGCAGGATCAAGTCCTACCGTTTCTAATGCACTTCGGCATTCGTGTGTCATTAGGGTATAGGTAAAGGAGAGTAGGGCGTTGACTTCATCGGTAGGAGGGTTGCGAGTGCGCGTTACAAAGCGGAAGTCATCTTGACGAATAAAGTGTGGAAATACAAAAAAATAATAGCTGGCCATTTCACCTTCACGGCCTAGAAGGTCAGCTAGATTTTCGGTAGCAACAATATGAGCAAGTCCATGACGTAAGCGTGTTTGTGCCAGCTCAAGCTGTTTTGTGACAGAGACAGGTAAGCTTGATTTATAATCACGTAGATAACGGCGTATCACTTGGCGTTGGTTATGTACTTTACCCAATACGATGCTATGGCAAATGGTTTGTGTGCGTATGGGGTCATCACTGATGCGATATTGCTCACGGCGGAGTAAGACATTGCCACTGACGGCGCCCTCGATGCGGGCTTGAAATTTGCCATATCGATTGAGGTGAGTGATAGTAATGCCGTTCTCGGTGCAATGTGCCATAAGAGCAGGGGATATGGATACCTGTCCAAAGCAGACGATTGAGTTTAGCTTATGAATAGGTACACGTCCTTTAACTTCGTAGTCGATATTCATGACTATATTCTCGCTTTGCTTATTCAGCCAAGCGCCTTGGGATTGCACAAATAAGGTATTTTTAAGGGGTCGCATCTGCTGTCCTTTGGGTAGCGCTAAGGCGTGTCCCTAATCATTTAGTCATTTGAGTTGTCTGTTAAACTTTGAGTGATGTATTGGTTGAGCCAAGCTTTGGCGTTTTTGTTAAAGATTTTGGGGTGACAACTATCTTTTAGCGAACAGTTACGGCACTTACTGGTGCTATAACTGGGTTTAGGTGTGTGCCCTGTTTCGATAATATGAAGGCAGTCGTTAATGGCATCTAATGTGAGCTGACGTAATTCGTCATCAAAGGTGACGGTATGGCGTCTACGCGTTTTGCCATAAAATAGGGCGCCTTCAGGAACCTGACAATTGTGCATGTCCTCTAAGCATAAGGCTTGAGCGCATAATTGTACTTCATCTGCTCGGTGTGATTTTGGTCGCCCACGTTTGTATTCGATTGGATAGGGGATCTGGATACCCTTATCGCTTGTGTGATATTCGACCACATCGGCGACACCTTCAAGTCCAAGTGTTTTGTGACCAAGGGGCAAGGTACGCACTGTCTTAATGGCACCACGTGTGTCATGACCACCACTGTTGACTTTTTCGTGCATGACTTGCCCTTCGGCAGTAAAGATATTTTCTTCCCAAGCACACTCAAGCTCTATCAGCGCAAATTGACGCGGACAAAATAGATAGTGCTGTAAGCGTGATAGGTAGAGGGTTTGCATGTGAATTAAAACCCTTCAATAATCTCAGGCTCTAAACCATCCAAAGCTTTCTTTAAAGCTTCTTCATCAAAGTTACCTTCATTATCTAATAACTCTTTTAAACTACGATGCACTTTAGCGGATGAATACTGACCTGACTTACTACCATGTTGCCACCAGATAACTTTTTTGACTTGCATACTGCCTTCAGGGCGAGCGGATGACGCATCGCCTTCAAATAGTTTTGGTAAAATGGCTTTTAGCTTTTGTGCGTCTTCATCACTAAAGCCCGTGCGCTCGGCCAATTGCGGGGTGATTGCGCCATAAGTCACATAGATACCCTTATCGACACGGTGTTTCATGCCCATAGTATCACTGCCTTTTTTGGTACCATCACCTTCACCACTGACGCTTTTAGTAATTTGAGTACTGGTGATATCAACAGGTTCTAAACTAAACGCAGATTGAATGGTAACAGGGCCACGAATGGGGATGGATACGCCATCTGCACCTTTGGTATCTGCTTTAAAAGCGAATACTTGACCAAAAGCACGCACATCAAACCATTTATCACAGGCTTTTTGAGCAGTTTCATCGCGTTTAGCTTCGATATTCTCTTTTTTATTGGCTTCAAAGGCATTTTTTCCTAAACCGACTTCTTCATCGTAGGCTCGGTTTTTAAGGCTGGTAATACCGTCTGTCTTTTTTTCATCAGACTGAACAAAGATATCTTCACCTGACTCTTGCAAACGATCACGAATTTTGCGCTTAAGACAAACATCCGTAATTTCGCCATTACCGGCAAAATCAGTACGTGGACGGTTGCCGTTTAAAGGGTCGCCATTTGGGTTGGCGTTGTTAACTTCAATGATTAAAGCAAAGTCGATTTTATTGTTGATTGGCGTTGTCATATGGATTCCTTATTTATAATAGTAAGTTAATCAAAGATTAATTCTTCATCAGTTAGGTCCCCGATAGAAACCTCACCTGTGTCGTCTTTATTTTCTTTTAATACCCATTTACCTTTTACTAGTTTATGTTCTCGTAGCCACTTTGATTGTAGATCATAACCCAGTAAAAAATCGGGGTCTAAGCGATCGTCTTTAGTGAACTCTTCATTATTTGTTAGCAATGCTTCTATATCTTGAATCAGTCGCATATATGCCGATTCTAACGGAGGTACTCGACTGATTAAACGCTTTTGATACGGTGGTAGAGACTCAGTACGTATCATCATCCATACTTGGCTGGGCTTTTGTGTAAAGCGCTGCATATACTTAAAGGCATTAGTAGGACGTCGTGGTTCACGAGCAAGCTGTAACGCTAACTCTTCTATATGGTTCGCCACAGCAAGTAGTCGACCAAATAAATAACTTCGATTGGTATTATTGTTGTCTAAATTCACACTAACACTCCGTTTTTGGTTACGATGTAAAAAGCCTCGATAAATAGCACAGAATATGGTGATATCTTCGTGCCATAGTTTAACTTTAGTAAAATGTTTTACACTGCTATCACCAGCACGGTCGTGATAGGGATTAATGGCTTTTTGATAGCAACTATTGATGATATCTATTGGGAAAGGACTTGCGTCGACAATGCAGGGTAGTAAGCGCTGATACAGTAGACGCCTTTGTTTTTTAACTGAGTCTGTCGATTTACGACCATATAGAACTAGTGATAACTTATACAGACTGGGTGATAGCACAATATAGTGAATGCCCTCATCTATTTTAAAAGGCATGTACCAGCTAAACTGTGTATGCCAGTCAATCAGGTTGTTATAATAATCTTTAGGGCTGGTCTGCCGGTAATAGGTAATTGCCGCCCTTCCAGTTGTTGAGGCGGCCAACGAAATAACCGATAACTGCTTAATATCTGCATCGTCTAATTTTTTGAAATAACCGTATAGATAGTTGCGGAAGATTTGTCCTTGATGTAGCCCTAAATTTTGACTGATATCTTTAAAAATATTCTCGTTGTTATCTTTCTTTTGGTTGTCTAATTGAGTTAGGTCAAAAGTTCCTAACTCTTCTACTGGATTAATAATAGGCTGAACGACTTTTTTATCTGTAGCTGCCCATGCAACGATACCTAATCCATCATTATTATAACCTTGTCGCTTTAACAGCCACTCAAGTGCTGCATGTGCTTTGTCAGAGTATAACTCGCTGATGTTTGCTGCTTGAAGAACATCCCCCTTTCCATCATCAGTAAACTTTCCTCGGAAAGTATAATTTGTTGCATCATTAGATGAAATTAGTTTCGCACCATGCTCACCATTTAAGAAACCTTTAGAATGAGTTGTCGTTACTTTTAATGTTTCACCAGTTGCATAACACAAAGCCATTGTGCCTTCTAAGGCTTCACAAACTTTTTGCCAACTTTTAAAAAGATCTTCATTATGAGGTGACCATGACTCAATTAATGGGCTGCCATCACTTGGTTGAATTCTCCAAAGGGTAATATATTTTGGTTTAATAAGGATATTATTATTGTCGAAAATATCAGATACATGGCTGTTTGGATGATTTTTTAAATCATGTAGTAGTGTTTCTTTTTTAACGTAATGAAGAACTGCTTTAGGCAAGATCGACTTATTATCAAGTTCTACCCAATTAGAAAGTAAGTTGACATATGCATCAAATGCTAGTTTGTTGGATTTCCCACCATATTTCTCATAATCTCCTGCTATGTACTTAAATTCATCACAAAGAGGGTGTGCAGCTATGCCACTTGTACGAGATGAGGACTTTATAGTAACAGGTATAATTCTTGCTTCAGAAGTCGGCTTATTATCTACAGTAATATATTCTGCCGATATAAACTCACCACTTTCATTTAAAGTGATAATAATTTCTGATTTTTTATAGATATGGTAGTATGGACGTAAGGCGACATCATTAGTTAAATCCGTACTCTGAGCCTGTTCATAGGTATCATATAGATGTTGTAACCAACTCATATTGCCTCCTGCGTTTGATTTACGTTTTGTATATTACTATCAAGTTCAAACGTTTTGGCAGTCATCTTACGTATAAACTGATTAGGCAGTCCATTGATTGCATCTTGTTCTAAGTCATCAGAGGGTTTGATAAACTCAATGACGCCATGCTTCATTGTGGGTTGCCATAGCCTTGCGTGCAACTCATCGATACCTGTTTCATCAGGATAAGCAAAGCTATGAAACATAGTGCCATAACTTAACTCATCTAACTCATCATAAGCACCGACTCCACTACCAAACTCGCATGGCTCAACATAGCCTTGACACTCTCTTGTACCCAGAAAAATATCTTGACGCCCTCCTTTTTCAAGCATACGCTGGGCAATACTATAGTGCTTACCATCAATACGATCAGCTTCTAGCTCTGGGCGGTGCATATTCCATTCAAAATGGGCTTGGACTTGGTAAGCCACATCATGTAAATAAGTATAATAAGCCAAATCATTGCCATCACTATGATATTTAATGGGCTTAACCCCTTTGGTTTGGGTACGAATGGGGTTGATAACTCGAACCTTGTCGATATACCAGATCAATGTGGGTTTCCAATATATACTTTTACATACGCCTTTTAGAGCTTCGTATGTGGGTAAGTGATAGCTGGTTTTTTCACCACCGATTCGTGTAATCGGGTCAGTAAATAAGGCATTGCGCCCTGTTAATAAAAATTCAATACTGTTTTTAGCCATATTATATCCTTAATTTTTTTTATTGCCATCATAGACTTTGAAGGTGTTTAAAGAATACTGCACTCTGATGTACTATTACCTTCAGTATTCAAACCAAACTCTTCATCGTAATAAGACTCCAATGGTAGTACATAGATTCCTGTATCTAAGATCTCCTTGCGGACTTGACGAATAGCCTCCCAGTCTTTTGAAAAAACGTTTACGGTATATTGTTGTGTCTTTTTTAGTATTTTATAGAAGTCAGCATCAACAAAGCTCTTATTTAGTAAGTCAGTTATTAACTCTTTTCCACCAGCATACGGTACGATAATGGATTGAGTAGGTGCATCAATAGCTTTAAATGCCTGACCTGCTTCCATAAAAGAGTGTGATAGTAGTGGTGATAATGCCTTAGTGTCACGTACTCGATTTAAGGCGCTTGGATTTGATTCATTGTCACTAAGCCAGTTTAGAATACTGTAGCTACTACGTCCATCTTTAGTGGGCTTACCGCTTTCATCGGTTGGATAACTCATAAAACGCATGATGTCTTCATGCTGTGTAAAATATGAGAAGTACTGTGTCATATAGTCAGGGTGTAATAGACTTTTCTTTGTTGGATTGTTTTTTAGTTGGTTAAGAATAAGCTGGGTGCGTTCTTTACCAACTTTAATAGTTTGTAATGAACCTAGTGATTCTTTATCAGGATTGACTATATATACATTGCCTTTAATAGGCGTGTTCGATTGATCTACCATCTCACCATGCCGATTACATCTTCCTGCTGCTTGAGCGATACTGTCTAGTCCAGCTAAGAAACGTATGACTGTAGAAAATGAGATATCAACACCTGCTTCAATGAGCTGGGTTGAGATAACTAAGGTTGGTAGCTTGCTATCTAAGCGTTGGCGTATTTCATTTAAAAGAGTCTTACGATGTTTTGCACACTGTGCGGTACTTAAATGATAAATCTTAGCCTCTGATAGTTCATCCTTATTTTTTAATGTTAAATACAGGTTTTTTGCCCATATTTTAGTATTAACAATGACTAGAGTGCTTTTTGATATAAGAAACTTTTGACCAATAAACTCACTCATCTCTGCTAAGTTTTTACCTGATGCGGTTGTTTTATCATAAATATCAACCCGCTCTAAGGCATTAAACATCTCATGTAAATTACTTTTATTACCTGTTATTTCATAATTTTCTTTAAGGTTGAGACTGCCTTTATGACTTTGAGGGAGCTTATCAAGCACAGGCTGGGTTGCTGTACATAACACAGCAGTTGTGTTGGCATATTGGGTCAAAAAATTAATCGCATTACAAAATAAGTAATAACAATTAATAGGTAAGGTTTGTATCTCATCAAAGATAAGCACAGCTCGGCTAAGCTGATGTAGGCGTCTAACCCCTTTGGTGCCACCGCCAAAACAGCTTTCTAAAAATTGCACCATGGTCGTAAACACAACTGGTGCATTCCAGTTATCCATAATCAGTTTGCTTTGCCAAGTTTGCACATCAGGCTCAAGGTTAGAGTGTTGTTCTAAGACCCAGTCACCCACATAACTGCCGTTGGGCAACTTTTCTTCCAAAATATCTCGTACTTCTTGAGCATTTTGCTCAATGATACTGGTGAAAGGAATGATATAAACAATACGATCAAGGTTGTGGCGCTTAGCATGTTGTACCGCAAAACGTAGGCTGGCAAGTGTTTTACCACCGCCTGTTGGCACAGTAAGCGTATAAATCCCTTGTTCACCTTTCCCTGCGTCATAGCAAGTTTTAGCAATACGATTGCGTTGTTTGTTAATAGGGCTAATCGGCTTGCCTTTGGATTGACTGGCAAAGCTTTGATAGAGATCTTCGACCTTATCAATGGCCAATTGCCAATCAGGACGTTGATAGTCTAGTAAATGGCGTTGGCTTGGATTTTCAAAAGCGATGCTGTTGCTACGGTCTGCATCAATAAGACAGC
Organism: Psychrobacter lutiphocae DSM 21542; assembly: GCF_000382145.1. Classification (GTDB taxonomy): domain Bacteria; phylum Pseudomonadota; class Gammaproteobacteria; order Pseudomonadales; family Moraxellaceae; genus Psychrobacter; species Psychrobacter lutiphocae. The sequence goes on from NZ_KB907656.1 coordinate 8,000, forward strand.
TAAAAAGTAGTCGAGTATAAAAACCTAAGTTAAACTCTGCTATTTTTTTACTATCTAAATATTTGTCGTCATATGTTTGAACTAATCTAGGTACTTCTGATTTAAAAATATTAGTAATAAGGCTCAACGTAGTTGTCTTTATATCTAATTCCATAGAACTTATACATTCAAGTACGTGAGAAGATTTGTTTTCTTTTTGGAGTCGTTTTTGGAAAACTCTATTACCACTTTTATCTATGATATTAATTAAGCCACTATGATGAGAAAAAATGCATATAGATAATATTTGTCCTAATAAATACCATTGCTCAGGTTGTAAATGACTATTATTAGACTGAAGTTTTTGAATATAGCTGAAGAGAAATTGCCCACCAGCCGTAGAGTGATCTACTGAACCACGTTTGGGTTTACCTTTAGTTAAAATTTCAGCCTCTTCATCTGCATCTAGCCCTAAGTCTTTGTAATTATCATAGACAACGCTATTTCTTATATAGGTCTGAAATGCCTCACTGTATTTGCCTAAATCATGAACTAAACCAATCAACTCACCAGATAGGGGAAGGCCTATTTTGGTTGCTAGTTTTTTAGCTATCTGAGCTGTGCCAGTTAGGTGATCGTATAAAGGCTGAATAGCACCGTCCACTTGGCGTACATGGGCAATAAATTGCTGAGAGCTTTGTGCAAAGGTACTGTCTTTATCTAAATCCAACATAATCAACCATCATCCTTAATATAGACATCAATCTTACATACAGTTATTAATCAAACTATGAATTAAGCATACCTTGATATATAACAACGAACAAGAGGTTAATCTGTCATATGCGACAAAGATTGTCGTGTAATTTCTCAATAAAATGTATTTAAAAAATCCAAATAATATTAGATATCTTTAATCTGATAATCTATAATGCTTTTTTATAATTATTTAATATTTATACACCTAGAAGAATTAAAATTTAAAAATAAAATCAATGGAAATTTGGCTCTATGGACAGTATGAAACAAGTAAAATTTAACGGAAGCGGCGACGAGTATTTTAAAATTTGGATTGTTAATGTTTTATTGTCCATTGTCACTTTTGGTATTTATTACCCTTGGGCAAAAGTACGTACGCGCAGATACTTCTATGCCAATACTGAATATGCTGGTCGCTTCTTTGATTATCACGCCACAGGCAAGCAGTTATTTTTGGGTTATTTAATCGGTGTGGTGATCCTTATCGTTATTCAAGTTATCAGTTTTATTGTGCCTGCCGCCAGTATTATCTTACCCATTGTTTTATTTGCAGTGATACCTTGGATTGTCTGGCGAAGCTTACAGTTTAATATGCGTATGACCAGTTTTAGTAACGTACGCTTTGGCTTTATTGGACAGCTAAAAACTGCCTATTTTGTCTATATGCTCTTGCCTATATTAGGGTATCTGGCAGTAATAGGCTTGATAGTTATTGGCTTTGGTAGTATGACCGGATTTTCGGGAATATCGGGCAGTACAGACTTTAGCCCAATAGGAGTGCTGGTATTTATTTTGGCAAGTATCTTTGCGTTGGTTTTGTCAGTGTATATGGCTGGATTGTTTATCAAAAAATCTACCGAATACCAAATCGGACATACCAAGTTTGGTCAAGGTCGCTTTTTGATCGATGTCGATACCAAAACATTTGCTAAGATTGCTTTAAAAACAGGGCTGATTGCTATGGCGACAGTGGGGGTGTTTGTTCTGATTTTTGGTTTGATTTTTGGCTCTGTTGTTGCAGGCAGTATTGATGATCCAGAAAATGTGTTAGCTATGTTTGGTTTTATCTTTGGCTTTATGATTGCTTATTTTGGTTTTATCGCGGCATCATTATTTATCGCAGCTTATAGTTATAGCCGTCAACGCCAGTATATTTTTGCCAATACGACTTTAGATGAGCGTATTCACTTTAAGTCAACAGTGGCGGCAAAAAGCTATTTTGTGGTACTGATAACCAATATGTTGTTGGTGTTATTTAGTGCTGGTTTGGCGACACCTTGGGCTAAGGTGCGGGTGGCACAATATCTGGCAGACAACACTTGGATTGATGCTGATGATATGGATATCAATCAGTATTTGACTAATAAGCAAAATGAGCAGTCAGCGATAGGCGAAGAAATTGGTGATGTGTTAGATATTGATATCAATATTGCTATTTAGCCAATATAACCATCTGGCCAAAGTTGAGTAATCTATTATGCATATTATATCTGGTAAGTGGTATCCAAAAGACAGCTCGACTCAATATCAGGCGCAGCTTGAGGTAACTGGTGATAATTATCAGCTGCGTCTCGAGTCGGCTACATTTGAGCAAGCCAATACCCTAAGTGGTCAGTGGTCACAAGTGAGTATTAGTGATCGTCTTGGCAATACTGAGCGTAAACTAACCTTGGTAGATGGTTCATTATTTACCACGCCAGATAATGATAGCGTTGATCAGCTACTTAGGCAGGGTGGCAACAACCAGTTAAAGTGGAGTTTATGGTTGCATCAGCATGAAACAAAAATGAGTAGTGTGCTGACTATGTTGCTACTGACAATTGTTTGTGTGTTTGGTTTTGCTAAGTGGGGGTTGCCTTGGACCAGTCATTTGGTGGCGCACGCATTACCACAGCAAATGGGTGAGTTTATTGGCAAGCAGTCACTGGATTTTATAGATCAGTACTTTTTGCGGCCGACCAATATTAGTGAGGCGCAGCAGCAGCAGATTGTGTCACGTTTTAAAAGTCGCTTGCAGCCAGTCAGTGATAATCCAGATATTCATTATCAACTACATTTTCGAGATATGTCGGTAGCCGGCATTGGTATGCCTAATGCGTTTGCCTTGCCGTCTGGCGATATTATATTAACCGATAAGTTTGTTGAGTTAAGCGATGATGCAGATGAGATTGACAGCGTACTGCTACATGAGATGGGGCATGTTGAGAAGCGACATAGCCTTGAGATGCTGACTCAAAACTCATTGACCACCATGATTGTTATCTTGGTGTTGGGCAATCCAGATGGTATTAGTGAGCTGGCGACAGGTCTGGGCACAGCTTTGGTATCCAATCATTACTCACGCCAGTATGAGACCGAAGCGGATGAATATGCCTTTCAAAAGATGTTGCAGCTTGGTATAAACCCTCAAGCTTTTGTGAATATATTAACCCGTATGGAAGATTATGTGAGTCAAGAGGTAGAGGAGGCTGATAAGAGCAGATCAAATACAGAGCAAGAGATAAGAGTAGATACTGATACTGAGGTCGATATCAGTAGTACCCGTTTATCTGACTTTTTGTCCACCCATCCCAATACTGAGCGACGTATAGATATGGCCAAAAAATATAGTCAGTGCTTTGAGCAGGGGCTAAGGGTTTGTGATTAGTTGTTTGGCTATGGCTGTCTGTCAGTTAAGAAAACAACATACGCCAACTTGGTTGAGTTGAACACTTGCCACTGTACTCAATGACAAGACTCAACTTTCTTTAAACTAGAGATTTATTTTTTAAAGTTTATTCATCAGGTCGAGTTCTATCCCAAATCAAGCCTCGCAGCAAGCTAATCCCCATTAAGGTGGCAATTAACGAGAAGGGAATGGCGGCCACAATCATCGCTGAGGTAATGGCATCAAAACCACCAGCTAGTAACAGTGCCCCGATGAGTGCGGTTAAGATAAAAGCCCAAACTAAGATGTGTTTGTTGGCATTATCAACGCCGACTTCACCACCTGAGTTAATAGTGTTTACCACGATAATGGCTGAGTCACCAGAGGTTACCTGATAGGTTAACAGTAGCAATACAACCATCGCTGAGGCAAATTGAGCAATAGCAGGCGTTAATAAATAATTCAAAATCTCAAATAACTGTGCTGTTAAGCTAGCATTGAACAGATTGCCTTGGGCGACACCGCTTAGCTCTAAATCAATACCAGTTGAGCCAATGAGCGCAAACCATATAAATAGCATGAAACTTGGTGCAACTAGGGCAATCAAACCAAATTCACGTATGGTACGATATTTGGAAATACGTGCTAAGAACATGCCAACAAAAGGTGCAAATGCGATCCACCATGCCCAGTAGAAGACAGACCAGCTCGTCTGCCACACACCTAGATCTGTTTTGGGGTCCCATACTGATAGTGCCATTGCTGGTAAATGTATGACGTAATTAAATGTCCCTTTGAATAGCATCTCTAGAGCAAACATAGTTGCACCGAATATAACAAAGAAGGCTAGTAAGCTAAAAGAGAGTATCATATTCATATTACTTAGCCATTTTACCCCGCGTCCGACGCCGGATAAGGCTGAAGCGGTTGATAGCAACATAACAATAAATAAAGACAGCAATAGTGCGCCAGTGCTTGGCTCTGGATTGGCTACATTGGTTACCAACCAGCTAAAGCCAGTGATGCTATATAGACCAGAGACAAATGAGCTTAAACCTAAGCCAATGGTTTGTGACATACCAAAAATAGTGGCAACCACTGCACAAATATCAACCACATGACCAATAGGACCTTCTAACGTCTTGCCAAATAATGGTGCTAATGCAGAGCGCATGGTAAGTGGTAAGCCGCGTCGATAACTAAAATAAGCGAGACTAATACCAACTAAGCAATAAACAGCCCAAGCATGCAAGCCCCAATGTAAGAATGACCACTGATACGCCTTTTCAACTGCATCCATGGTATATGGCACGATTAAATTATCCATCGCTGGCAATACATTTGCAGTGACTTGCTCTTGATAGAATTCAAAGGCATCAGCGCCTTCAGGTAATACGATGTTGTTGCTATTAAGGGTGTTCATAATGGCATCTCTGGATTTGATAATATCCGGATTGTTTGCCATATGCCACATAGGTTCAGCAGCACTGTAAGTCAATACTCCGATGCCAATACCAGCACCGAAAATCATGGAAAACCATGAAAAAGTAGAAAACTCTGGCTTGCCATCAGGGTCAGGGCCGAGTTTGGTTTTACCAAAGGGAGGGTAGAGCACCACAATCAAACACACAACCACATAAAAAGCCGTGGTGTACATGTAGTAGCTGTTGAGGTGGGTAAACGACCAGTTTTTCATGGTCTGTAAGATAGCGCCCGAGCGTTCGATATCGCTCAAAATCCAAACTACCACCATCATGATGACAATTTTGGAGGCGACGGTGACAATTTTGCTAAAGTTACGATAAAATCCGTAATCTTCGGTTTTAATATCCAAATGCTTTATTCGTTTGCGTTTGGTCATGGTATTCATCCTTGAATAAAAGTTATGTTGAGTTACGCATGGGGTATCTTTTCCTTATATAGCGTTTGGGCGGCGTGTTTATTGGATATGCTAGATATCTAGTTTTGATGTCAACAAAATTTAAAAACACCAGTTACCTTTTTATACTAAAAACTTGTTGCCTTTTAATCAAACAAATTAAATTCTTTTTTTGATAGGTTTTTTCAATCATATGACAAAAGAATTAAGAAAGCTGCTGCAGGGACGTTAAACCACTAGCGCATCACAAATGGATTGGCCATGGGGGTTGATGAGATATCAATCCAAGTGGTCTTAGTGCGGGTGTAGGCCAGTATCGACTCACTGCCAGCTTCACGACCGTAGCCAGATTGATTGTAACCACCAAATGGTGCAATCGGTGAGATGGCTCGATAGGTATTAATCCAACAAATACCAGAGCGAATCTTTTGCGATATGCGATGGGCACGGGCTAAGTTTTGGGTAAAGACGCCAGAGCCTAGACCATAGTCGCTATCATTAGCCATAGCAATAGCTTCTTCTTCCGTATCAAAGGCAACCAGTGACATCACAGGACCAAACATTTCAACGGTTTGGGTTTCTATCTCAGTGTGTGGGCACTCAACTAAGGTTGGGCAAAAATAGTTGCCGCCAGCCAGAGTTTCATCTTGCGGTGGTTGACCGCCAAAGCGAATGGTTGCACCTTGAGCCACTGCTTTGCGTAAGGTGTCTTTAATGCGCTCAATTTGTGCCTGAGTACATAAAGGTCCGACATGGGTGTCAGGTTGCAGTGGGTCGCCAATGACAATCGATTTGGCTTTTTGCTCAATACGCTCAATAAGCGCTGGCAGGAGTGAGCGCTGTACAAAGCCACGTGAGCCAGCTACACAAGACTGTCCTGATGCGCCAAAGTTGCCGGCAATCAGTCCATTGGCAGCGCTTTCAAGGTCTGTATCGTCAAAGACAATAATTGGTGATTTGCCACCCAGCTCTAAGCTGGTAACAGCAAAGTTGTTGGCTGAGTTTCGAATGACGTGACGAGCGGCATCGGGCCCACCGGTAAAGGCAATCTTGTCGATATCAGGATGGCTGGTTAACGGAATGGCGCAGTTTCCAGCATCGCCAGTGATAATAGACACCACGCCTTTGGGAATGCCAGCTTGCTCAATCAGTTCGGCAAAGGCAAACATGGGGCAAGGCGCAATTTCAGAGGCTTTTAAGATGACGGTACAACCAGCCGCTAATGCAGGACCTAGCTTGGTTGCGGTTAAGAACATTTGGGCGTTCCAAGGTACGACGGCAGCCACCACACCGAGGGGCTCACGGCGGGTAAAGACGTGCATATTTGGCTTATCAATCGGCAGGGTGGCGCCCTCTAGTTTGTCGGCAAGCCCTGCAAAATAGCGGTAGTAGTCGCTGACATAACGGGTCTGGGCAACGGTTTCGTGCGCCAGTTTGCCACTATCCTTGGTTTCTATTTCGCCCAGTTTTTCTGCATTTTGTTCAATAAGTTCAGCCAAGCGATACAGCAGTTTGCCACGCTCGGTTGCTGTCAGCTGTGCCCATTGCGAATGGTGATCTAACGCAGCTTTGGCACCACTGACCGCACGTGCGACATCTTCGGCGCTGGCACAAGCAAAGGTTGCCCACACTTCACCGGTTGCTGGGTTGATGCTGTCCATGCGTTGCTGGCTGCTGCCGTCACACCATTCGCCATTAATATAAAGTTGGTAATGAGGTTTGCTCATGAGTTGTCTCCACCGTTGTTACGGTCGTTATTTTATTAGGGTGTTTTGAAATAGCCTAAGCAAAAGCTGGCATTACCTCATCGATAAAGCGGCGTAAAGAGTCACGTTTTTGCTCAAAGCTCATGCTGGAGTCAATCCAAAAAGCAAATTCGTCATAGCCAAGCTGCTCATAATGTTTGAGTTTACGGATGACCTGATCTGGGGTGCCAATCGGCATATTTTCACGCATTTTCTCTGGCGCATACATTTCCATTTTTGCCATTTCATCTTCGCTTAACGGCTGAATCTGTCCTTGCTGAATGGGACGCTCATTTTTAAACCAAGAGCCAAAGTAGCAGTAAAAACGACTGATACATTTGGCGGCTTCAACCAGATCAGCTTCGTCTTTGCCGACATAGGTATGTTGAAGCAGTAAGATTTTAGGATTGGTGTCGTTACCATTTTTATCTTTAGGGTGATTGGCTTTGGCATCTTGAAAGCGCTGCATTAAGCTTTCAATTTCTGCAATACCCATCCACAGCGGCGTGACTTGCACATTACAGCCATTTTCAACCGCAAAGTTATGACTGTTTGGATCACGGGCAGCAATCCACATTGGCACACCACCAGCTTGTAGAGGTTTAGGCGCTGAGGTGGTGGCGGGGAATTGAGAGTATTTGCCGTCATGGACGTAATCGCCTTGCCATAGTTTTTGCACAGCAGGTACCAGCTCTCGCATACGCCCGCCAGCTTCCATAGCATCCATGCCAGGCATCAAACGCTCATACTCAAAGTTATAAGCACCACGGGCGATGCCCAAATCTAGGCGACCTTGGGTTAAAATATCGGACATGGCGGCTTCACCGGCCAGCTTGATTGGATGCCAAAATGGGGCAATGATGGTGCCTGTGCCAAGGCGTACATTTTTTGTATGATGGGCCAGATCAACTAGGTTTAAAAAAGGATTGGGGGCGATGGTGAAATCCATGCCGTGATGTTCTCCGGTCCAAATGGCATGCATGCCACCGGTATCGGCCATTTTTGCCAGCTGTACAAATTCATCATGTAGCTGTTGGTAGCTTTGTGATTGATCAAGACGTTCCATGTGTAGAAATAATGAAAATTTCATAACCCACTCCTTAGGTATTGGTGATAGCTGTGTTAGCTCTTGCTTGTAACTTGTAACTTGTAACTTGTAACTTGTAATTTCTAATTTCTAATTAATATTCAGTACTGTGAAAAATTTGTTCTGTGGTTGTTTCTATATGCTATGTGCGGTTTACTATTGACTATTTTATTTTTGACCGAAGCTGTCTCGCTTGAATCAATGTACCTTGCCACTGTCATTGTGACCGACATACACCCCGTACATGCCGTTTTTACTTTCTGCGGCATAACGGATCATCATAGACGCCAGCGCAGGGGTGGTATAGGTTTGGGCGCTGAGCTGATCAAGGGCAACATAGTGAGTAAGGCTGCTTGAGTCTACTGGGTTATTAAGGTTATCCGTTGTGTTATTAAAGTTGCCTATGTCTTCTGAATCGGCAAATGCACGATAAAAGATATAGCTGTTGTTGTTTTTCGGATTGTCATAAATAGAGAATACCGCACCAAGCTTGGCATGTATCTTGTTATCTGCCAATAAGGCAGTGACCGCTTCAACCGCACTGGTGTTGTCATCAGTTAAAGTATAGGGCAGGCTGGATTTGCCATTTTCAGTGCATAACAGTACTTTGCCTTGATGCTCGATAATCACGCCAACATGGACTTGCTGTTGTTGAGCGCTCATCTCAGCGGCTTCTCGCTCAAGACCTAAGCTAAAATAACCGCCTGAAGCATAGCCTAATCCCAAGCCTTCACGAGTGGCAAAGTCAAGCACCTCACCGATTAGAATAATATGGTCGCCAGCATCAATATTGTTGTGGGTTTTACACGAAAAATGGGTTAATACCCCGTCTAACACTGGGTTGCCATGCTCATCAGTATGCCAGTCAACTTGGCTAAAGCGGTCTTCTTTTGAGCCAGCAAATATATTAGAGATGTGCTGCTGATCTTCACTTAAAATATTTACCGCAAAGCGCTCACAGTTAGCAAACACATCAAAGCTTGATAGAGATTTGGCAGGGCATACTGAAAGTAGTGCTGGCTCGAGTGACACAGAGGTAAACGAATTGGCAGTAAAGCCGATTGGGGTACCTTCTGCACTCATGGTGGTGATGACGGTAACGCCTGTCATATAGCTGCCAAAGGCGGCACGTAATGCTTTTGGGTCAAACTGCTTATTGGTCATAACAACCCCTTTTTTTGATACTGCGATTTTAAATTGTACGTTTCGTTATTTGTGTTGCTGCTTATTCTTGACTGTTTTTCAATACAGGTTTGTCTGTCACTTTGTTTAATCACAATTACCCTGACAACCAGCAATAAAGTTGGCCAAAGCCCGATTAACCGCATCGGCATGGGTCATTTGTGCCATATGGCGGGCATGAGGGATAATCACTGCCTTTGCGTGGGGCACAATATCGGCCATGGCTAATGACATCTGCGGGCTGGAATTGGCATCCTCTTCACCAGTGATGAATAAAGTAGGGATATCAATCTGTGCCAGATCCGCGGCATCAATACCACGCAAATGGGCAAACATTTGATAGGCTTTGGCATAGCCAAGATGGCTGCCAGTATCTAGCCAATGCCGGCATAGCTCAGCTTGAGTTTGATAGTTAGGCTCATTGGCAAACCAGCGTTGTATTGGAGAGTCTGACACATTTTGTTGTATGTCATTGAGCAGTGAATCAGCACGTTGTTGTACCTTTTGAGCAGCGGTTTCAGGACGCTGATAAATGGCATTAAGGGCAACCACGGCACATAGTTTATTAGGCGGGTTGTCCGAGTTAGAGTTGCTGTCAGTATTGACGCTAGCCGTGCTGCTGGATTTGACAAGCTTAGAATGTTGCTGATAACTGATTGCCGTTTGTAGTGCTGTCATCGCCCCTAAAGAGTGACCGATTAAAATAACGGGTTGATCTGTTACCGTGTCAATAAAATCAGTGAGCGCACTGGCAAAGTCGGTTAACTGCAAGTTAGCTTTATCTAAGCAAGGGCTTTCGCCGTGTCCGGGCATATCAACCGCATAGCAGCGGTAATGTGTGCTAAAAAAGTTAAGCTGTTGATACCAGCTTTCTGCACGCAGCCCAACCCCGTGAATAAACACTAAGGCAGGACGTTGGGCTAGGGGTTTAACCAGAGTATTAGGCTGAACTTTAGATTCAGCCTGAGTCGGTGAGGTGTCGTAATATGCCAATCCTTGGCAGATTTTGCGCGTCCATTTCATAAGAGTGCCTTATACCGATGCTGGGTTATCAAGATCATGACCAAGGTCTTTTAAGTCTTGATAGCGATCACCAATGCGATGATGCGGACGGCCACCGGTAGCGCCACCCAATACGATAACCACTTCATCATCACGTGGGGCATCGGCAATCGCAAATTGGATGGTCAAATAGTGCGAGCGGCGACCCACATCATCTTTGTCCATTAACGGCACCATGATTGGCGAGTTGGCAGCGCCACGGATGTTGGTAAAGGACAGATAGCTGCTGGCGGATAAGGCCTGGCGATAATGGTTGCCAAAGCGTAAGGTATGAATCAGGCCAGAGGCATGCTCAATCTCACCATCTAATCCGACCACAGCAGCTTTACCATAGGCTTGAATCTTATCCGCGCCGCCGGCAAGTGCCACTATCTTGCTGGTCAAAAGCTCACCAAGTATCGGGCCAAAGGCTTGAATTTCAAGCTTTAAATCTTCCACATAGCGTCCAGCCCAAGGGTTTTTAATCACAGCGGCTACTGCAAACATTCTTAGTGGGGTGTCTGTGGCTTTAAAGCCTTCTATAAAGGTTTCTTCTTCAAAGCTGACGATTTTTCTAATCTGTAGTTGTTGTGGCTCTATATTTGAATGTGACATAAGTACTATCCTTGTGGGGAGTGTCGTCGTTCCATCGACTTGATTGCTAATTGTGTGCCTGGCTAATTGTGTGTCTGGCAGTAACTGGTTGATAACGGTTAATTTTACATACCAGTTTGCTGGTTTATGACAGATTATTTTTTTGTATGATGGTATACCATAATACGATATTAAAATAATAGCTATCTTTTTTTTTAATCACGTTATATTCTTGAGCCATGAGTAGCGAATAATAAGAAGCTGACTGTTGCGCAGGAGATAATAAGCCAGATGCTAGAAAAAATTGAAAAACCAAAATCGTTAAAAGAGACCACGCTTGAACATTTACGCATGGCCATTATGATCGGCAAGCTTGCACCAGGAGAGCGCTTGGTCGAACGTACTTTGGGCGAGCAGTTGGGTGTGAGTCGTACTGTGATACGAGAATGTATTCGTCATTTAGAAAGCGAGCATTTGGTCACCTTGACCACAGCAGGCCCACAAGTGGCGGTGTTAGAAGAAGATGAGATTCGTCAGATTTATCAACTGCGTGCCATGCTTGAATGTGAAGCGGTGCGTCAATGTGCCGAGCAGGTAACGCCAGCAATCATTGCCCAATTACAAGATGAGCTACGCCAAATTCGTAAGCAATTAGCCGCCGGTGATGTGGCGCAAGCGATGCAAAAGGCGCGCCTATTTTATCAGTTGTTATTTTTTAATGCCGGTATGACGGTAGCGTGGGAGTTGAGCGATAAGTTAAATGGGCGTATCGGTCGGCTAAGATTTATGACGTTGTCAACGCCCGAGCGGGCGGAGAAGGGGCCGGATAATTTGCAACAGATTATCGATAAGATTGCTAAAGGTGATGCTAAGGCAGCGGTTAAAGCTTGTCAAAAACATATCAATCAAGCCTGCAAAATGAGCTTACAGATCAATCGTAGTGGCGCAGATTCTAATGAATCCGTTTAAACAAACACAAAACAGACCAAATGAATTGGTCAAATTAAGCATAAGGAAATGTCATGGATAAACAAAGATTTGAACTGGGATTAAGCAAACGCAGAGCCACTTTAGGCGCTGAGTATGTCGACAACAATTTACAGGCGGCTGATGACTTTAACCGTCCGTTTCAAGAAGCGATGACCGAATGGTGCTGGGGATTTGGTTGGGGTGATGAGGCCATTGATGTCAAAACCCGTTCTTTAATGAACCTGACCATGATAGCCGCCTTAGGTAAGATGCATGAATGGGAGCTGCATTTAAACGGTGCCATTACCAATGGTTGCTCGGTCGAAGAGATACGTGCAGCGATACATGCCATTGCCATTTATTGCGGTGTGCCACAAGGGGTTGAATGTTTTCGTATTGCTCGCAAAGTGCTGACCGAGCATGAATTGTTATGATAAAAGTTTATTTCTGATCTTAACAACTGTCTATCTTCACCACTGTCTAGGGCGTTGTGTTTATCACAATATCCTCCCGACCTGATAACAAGGTTAGGCATGACAACAATATTATGCATGATAAAAACTCATGCATAACCTGCAAAAAAGTCGTTTGTTAAATCATTCCCTGTCTAGCAAACTAAACAGAAAGTATGGACACAAACAACGGTCGTTAATTGCGAAGAGTAGTTAACGGCTCAAGCCACCAAGGACAGGGAAGCTACTTATGAACCAAGCTAATGCCAATGCCAATGCAAATATCAATCCAAATAAAAATGCAAACCTCATCTCATTAACACAAATTGAAAGTGTGTTACATCCCATCACGGAATCTAGTGGCATGCCAAACGAGGCTTATGTCAGCGAAGATTACTTTGCCTTTGAACGTGATCATATCCTAAGTAAAACTTGGGTGTGTATTGGTTTTGCCTCTGACTTAAAAACCAATGGCTATATTAAACCCGTCGACTTTATGGGCTTACCTCTGTTGATGATGCGCAATCGTCAAGGTGAAGTACAAGCCTTTCATAACGTGTGTAGCCATCGTGGGATGAAGCTGGTGCAACAAGAAGGTATCGTGCAAGGTTCTATCCGCTGTCCGTACCATTCTTGGAGCTATGACTTGGATGGTCGCTTAAAAGGTACGCCGCATATCGGCGGAGTAGGCAACCATAAAGATGAGCGTTTTAGATGTGAAGATCATGGTCTTAAAGCGTTACGTGCCAAGGTTTGGATGGATATGGTGTTTGTTAATCTTTCAGGCGATGCTGCGCCCTTTGAGACTCATATTGAGCCGCTATTACAACGCTGGAAGCCATTTTGGGGTGAAACTGGTCTAGATCAAATCCGCCATGTTGAGATGGGAGAAGAGCTGGAAATTGAAGTAAAAAGTAATTGGAAATTAGCAGTAGAAAACTACTGTGAAGCTTATCATTTACCTTGGGTACATCCTGCTTTAAATACCTATTCAAAGTTAGAAGATCATTACAACATCATGTTTGCCGATCACTTTGCTGGTCAAGGCAGTTATAAATACAACTTGTCGGACACTCAAGGCACCCATTTACCAAAATTTGAAGATTGGCCAGAAGATAAATTGCGCCATGCTGAGTATGTCGCCTTATTCCCTAATGTGTTGTTAGGCATTCAAGCCGATCATGTGTTTGCGATGATGATAGATCCCATTAGTGTGGAAAAAACGATTGAAAAACTGCGTTTATATTTTGTCGGAGATGGCTCTACAGAAGATAAGTATGCGGCCTGTCGCACAGCGACACTAGAGTCTTGGCGGGTGGTATTTGGTGAAGATATCAGCGCAGTTGAAGGCTTACAGAAAGGGCGGCATTCGCCAGGCTTTGGAGGTGGCGTGTTCTCACCAGAGATGGATTTACCGACTCACTTTTTTCAAACTTGGTTGGCAACACAAGCCAAGGCCGCATTAGTAGGAGATGCTTAAGATGCCACATTATCTAAATTATATTGATGACCAATGGTGTGATAGCGCCCGCCAGCTGCAGGTGATGAACCCAGCAACCGATGAGGTATATGCCACTATCGCACAAGCGGGCATTGAAGAGGCAGATTTGGCAATGGCCGCTGCCAGTCGATGTGTCAGTCAAGGTTTGTTATCTGATATCAGACCAGCGCAGCGGGTGACTTGGCTATTAAAAGCAGCCGAAGAGATTCGAAACATTGCAGATGAAGCGGCGCAAATATTGTGTTTAGAAAATGGCAAAAACTTAGCCACCGCGCGTGATGAATTTATCGAGTCAGCCCGTTATTTTGAATACTATGCTGGCATTGCCGATAAGCTTGAAGGTATTTCTGTGCCACTTGGCAAAAATTATATCGACTTTACCCAATATATTCCGATGGGAGTATCGGTGCAGATTATTCCTTGGAATTTTCCAGTCTCTATTTGCGCCCGTTCGTTAGCTCCTGCTTTGGCCGCTGGTAATGCGGTGGTGCTCAAGTCGCCTGAGATATCACCGCTTGCCATTACTCTACTTATTAAAGCCATTGCCAAAGCTGGCTTTCCGTCAGGATCAATTAACCTTTTGTGTGGCACAGGCTCAGAAGTGGGCAACCACTTGGTGACACATCCGAACACCAATCAGATAGTGTTTACCGGATCAGTTGTCACTGGGCAACAAATCTTAAAAGATGCTTCAGCACAGGCAACCCCTTGCGTGATGGAACTGGGCGGTAAGTCAGCAGCCATTGCGTTGGCAGATGTCAATATAAAGACTCTGCTTGCCAGCGTCAAAGTGGGCATTTTTTATAATGCCGGTCAGGTGTGTTCTGCCATGTCACGTTTGCTCATCCAGCGCAGTCGTTACGAGGAAGTAAAAGCTGCTGTGGTTGATTTGGCGCAAAGCTTAAGCATAGGTGATGGTCTCGAAGATGCCGACTTAACGCCTGTGGTCTCACGCCATCAGCAACAACAAATATTGCAAATAATAGATCAGGCACGCCAAGAGGGTGCAACGATCTTGACAGGCGGTGAAGCCATTGATAGAGCTGGATACTTTGTGGCACCGACCATCATTGAAGCCACGCATCAGATGGCCATTGCTCAACAAGAGGTATTTGGTCCAGTGTTGGTAATTATGCCTTTTGCTAAGGAAGATGAGGCGGTTGCCATGGCCAATGGTACCGACTTTGGCTTGGTCGCTGGCGTGTTCGGTGAAGGGTTAAGCCAAACGCTGCGCATTGCTAACCAATTAATTGCCGGACAGGTATTTGTCAATGAATGGTTTGCTGGTGGTGTGGAGACGCCGTTTGGTGGGGTGGGTATGTCTGGTTTTGGTCGTGAAAAAGGGCAGGAAGCCATTTATAGTTATGTGCAGACACGTAATATTGCGGTGCGTTTGACAGTATAGTGAGCGAACTACTAAAGGCAGTGCTTTGCTAAACCTACATTTGTAGTGTTTACGCTCAGTTGCCTTGCCACCCTTTTAGACCGCTTTGACCATATCAGGGTATAGCTAAGAAAGACATAAGGACAGTGTCATGAACATGATAAATTTACCCCATGATGACCACAGCTGTGGTTGGTACTCAGTATTGCCACCAGTACAGCCAGCAACTCAATTGCGTGATGCACAACAGGCAGACTATGCCATTATCGGTGTCGGTTTTTCTGGATTGGCGGCAGCACGGCGTCTAGCAGAATTGAAACCGAACGCACGTATTATCCTAGTCGATGCACAGCGTGTCGCAGAAGGGGCATCGGGTCGTAACTCTGGCTTTGTTATTGATTTGCCTCATAAGTTTTCATTAGAGCATCCAGATGAAACGCTGAAGCAAAAGCTGTTAAGTCTAAATAGAATCGCCATCTCACAGCTGCAACGCTTAATCGAACGCTATGAGATAGACTGTCAGTGGAGTGCATCAGGTAAATACCAAGGCGCAGTGACTGAGCGTGGTGAAAAGCATTTAGAGCACTTTGAACAGTTAATGAAAAACTTAGGCGAGCCTTACCGCTGGGTCGAAAAAGAGGAATTAAAAAAAGTACTCGGTACTGAGTATTATAGCCGTGCCATTCACACGCCCGGCTCGTATCTGATGCAGCCAGCTGCTTTGGTTCAGGGCATGGGACAAAACTTGCCCCAAAATGTTGAACTACTTGAGCAGTCACCGATTCAAAGTATAGCGCATAGGGATGGGCAGTGGCTGCTAACTGGAAACAATGGCAGCATTACGACGCCTAAGTTGTTGTTGGGCACCAGTATTTTTACCAAAGAGTTTGGTTATCTTAAAAACCGTCTGTTACCGGTGATGACGTTTGCCAGTTGGACACGGCCGTTAACCGATGCCGAAATGCAAGTCTATCAAGGTGAATTAAATTGGGGGCTAACCCCAGCAGATCATGCGGGCACTACGCTTCGGATGACAGCAGACAGGCGCATTTTGATTCGTAATACCTATAAGCATGTGCCCAAATATGGCAAAAGCGTCAGTGAGCAAACTCGGCAGTGGGTAAACACTCAGCATCAACAAGCCTTTGCTGCTCGTTTTCCGCAATTAGCTGACGTGCCGTTAACCCACACTTGGGGCGGGGTGTATGCCATTTCTCGTAACTTCACCAATTTTTTTGGTCAATTAGAAGACGGTCTGTATGCCAGCGCTTGTGATAATGGCGTAGGTGCGGCTTGGGGTACGGTATCGGGTACGCTTTTGGCGGACTTGGCAGTTGGTTCTGATTCACAAGATTTAGCAGACATCCAGTATGTGACAGGTATGCCCAGTCTCAATCCACCTGAGCCCTTTCTTGGGATGGGGGTTAAGTTTCGTATTCAATTGGCAAAATGGCAAAGTCGCAAAGAGCTTTGATTTAAGAAAATGAGTGTTTAAGGAAAAAAGGTATGAATGAGGTTCGATTAATAGACTCTAAGCAGTTAGAGTATAGCGTACGCGGTGACTCGCCAGGGATGGCCTATGTGGCTCGTGCCTTACCAGATGATATCTCACCAAATATAGGGGTGGGATTTGCGCGTTGGGAAGGTGCTGAAGTTGAGTGGCAGGTGTTATATGATGAGGTCAACTTTGTGATAGAGGGCTGTTTTGAGCTGACCGCAAATGGGCAAAACTATGAAGTGTGCTCGGGGCAAATGTTGTGGATTCCTGAAGGTACGAAATTGATATATGCCGGTCATGCGCTATTTGGTTATGTGGTACATCCTGGGAGTTGGAAACAGTTACGCTTATAGTGCATGATATCTCATAATCCAATTAGAGACACGCCCTAGTGTGATGACGATCAGGAATGTCGATGAAAATTAAACCCTTACCGCCAATGAACAGCCTAATCGTATTTGAAGCGGCTGCCCGTCATCTAAGCTTTACTCAAGCTGCTGATGAATTAAACGTCACTCAAGGTGCAATCAGCCGTCAAATCCGGCAGCTAGAAGCTTATCTTGGCAAAGCCTTGTTTATTCGTGCCAATCGCCGTATCAGCTTAACCCCAACAGGACTGCAATATTATCAAGGCGTTTATAGTGCGTTAAACAGTATTGCACAGGCCACAGGGGATATCATCAAATGGCAAGGTGAGCATCAAGTTACGGTTGCCACCACTCATGCGATGGCGGCTTTGTGGTTGTTGCCAAAAGTTGCGCCTTTTCAGCAGACCCAAGGCATAGATTTAAGAATATTGGCAACCGATAATATCGTAGACTTGCACAGTTTGAATTGTGACTTGGCGTTATTTTATTGCCGAGTACCCCCAAAAGGAGTGAAGGTTACCCCACTATTTGCTGAAGAAATCTTTCCTGTGTGTAGCCCAGATTACTTACAGCAGTTTGGTTTAGAAACATCAGCAGAACAAATCTTTGGCGGCACTTTATTAAACCTAGATGAATCTCGAGTGGATTGGATGGGCTGGCCAGAGTGGTTCGAGAAAGTGGGTCATCCTCCGATACAACCAAAAAACAAAGTCAATATTAACAACTATACCATGCTACTACAGGCCGCCATCAATGGTCAGGGCGTTGCGCTGGCATGGGGATCTTTAGTTGATGATTATCTAAAAAGTGGGGCTTTGGTGCGTCCAGTGGAGACAGTGCTACGTACCTCAGAGAGTTTTTATTTGCTTGAGCCCATAGGGCGCTACAATCCGTCAGCAAGTGTGGCTAAGTTTCGCACTTGGCTGTTGCAACAGTTGCCAGCAGCGGTTAGTAGTTAAGGATTTGTTATAGAAAATAAAAAGCCTCAATCCTATTTAATAGATAGAATTGAGGCTTTTTATTTGCAAGCAATATTTAGTATTTCGCTGACTACAGCAGCTCTTTACGCAATTGCGCAGGTGATTTTGGCGACAATAAACCAGGTGCAACATCAAAAACAGTTTTTGCACCGCTGTCACCAGCAGCATTCATCTTGTAAGCGGCACGGGCATAAGCCACCAGCACACTGGCGGTAAACTCAGGATTGCTGCCCAGTTTTAATGAAAATTCCATCGCTTGATCATGCTGGTCGTTATCAATACCACTGACGCCACTGCGCATCACAAAACCGCCATGAGGCATACTGCGGTGATCACGCTCAAAGGTTGCTTGATCGATAAAGTGTACGGTGGTGTCATAATCTGCAAAATAATCTGGCATGGTCACAATTGTGGTGCGAACAGTTTCCGCATCTGCGCCTTCTTCTAATACCACATAGCACTCACGGGTGTGCTTTTCACGTGTGGTTAAAGTTGGACGCTCGCCGTTGCGCACTCGGGCCATAGCCGACTCAGAAGGTAGCGTATATTGTACGCCTGACTTGACGCCATCGACACGGCGCACCGCATCGGAGTGACCTTGGCTTAAGCCTTTTCCCCAGAAGGTATAAGTTTCACCAACTGGTAAAAGGGCCTCACCATATAAGCGGTTGATAGAAAACAAACCTGGATCCCAACCCACAGACAATAGTGCAATCTTGCTCGCTTGCTTGGCAGGGGCATCAAGCGCTTCAAAGTATTCAGGAATCTTGGCATGGGTATCGAAGCTATCAACGATATTAAATATGGCAGCCAGTGCTGGGCCTTGCTGTGGCAAATCAGACTTAGAGCCGCCACATAAGATGAGTACATCTATCTTATCTTTGTATTGCTCGATATCATCCATGGCGTAGACGGGAACACTGTCATCAATTAAGGTAACAGAGGCTGGATCACGGCGACTAAAGACGCCGACCAACTGCATGTCTTCACATCTATTAATGGCTGCTTGAGCGCCTCGACCTAGGTTGCCATAACCTGCGATGGCGACTTTAATGGGTTGTGTCATTTTGAATTAGCCTTATGTTGAATAAAGTAATACGAAATTAGCTAGCGTATAGCTTAACTATTATAGCAGAGAGTAAATTTATAGCAGACAGTAGGTTGTTGGTTAAAAACATCCACCTTAACTTATACCTTTTCTAAAAAACAACCTATCTTTGTCAAACTCGTTGAACCTACTATATGTAGCGTTTGCACTCGTTTTTCTCGATAGCTTAATTTTTAGATTTGGTATTATAAAAAAATCAGCCTACGCCAAGCGTCAAGTGTGACTGGTTAGCATTAGATATGTGGAGGTTACCTTGTTTTTAAAGGGGGGCGGTGGCTGGTATGATTAGGTTATTCTAAGTTTAAAATATGTTGTAGTATAGGACGATAAGCAATAGCATCATGATAACCAATCATCAGGTTATCAGAGACTATCATCGTTAGTATTAAGTAGAGAGTATGGGAGTGTACAGTGTCTGTCAACAATGTAAGTATTAATGAATCTATTAAGCCGATAAAAATAGCATCTACAAATATTGAGTTACAAGAGAGCTTATTGCAACAGGCTAAGCTGTGGCGTAAACAACTTCACAGCCAACCTGAGTTAGGTTTTAAAGAGTTCAAAACTTCTGCGTTTATTGTGGAAAAGTTAATATCTTTTGGTATTGAGGTTCATCAAGGGCTGGGTGGTACAGGCGTTGTTGGGACACTTAAAAATGGAGAAGGTCCGACCATAGGTATTAGGGCAGATATTGATGCGTTGCCAATAGAAGAGCAGGGTGACATTGAGCATAAGTCTACTCATGCAAACTGCATGCATGCCTGTGGCCATGATGGTCATACTTCTATCTTACTAGGAACTGCAAAATATTTAAGTCAGCACAAAAACTTTAGTGGCACAGTACACTTTATTTTTCAACCAGCAGAGGAGGTGCTTGGTGGTGCGAAAGTAATGATTGAGGATGGATTGTTCGACCTATTTCCAATGGATGCAGTTTATGGGTTACATAATTGGCCAGGTCTTCCTGTGGGTCAAATTGCGGTCAATGATGGACCAATGATGGCGTCTTTTGATATTTTTGAAATCACCTTAACAGGGGTAGGTACGCATGCGGCCATGCCACATCTGGGTGCCGATCCAATTGCGGCAGCTGGAGCATTAATTACCAATATTCAGTCTATTATATCGCGCCGTATTTCACCTTTGCAGTCAGGTGTTGTCAGTGTGACACAAATGAATAGTGGAGATACGACCAACGTTATTCCAGACTACGCCATTTTAAAAGGGACGGTGCGTAGCTTTGATATGGCTATTCGACAGAATATGCAAGACATGCTTACTGAGATGGTAAAAACCTTACCTTTATTATATGGTGTCAAAGGCGAGATTGATTATCAGGTTTGTTACCCTGTGACCAGCAATGACAGCCAAGCCTACCTTAACGTCAAACAAGCTGCGACTGAAGTATTGGGCGCCAATAATGTCAATATTAATGTTGAGCCGTCTATGGCATCAGAAGACTTTTCATTTATGAGTCAGCATGTTAAAGGGGCTTATTTTTGGTTGGGTGTAGATGGTGCCACCCCATCAAAGCCATTACACAATGCGGCTTATGATTTTAACGATGCAGCTATTGAAACTGGTATTAAGGTATGGGTGTCATTAGTCGAATCTCAGTTGCCAAAAAAGCCAGATAGTAAATAAAATAACCTTAAAACAATTTAAAAGACTCTCAACTTGTTCATACTTACTATGGTCTTTGTAGGCTTACGCCTTTAGTTCAGAAAAGATAGCATTTTTTTGAAGATACTGAGCTAAAACAAAAACTTATGGAAAATATTGAGGGTGAGATGTTCACACATAATGCTAAATGGAGTTGCTATGACAAAAAATAATGTGCTATCGCCTAAGATGACAAGGTACTTGCTCAACTGGAAGTTGCATTTATTAGTAGTTATAGTGACTTTAATTTCAGAGTGGGTCGGCATTATTAAGATACCTATTGGTATTGGTACCTTAGTGTTATTGCCATTGTTATATGCGTTTATTATTTCGTTATTGTTAAATGCGAACGTCATTCCTGCCATGAAAGCGGTCATGAGTAAAGATCAAGCAAAATATGCCAGCTATGCGATTTTGTTAAGTGTTATGCCTTTTATTGCAAAATTTGGTGTTGGCGTAGGACCTAATATTAACGAGATTATTGCTGCTGGACCGGCGCTGTTGCTACAAGAGATAGGTAATGTGGCGACCGTCTTGATTGCATTGCCTGTAGCTGTTTTGGTGTTTGGTATGGGTCGAGAAGCTATCGGTGCGACACACTCAGTTGCACGTGAGCCTAACGTGGCTTTGATTGCTGATAAATATGGATTGCAGAGTCCAGAGGGCATCGGAGTTATGGGTGTCTATGTTATGGGTACCTTATTCGGTGCGATTTATTTTTCGTTGATGGCAGGTGTGATAGCCTCAATGAATATTATGGATATTCGTGCCTTAGCGATGGCTTGCGGTGTTGGTAGTGGCAGCATGATGGGTGCATGCTCAGCAGCGTTAGCAGAGTCTGTACCCAATCAAACCGATACAATCACAGCCTTTGCAGCCACCTCAAACTTATTGACTTATGCGACTGGTTTGTTCATTAGCATATTTGTTGCGCTACCAGTTACCGAGTTTATGTATAAAATGGTAAATAAATTTAGAAGTAAACAAAGCTCTGAGATTAAAAAAGATACTGGTTTTGATGCTGTCATGGAAGAGCATCCAAGCTTATCTATGACACAAACTTTTAGCTTGCTGGGGTTGATTTGTGTGGTACTGCTTTTAAGTAACTGGGTTGGTGAAGGTGTTTATCCGATAGTGGCATTACCAGGTATGTTAATTTTATTTGCTTGCTGCGCTGTCGGTATTTTGTTCAAACGCTGGGTGCCAGTTAATATCCCCGCCATTGCATGGATTTCAGTTGCAGCGATTCTTATTTCACTTCCGCAGTTTCCGCTCAGTGCTTATGTATTGGAACAGACTGGTAATCTTGGAGTGTTGCAGTTGTTAACACCTGTGCTGGCCTATGCTGGATTGGCGATTTCACAAGTCGAAGTTGATTTGTTCAAAAAGTCAGGGTTTAAAATTGCGATAGTCGCTATCCTAACCTTTACAGGTACCTTTATAGGATCAGCGATTGTGGCGCAAGTGATGTTATAAATTTTTTACTCAAACGATTTGTTATAGTCAAATCTAACAAGTTGAGGTATAAGACAATCAAGAAACGTATAGTTGTAGTCAGATAAATGAGTTACAAAGCAACCGAGTGCAAGTACTACTGAAGTAGGCTAAACAAGGATAACGCTGTAACTCTTTTATATGGCTGTGACTATACTACTGGCGTTTGCACTCGTTTTTCTCGATAGCTTAATTTTTAGATTTGGTATTATAAAAAAATCAGCCTACGCCAAGCGTCAAGTGTGACTGGTTAGCATTAGATATGTGGAGGTTACCGGTGTTTGTCAACATAGTTGTTACCAATATATGAATTAGGCGACTCTCATCTCATCAATTGATTTTGGCCCAGTTTAACAGACTTTAAAGCCGTATGGGTTAGCTCTATGAGCATAGCGCTGTGGATCACTATTAATTAATCAAATTACAACTTGTTTAATAAATTACCCTAACTGTATAATGGAATTGATGGTTTACTCCAGTCTCAACTTTATAGAAGTTGTCAAGGTTACTGTTTTTAGTCCAACAACACATATGATAAAAAGTGTTGGAAAGTCACAGTTGATGTCAGGAGTTGAGATTGAATTACTATTTACAATGTATAAGGAGATAGGGTATGGATACAATATTAACTCAGCCGATTACTGAGAAATGTGCTTGGCTAGGTCAACAGATTGCTAAAAAAGATGACTGGATTATCAGATTAGACCCGCATTTAATATCCGTATTAGATGGTGCGCTTAAAGCCATTCAAGAAAAAGATTTGCATGCTCCAAATTTTGAAAAAAGCGATACACCCATTGACGATCTCGCCTTTTTAAAGATGATCAACGATGTCTCCGAAGAATTAGAAAATGGCTATGGCTTTATTGTGATAAAAGGCCTTGATCCATCAGTTTACACCGAACAAGATTTAACAGATATATTTTATATCTTAGGGCTGTATTTGGGTATGCCTGTCGTTCAAAACAAAGAAGGTCAACGATTGGGTATGGTGGAGAATGTCGGTGATTTAAATAACAAACAGACCCGAGTGTATCAAACTAATGAAAACCTACCTTTTCATGCCGATTTATCCGATGTGGTCGGGCTACTTTGCATACGTAAAGCAATGAGCGGCGGTGAAAGTAGTCTGGTTAGTTTTGCCTCTGTCTATAATACGATTTTGCAAGAGTATCCTGAATATTTAGCCTACTATTACCACCCTGCCTACTTAAATCATCTTGGTAAAGAGGGGCCAGCACTAACCCCTATGTTTAGCTATTGGAATGGAAAGCTGGCATGCCGTTATCTACGAAAGTATATAGAAACTGGGCATGAAATCATGAATGTTCCTATGTCACGAGTTCAAATAGATGCGTTAGATATTTTTGATGAGATTAGTCAGCGTCCAGAGTATAGGTTGGATATGATGCTTGAGCCGGGTGATATTCAGCTGTGTAACAACTATGTCATTATGCATTCGAGGCAGTCTTTTGAAGATTATTCTGAGAAGGAAAAAAGACGCAAGTTAGTCAGATTGTGGTTAAAAGTTCCTAATGCTAGAGAGCTTGCGCCAGACTTTCCGGGTAAAAATGGTTACTCTTTGTAATCACTCCAGTTAGCCAAATTATCATCATGATTTTCTAAAAAATATTGGGGCTAAAAAGCCATGCATAAGTGGAGTTATGCATGGCTTTTTAGCCTTGTTGGCTTATTCAATTTTCTTAACTTACATTCTTTAGTATTGTTCATTCTTTAGTATTGGTTGCCTTGCCCCTTAGGTCTCTGGCTATGACTATATATAATACTTTTGAATATTGTTGGCGCATTCTTGAAGTATCGGTAAAAACTTACGTTGCAGATCCTCTTGAGTAACTCGAAGTGCATTGGTACTGATATTGATGGCGCCTATAAGCTCGTGATTGGCCTTATAAACTGGTATCGCCAAGGATAGCAAACCTTTGTCAAGCTCTTGGTTTAAGATAACAAACTGCTTTTCTTTTATTTGACGTAAGTCTTCTCTTAGCTTATCCATATCTGTAATACTATAAGGTGTATATTGCTTTAATTCTATTTTTGCTAAAAAAGCATTTAGCTTATCTTCTGATAAGTTGGCTAAAATCGCTCTTCCCATTGACGTATAGGCTGCTGGTAGTCGCGTACCGATAGATAAGGTAATTGCCATTAACCTATGCTCAGCAGCGGAGCGTGCAATATATACAATATCTGTGTCATCCAAAATGCCAAATGAGCAAGACTCTCCAGTTTGTTCGGTTACTCTTTCAAGGTAATATTCTAAGATTTCGTGATGGTGATTTGCGCTTAAATAACGGGCACCAATGCTTAAAGTTTTGGGTGTCAAACTAAACTGGCGTTTATCTTTGTGGACATAGCCTAAAGCATGTAAGGTTAATAGATATCTGCGTGCTTTTGCTCTACCTATTTGTGCCTTTTCAGCAACCTCTGATAGTGTCATGCTAGCGTTGTTTTCATCAAATGTTTGAAGAACACTGAGTCCTGCTGCAAGAGAAGCAACAAAATCAGGGCTATCAAAGGAAATTTTTTCATCTTGTATTTTAGACATAATATTCAATATATTCTGTTAAGTAATGGAACAAAATTAAATACCTATACTTTAAATGTAGAAAAATTTATCGACAGGGAATCACCAATATTAGCAAAAACCCGATTAACTGCATAAGACAACGTATCGAAAGAAACATAATCACAAGGTCTTAGCCAAGCCTGTTTTACCTCCTTCCATAACCGCTCAATGATATTTAGATGCGGACTATAAGGCGGTAAATAAAAGATAAACAAGCCTCGTTCTTGCCAAATGGGTAATCTAGCTTGGATAATCTTGGCATGATGAATACTGGCATT
>NZ_KB907657.1 GCF_000382145.1 Psychrobacter lutiphocae DSM 21542
TATCTTTGATGATGTGTGCAAAAAGTTTGAAGCCGAGCTTGTGGAGTTTGATGGTGAGGATGACTATGTACATTTGCTGGTAACTTATCCACCCAAAGTGGCTATCTCAAGCTTGGTTAATAGTTTAAAAGGCGTTTCTAGTCGGCTTATTCGCAAAAAGCAATATCCATCTATCTCTAAACAGTTATGGGGCAGTGCGTTGTGGTCACCCAGTTACTTTGCAGGTAGCTGTGGCGGTGCTCCAATTGAGATTATCCGCCAGTATATCGAACAGCAAAATACGCCACACTAAACAGCTTTCTTTGCGTAAGCATGGATACACAGTTGCCTTATATCCACCCATGAAGTGGGTGGTTTTACGGCAACGTTGGATAAAAAAACATAACTAGGTTAACTATCATGGACGTATTAGAACATCGCATTATTTTGGCTGGCAAACAAGCTCGCCATTATCAACTTGTGAATCACCAAGCTAGTAGTGATCAAAACAAAAATAACAGCCCTGAACCAAGCAACAGCCTTGAGCCAAATAACAGACCAGCTAACAACTCAAAAAATCAAGTCAGTCATACATCTAGCAGGCTTGCTAAACCCAAACTGCATTTTTATGGCGGTAATGGCTTTCCTGTTGGTGTGTATCAGCCCATGCTGAGCAAGCTTAGTGAGCAATTTGACATCTCTAGCTTGGCGATGCGTGGCTACTGGTATGATCTACCTACTGATAAGGTATTGACTCGTGAACAAGATGCGGCACTGCTAATCGAATACCTAGAAAAGACTCAAGACCATCCTATCATTGGTATTGGTCACTCCCAAGGTGCTACGGCAACGGCAATGGCAGCTGCTAAGCGTCCAGACTTATTCTCCGCACTTTACCTGATAGATCCTGTCACCTTTACCAAACCGCAAACCCTACTCTATCGCAGTCTGCCACGCCGATTTATGATGACCCAAGAACCGTTTAAAAGCACCAATAACAAACAAGCTCACTGGACAAGCGTTGATGACTATTACCAAGACTTACGTCAGCGTCCGGCTTATCGCCGTATCAGTAATGACAACTTATATATCTTTGCCAAAAACAGTCTGGTTCAAACAGATACAGGCTATCAGCTGTTATTTCAACCTCAATATGAGCTGGCCAGCTACTTTGGCACCCCATATATCACGCCATCCCTAAAAAAACTAAAGAAAAAATCGTTGCCTTATTACTTGATACTAGCCAAACCCTCTGTGTTTAATAGCGAAAAAGTACGCCTAAGCTGGCGACGTGTGGTGCCTTCTGATCGCATCATTACTTTATCTGAATATGGTCATCTTCTGCCAATAGAGGCGCCTGAGCGCTGTGCAGAAATTATTGATATTCTCAATAAACTGCACACCGCATGATTGATGCTTACGAGTTGTGCTGACTTAAAAACAAGCGTTAACTACATCTCAAGCACGATTTTACCAAAGGTATCACCGGTTTCTAAGGCCTGATGCGCTGTTGCGGTGTCGGCAAGTGGGTAGGTGTTTTGAATATGCAATTTAAGCTGACCCTGAGCGACTTGCTCTAATACAGTAGCCAAATCTTGCGCATTGGGCTTGGCAATAAAGCCTTCGATGATTAAGCTATCAGGACCTGCTTGCTTGAGCTTATCGACCCAAATAGACGGCAATACCACGACACGCCCCTCGTCTTTTAACACAGACAAAGCACGCACCCCTGCATCACCGCCAACCAAGTCCAACAACACATCTGCTTCAAGCGCCGGAAACGCCTCATCTTTGGTATAATCAATCCAGCCAGCAAGCTTATTGGTATCTATCAAGTCACCCAGCTTTTGATACTTCTCAGGTGAGCAAATAAGAGTCAACTTGATGTTTTTTTCATCTACCAAACGAGTCAACATTTGCACTGCCAAATGACCCACACCACCTGCTGGCGCATTCATCACCACATGCTCACCTTGCTCAATATCGGCAAACTGTAACATTTGATAGGCAGTAATCCCTGCGCAGGGCAGTGCGCCAGCTGTTTTTAAATCCACACCTTCTGGTACCTTGGCAACATATTTTACGTCCACATCATTGTACTGGGCATAGCAGCTGCCATCAAAGTTTAACGCAGCTACTTTATCACCAACGGCAAACTCAGCCACCTCACTGGCAACCACTTCTCCTGCCATATCAAAGCCTAAGATAGCTGGCTTATTGCGGGCAAACTGATTGTTTTTAATATTCTCTGCACCCCACCCCAAACCTTGTCGCGTCTTATAATCAACAGGGTTAATACCAGCATAAGCAACTTTTACCAGCACTTGACTACCTGTCAGCTTAGGGACAGCAATATCACTTTGATAGACTAAGACATCAGACTCGCCAAACTCGGTTAGAGTGATGGCGGACTGGGTTTGTGGAAGACTGAATGTTGAAGACATAGCTACTTTCTCCTTGTCTGCAAAAAACTTAATATACTGACATCATTAATGGGTTAACTGGTAGGCGAATTGAATAGATGGATAGTCTTTTATTCTAGCCCAAGCTAAACGTCATTTCGCTGACCTGCTGTTATATTTTGGTAAACTAAATACAGGCTGTTATTCTTGTGGACTGTTCTTATTTAATAAGTCTTTATCACCTGTATTGTCTTGAATTTCCTCTTCCACTTTTTGCAGCAGTTTGGGATCTGGTCGGGTATCCAAAATCTCGTCAGGATCTGCCTTTGCCAATATCTGCTGCGCCCGCTGTTTGGCACGTGCTTTTTGTGCCTCTTCTGCTTGCCGACCTTTGATATCAAACGGCGTGTCATCAGGCACAAAAGACTTCCCATCATTAGACTTGCCATCTTTAAAGTGCTTAATCGCATCTTCCACATCGTCTTCAAAGCGTAGCCTATAAATCGGCTCAGGTAAGCTAAAGCCATGATTCTCTAAGGCATGCTTAACTTCACGTATCGCAATACTGCGGGCTTTGCTAAAGTCAGTTTCGGTCTGATCCACCCAGACTTGAAAGCGCAGAATAATGTTTGATTCGCCCACTTCAGTGATGACTGCACTCGCTTTTGGCGTATCTAACGCAAAATCCAACTCGCAAACTGCATCTAGCCCGACTTTAATCGCCGCCAATGGATCATCATTGGCATCGATACCTAGCTCAAAGGTAAAGCGGCGCTCTGGATTTTTACTGTAATTGGTAATGGTGGCTTTAAATACTTCAGAGTTAGGAATGCGTAAATGGTTACCATCGGAAGTCATCAAAATCGTTGCTCGACTGGTAAGGCGTACGACTATCCCCTCCTGCCCATTAATATCCACAAAGTCACGCGCACGAAACGGTTGACGGATGCTGAGCATCAAAGACGCAATGTAATTTTCGATAGTATCTTTTACCGCAAAGCCAACCGCAATACCGATCACTCCAGCACCACCAAGCAAAGTGCCAATGATGGCTTCAGCACCCATCAAGCTTAACGCTAAAATCAAGCCAATAATAATCAATGCAATCTTCACCGTTTGGGATAACAGCTCTGCCACAAAGGGGTTGGGACTGATTCGTTGCCACAGGCGCTCACGGCGTTTGAGCCATGCGCCAAACCAAGCTACCAAAGCAAACACCACAATAGCAACTACCAATAACGGCAGCGCCTTAATTAAGCTTAAAGACTGCTGCTTAAGGCTGGCAATCACTGGCGTTACATTATCTTGTACATCCAAAGTACGGTTGATGCGATCTTCGACTGCCACCACATCACTAACTCTATTGGCAAGACTGATGGCTTGATGTGCTTTTTTTTCATTGGGCACTTCACCTGTTAAGCTGACTACCCCTTGATTAACAGTGACATTGACCGATTTTAGACCTTCTATTTCTGAAAAAATGCCAGTAATACGTTGTTGAATATCAGCATCATTGACCTGACTAGGCTTAGTCTCAATGACCGTATCTTTTTCTGTTAGATTACCAGCAGCAGGAATAGGCACTGACGGCTTGTCTTCTGCTTCTGCTTCTGCATCGGATTTAGTGCTTGCGACAGCTTCAGAACCGCTATCATCTGCGCCATTTATCTCAGAATCCGATACATTTACCACTGCCACAGCAGTAACAGCCGCGTGTGCACTGTGATTTATCAAAGTAAGACCACTAACGATCGCTAACGTCAGCCATAAGCCCCTGAAGCTGTTAACTTGACAACGACTAGCTTGAGGACTGACTGCTACTTGACGACTGACAGCTAAATGACTGGTAGCGAACCCGTCACCATCAGGGTGTGATTGCTGAGTACTAAGCTGTTGTCTTGATTGTGACTGATGTCTTAGCTTTGGCTGATTGAGGTTGGGCTCTGGTATCACGTATCTCATCATATTATTCATCACGTCAAAGGGGGTCAGTGTCAAAGCTTAGCGATCTAAATAAGACTGTGCTTCACCCACATCCAATGTACCTTCATAAATCGCCCGACCAGTAATAATACCTTCTAGATACTCACCATAAGGCTTGAGCAACTTAATGTCTTGCATATCTGTCACCCCGCCAGAAGCAATCACAGGCAGACCGCCAACTTTTGCTAAGTTCACCGTCTGCTCAACGTTGACCCCTTGCATCATGCCATCACGAGCGATATCAGTATATACAATAGATGATACACCAGCATCAGCAAAACGCTTGGCTAATTCCGTTGCCTTTACATCGGTCACATTCGCCCAACCATGAGTGGCAACCAGTCCATCTTTGGCATCAATACCGACAATAATGTGACCGGCAAATTCGCGACACGCTTGCTCAACAAACTCAGGCTCTTCTACTGCCTTGGTACCGATAATAATATAAGTTAAACCAGCATCTAAATAATGCTCAATGGTTTGTAAGCTACGCACACCGCCACCGAGTTGAACCGGTAACTTGGGATGTGCTTTGGCAATTTCCATCACCACTTTCTTGTGGACTGGCTCGCCATCAAAGGCACCATTTAAGTCAACTAAATGCAGACGGCGCGCACCTTCATTCACCCAACGGGTTGCCATGGCAACAGGATCATCTGAAAACACAGTATCGTCTTCCATACGCCCTTGTTTTAGACGCACACATTTACCATCTTTTAAGTCAATAGCTGGAATAAGTAACGGAGCAACTGCTTTAATATCAGCGTGGTTATGCATAATAAAAAACCTTTTTTATAAAAAAATTAAATGAATAACAGATAAAACAGAACAATAAACTACATTTATGACATCTAAATCTATAAATTAGTAAACAGACTGGCAATTTTAGGGTAATTTAACGTATAATCCTAGGATATATTGTATATGTATTTTGGTAGCCAGTCGCCACTGTCTTCTATGCTAAGAGGTTAGCACAGGTCTGTCTGCTCGCAAACATTAGAAACAAGTTTAGCGAATAGTTGATCCTGTTGTGCGTGTTTCGCCGTACTGCTGCTACATTCTCTTATGATAGCAAGTTCAATTCTCGGTAAGTATATATACCGTTCCTGAGTTGCTCACAACCCGACAGGACGTCTGGCCTTTCTTCTCTTATGGAATAAGTTCGCTTATGATTACCATCAAAAAGGGGCTTGATTTGCCCATTACTGGCGCACCCAGTAGTGAAATCACCCAGCATTCGCCAAAGCACATTGCGCTTATCGGCTATGATTATGTTGGCATGAAGCCAACGATGAACGTCAAAGTCGGTGATATTGTCACGAAAGGCCAACCTGTTTTTGAAGACAAAAAACGCGTTGGTGTTATATACACCGCACCTGCCTCAGGCAAGGTTGTCGCTGTTAATCGTGGTGAGCGTCGTGTGTTTGAAAGCTTAGTTATCGAAGTTGATCCCAATGGCCCTGACGCCAACGAGATCACTTTTAATAAATATGCTTCCGGTGAACTCGCTGGTCTTGATTCTGAAGCTGTTGAAGCGCAATTAATCAAATCTGGTGAGTGGACAGCGTTTCGCACCCGTCCTTACAGCCGTAGTCCTGATATAGGAACACGCCCACAAGCCATCTTCGTCACCGCCATGGATACCAATCCATTAGCCTATGACCCGATGCTACTGATTCAACAAGAACAGCAAGCATTTGATGATGGCCTTGCGATACTGTCTACCTTATCACCCAAAACCTATGTGTGCCATCATGGCAATGCCAACCTTGCTAAGGCAACCAATATTGCCTCTGGTAATAGCACTGAATATCATGCATTTGCAGGCAAACACCCTGCAGGTCTGGCGGGCACTCACATTCATTTCTTGCATCCTGTCAGCCGTGACGTCACGGTCTGGACCATTGGGTTCCAAGATGTGATTGCCATTGGTAAGTTATTTACCACAGGTCGCATTTATACTCGCCGCTTAATCAGTTTGGCCGGTCCTGCTGTCGCTAAGCCGCACTTAGTGGTAACAGATCGTGGTGCTGACTTAACAGAATTAACCCAAGGTGAGCTGGTTGGTGATGATAACCGTATCATTACTGGCTCTGTGCTGTCTGGTCGTAAGACGATTGAGAGCACCGCTTATTTGGGTCGTTTCCACAATCAAGTCAGTGTATTGAAAGAAGGTCGTGAACGTCCATCGTTCCACTTCTTTAGCTTAGGCTTTAATCGCTTTTCAAAACTGCCAATTTATATCTCACAGTTTTTTAAAGACAAAAAATACAACTTTACCACGTCTACCAATGGCTCTCCTCGTGCCATGGTGCCAATCGGTGTCTTTGAGGAAGTCATGCCACAAGACTATTTGCCAACCCAATTGCTACGTGCCTTGATCGTTGAAGATATTATTTCGGCAGTGGAGCTGGGTGCATTAGAGCTAGATGAAGAAGACTTGGCACTATGTA
The DNA here is from genome assembly GCF_000382145.1 of Psychrobacter lutiphocae DSM 21542. GTDB lineage: Bacteria > Pseudomonadota > Gammaproteobacteria > Pseudomonadales > Moraxellaceae > Psychrobacter > Psychrobacter lutiphocae. Next base: position 6,818 of record NZ_KB907657.1, read on the forward strand.
CCTTTGTCTCTCCTGGCAAATACGAGTTTGGCGACATCCTGCGTGATAACTTAACTCGCATCGAGCTGGAGGGCTAACGCTGATGAAATTTTTACATAATATTTTTGACCGTCTAGAGCCAAGCTTTACCAAAGGCGGAAAGTATGAAAAGTACTACGCTGTCTATGAAATGTTTGACACTTTTTTACGTCAGCCCAATACAACCACTCACTCAGCAGCCCATGTGCGTGACGGTATCGACCTAAAGCGTATTATGATAATGGTATGGCTGTGTACTTTCCCTGCGATGTTCTGGGGTATGTATAATGTCGGTCATCAAGCGCTAACGGCTATGGCGCAATTAGGTCTGCAACCTGAAGGCTGGCGCACCATCATTACTAGCATGGCAGGTTATGATCCAAATAGCCTTTGGGCTGCCTTTGTCTATGGCGCCATGCAGTTTTTACCCATTTATATCGTGACCTTCGCGGTTGGTATTGCTTGGGAAATCATCTTCGCTGTCGTCCGTGGCCATGAAGTCAACGAGGGTTTCTTCGTAACCTCTGTACTATTCGCCCTATGTTTGCCACCTAATATTCCATTATGGCAAGTGGCGCTAGGCATTAGCTTCGGTGTGGTAGTCGCCAAAGAAGTCTTCGGTGGTACTGGTAAAAACTTCTTAAACCCTGCCCTATCAGGCCGTGCTTTTCTTTACTTTGCTTATCCCGCTTATATGTCTGGAGAGACTGTATGGACAGCGGTTGATGGCTTCTCAGGTGCGACACCGCTTGGCCTTGCTGCCATTGGTATTACCCCAGATCAATTTACAAATGCTTATGGCTCAGCCATCACTTGGATGGATGCCTTCGTAGGTAACATGCAAGGCAGTATCGGTGAGGTCTCTACCCTTGCTATCTTGCTTGGCATGATCGTCCTTATCTGGACACGCATTGCCTCATGGCGCATCATTGCCGGCTGTGTGGTCGGACTTGTCGTGACATCAGCGGTATTTAACTTATTTGGCGCTCAAAGCGACAACCTAATGATGAGTCTTCCTTGGTACTGGCACCTTGTACTGGGTGGCTTTGCATTTGGTGCGGTATTTATGGCCACAGATCCTGTATCTGCTGCCCATACCAACAAGGGTCGTTGGGCTTACGGCATCTTAATCGGCTTTATGACCGTCTTGATCCGTGTGATTAATCCAGCCTTCCCTGAAGGTATTATGCTGGCCATCTTATTTGCTAACTTGTTTGCACCTTTATTCGACTACTTTGTCACACAAGCAAACATCAAACGTCAAACGGCTCGGAGGATGCGTCATGTCCCAGCAGACTAAGAAAAGCTCAAACTCTAATATGACCACCATTATGGTGGCACTGGTCTTATGTTTGGTGTGCTCTGTTTTAGTTTCTGCAGTTGCAGTTGGCTTAAAACCTGCACAAGTCAAAAACAAAGCACTTGACCTTAATAAAAATATTTTGGTCGCAGCGGGGCTCTTTGATCCAACCACAGACACCAATGAAGATGTTGCAGAGCGCTTTGCTGATTTTGATATCAAATTAGTCGATATGCAGTCTGGCCAGTATGCAACTGAAGAACAGCTACAAGAAGCAGGTATTACCGATGTTGCCGAGTACGATGCAAATATCGCTGCCAAAAATGCAGCACTAAGCATTGACCTTGGTAATGATGATCCAGCAAGCATCGGTGCTGTGCCAAAATTTGCTAAAGTTTTTGTTAAAAATGATGCCAATGGCAATCCAGAGCTGATGGTATTACCTGTTCATGGCTATGGACTATGGGGTACCATGTACGGCTTTTTGACCCTAGAAAGTGATTTAAACACGATTAAAGGTATTAGCTGGTATCAGCATAAAGAAACCCCTGGCCTAGGTGCTCGTATCGAAGAACAAGAGCAACGTGACAAGTGGAAAGAAAAGCAAGTGTACGATGAGCAAGGTAATGTTGCTATCGGCATGGGCAAGGGGGAGGTTATTGACGGTATCAGTGGCGCAACACTTACTAGTAAAGGTGTCAACAACCTTGTTCAGTTCTGGCTTGGCGACCGTGGCTATAAACCATTTTTAGACAACTTACGTAGTGGCACGCCTGATACAGATACTCATAGTACTCATAGTACTGCTCAAGCATCAACCACTGCTGGCGAGGAGGCATAACATGGCAACAGATACTAAAAAAATCCTAACCACGCCGATCTTTGATAACAACCCAATTGCATTACAAATCTTGGGGATTTGTTCGGCATTGGCCGTAACAACCAGCGTCAAAAACGCATTGGTAATGTGTATCGCATTAACCTTGGTAACGGCATTTTCAAGCTTCTTTATCTCAATCATCCGTAATCGAATTCCATCAAGTATTCGTATTATTGTACAAATGACCATTATCGCCTCTTTGGTAATCGTGGTTGACCAAATCCTACAAGCTGTGGCATACGATGTCAGTAAGTCACTTTCTGTATTCGTTGGTTTGATTATTACCAACTGTATTGTGATGGGTCGCGCAGAAGCCTTTGCCATGAGTAACCCACCAGTTCCTAGCTTCTTGGACGGTATCGGTAACGGACTTGGTTACTCAGCGGTATTGATATTTGTCGCAACCATTCGTGAGTTGCTCGGCAATGGTAGCATCCTAGATATTTCTATCTTAACGCCAGTAACTGCTGGTGGTTGGTATGTACCAAATGGCTTGTTATTACTACCGCCTTCAGCTTTCTTTATTATTGGTTTGTTTATTGCCGTTATCCGTACTTGGAAACCAGAGCAAGTTGAAGAAGCTGAATTTGTTATGAAGCCGCAGTCGAAAGGCATGGCACATGGAGGAGGTCACTAATGGGACATTATCTTAGTCTATTAATTACGTCCGTTTTTATTGAAAATATGGCGCTGGCCTACTTCCTAGGTATGTGTACCTTCTTAGCTGTGTCTAAAAAGGTATCGACCGCTATGGGGCTGGGTGTTGCCGTTATCGTGGTGATGGCGATTACCGTACCACTGAACAATCTACTGTATCAATTTATTCTAAAAGATGGCGCACTTGCATGGGCCGGCTTTCCAGACATAGATTTAAGCTTTCTAGGTCTATTAAGCTATATCGCCTTGATTGCTGCAACGGTACAAATCCTAGAGATGTTCCTAGATAAGTTTGTGCCTGCACTATACAACGCTTTGGGCGTATTCTTACCTTTAATTACCGTAAACTGTGCCATTATGGGTGGTGTTTTATTCATGGTTGAGCGTGACTACAACTTCACTGAATCATTAACCTATGGTATTGGTTCTGGTTTTGGTTGGGCACTTGCCATTGCACTATTGGCTGGTATTCGTGAAAAGCTAAAATACTCAGATGTCCCTGCCCCACTACGTGGACTGGGTATTACTTTCATTACTGTCGGATTGATGTCGCTTGGATTTATGTCATTTGGTGGCATGTCAATTTAAGAAACCGATTTAAATTGCCCAATTTCCAATATAGAAAACAAGCGATTTTTAATATTTAAATAAGGACAAAAATCATGGAGTTATTTGGTACCGCCATTGGCGGCGTCGCCATGTTTACCCTGATTATCATGAGCTTGGTGGCCATCATTTTGATTGCCCGCTCAAGATTGGTCAGTTCAGGGGATGTCACCATTCGTATTAATGACAATCCTGACAATGACGTGGTTACCCCAGCTGGTGGTAAATTATTACAAACCCTTGCAAGTGAAGGTATTTTCTTATCTTCCGCTTGTGGTGGTGGTGGCACCTGTGGCCAATGTACTTGTAAAGTCCTTGAAGGTGGTGGCTCTATTCTACCAACAGAAGAAGGTCACTTTACCCAAGGTGAAATCCGCGATCACATGCGTCTTGCCTGTCAGGTTGCGGTAAAGCAAGACATGAAGATTGAGATTGACCCTGAATTCTTTGACGTACAAAAATGGGAATGTGAGGTTATCTCTAACCATAACGTAGCTACCTTCATTAAAGAATTAGTCTTGAAAATCCCTGACGGTGAAGAAGTGAACTTCCGAGCTGGTGGTTATGTTCAGCTTGAAGCGCCACCACATGAAGTTCACTATAAAGACTTCGATATTGATGAAGAATACTTAGGCGACTGGGAAAAGTTCAATATGTTCCGCTACGTCTCAAAAGTAGATGAACCTGTGATTCGTGCCTATTCAATGGCCAACTATCCAGATGAAAAAGGCATTATCAAGTTCAACATCCGTATCGCAAGTCCCCCACCTCGTGGTCCTGAAGGTATTCCACCAGGTAAAATGTCGTCGTATGTATTTAACTTAAAACCTGGAGATAAAGTTACTGTTTCTGGTCCTTATGGTGAGTTCTTCGCCAAAGACACCAAAGCGGAAATGGTATTTATCGGTGGTGGTGCTGGTATGGCACCAATGCGTTCACACATCTTTGACCAGTTAAAACGCTTACATTCAGACCGTAAGATTTCTTTTTGGTATGGTGCGCGCTCTGTACGTGAAATGTTCTATGTCGAAGATTACGACATGCTAGCTGAGCAACATGACAACTTTGAATGGCATGTGGCACTATCAGACCCACTACCTGAAGATAATTGGGATGGCTACACTGGATTTATTCATAACGTCTTGTATGAAGAATATTTGAAAGATCATCCAAACCCAGAAGATTGTGAATACTATATGTGTGGGCCTCCTGTCATGAACGCTGCGGTTATCGAGATGTTACATAGCTTAGGCGTTGAAGATGAAAATATCTTGCTTGATGACTTCGGTGGCTAATCACCTTTTTCATTAATCAACTTAAGTTTATAATGAAAAAGTACACCAGTTAAAATATAAGCAAACTGTGATAAATTAAGAGTCTCAAATTGAGGCTCTTTTTTTATGGCTAATATTTTTGATACGGACAGTTCATTTTTTGCAAAAAAGCCTCTCCCCTACCCTTGGCTGTCATCCTCTTTCAATTTTTTTCAGTTACAGAAAGTTCAATTCGACTTCATATAAAAATAAAACAAAGACTTAAAATAGACGATAAAAACGAACCTAAATACTGAACTGACAATCAAAACAAAAAATCAAAACAAAAAAGGAAACACCCTGATGACACTCACCACAAAGCTGAAACTTAACAACCTAACCGTTTGGATTACCGGCGCCTCAAGCGGTCTCGGTGAAGCCTTGAGTATTGAATGTGCCCGCCGCGGTGCCACTGTCATCTTAAGTGGCCGTAATGCTGACAAACTTCAAACCGTCAAAAATAAATGCAAGCACTCAAAAAAACACCTCGTTCTACCGTTTGATATTTTAGACAGCGAACAAAGCCAAGCCGCTTATCAGCAAATTATTGATAAAATGGGCGGCATCGACTGGCTAATTAATAATGCTGGTGTCAGTCAGCGCTCACTGATTATGGATACCAATGAAGCGATTGAACGCCAACTGATGGAAATTGATTATTTTGCCCAAACTCGACTGACCCGACTGGTACTGCCAGCCATGATTAAGCAAGGCGGTGGCAAAGTGGTGATGGTCTCTAGTATCGCTGGCCTGTTAGGCACTCAGTATCGTGGCGGTTATGGGGCGGCGAAAGCAGCCATTCATATGTGGGCCAATAGCCTGCGTGCTGAATTAAGCGAGCAACATGTTAAAGTTGCCACTGTATTCCCAGGCTTTATCCAAACCAATGTCTCCATCAATGCACTGACTGGTGATGGCAGCACCCAAGGCACCATGGATGAAGCCACCGATAAGGGACTGACTGCCAAAGCTTTTGCGAAAAAAGTGGTGAGCGCCTTGGCAAAAGACAAAGAATATATTATTGTCGCTGGTCACAAAGAAAAACTGGCCACCTTGATCAATCGCTTGTCACCACCAAAGCTGTATCAAGCCATTCGCAAGGCAAAAGTGACCTAACGCCTTATCTTAGCTAAGTCTATGCACACTGATTGACATCAATGATCATTGATTAACAATAACCAAAAACTGTGATTGTTGAATGTTGAGTGTTAATTTTTAAAAATTAATTACTATCCACTTTATTATTTAACAGGATGCCTTATGCCCTATCCTATGTTGTCTACCAAAACTGTCCTCACCAGTAGCGTGATACTTGCCAGTACCTTAACGCTCACTGCCTGCCAGCAATCTCCCCAATATCAGTATATGGAAGGAGAAACCATGGGCACCAGCTATCACATTACCTATCAAAAACCCAAAGACATCGATGAAGCACAAATTAAGCAAAGCATTGAGCAGCATCTACAAGCCATCAATGACAGCATGTCTACTTATCAGGATGACTCAACCATCTCTAAGTTTAATCGACTGGGTGCTGGGCAATCGCTGCCGGTAGATGAGTATTTTATTAAAGTATTGCAAGACTCAAAGCAGGTATATCAGCAATCGGGCGGTGCCTTTGACCCGACCATCATGCCGCTGATTAACCTCTGGGGCTTTGGCAGCGTAATGACAGTCGAACGCCTACAAGACCCACCCTCTGATGCAGAAATAACCACTGCCAAAGCACTGATTGATTTTGATGGTATTGAACTAAAGGGTAATCAACTGAGCAAAACTAAAGACGGAGTACAACTCGACTTTTCGGCCGTTGCCAAAGGTTATGGCGTCGATGTGATAGCGCAAGTGCTGCAAAATGAATATAAAATCAATAACTATATGATCGAAATCGGCGGTGAAGTCGCTACCTCTGGAGTTAATCAAAAAACGCATGCTTGGCAAATTGCCATTGATGCACCAATCATTGATAGCACTGTGAGTGAGCGCACAACCTTAGCCGCTATCCGTCAGCCGAAATCTAGTAACAAGCTGCACATCGCCACTTCGGGTAACTACCGCAACTCCATCGTATTTGATGGCAAGCGTTATAGCCACACCATAGATCCAACCACAGGACAGCCTATTGTTGGCGGTGCACCCTCGGTGACTGTGGCTGCCGAATCTGTATCTATTGCTGATGCTTGGGCTACTGCTTTGACTGCCATGAGTTATAAAGATGCTTTATCACTTGCCACCAAAAAAAATATAGCTGCTTTATTCATAATTCCTCAAGACGGTAAAATCCATGATGATGTTGCCAGTGCCGATGAGGTTAGAAAAAATAAAGCCAATCCACAAGATTATTGGCAGGTGGTAGAGACGCCAAAAATGCAGGCGCTACGTGCTGACACTGGCAGTTTATAGTCAGATAAACAACCAAGTCTAAAGTCTAAAGTCTAAAGTCTAGCTTACCTAAGTCAAACCCTGCTACAAGATAAATATATGATAAAAAACATTATATTTAATAATAACTAATACAGTCAGCTTACAGGCTGTTATATTTTTTGTAAATGCTATAAAATACCCCATTTGCATGTAGCAAGCGTGTATTAACACTAAGGATATACAATGGTTTACTCATTGATGGCGTTAGTCTTTGTGATAGGTTATGTAGCGATTGCTCTAGAACACAACATTCATATTGACAAAGCAGCTTCTGCCCTACTGACTGCAATTTTAGTTTGGACTCTTTTAGTTTTTGGAGCGGATACCCTGCTCACAGAACAGTTAGCTCATCATGAGGGCTTGGATGTAAGCCAGTTTTTAAATACAGAATTGCGACACCATTTAGCGGAAGTCGCAGAAATTCTATTTTTCTTAATGGGCGCTATGGTTATTGTTGAGCTAATTGATGCACATGATGGATTTTATGCCATTACTAACCGTATTAAGACAACCAGTGCAGTTAAATTACTGTGGACTATTGGTATTTTAACTTTCTTCTTTTCAGCCCTACTTGATAACCTAACCACCACTATTGTAATGGTTTCTTTACTGCGTAAGCTTGTTACCAAACAAGAAATGCGCTGGTTGTATGTGGGCATGGTCGTTATATGTGCTAATGCTGGAGGGGCTTGGTCTCCAATCGGTGACGTTACTACCACCATGCTATGGATAGGTAACCAAGTCACAGCTAGTAACATCATCGTTGATTTGATTGCTCCTAGTATGATTGCCGCTATCGTACCTATCATTATATTAAGCTTTACTCTTAAAGGAAAAAAGGTTCTACGTCCAGTAGAACAAAAGTCGGTAGCACCCGCCTCAAGCAGCAACTATTTAGGCCCAACTAAAGATAATGGAACAGCCAGTTCGACAGCTGTATTTATGGATGCTGTACCTACTAGCTCACCCGAAAACTTATCCAAACATCAGATAGCAGCCATTGCTCAACGCACAATTACTAATAAAATGCGCTTAAGCGTCTTAACTCTTGGCTTATCAGCTCTTGCTTTTGTACCAATCTTTAAGACCATTACTCACCTACCTCCTTATATGGGTATCTTGTTTGGCTTGGGTGTTTTATGGGTCTATACCGAGATTATGCACCGTCATCATGATTGGTATGTTAAAGAGCAAATGACAGTGGTTGGAGTGCTGACCCGTGTTGATATCCCAAGTATCTTGTTCTTCTTAGGTATCTTATTAGCAGTTGCAGGCTTAGCCACTGCTGGTCACCTAACTAACGTGGCGCTATGGCTTGACAACACATTTGGTAACCTATACGTCATTAACGTCTTTATTGGTTTGCTGTCTTCTTTAGTCGATAACGTACCCTTAGTTGCTGGCGCAATGAAGATGTATCCACTACTTACAGAAGCGTCATTAGCAGGGATGTCAGGTGATGAGCTTGCCCGCCAAAGCATGTTTTTACAAGACGGTGCATTTTGGCACTTCTTAGCCTACTGTGCGGGTACAGGCGGTAGTTGCTTAATCATTGGTTCAGCTGCTGGTGTAGCTGCTATGGGTATGGAAAAAGTACCCTTTATATGGTATCTAAAACGTATCAGTGGTCTAGCTTTATTAGGTTATCTTGCAGGTGCAGCGACTTATATTGTGATCCATGTAATATAGCTTGTAAGTTCTATATCATATAGCTGATATCATCATTAGTAACTGCATGACCTGTAACAGCATTCATACGCGACTTTACGCTATGAATGCTGTTTTTTGTTGAATTATGCTAGAATAATGAGCATTCAGACTAAAAATTTATACTAGCTGTGAGGAACTTATGCTCGCCCAACTACTTCCCATACTCGCCATTACTTTTACCGCATTTGTCCTATTCTTCTTATTTATGGGCATCGGATACATGGTGAAAAAAGAGCCTTTGCGTGGCTCTTGTGGTCGTGTCGCTAACCTAATGGGCGATGAAACTTGCCAGTTTTGCGGTAATGACCCTAATCTGTGCGAGCAAATTAATGATGAAAAAGCCTTTGATAGCAAAAAAGCAGCTGATTTAGGTAAATCAATACTGTAATTCTAGCCAGTAATTCTGGACAGTAACTAGCCGATAAATTCAAACAGTACATTTAAACAGTAAGTCAGCGCCATTTACGAGCTATCCGCACTGTTATTTTTTAGTTATCAACCTTGTATAGTCCTATTTTGGTAAAAGCAGATACATAACCAAATCCGATACAAGGCCAATACATAGCCAACAGATTTTCACGGCTTATTTACTTCTGCTATTTCAAAGATTTCTGTTATTTCAAAGATTTCTGTTATTTCAAAGATTTCTGTTATAGTTAAAACCATCGCTACGGCGGTGGTTTTTATATGCTCAGTCCTCTATTTTTTGTCACAGGTCAGTGGTTTATTATGGCAAACTCAACATCCTCAAATTCAACACATTCGACTGCGCCTAAGCAGCCCTCGTCACGTGCTGTCTTTTGGTTGGTACTGATTGCCATTTTGCTTATGGCCAGCACCATGCGTGCGCCTATTGTGGCCCTAGGTGCTATTGCGCCCGTGGTACAAGACGCACTAGATTTAAGCGCCACGCATATCGGTTGGCTGGGTGCTATTCCGATGCTGATGTTTGCTTTGGGTGCGTTAATCTCGCCCCCTATTGGCAAAAAGTTTGGCTTAGAAAACACGCTCATTGTCGTCGCCTTAGTCCTCACTTCAGGGCTACTCATCCGCTCGTGGTGGGTCGGTTGGACTGGGTTTTTTATTGGCACTTTTATCATGTCATTGGCGATCGGCTTTGCCAACACCTTAATTGCGCCAGTGATTAAGCAACGCACACCCGGACATATCGCTTTAATTACCGGTTTATTTAGTCTAACCATGTCAGTGATGTCTGGGCTGATTTCTGGGGTTATTTACCCGTTAACCGAACAGGTCGGCTGGCAAATGGCGTTAGGCAGTTGGTCGGTATTGGGCATCTTGGCGATGATAGCTTGGGTGGTATTGCGCCTTAAAGTTGGCTCCTCCCACAAAGTCCCTGAAGCACTAGATGCGACCATCATAGAAACAGCTGAGATCTCCGTCTGGCGCGCACCTTTGGCTTGGCATCTGGCCATATTTATGGGCTTACAGTCCTTGTTATTTTATACAGTAGCCGCCTTTTTGCCCTCCATCTGGATTAGTAAGGGGTTGACTGAAGTTCAAAGCGGCAATATGGGCTCTGTGTATCAATTAATGGCGCCAATTGCTATTATTAGCATGACTTGGTTAATCCGCCGTGGCATATCCATCCAAGCCGTAGCACTCGCTTGTGCCTTACTGAATGTAGCGGGTACACTTGGAATATTGTATTTTTCACCCAATTTGGCCACGATATGGACAGCTGCCATAGGTCTGGGTAGTGCGGGTATTTTTACCTTATGTATCATGCTATTTTCGATGCGAACCTATTCACCACATCAAGCCAGCAAGCTATCTGGCATGGCACAGACCATTGCTTATTTAATCGCCTTTGCTGGTCCCTTTGGTACAGGCTGGTTAATTGCACAAACACAAGATTGGAATGTGCCCTTACTGCTCATCTTTATTCTAATGATTGTCAACGTCGTCTTTGGTTGGCTCGCCAGTCGTCCGATTATGATTGACGGCAAGCCTGTTTAGGCACTACTCTATGGCAATACATAACAAATATACACCCCATCTAAGCCTTTAATTTCACTTATTTTAAGCATATAAAAAACGGTACGTTTATGAAGTTTTCAAAATACGGTCAACAATTCACCACAACCAGCGCCATCTCTCAGCTGATGGATGACCTAGGCGATGCACTTAAAAGCCCTACTCCTGTCAATATGCTAGGCGGTGGCAACCCAGCACGTATCGATAAAGTGAATGAGGCCTTTTTTCAAGTTTATAAATCACTAGAAACGGGTGGTATTAACGGTGATGCTATCGAATCTATTGGTAATTACTCCAACCCTCAAGGCGATAGTGGCTTTATTAACGCTTTGGTCGAATTTTTTAATGGTCATTATGATTGGAACCTCACCACAGAAAATATCGTCTTAACCAACGGCTCACAGAACGCCTTCTTTTATTTATTTAACTTATTCGGTGGTGCCTTTGAAGATGAGCACGGCAATATCAGCGACAAATCTATTTTGCTACCGCTTGCCCCTGAATATATTGGTTATAGCGATGTACAGATTGATGGTGAGCACTTTATTTCCATCAAACCTGAGATTGAAGAAGTTGAACATGACGGTGACAGTGGTTTTTTTAAATATGCGGTGGACTTTGACGCATTAGAAAACTTGCCAGCACTCAAAAACGGTAAGGTCGGTGCTATTTGCTGTTCACGCCCAACCAACCCAACTGGCAACGTGTTAACCGATGATGAAATGGCGCATCTTGCCCAAATCGCTAAGCAGTATGACGTGCCGCTAATCATTGATAACGCCTACGGTGAGCCGTTCCCCAATATCATTTACCCTGATGTCAATTTAAACTGGGATAGCAATACCATTTTGTGCTTTAGCCTATCAAAAATTGGTCTGCCTGGTGCCCGTACAGGTATTATCATCGCCGCACCAGAAGTGGTTAAGACCGTCAGCGCTATGAATGCGGTCGTCAACCTTGCTCCGACACGCTTCGGAGCTGCCATTGCTACACCACTGCTAGAAGATGATCGTTTAAAACAGCTTTGTGATGAGACCATCCAGCCGTTTTACGCCCGAAAAGCGAAAAAAGCTATTAAACATATCAAAGAAGAGATGGGCGACTATCCAGTGCTTATCCATAAGCCAGAAGGGGCGATATTTCTTTGGGTTTGGTTTAAAGATTTACCGATTTCGACCACAGAGCTATATGATCGTTTAAAACAAAAAAACACCCTAATTATTCCTAGTGAGCACTTTTATCCTGGATTGGATACCAGCGACTACCCTCATGCCTTTGAGTGTATTCGCATGAGTATTGCGGCCAGTGATGAGACGCTTGAGTCAGGTATTAAAGTGATTGGTGAAGTGGTACGTGAGCTTTATGATAGTAAATAAGCCAATATAACTATCAATAAATATGCGCGTTCTTTAACGCCATATATGAGATGCTAGCGAATAGAGGTTAGCTAATATAAAACAGCTCAATGTAAACCCATGCCCAAGCTTGACCTTGTCAGGATTTGGGCATTTTTATTACGCAAATCTAAAAGACTAGCGCAATGATATAACCATTTATAAACAGCCAAACCTCATCATCACTGCTAGTATATAGGCATCGTTTTATCATTATCATTTGTTTAAGTATTATAGTTTTAACAACCATCCCTATTTTTATTTGAGGTTCGTTATGTCCTTGGCATTTTTAAAGCCGTTAACCGCTCTGGTCGTTGCCAGCGCCCTGCTCATCGCCTGTCAGCCCAGCTCAAATGAGTCAACTGACACTCAAGCGACTGACAACGCCACCACTGATTTAGCACAAAACACAACAACCGAACAACAACCGGTACAGGCTGAAAACGCTGAGCAAGATAGCACGCCAGAACAAGTCATCGAACAGCCTGTGACCATCTTGGCATTGGGTGATTCATTGACCGAAGGCTTAGGTCTAGCAGAAGAAGACGCCTACCCTGCTCAATTAGAAAAGACGTTACAGCAAGCCGGTTACGTCAATGCCAAAGTGATTAACTCTGGATTAAGTGGCGAGACCAGCACAGGCCTGGTGAACCGCTTGGACTGGGTATTAAAGACCAAACCTGACATCACTATCTTGACCATTGGCGCCAATGATGCGATGCGCGGTATCGATGTGGCGACTGTAGACAGTAACATTCGCACTGCCATACAACGCTTGCAAGACGAAGGCAGCGTGGTCGTGTTAGGCGGCATGCAAATTTATGATAACTTGGGCGATGAATACGTAAAATCTTTTTCAGCGCTTTATCCGAAAATAGTCGAAGACACTGGCGTGGCCTTTATTCCTTTCTTTTTGGACGGGGTTGGCGGTGTGCCTGAGTTGAATCAAGCCGATGCCATTCATCCAACCGCTGAGGGCTATACCCAGATTGTGCAGAACAATATCTTGCCTGTGCTGAAGCCAACATTAGCTGAGTTTGTCGACGAGCAACCAACCGATAGCACACAACCTTAACCTTGCCTGACTAAGCCTGACTATGAGTGAGAAACCCGATGACCAACCTAACTTCTGCAACTAAGCCGTTATTACAGGCCACCAATCTCAGCAAAAGCGTGATGATTGGCGATACCAAAACTGACATCATCAAAGGCGTGGATGTGGCCGTTAATACCGGTGAATTTGCAGTGATTATGGGCAAATCTGGCTCAGGAAAATCAACCTTACTGGGTCTACTCGCAGGGCTTGATTATCCAGACAGCGGAGAAGTTTGGCTCGATGGGCAAAACCTGACGACTCTCTCAGAAGATGAGTTGGCGCAAAAGCGTCAGCAAGACATGGGCTTTGTGTTCCAATCGTTTCACTTATTACCAACGCTGACCGTCGCCGAAAACATTGCCTTTCCGCTGGATATCGCACGCCAGCCGAATGCTGAGCGAGTGGAAGAATTATTAAAAGCCGTCGGACTGACCCATCGCCGTGACAGCCTACCGCATCAGCTCTCAGGCGGTGAACAACAGCGCACAGCCTTGGCTCGTGCTTTGGTGGCACGGCCAAAGATTATCTTTGCCGATGAGCCGACTGGTAACCTTGATGAACAAAATGCGCAGCAGGTAATGAGCTTGCTGGTCGAGTTACAACAGCAATCCGGTACGGCCTTGGTGGTGGTCACCCATGATCCGGCGATGACCGAGCATGCCGATCAGGTGATTACCATTCATGATGGACGGGTTGAATGAACCTAGCATTATTCGACTTTGACGGCACCATTACCCATACAGATACCTTTACTCAGTTTATGCTGTACGCGGTGCCTAAAAATAGATTACGTCTCGGTAAACTGGTACTGCTACCCACGCTAATCAAATATAAATTAGGCGTTGAAAAAGGTCGTGATATCCGCGCAAAAATCTTACACTTTGCCTTTAAGGGTGTCGATGAGTACAGGCTGCAAGCCAAAGGCCAAGCTTATGCCTATCATATTCTGCCCAAATTTTTGCGCCCTAGTGCCATGCAACGACTGCAATGGCATAAAGACAGAGGCGACACTGTGGTTATCGTTTCCGCTTCTTTGAATATATATCTAAAGCCTTGGTGTGAAGGACATGGGCTGAAATTGATATGTACCGAGGTGGATACAAAAAACGGCATTGTCACCGGTTTTAGTAAGCAAGGCGACTGTAGCTCAGAGCGAAAACAGCAACTTGTGATGAGTCAATATAATATGGATGACTTTGATAGTGTGTATGCATATGGTGATACAGTTGAGGATAATGAGCTTCTAGCAATGGCATCGTCGGATGACAAGCGCTTTTATCAGTACTTTGATTAGCCATCGACACCGCCTGCAATGCTGCCTGTGCTAATCACTTATCGCCTATTATGTACCACAGCCTGACTGCTATATGTTATTAAACCCTTACCCACATTAACCATCAATCAATAGCCCTGCCACTATGACCAAACAACATACGCCCGTCTCAACCAGCACTTATAGCAACCTAGGTCGCAAATCGCTACAGCGCAGTTGGTGGCGACATTGGATATATCCGTTGCTATTTTTATTGGCGATGGTGCTGTCGTTATCAACGTATTTGACCCTCGACTCCATTCAGCAGTCGGTACGTGATTATGTGGCAGACAATCAGCGGGCATTGGTCGGGGGTGACTTAGTATTGCGCAGTCGTCAGCCTTGGCCAGAGTCTGTACTGAATGTGGCATCTGAGTTTGAGCCAGATGATGTGGTATATGACTATCAGTTTAATGCCATGATTTCAGACATCAAAAGCGCTGATATAACAGACTCAGAATCTCGTTCTTTAGAGAATAGCACGGCTGAACCTAGTAGTTTAGAACCTAACAGTTCAGAACCTAGTACTCTAGAGTCTGACGCTTTAGAAAATAGCGACTCAAAAGTTCAAGTCGGTGAACACACCTTATTGGCTCGAATTAAAGGCATTTCCTCCAATTATCCCTTGTATGGCGAAGTAGAATTAGCATCAGGCAAACCGCTATGGCAACAATTAACCACAGGTCAAGTGGTGGTAGAAACCCAAGTATTAACTGGGCTTGAACTGGCCGTTGGTGATACCGTCAAAATCGGTGACGCTACCTTCGTCATCGCCGATGAACTGCTCGCTGAACCAGATAGGCCGTTAACCGCATTTGGCTTTGGCGCTCGGGTATTGATGGCAGATACTGACCTAGAGGCAACCAAGCTGATGGGACAGCGTAGCCGTATCAGTTATCGCATTGAATTGGCTGGCACGTCAGAAACCATCCTAGCCACCCAAACCAAACTTGAGCCTATCGTCGAAGCATTACCCCTATCACAAGAGATTAAAGTCAGCACCGCTGATGAGGCAGATACCTCAGTGACCGAAGTGTCTGATAACGTGCTGATGTTCTTGAAATTGTTAGTGATAGCCGTACTATTTTTGTCCGCTGTGGCGCTACTTAGTGTGGTCAAAGCCTTTGTCAGCTTGCAACAAACGGCCAATGCCATCCGTCGTGCTTTAGGCGAGTCAGTGACCGCGATTAAGCGCAGTTATTATCTATTATTTGTACTGATGGCAGTAGTCGCTTGTGCCCTCTCCGCAGGCCTGAGTTTACTGATGCTCAACGTTGGTGCTCAATACTTGACCGCCATTTTGCCTGCCGATGTGCAGCTGTCTATCAAGCTGGTGAGCCTAATTAAAATCAGCATCGTAGCACTGGTCATCACCTTACTCGTCGTCCAGCATAGCCTGTATGCAGTGACCCATACCAAACCCTCTGCGGTGCTAAAACAAGCCACCAGCAATGCCCGTCAACATCCCCCTTTGTATTGGTATTTGGCCGTATTAATCGCCAGCTTTGGATTAATGGCCTATGAGTTTGGCTCAGCCAAAGATGGCCTACAAGTGTTGGGCGGTATGCTGGTACTGGCCGGCGGATTTTGGCTACTGGGTAAAGGCTGGCTATGGCTGTTAGCAAGACTGGCCAATAAAGGCTTATTTGGCATCAAACTGCTGGGCAAACAGTCGAATTGGATGGCACGTATTGCGCTGCATAATCTCTCCCGTAAAGGCAATCAATCCAGTCTATTCTTTGTCACCCTAGCGCTGTCGGTGGCGGTATTGACCCTGATTACCTTACTCAATCACAGCTTAAATACTCAGTTTGTGCAGGCCTATCCAGAAGATGCACCCAACTTATTTATGCTCGATGTGCAGAGTAATCAACATGATGATTTAAATGCACTAGTCGATGCTCCCATCACTTATTATCCAGTGGTGCGTGCTCGCGTCAGCGAAGCCGGCGGTGTGCCAGCAGCAGACATCGAAGTAGCACGTGGTGAAGGCGATGACCCGACCCGTATCTTTAACTTAAGCTATGCTGACACGGTAATGGAAACCGAATTTATCAAAAAATCGATTGAACCCAATCAGCTGTATGCTCCGCTTGATAAGCAAGCCGCTGATACAGATGTAGTCCCCTTGTCTATCCTAGACAGCGCAGCCGATCTGTTAAACGTAGGCATGGGTGACCAAATACGCTTTAACATCCAAGGCATCGAAATCGTCGGTCAAATCACCAGTATTCGTGAGCGTTATGAGCGTGGCCCTAGCCCGTTTTTCTACTTCTTATTTGAGCCTGAAGTATTGGCTGATGCGCCGCAAATCCAGTTTGCGACTACCAAGGTTGATACTGGCAGCATTCCACAATTACAAACCGAACTTGCGCGTCAATTCCCTGCCATCACTACCATCGATGGCGGTGCCATTGCCAAACGGGTGCAAGGTTTTGTGGCGCAAATGAGCCGTTTGGTTCAGTTATTTACGCTACTGGCGATTATTACTGGTTTGATGGTGCTTATTACCTCGCTACTATCGACTTCTCAAGACCGTCTGCGTGACAGTGCTTCATTTAGATTGTTAGGTATGCAAACTTCTGATTTGTATAAGATTAATATATTAGAGATTGGTCTATTGGGCATCAGCGCTGGGATATTTGCCACTGTGATTGCCAGCGGCGTGGCCTATGTACTGATTACCGAGTGGTTTAATCTGCGCTTTAGTATTCCGTGGGCCAGCTTTGGCTTGGGCGGTGCTCTATTGGTGGCGGTGCTACTGATTATTGCGGTGAGTTATGTGCGCTTGGTGATTGGGCGTGGGATTATGGCAAGGGTGAGAGGGATGGTTTAGGGTAAAAGTTTGGATCTAATCCTGCCATCTATCTTTAGATTATATGCTCATCTCTATCAAGGCTAAATGCTTCTCATATGTAGATTACTTACGATACTCAAAGCCTTGCTGTCAAAATTACAATCATATATATTAGACTATTACATCAATAGTTAGACAGGTTATCAGATGAGCTTACCCCTTAAAGAGGTGGATTTAAAGCAAGTCGATATTTGGTTTCAAGATGAAACTCGAATAGGCCAACAAGGCTCAGTGACTAGGGTATGGCACTACTGTGGTAAACGCCCAAGAGTAATACGGCAACAACAGTTTGAATCCGCTTATATTTTTGGTGCTTTTAACCCAAAAACAGGGGATAGTGTTGGATTGGTATTACCTTATGTTAATAAGCAAACCATGCAACTGCATATGCAAGAGATTAGCCATGCTGTGCCAGAGGGGCGTCATGCTGTGGTTGTTATGGATGGTGCTCTATGGCATCAACCAAGTTTAAACCTACATAATGTGACGATGCTTAAATTACCCCCTTATTCACCTGAGTTAAATCCATCTGAACAGGTGTGGTCGTATTTGAAACAACATTGGTTATCCAATAGGTGTTTTGATGGTTATGAGGCTATTGTTAATGCTGCTTGCAAGGCTTGGAATAGACTTTGTTCCAAGCCCGAGCTCATTCAGTCTATAACTTCTCGTGATTGGATTGGTTTATAGGTTTACTTATGGAATTGGTATAAACTACGTAAAAGCCAGACGTCAAGGATTAAATCCAGATGAAATCGAGCATCTGGCAACGGAAGCAAAACAAACAGCAAAAAGGTTAAAACGTCAGCAGGCCTTGAATCAGAGTTAACCCAACTTGATAGCTTTAGCTCAAAATCTATAAGAGTTAAACGCCCACAAAAAAAGCCAGATAACATATATCTGGCTTTTTCTTATTTTATCACGCTAAATTGTCGTTTTGAGGGTTACTCAAACGCGCTTAACTTATTTTTTCTTCCAAGTTTGGCTACGTGAGAATGGACCTAAATGACCTTTTAGCTTTAAGCTGTTGCCGTTTAGCTCAGCTGTTAGGCGATAGGTTTTACCGTTTTCTGGGTCAGTGATTTTACCGCCGCTGTATTTGCCGCCGCCGTCAGCTTTTAGACCTGAGATAACGGTACGACCAACAAACTTTTTGCCTTCTGCGCGAGTGGTAGAAACGATTTTACCGGTTAAAGCGCCACCAGATTCTGTGATTTTTACCACAGCTTTTGGCTGACCATCATCGTAAGTCTGCCAAGTAGTGTTGGCTAATGGATCTGCGGCCATTGCTACTGTGGCAAGACCTAGAGCTGATAAGGCTAATACTGATTGATTAAGTAATTTCATAATGCGATTCCTTTCGAGGGTTTAAAGTATTTGAGTTTGTTTGTATTGGATTATAAATAATAAGAGGTCAGTTATGCAATACAGTATATTGAAAATAACTTATAATTGAATAAGTTACAAGTATTTTAATAAATAATAAGTCAATATTTTATTGTTAAGTTTTTGACAACTGGTTTTGGTAACTGGCTAATGCCTTATTGCTATAATTCGATTATAAGGCTTAATTTATAAAAAAAAAGACTTAATTTGCCAAACTATTGCTCTAGCCTTATTGAACCGTAAGAGTTATGAAAACGGATTGTCCACTACCTTACTGGTTTGCGTCTGCTGACTTACATTAACCTCGTTTTGCACTGCTTCATCTAGCTCGCCTGCATCTTTTGCCTGTTGCAGCTCTTCAACAATAGCGTTAACTACCTGTTGTAGTTTTAATGCCTGCGCTAGTCCTTTTTTATTTTTAACAATATCAATATCGCCATAAACGATGACCTTATCGGTTTGATTTTCAAATATTAGTTCCCCGATTTGCATACTTTGATGGTCATTTTTATAGGGTGCAAATGACATTTTTGCTGTTTGGATCTCTACGTCCTTGTTTAGCACATCATCGTTTAGAGCATCATTAACTTGATGTACGACATCTTGAGCATTGTCTTTCTGTTGCTCTACTTCTGACAAATCCTGAGCGTCATTCTCATAGTCTGACTGGGTCATAATACAATTTCCTTTTAATTGTTATCTTCTATTGTCATTTTTTTAGTGATTATAAAAGGCACGAACCACAGCTAATAGTCACTATTGTTTATGCAAAAAGTTATCAACAAACCATCGTAAAACCTCAATTAAAATAAGATACCACAATGGCTCCTCATCTTGCCCTTCTGTATGCTTATTATCACTTGGATTACGCTTGCTTGCTTCACGCTCACTGGCTGACTGGCGCTGGCTGGCTGAATAATCTCGACCTATCTCTGGCATCTCACTGATACTGGTTGCTAACGGCATGGCTCTGGCTTTTGCTTGCTCAGAAATCTTCGGAAATACATCAATACCTGAGCGTAATGCTAGTTCATCGATACTGATAATCTCGACCCGATCACTATCATCATTTGGTGAATAATATACCCCAGCCTCTTGCGTTTGTGGGACATACAAGGCCTTAAACATATGACTTGGCACCAGTACCCGACCATTGAGCTGGGTGACCTGCTTACCTCTAAATGCGACACCAGTGACCACATACACCTCGCCATAATGCTTGGTTAAATATCGAGTCACCGACTCAATATTGCGCCAGCTATAACGGTTGTTTCTTGGATGTTGCGGGACGATATTGGCCAAACTAAAGCTATCATACTGCTGTTGCCTATTTGCCATATCACCATTGGGCGCCAAATGCCCTCTATCATAACCTGTGCCTTTATAGTCTGATAACTCGGCACGCATCGATTGAGGTAATCTACTTTCACTATGAAAGCTATCCTCTCTAGGAATCTCCTCTGCCAAGAATAAGCGCTCACGGGTCAGATATTCAGCTGACCATAAAGGTGTACGTGATAACCCTGAATACAGAGTTGCAAAGCCATTAAAGCATAACGGTACACTTTTATTTAATAGCTTGCTATCGATATAATCTGGCGCCGTGCCTGCATAAAAATTATCTGCACACTGGCTAAAGTCAGCACCAAAAGCTGTCACTGACCACCAGCAACTTGTAACTAGTAAACTCACAGCCCAAACGCATTGACGCTTTACTATATAGCTTCTCAATTTTTGCTGATTTCTTACTCGTCGCTCAGCCGTAGCAACGACTGGCTGTTGGTGTGTTACTCTCTGCCTAGCTAGCATGACATCCTGAATCACCACACCACATCCAATGCGCAAGGTCTGTCGAATCTGCTGCAAATCAAAACCAGTTATCTTCGACCACTGATTGTACTTTTGGTCATTATTGTTTACCACTATTATCGCCTTACTTTGACTGATTTTTATCGTGCTTAGCACACACTACAAAATAGCTTCATGCTAACAACGCTTGCAACAGCTGTAAAGCATTTTGCCAAATAAGACGTCAACTGCTGACGTTTAATGTGTCGATATCTTCGCAAAATAAAAGTATAACAGCCGAAGATGACAAAAGGGTTGGCTTTCGGTATACTATACGCCTTAAAATGGTGAAGTGGCCGAGTGGCTGAAGGCGCACGCCTGGAAAGTGTGTATACGTTAATAGCGTATCGAGGGTTCGAATCCCTCCTTCACCGCCATTATTATATTTTTTACTGTCTTTCTTTTTTGACTTCCGATTTAATCAATTTGATCTGGCCTATATGAATGGCCTTTTTTTATGTCTGTTATTTATTGCATATCGCCATTAACACTCCATCTCATGGTCGCAGTCAACCAATTGAGAGATAGGGCAACTTGAGAGATAGGGCAACCAAGTAAAAGTGCTACTGAAGTAGGCTACATAAGGTCAACACCGTCACTCTTTTATTTAACTATGACTATAAAAACATAGCTTTTACAATATGATATACAGACTTACAGCCACTTAGAAAAATAACTTCTAGCTCATAACATATACCACCCAATCACTTTTTCTTCTTTTCATCTGGCTTAGATGGTGGCACAATAGCCATCATTACATTACACTATGACAATGCACTCAACCTCTTGATTTGTCGCTAACTTTATATTTATGTATGCGATATAGAACATCAAGCTATCGCTATTTAAAAGGATTTAATATGCTCGCTCAGCCCCTTTCTGCCCTAAAAAAATTGTCACCAAGTACTTTAAGTCACGCCAGCTATCTGGCAGTAGCCAAAACCCGTGCAAAAGCATTACAGGCCATATCGCTAGTTGTCACCGTACCCAGACCTCAGCTATTTATCGGTGAGCAGTCTTGCTATGAGCTGTGCGATATGATGATTCATGAAGGCGCAACCAAGGTGCTAATCGTCACCGATACGGTATTAAATCAGTTAGGTATCCCAGATAAAATCACCCGTTACCTTGAGCAAAATAACATTGCCTACCACCTATTTGATGGCATTACGCCAGATCCTACCTTTAGTGTGGTCGAAGCAGGTTTAAAGCATTCAGTGGACAACCACTGTGATGCAATACTGGCACTTGGTGGAGGCTCTGTGATTGATGCATCAAAAATTATCGCCATCAGCCAAGCTACTGGACGCAAACCCAAAAAACTGATGGGCGTCTTAAAAGCCTCTAAATGTATGCCACTATACTGCATCCCAACCACTGCTGGTACTGGTTCAGAAGCCACATTGGGTGCGGTTATCTCAGATGACAAGACACATCAAAAGTCCTTATCTATTGACCCTAGAATGGTACCTTTAGCCTCTGCCGTAGATCCTACCATTATGCAAGGTATGCCAGCACACATTACCGCTGATACAGGTATCGATGTACTAACCCATGCACTTGAAGCTTGGATGAGTGTCACTGCCACCAGTGAGACAGATTATTATGCAGCTTCTGCTACCAGATTAGTGATGCAATATTTGCCAAAAGCCTATGCCAATGGCGATGACTTAAAGGCGCGTGAGCAGATGGGCATTGCCGCACATTACGGCGGTATTGCATTTAATAAGGCTGGTTTAGGTTATGTGCATGCCATCGCTCACCAGTTGGGCGCTCATTATGGTATTCCTCATGGTCGAGCCAATGCCATTGTGTTGCCTTATATCCTTGATGCCAATCGCAATGTAAGCAAAGACAGGTTGGCAGCGCTGGCTAGAAAAACAGGGGTTGTAGATTCAGATCAGCCACAGGCCAATGATGACGAGGCGGCTGATTATTTGATTGCTCAAGTGAGACATCTGATCGCTGATGTCAATATTGATGCAAGGGTCAAAGACATCAATCCTGCTGACTTTAAGAAGATAGCCAAAGGGGCAGCCAAAGAAGTCCGAGATACTTATACCGTACCTCGTTACTTGACCACCGCCCAGATTGTTGCAATTTTACACAAAATTAAAGCAGCCAGTGATGCTTTAAGTACTTAATTTTCTTTAATTTATTTGCTCTCTAAGAAACGGAAGGCAACTGCCTAATAACCGAAAAAGCCATAGTAATACCAATTCCATAAATAAACCTATAAACCAATCCAATCACGAGAAGTTATAGACTGAATGAGCTCGGGCTTGGAACAAAGTCTATTCCAAGCCTTGCAAGCAGCATCAACAATAGCCTCATAACCATCAAAACACCTATTGGATAACCAATGTTGTTTCAAATACGACCACACCTGTTCAGATGGATTTAACTCAGGTGAATAAGGGGGTAATTTAAGCATCGTCACATTATGTAGGTTTAAACTTGGTTGATGCCATAGAGCACCATCCATAACAACCACAGCATGACG
>NZ_KB907658.1:0-21739 GCF_000382145.1 Psychrobacter lutiphocae DSM 21542
CATGGATAATGCCAGTATTCATCATGCCAAGATTATCCAAGCTAGATTACCCATTTGGCAAGAACGAGGCTTGTTTATCTTTTATTTACCGCCTTATAGTCCGCATCTAAATATCATTGAGCGGTTATGGAAGGAGGTAAAACAGGCTTGGCTAAGACCTTGTGATTATGTTTCTTTCGATACGTTGTCTTATGCAGTTAATCGGGTTTTTGCTAATATTGGTGATTCCCTGTCGTTAAATTTTTCTACATTTAAAGTATAGGTATTTAATTTTGTTCGATTACTTAGCATAAAAAAAGACGCCAACATAAGTTAGCGTCTTTTTTTATGCTTTACTGTTTTTTATCTTAGCAAATTAGCAAAGTAACAAATTTAAATACCATCAAGGTAAACTATTCTTGATTGACCATAACATCCAAAGTCACACGACGGTTTGGTTGCAAGCAGTCAATCTGCTCTGGGCGTGACAGACTGGTTGCACACTCTTTTATCGGCTGCGACTCACCAGCGCCAACCGCTAACATGCTGCTTGGATTAACACCGCGTTGCACCAAATAAGCTCGTACCGTCTGTGCCCGTAACTGTGATAGATTCATATTATACATATCATCGCCAAGGCGATCTGTGTGACCAGTAATAACAACCTTCATATCACCAATATCTTGGTATTGACGTAGCTTAGTCGATAACGCATCAAGCTCGGTACGACCTTGTGGTAGCATGTCACTTGCTTGCCATTTGTCAAATGCAAACAAGGCATCAGCACTTAAGTTAATACGCTCAGAAGCTGGTTCAACAGTGACAGCAGGTTGTGGTTGTACTTGTGGTTGTGGTTGTACTTGTGGTTGAACAGCATCAGCACATTCTTGCTTGTCCCAATAAAGCCTCTCTACAATGTCGTGTTTATCAAAATGCAATTGTAGCTGACACTGTATATATTGTTTAGTGTAAGGCTGACGAATCTTTAAGACATAATTCCACTTATTAGACATAAACTCACTAAAATGAGGATTACCAATTAATTGACGAACTGTATCATCATTTATGCCATTGTTGATATGAATAAGATCATCCGGATTATATAGCGGAAAATCATTTAAGTAACTCTTACTTATATCAGGAAATGTAATATTGTCATCTTCTGCTGAATTAGAATGACTATAAACTGTTGCTGCTGTGGTTGTTGTGCAGATTAAAAGAGCAGTTAAGGGTAGTATTGATAAGAAAATTTTCATAACTTTATCTCTATAATTAGGTATGTATTAAATTTTGTTAAGTTTGCTATACAGATATATAACAAACCTAGTTAAGATGCGTTATCAAAATAATTTAATCAATAACACCAGAAATGCCTATACGGAACAATGGATCATTTTGGGTATTAGTAGAGACACCACCAGTAATCGACCAACGACCATTGTCTGCGGTTCGTCTTAGGCTAACTCCAATAGCGGATTCACTATTGTAGTAACTAGCACCTGCAGCGTAAGTCCACTTGCCAGGTACATAAGGCGCATTCTCAATCGCTGCTGCCGATGCAATACCGGCTGAAAGATCTGCCTGTATGTCATCGATATGACCCGTAAGCTTATAACCTAATTGGTTCAATTGATCGACGTTCACCGCATCAGTTGGGTTAACGCCAGGTGCCACATTAGTGACTCTGTTGCCACCGGCATTGACGCCTTGATTGGTCACGCTGACAGTTTTAGAAGGGTGCTCAGGATTGGTGATAGTCACACCCGCATTATTTACGACTGTATTGCCTGCTGTCACACTATCGACGGTAATCTCTTTGGCTAGACCAAGATCTACTTCGTTGTCACGCACCGTGGTGACAATGTTTTTGTCATCACTGGTGTAATGAACGGTTTCGCCCAGCTGAACATTGTCAGGGTTGCCATTATCAGCACTGATGTTGAAGCCTTTGGCTATATTTGCATTGGTTGCTTTTAACTGACTGACATTCACTGCATCAGTATCAGCTGTACCTTGGGCGACATTGGTAATTTTAGTATTGCCAGCGTTGATACCTTTGTCATTGATAGCCACTGTACCACCAATCGTCGTACTGTCCGTATTGACATTCTTAACCGTGATATCGTCATTAAGTTTGACAGTCACCTTGTTATCAGCATCCGTAGTGGCTGTGATATTGCTATCGCCGGTCACTGACTGGATGGCCGTATCGGCTTTGGCTAAGCGACCTTTGGTCTTAGCTGATAGGTCTACTTTATAATCAGTATTGCCATTGGCATCACGAGTACCTTTAGCAACTGCTACCGCATCAGAGCCTGCACTAACACTTGCAGAGTCGGCATTAACGACATAAGTCATTGCTTTTGTATCTTCATCAGTGCTGCCAGTTACGGTCGTATTTTTACCAGCTTTAACTGTTGTTTTCGAGGCTGCTGCTAAGTTTTTAACTTCATGTAGCTGACTGCCATTGACAGCGTCTTGTGAGTTCGCACTGATTTCACCAGCAGCGACATTGGTAATCTTAGTATTGCCAGCGTTGATACCTTTGTCATTGATAGCCACTGTACCACCAATCGTCGTACTGTCCGTATTGACATTCTTAACCGTGATATCGTCATTAAGTTTGACAGTCACCTTGTTATCAGCATCCGTAGTGGCTGTGATATTGCTATCGCCAGTCACTGACTGGATGGCTGACTCTGCTTTGGCTAGACTCTCTTTGCTCTTAGCACTTAGATCAATTTCATAGTCTGTGACGTTGCCATCTTTTGCGACGCCTTTGACTTCGACAGCATCAGAGTTCGCAGATGCTGTGGTGCCTTTGGCGTTGACGGTATAGATGGTCTGATCTTTGTCGCCTGTCTTTTTAGTAACATCAACAATATTCGTGCCCGCTTTCACCTCTGTGGTTGCGGCGGCAACTTTGGTATTGAGCTGACTCACATTCACCGCATCAGTTGGATCTACACCCTCTGCCACATTGGTGACTTTAGTATTGCCTGCGTTGATGCCTGCGTCTTTATTTATTGTTACCGGTCCAACAGTCACCTTATCAAAATCAACGTCTGCTTTCGTCGCAACAGTAAACTTGCCTGCCTCACGGGTGATAGAGATATTCTTACCTTCAGTGAAATCAACCGCATCGCCTGGATTAATCAACTCTCCTGCATCTTCTCCATTGGCTTTAACAGTAAAGCCTGAGTTATTAATCGCATCAACGACATCACCTGTGGTCGCTATGGCGCTGCTGTTAGGCGTTGCGACGGTGCCTGGCTTGGTTGTGTCTTGTGTGATCGTGCCTGTATTAACACCCAGCTCGTTGGTTTTTGCATTTAACGTGATGGTGTCATCGGTTAACACGTTGTAAGTCACAGTGCTGACGTTGCCATCAGAGGTCACAACCGCTTCGGTGCCCGAGCCTTTAACGAAGTTTACCGTGTTACTTGGGCTAACTAGGTCTTTTTGAACACCATCGTTTTGTAAGTTCCAGCCTGTGGCATTGATAGTGTCTGCAACATTAGTTGCTGTGACTAAGCCATTAGGACTGTTGGCAGGGGTAATAACGTGACCTTTGCTATCTGTGGTTAAAACGGTTACATCAGCGTCAACCTGATAGGTGGTGGTACCATCCTCCTTAGCAATGGTTGTTACCGTTAGCTGATCTTCAGTAGTTGTCGTGACATCACTTGTCGCTGCTATGGTCGCTTGCTGTAACTGATCTTCTGTCGCAGCCTGACCCGTTACGATATTGTTAGGGTTATAAGTGGTATTGGTGAGACCATTGACCGTACCTGTATCCCCATTGATGGTCACTGGCTTGGCTGTACCGACAGAGATTTGATTGGCCAGACTAAAGTCAATCTGATTGTCGGTAACGGTAGTCACAACATTGTCATCGGTACTGGTGTAAGTGACGGTGTCACCCAGTTGTACGTTGTCAGTTGTACCATTGTCTGCAGCGATGTTAAAGCCTTTGGCGACATTGGTGTTGGTGTCCTTTAACTGGCTGACATTTACAGCGTCAGTGTCTGCTGTACCAGCTTTAACATGAGTGATAACGGTATCACCAGCATCGATACCTGTGTCTTTATTAATGGATACAGGGCCAACGGTTAAGCTATTAGCGATAGTGACATCATCAGCCAGCTTAAAGCCGATTTCATTGTCACGCACAGTAGTCACAACATTGCTGTCATCTGCTGTATAAGTCACGGTTTCGGTTAACTTAACATTATCAGCAGCCTTGTCCGCAGTCGCCTTAACATCGGCATCTACATAAAAACCAGTCACTGCATTCGCTAAGGTTGCTTGATCTTCAGCTTCTAACTCAACTTTATAATCTGTTGTGTTTGTCTCTGCATTAGGTGTCGAGGTGACAGCAAGGCTGTCTGATGACACTGTTGATTTCTCAGCATTGACAGTGTATTCAACACCTTCATCGGTGTTAGTACCTTCTGTGATACTGACATTATTACCTGCAACCACTGTGTTGTGTTTTTTACCATCAGCGATGCTATTCTTAGTTTCCTGACTTAAATCAATACTATAGTCACGTACGTTTGTGGTTGGATCAAGCTCGCCACCAGTCACGCTGACTGCTGTAGAGCCTGCTTTAGCTGTTGTATCACGGGCATCAACTGTATATGTGATTGCGCCAGTGGCTATATCTGTCTCGCTAGTAACGGTTGTGTTTGTGCCTTTTTCAACTTTCGTTTTAGCCGCTGCTACAGCCGCAACCGATTTTAGCTGACTGACGTTAACCGCATCTGAATCTTTTTCACCAGCAGCGACATTAACAATTTTATTGTCGCCATTATCTAAGCCATTACTATTTAAACGAACTCGATTTTTTGAGGTATCTGCAGGTGTGATAACAAGGCCATCACCGGTAATGATATTTTCATTGCCATTTGCATCTGTGAACTCTGCACTTGTTAACCCACCTAGCTCTTTGGCAAGCTTCACGGTTAACGTATCTGCTGCATTACTGACCACACCGATATTATTATCAGATAGTAAGCTTGCATCTGTTACACCACCTTCAACAGTTACTGTCTCACCCAGCTTGCGCTTAAAGTCAGCACCAGAGTCCCCTGCAAAAGTTAAGGGGACATTTGCCACAGCTTTTAGCTGACTGACGTTGACGGCATCTGAGTCTTCTGAGCCAGCAGCAACATTGGTAATTTGACGTGTACTGTCAGCATTACCCACTGAAACTGCTGCTAAATCACCTTTAACAGTTGCTGAAATTGCATTTTTATCGTCATCAGTAGCTGTTTCAAGTGCATAAACCTCATTGGCTGTAGCCGATGCTGTATCAGAAGTAGTTACACCTGTTAGGGCAGCACGGCTGGCATTTGATTCCGCGCCTAGTGCGACTGCACCATTGCCCTTAATAATTGTATTATCGCCAATTAATACACCATTTGTGGTCTCATCGGAAATGGTTAAATTTGAACCAATTGCTTGGTTATTAGTGATATTTTTACCGATTTGATCTTGTGTATCTTGGAAGCCAATAATGATATTGCGTTTGGCTTGACTGCGATCTGTTTCATCACCCACAAGGGTATTGTTATCACCCATGATGATATTTTGGTCAGCATTGGTTACTGTGTTATTACTACCTTGAGTAGTTATATTACTGACATTTTCAGCAGTATTTTTATAACCGTCCATTGATACAAAAGCACTGGTGTCTCCGTTAGTTCCACTAGTTAACGAGTTTTTAACTCCTTGCACATTTGAGTAAAGCGCATTATCTACTGTGTTGCCACCACCAATGATACCAACTGAACCAAGTTCAGCATCTTTCAATATTTCGTTTAACTCATCTGGTTTAGTAATATTCGCAAAGCTTAAACCAGCAGGATTGATGTCTTTAGCTTGAAGTGAGTTACTTACGGTATTGCCTGCACCAACTACCACAGTACCATTACTATGATTAATAGTATTTCCAGCACCGTTAACTACATTAGCAACGCCATCAAAAGGATCAGTAGCAGAGTCGGCTTTTACAGTATTTAGAGTACCTGTCACTGTCGATGCAAATCCTTGACTTCTAGACAGTGGAGAGGTTGTTTGCGATTCAATAGTAGAATATGAACCTACAATCGTTGAGAAGTGTGCACCAGCAAATGAGTCTGCACCAACTGAAGTGACAGCCCGTCTATTTGCCCCTTTATCTTGATTGTTAACTGATTTAGCACCGATATCCACCGTGCTTTCATTCGCATAGGTATCTTTACCAATGGCAATACCTTTGGTACTACCTGGGATATAATTGTCAACAAGAGGACTACTTGGGATAAGCCCTCCAAGTGCACCATCTCTTAGCCCACCTTGAACTGATCTTGCATTGGTACCAATAGCGATACCATCAGAGGTGTTTGACGTTTTACCAGCTATTGCATAATTATCTACTCGTGCACCCTTACCAATAGCCAGTGCATTATCATCTAATGCCCAAGCACCGTTACCTACAGCTACGCCAGAATTGCCAGTTGCTCTTGCATTAATACCCGCTGCTGTGGCATTGATACCACTTGCACCAGCAGTTGCATCAAGTTTGCCTTTGTTAGAGCCTACTAGCGGCTGTACCGCACCTGTGGCATTAGTATGGAAGTAGGTATCTCTATCATTTTCAGTGATAGTAGTATTAAGATTTTTAATAGCATTATGGATAGTATCTTTACCCGTGCCACCAATATCACTCATTGAAAGTTGTCCAGCTGTTGTTCCTGTTTTTTCAATGGCGGCATCGCCACCTAAAATTTCAGTTATTAAAGTATTTCCTACATTACTAACAACATTATTAGTAGCATGAAGCTGACTGCCATTAATCGCATCAGTAGAATCAACCGCTACACGGCCTGCGCCAACATTGACAATTTGACGTTCTGTACCCACACCACCGACAGATACAACACCATTTGCTACTTTAGAAACACCAGAAAAATCGCCATAAGTTATGTCGCCTACAGTTGCCTCAGTAACTGTCGTTGCCTCTTTATCAGAGCTCAGATGACCTAAAGTGACCGAATTGGCTTGAGTGGTGTTCGTGGCATTACCCAAGACAAATGAGTACTGTTGATTAGCTTTTAAGGTATTGGATGTGCCTATGATGGCAGAGTTTGGCGCTGCAAGTGTATTACCAGAACCTGCTATAAACCCAGCACGACCTGTCGTTTCTATAGTATTTTTACCACCACCAGCAATTGTACCATAAGCTGCCAAGGACTTATTTTGGTAACCACCTGATATAGTAGAGCTTTCTCCAGATACCTTATTCTCAAAACCACCGCCAATAGAAGATCTAATACCTGTCGCATCATTATCATAGCCACCAGATACTGTTGACATTCTAGCGCTAGCCTCATTTTTAGTACCACCTGATACAGTTGTATACTCTTCTGAAGCTTTGTTATTTGTACCACCTGCAATGGTTGAGGCAACCCCATTTTCAATGGTATTTTCCCAGCCACCACCTATCGTGGTTAGGTTACCTTTTGCACTATTCAGCCCGCCACCAGCAATAGTATTAGTACCAAAACCATTTTCACCGTTATTATCAACCGATTCTAGAATTTCATTTTTATAACCACCACCGATAGTTGAATCATGGCTATTGGTAATAATGTTGCTTGTACCACCAGAGATCGTCGCTCCTCTTGCAAATAATGCTAGTCTTTCCGCACTTTCACCAGTAATTAGTCCTGAGGTTTGAATCTCATTGCCGACACCTCCAGAGATAGTGCCTTTATTGCCAGCAACTTTATTATTAATACCACCGCTAATAGTTGATTCATTTCCTGTAGCAATATTACGTGTATCTTCATTAGAGAGATAGGCTGCTTGACTACCAACAACGACAGAGCCACGACCGATTGCTTGAGCACCAACCCCAATAGCAACTGCATTTTTACCTTGGGCACCACCAGCTTCATTAACTTTAGCTAAGTTGCTATCAGCATCTCCAGTACCTGCATTTGTGCCGTCATTAACATGAGCGTAGTTTTTCACATTCTTGACTGCGTTCAACTGAGAAACATTTACCGCATCAGTATCTGCTTCACCTGCCGTTAACCCTGTAATTTTACCGCCATCATTAATGGTAACTTTACCAAACTTAGGCGATTCTGCCAGTTGAATTTGTACTTGATCGTCAGTTACTACCGTTTGCAGGTTTTTAGCAGAGTAAGCACCTGTCATGGCAATATTAGAAACATCTTCTGCTAAGGTTATTTCTGCTTTTGAACCAATGATGTTGAGCGTGCTACCTAGCTGTTGCTGAGTACCATCAGCATCTGTATCGGCATTGGTATTGCCCGTAAAGGTAAGTGGTGCTTTCGCTACGGCATGAAGCTGACTACCATTAATCGCATCAGTCGAGGTGGCGTTTATCTTACCCGCAGCAACGTTGATTAATTGACGCTCCTTACCCGTATCACCCACACTCACTACGCCATTAGGAGCAGAGCCTACGCCTGCAAAGTTACCATAGGTAATACCACCTACAGTGGCAGTGGTTTCGGCAGTGGCGGCACGATCTGTTGAAAGATTACCCAAAACCACACTATTGGCTTGATCTGCTTTACTTTGAGTTCCCAGCGCTATTGAATCATCGCCTAATGCTTGCGCGCCTTTTTTAGTTTCATCTGCACTGACACCAATGGCAATAGAGCGCTTCCCTTTTGCGTAAGCGCCCGTGACCCCATCTGTTCTACTTGAACCGATGGCAATGCCTTGAGAATTTTCAGCTTTTGCAAGTGTTCCTATAACAATAACATCGTTGATATAATTTGTTTTACCACTTTCAGCTGTTTTAACTTTTGGATCTATATATTGATTTCCAAAGATTAAGTTTCTATTACCAGAAGTATAAGAATAAGCATTTTGTCCTTCTTTTAAAGGTTTAGCCGAATCCCCGATAAAGATATTTTGTGAACCTGTATGCTTCCATCCTGCTGTTGAGCCGATGCCTATGCTAGCATCACCTGTTACCTCTGTCCCTGCATCTTGACCTATATAAACAGAGCCCCATGATCTTTGACCATGAACTAAATGGTTACCATTTGAACCTGCATTTCGCCCCAAGTAAACACTAGACTCTCCTTGAGTTGTGCTCAATCCTGCTCCACTACCAATAGCTGTAACGAAGCTTTTATTAGCAATAGCGTTGGGACCTATGGCAACTGAACTTTCAGATGTTGCTCGGGTGTTTACGCCAGCAGCCAGCGAATTGTTACCAGTCGCGCCAGCACGATCTGTAAGTTTACCTTGGTTAGTGGCTGCATTGCCTGTGCCAGTAGCACCTGTACCTGTATGGAAATAGGTGTTTGTTGTTTTTTCTAATGCTTTTAACTGAGCCACGTTCACCGCATCAGAATCTTCTGACCCTGCTGCTAGATTGGTAATTTGACGGGTTACACTCGTGCCATTACCCACTGATACTGCAGCCCGATTGGCTTTCCAAGTTGTATTATTTAGATCTGATGCTCCAGCTTTACTAGCGTCATAACCAGATACGGTTGGCACATCTCTACTAGCAACAGAATTTGCACCGAGTGCGACAGAATATTCATGTCTTGCGACGGCACTATGTCCAAGAGCTGTACTTTGATTTTTACTTGCTTGAGCCTCATAGCCTACAACTACTGAGTCTGTACCCACAGCTTTACTTGCCTGGCCAACAGCAACCGAACGTGCGCCATTCGTTCTAGCTGCCTGCCCAATAGCTACTCCACCAGCATTATCGTTTTTAGCTTGAGAACCGACTGCAACAGCGTAATTTGATGAGGCAGAGTTAGTACCTATCGCAATTCCCTCTTGTGCCCAACCACCATAAGCATTGTTACCTATAGCGATACTATTTACACCAGAAGATCCGTCAGTACGAGCGTTTTTACCAATTGCTATACTAGTCTCGCCTAATGCTCTTGCATTATTACCAAGTGAAATGTTGCTATCTTTACTTGCATTAGCATTTTTGCCAATAGCAATGGCATCAGCACCTGTAGCGCCATCATTATTATAGTTGCCACCGCCTGTTGAGTTAACATCAAAATAATGCGTTTGTGCTGCTTTTAACTGAGCAACGTTGACTGCATCAGTATCTTTAGCCCCTGCTGCAACGCTGGTGATTTGACGGGTGATATTATTATCAACATCACCAACTGATACCGCTGCTGTAGTAGCACGCCAAGCGGAGTCTGTTAATGTAGATGCTTGACCTGTACGAGCGTCATAACCACTAGCAGTAGCTAGATCTCTTGTTGTGACGGACTTTGAACCAAGCGCTATAGAATCTTCCAGTGTTGCAGAAGATGCGTTACCTATAGCAACAGATCTCGTTGCTTCTGCATTTGCACCTACATTGCTATTATAACCCCCACCAATTGCAACGGCTCCTGCACTAGTTGCTTTAGCTGCGCCACTCTCTGTACCACCCCCAATGGCGGTGGCCCCTGATTTAGTGGCTTGAGTTGAACGACCAATTGATGTTGTATAGGTGGAAGAGGCTTTAGTATCAGCACCAATAGCAATACTATTATTACTTGAGGAAGCAGCCTTTTCGCCAATAGCAATACTATTTGCACCTTCTGAGGTAGTGTCTAAACCAATAGCAATTGATGCGCTACCTATCGCTGCAGCATCTTTACCAGCAGCCAATGCATCAGCACCTGTAGCGCCATCATTGTTATAGTTGCCACCGTCTGTTGAGTTGACATCAAAATAATGCGTTTGTGCTGCTTTTAACTGCGCAACGTTAACCGCATCTGTATCTTTAGCCCCTGCTGCAACGCTGGTGATTTGACGGGTTACAGCTGTGCTATTACCAATGGCAACAGCAGCCTGATTGGCTTTCCATGTTGTATTATTTTCGGTACTGGTCTTACCTGTTGACGGGTCATAACCAACAATACCTTTATCAACATAGGTATTTGACTGAGAGCCTATGGCGACACCACCTGCAATATCTGCAATACTATTACGACCAAAAGCTGATGTATCGGTTGCCGTTGCTTGGGCATAACCACCAATAGCGACGGATTGACTTTCTGTTGCATCTGAACCATGACCAATTGCAACGGATTTATCTCCTGATGAGACAGATCTGGTGCCAATTGCAATGGTGTTTGTTACAGATGTATCACCAGACTTACCTGATTTTGCGCCATTACCAATAGAAATACCGCTAGTATCATAGGTATGGCTTCTTACGCCGATTGCGGTTGAATTCTGACCATTTGCTATGGTGTATGCACCAATAGCGTTAGAGCTTTCTCCTATAGTTTCAGCTTGATAACCTGCGGCTAATGTATAGTTTGCATTGGCTTTAGCTTGACTCCCAAAAGCGCTGGCTGAAGTTCCGTTTGATTGGGTGTCTCTACCGACTGCTGTCGCATTGTTTTCAGTCGCTTTAGCATTGATACCTGCCGCTAAAGCATTTGCAACAGTTGCCCCTGCAGCTTCGTTTACCTTACCTTTATTGTTCGCAGGATTGCCTGTACCACCATTAGTGCCATCATTAACATGGAAGAAAGTGTCTTTATCTACCGCTTTTAACTGAGCAACGTTAACCGCATCAGTATCTGCTGAGCCTGCTGCCACACTGGTAATTTGACGGGTGATTCTAGTGCCGTCACCAACGGATACCGCTGCTCTATTGGCTCGCCAGGTGGTACTTTTTGATGTGGCTGCTTGATTTGGATCGCTTGAAGTGAGCACACTTGCATCATAACCACTGACAGTGGGCACAACTCTATCACCAACCGAGTCTGAGCCTAAAGCTACTGCATTGGCCTCTGTGGTTTTCGCACTATCCCCTATTGCAACAGAGCTTTGTGCTGCTTTTTCTGTCTTCGACGCACTACCTAGCGCTATCGAAAAATTCCCGTCCGCATCTGCCGCATAACGAGCAGTATTGTTACCACTACCAATAGCAACAGAGTACTTTCCTTCAGACTGATACCCTGCTTTATTACCATTATATTGAGTACCTATGACAATTGAAAAGTCACCACCTGCGGTTATATCATTGCCTATCGCAACTGACTGTTGACCCGTAGCATCTGTATTTGAGCCAATAGCCACCGCTTCCACTTTAGTTGCTTTAGCATTATTACCTATCGCTACTGAATCTCCACCGGTTGCTGTACCACCACCAGCACCATAGCTTGCTGCATACGACTGCGTACTGATGCCTAAGGCACTAAATATACTGAATACCATAATACTCAGCTTGAATATACCAATATTAGGTACACTTATAGGATTACTGCTTGACTGTAATGTAGAGGCACTTGTACTTGCTACTGGTTGGCTTACTCGATTGCTTCTTTTGCCTTGTCCTTTGGCATACTCTGCGACAGCGGTAAAGGTGCCAGTGGCTTTATTAAAAGATGTGGTTCATAGAGATTCCCTTTCAATTAATAATACGACTGATCTTATTTGTTTTAAATTACTATAAAAACTATCTAGGAAAACTAAATAAAAATCAGTGAGATGCACAACCCCTACCTCTAAAACCAATGATTTTATAAATCGAAATAGGCGTATAACAATGAATAAGTTATTAGACGGATAGTCAGATAAATAAGGAGATAAGTAATTTGTCTGTTAGATAAATGGACAGGTAGGTGAACTTGGTTATAAATACGGTAACGACGTTACACAGAATTCAGAGTGGGCTCAATATTACTGACATTATGACTTTAATTTGTAAGCAGTCTGCTATAATTTTTTCAAAAAACATAACAGCAGTACTTAATTGTTATCTTACTGTTATTTACAACAGCGATATAATAATTACTTAATCTACAATTAATTATTTTAACAAATAACAATAAAAAACCAAACCATTATTTGGTTTTTTATACAGGATTTAATTGTCAAATATAAACAACTGCCTATTAATTTCATTATAAAATTATTGTAATCAACTGATTAAATTAAAATAAAAGATATTTTATTGGCATAGTTACAAACAAACCAATTTTTATTAATACAAAAAATTAACAAACCTAGAATAGTATGGAAACAATTTTTTAATATTGATTAGCCATCTGAGCTCTTTCTTGGCTTCCTCTCCTCACTAAACCGAAGGAATTCCTACATCTAGACGGTCAAGCCCGACCGCAAGAGTGTTTTTACTGGCGTTGATATCTCTATCATGCCATGTGCCACAATCAAGACAGTGACCACAACGATAAACAAACCTCGATTAAAAAATACAAATCAATAAAAACCCCTCCAAGTTAGCACTCAGTGGGGTTAACTAAACTCTCTATTTTTGCGACTTTCTAGCTGCGAGCACCTACCTCGATCTAAGGCCTATTCACTTAAGACAAACCAAGGTCAAATTGGATCTGTTCAATGCTCTATTACCAGCTTGCTGTTATTAGGGCGCTATTATTGGGGTACTTTTATTGGCGCGTCGTACTGGCTAAAAAGAAGGTACTATCTAACTGTGCCTGCTGGCGCTTATCTAGTAAGGCCAACAACTCAAAGTCTTTTGGATCACTATTAATAAGATCTCTAAATAAAGGTTCAAACGAGGCTGTCATCGCCATCACTCCTTTTAATAGATAACTGATCACTACTGCTGGTATCTCGCCTTGATTTGACTCAATGATGGGCTCAAAATCTAATGAATTTTTAAATCGAATTTCACCGTCACGAATATCAACCTCCACACAACCAAGCATCATATCGTAATTTAATTGCGCAGCTAAGGTAAGTCCTGCCTGCAAGTGCGATGATGGCAATTGAAAAGGTAACACGCCATAGATGGCGACCAATTGCGTGTGCTCATGGATTCGTATGACACAGCCCCACTCTATCTCACCTGAATCTACTTGCCCAGTAGCTTGAGTAGCTTGCTGATCACTTTGACCATCCGTGTCTTGTGGTGGCTTGTAATAGCGCATTGCCATAGAAATATGATGCACGTTTCTGACAGGATGACCGTCTTCGCTGGCTTGCTGCCTGTCGTACTGTCTGTCTTGCTGATCAGCATCTCTGTCAGCTTGATCTTGACTGTCTGCGCTGTCTTGGCCATCTGAGCCATCTTGGTTGTGATAGTAATAACTAAACTCGCTATCTTCTAAAAAGCGTAAAATGCTGTCCGTAATTGGCTTGTCAGATTTTATTTTTTGTCTGTGCATACTATTAGACAGCCCTTTAGTTGTATCCTGACCCTGTAACTCTGGCTCTAAGTCCATAAACCAATCAATATCACCATCTGCTTGTTGTGTGTCTTCTGGATAAGTATCCATGCTGGCTTGATCGTTACCTACTGCTGGCTGCATTTGCGGAAGTGGAAACTCCTGCTGTTGTAAATGCTCATAATAGGCTTCATCTAAATGCGACTGATCGGGTGATAAGTTGGTCGCACTATCTGTTGTTACTGGGACAGCATTATCTTGGCTAGCACCTTGTTGCTTTATACTGTCTGTTTGTAACTTGTCTTTTTGTGCGGTAATTAAGTACTTTAAACGTTGCCAAAAAGATGGTTTTTTATATCTGCTCATAATTTTTACTTATGGTTTTGTATGCCTATGTTTTGTATACCTAGGTTCATGCTTCTAAATCCATATTTTTATTTTTAAGCTCATCTAGAACGCTAGGTTATCAATTTTGGTTTGCTATACTTATCTATTGTTATACTATGCCATATCTATACTATGCTATATTGATGCGCAATGCTATATTGCAAGATATACCATGACCTATATCATACAACCAACATTCATTATATATAGGCTATATACAAGCATCATAGGCTATGTATAAGAGTGTCTAACTACTAATAAATAGGCTATCCATGCTATCCGACAAGATGAACGCTCAGACTACCTCTGCCAACTTTGCGCCCATTTTGGCTTTGCAACAGCTTACCGTACAACGTGGCGATTTTCCGTTGTGCGTTCATATTAATTTGTCATTAAATTCTGGCGAAATCTGTCACTTAATTGGCGCCAATGGTACGGGCAAGACTACCTTATTAATGCAGTTGGCTGGGCTATTGCCTGTGCTGCAAGGGGATATCTTATACCAAGGCCGCTCTAGCCTACCGCTTGCCCCTTTATATGTCTCACACCAGTTAGGTATCCATCCCAGCCTGACGGTACAGCAAAATCTGACTTTTTTATTAAATCTATATGGTATCCAGCCCACAAGCACACAGATTGAAGAGGCGCTAGACTGGGTCGATTTGTCTGGCTTTGAATCTATGGGAAGTAACCAGCTGTCTGCAGGTCAAACGCGGCGCGTGACCTTAGCCAGACTGTATTTGATGACCCCTGAGCAAACACCTCTGTGGTTACTTGATGAGCCTTTTACCGCCTTAGATGTGAGTATGGTGGCTCGCTTACAACAAAGATTACAGCAATTTGTAAATGACGGTGGCGCAGTATTAATGACCAGTCATCAACCTGTTAAAGTGGCGAACAAACAGCTAAATCTATCAGACTATTTGCCCGACGACACTATCGATGGTTTCGAATCTGATTCTATATTTGATACAAAGGTCAATCTTGATGCTAACACCAGTCTCAACCATCACCATCATCAGGGGGTGAGATGACACAGTTAAAATCAAAGAATACTCAACCACAACAACCAGCAGACGCTGCTCCAGTAAGCGCTGGTATTGCAACTTATCAACTTTGGCGCCGTGAATGGCAAGTCAAACAACAAGGAGCTGTACAGTGGTTATATCCTTTAGTGCTCTTTTTGGTCATTATCACCCTATTTCCATTGGCAATTGGCAGTGAACCACAGCTCTTGCAGCGTTTAGGGGTACCTGCCGTCTGGATTGCCGCCTTGCTGTCTTTGGTGATGGGTGTTGACAGCTTATTTAAACCAGCACTAGACAATGGTACCTTGGCTCAGTTGGTTGTTTCTAGATCTTCTATTCCTATCTGGGTTTTGCTCCGACTCACCATCCACTGGATCTTTAGTAGTGGCTTAGTGGCACTATTAAGTTTGCTGGCTGTGCCTTTGTTCGGGCTATCGTGGTCGGAAGCAGGTGCACTATTGGCATCTATCCTTGTTGGTAGCCCTATGTTGCTAATGCTATCTGCGATTGCCAGCAGCTTAACCTTATCATTAAAAAATGGCGCTGTATTGGTCCCTCTAATAGCATTACCGATGCAGTTACCTGTACTAATATTTGCTACTGGCGCTGTTGATCTATATGCCACTGGGCTAAATGGTCTGCCTATTTTGGCGTTGCTTGCCGCTGGTAGTATCATCTCTATTATTGTCATGCCTTGGGCAATTGCCATGACGCTAAAGATGGCATGGCTAAACTAAAACCAATATTTGCTATAATAGGACAGCGTATAGCTTGGGTTGGTTGATAAACGCCCCATATATTTGCAGTGTGTCGCTTTTTTTGTAGTGAGGTCACAGGGTTAACCGCAGTGATAAACCTACTTAACTTGCTTAGACACACTTAAACCCAATTACATAAATAAGATACGTTGCATGGCCTGTGCGTAGCTTCCATTTTGCAAAGCATAGTTGCTTACATTGTGGCTTACAAGGTTGTTTTATTATGCCAAACGCTAATCGATCATCCAAAAATCCCAGCTTGTTGTCACGTCTATGGCAAGGATTCTTAATTACCGTAGGCACCCGTGAGTTTTTTCGTATATTTTCACCTTGGGTAAAGTGGCTTGCAAGCTTAGCTTTTATTTGCCTGAGCATAGGTTCTGTCTGGGGGTTGGCCTTTGCACCACCTGACTATCTGCAAGGTAACAGCTATCGTATTATTTTTATCCACGTTCCTGCTGCTAGTATTGCATTATCAATCTATCTTGCTATGGCAGTGCTTGGGGTTATCTTTTTGGTTTGGAAAATTAAAACAGCCAACTTGGTTGCTCAAGCAATTGCACCAACTGGATTCTTACTCTGTATTTTAAGCTTAATTACTGGCTCTATTTGGGCCAAGCCAACTTGGGGTACCTTTTGGGTATGGGATGCCAGGCTGACTTCTATGTTAATCTTGGCCTTTTTATACGCAGGGGTGATGGCATTGTTTGCCGCCTTTGAGCATAGCCCAAATAGAGGAAAGGCTGCGGCAGTCTTATCGATAGTGGGTGCGGTTAACTTGCCCATTATTAAGTATTCAGTCAACTGGTGGAACACCTTGCATCAAGGCTCAACCCTAACCATTACCGAAGCCCCAAAGATGTCATTAAATATGTTAGCGCCACTGCTACTTATGATCTTAGGAACTTACTTGTTAGTCGCCGCTTTGGCCATTTACCGTACCAATACCTTAATCTTACGCCGTGACCAAAATAAGGCCTGGGTTAAAGAGTACGTGCGCTTGTCAAAATAAGACCTAGATTATGGCAGTTTATTAACAGCAAACTTAGCCAGTTAATAAGTTAGTTAGCTAGTTAATAAAGAAATAAACAGATCAGCAGACAGATAGCGAATCAATAAAGATAGCCAATACAGATAGATAGCCAATAAAGGAGTGTATCATGCAACCCTACTTTTATAGCGTACAAGAGTTTTTAGCCATGGGTAAACACGGTCCCTATGTTTGGAGTACCTGGGGCATTACGGTTGCTGTTATTGTTGGCTTTATCTTTTATAGCATTCACCAACGTCACCGCTTGTTAAATCAACTAAAGGCTCAACAAGCACGTCAGCAGCAGCGTAAGCAAAGTAGCAATGCACACAAAAGTAGCACACATTAGCGGCTAGCTACTAAAGCTTATTTTTCAGCGGCTAACGGGTGATTTATCAACAAACAAAATCCTGTTTAAACACCTATTTTATAATCAACTATTTGTTAACCAAAAGGCAGTCTTATGAATGCGGTACGTCGTAAAAAACTAATTTGGGTTGCAGCTACACTGGCTGGTGCCATCCTTGCTGTGCTATTGGTCATCTATGCCATCGGACAGCAGACAGATTACTACTTTGATCCTACCGCAATTGCAGCAGGTGAAGCGCCGCAAGATAAGCGTATTCGTGCAGGTGGTATGGTAGTAAAAGACAGTGTTAAACGAGATCCGAACGATGAGCTTAAAGTGCAATTTGAAATTACTGACTTTAACGCCAGCGTGCCTGTCAGCTATCAGGGTATCTTACCCGATTTATTTGCTGAAAACTCTGGCGTAGTCGCTACTGGTAAGATGCAAGGTGATGTGTTTGTAGCCAGTGAAGTGCTTGCCAAACATGATGAAAACTATATGCCACCTGAGGTTGCTGCTTCATTAAAAGAGGAGCATGCTGCCAAAGGGGTGAACGCAGATTCAGAACAGTTTAGCCCTGCTATTCCAGTCAAAGAGTCGGTTGAAGATGGCAAACATAAAAGCCAGACTTTAGTGACCGAGTAATCGAGGTCAGCACAAAAAAAAGAGCGCTCTCAATAAAGGGCGCTCTTTTTTTAGTTGTCTACTTTTATAACTGTCTTTTTTTATAGTTGTCTTTGTTGCATTTTATTTAGCAGAACCTTGGTGAAACCAACGCAACCATATCTCATGGGCAATAAAGAAAAAGATGGCTAAAAAGAAAGGCAGCAAATAATAAAGCACTCGGAATACCAATAATACCGCCAACAAATACGCTTTTTCAACCTGAGGCAAAGAGGCCATCATGGTCAGCTCAAACACCCCTAGCCCACCTGGAACATGACTTAATATCGCCAAAATCATTGACTGTACAAACGCTGAAAATACGGTGAAATAATCGACTGTCGTACCATGCGGCAGCAATAAATACAGCACAAATGCCACACTCGCCAAATCAATAATTGAGATGATAATTTGCTTAATCAGCATGGCAGCTGGTGGTAAGTCAAAGC
This sequence comes from Psychrobacter lutiphocae DSM 21542, assembly GCF_000382145.1. Taxonomy (GTDB): domain Bacteria; phylum Pseudomonadota; class Gammaproteobacteria; order Pseudomonadales; family Moraxellaceae; genus Psychrobacter; species Psychrobacter lutiphocae. The sequence continues at coordinate 18,812 of NZ_KB907658.1, forward strand.
GCCAACCCTTGATCTGTACATGTCGACCTTGCTTCCCAGACCACACAATTGCCGCCACGACCAGTGCCAATAAAGATAGACCTATACCACGTATCACCGCCACGCTATGAAATATATCGGGGATATCTAACGACAAGTCAGCCAATTGCGTATCCAGCTGTGACATCATGGTGACAGTGGCTTCAGGGTTTAACGCCAGCGACAAAGACACCAAGGTAGTAATACCAAAGGTAAAAGCCATCGACACCAGCCACACCACATTGGCAATATTCTCAGCAGGTACTTTGTTCACACCGTACATGCGAAAGCGGACACCCGATGCGGACAAAATTGCCAGCCCCATGGTGTGCCCTATGGCATACGCGGTAAACGAGGTGAAAGCGACTTTTTTAAATGGCAAATCTATGTGCATGTGTTTAAAAGCTATGGTGTCATACAAGGTAAGCACCAAATAACCAAAAGCAACCACAACAACGGCCAATAACATATCTATGGTCGGAATCTGCTCAATCGCAGCCAAGACCTCTGACAACTGAATGGTGTGGGTGATGGTATACAGCGTTTTTATAGCGAGCACAAAAACAATCAACGCCAACAAAAAAAGCGAACCTCGTAGCAATATTAACTTAGGATTAAGAATTTTTTTTAGGTTAATAGACATATAGACACTTATCGAGATGCTATAAATTTTTTAAAATAGTTTATGATCTGTTTGTTTGATATCACTTATTTGATACTAAAAACTGTAATATTCGCCAGCGCTCAAAAAGTTAACTCAATAGCAATGATACCGACCAAATCACTTGTTGGCGCATCAAATGCTTATTAATGCATATGATAACAGCCTACGGCCTTCGTTTGTGCATTTATCCTAGATTTTATCCTGTTTAATGGCGAAAAATAACACTAATCAAAAAAACAATCTCAAGCCTTACAGCCTCTGACCTTAATCACCTACAATATCCTTGTGCTTATTTTCCAAATACTCTTCCCACTCCTCTTGCAGTGCAAAATCTTTTCGTTCTAGCTCAATAACTTCTAAATCCTCATTTACCACCTCTGTACTTATTGGTTCATCACCGTCTATTACCTCACCTGCTGGTGGCGTTGAGCTGTAACAGCTTCTAGGACTAAATAGTTGCTGCGCCTCAGATGTGCCCTCAAAGCGCCAGTGCCAAGGTTCGACCATCACATTAGACTGCTCAGAGACCTCTTCGGTAAAGCTTTGTATCCAGCCATACTCTGCTGCATTGTCTAACAACCATTGATAGGCTTTGGTTTTGGCAAAACTGGCATCAATAGGATAAAAGTCCACCGCATAGCCTGTCGAATGCTCTGAATAGCCAGCAGGTGCGGACACAGAATAGATGTCTTCATCTGTTAGACCTTGACGTTTTTTACGGTTAATAATACCGCTTTGATAGCGTATCGAGCGAAACGCTGATCCTACGGTTAAGGTCACTTTATCTTGCTTAGCGGCCGCTTGCATTTCTTTTAGCGATGGCGCAGCGTCTTTATGCAAGCGCCTGCCACCGATATTCACTAAGTCACTAGCAGGTGCATCTGCATAGCGAAAGTGCTCAATGCCCAATGCCAGTGCATCTGCATTGCATTCACCAGTGGGATATAGTGGCATTTCAGGCTCTGAATGGGGCTGTATCTGCTCTATCATCTGATATTGCTGCTGATCCCCTTGGTTATCGTCAGCCATTACTAACTCTTCTTGTGAAGATTCATTCGTATCGGCTCTTTTTAATTGGCTTTCTTCTGGATTATCCAAGGCAAAGATTAAATCATTAATATCATCTTGATAACGACTGTCATTCTTGCTACGAAATGTTGTCTGTTTATTTTGCGACTGCTCATTGCGCTGTTGTCTAATATCTTCCTCTGTTGCAGGCTTATCATAAGTGGATTCAAAGTCAAAAACAGTTGGTTGACTGTCGTTATTCGCAATACTGTCATGACTGTTTTTGCCATAAGCACTTGGTACCAACACAAGTCCGACAGCCAATAGCGTTCCGCCAACTCTAGTACTGGCTACTTTATTAATTATTAAATTCATTTATTTTCCCAAAAAATATGACAATATATCAAATCACACAAGGTTCAAGTTTTGCAAATGCAGTCATCTTGCTCTAACTTAGTAGTAAGCTGAGTTTTTTACTTTCTATTTCCCAATTTCTGCTTTTACTGACTTTTTACTTGGTCCTACTTTCGGCTTTGTCCTGCTTTCTGCCTCTTCTTAATTTCTATAGTCTTTAGTTATGTTTATGGGTGCAGGCTATATATATCAAACTAAACTATTGCTAACACTATATTTTAATACACAAAACCATCGGTAGGGTGTCGTTCCACGCACCAATAAATGCGACCTCAAAGGTAATACAGAGTGTGTATTTTAATTTGAGTTTAGCTATATCTCTAGCATTAATACAGGACAAACAATTTGTAACCACAGCCATCATAATACTAAGGCGTGTCTTCACTTTAAAAATGATGATACAAATAAGATAAATCTCAATCAGACAAGGGGCTGTATGACAAGATTTAGCTATTGTTAGCCCATTTAAATATCATTACACCAATTGAAGATGCGCCTTAAAGACAGACAACAAAAAAGCGAACCCGATTAAGGATTCGCTTTTTTTGACTTATTTAACACTGTGTTATTAAAAATAACCTCAGTCTAAATTGTCTTAACTCTTATAGAGCTGTGATACCATGGGCTTGTGGGCCTTTAGCACCTTGAGTTACTGTGAACTCAACTTCTTGGCCTTCAGCTAAGGTCTTGAAACCTGAGCTAGCAATTTCGCTGTAATGAGCAAAAACGTCTGGACCTGATTCTGGAGCAATAAAGCCAAAACCTTTCGCTTCGTTAAACCACTTTACTGTACCTTTGATAGTATCTGACATATATATAATCCT
>NZ_KB907658.1:22304-29248 GCF_000382145.1 Psychrobacter lutiphocae DSM 21542
TGTAAATCTTAAAACGGAGGATTATAACTGTTATGATAAGGGTTATAACTTTAACTACGAGGTAATGATTTGTTGCAGTGCTTCTCTTAAGCAGGCGCCTAGTATAGGTATAGTTGCTTAGTTAAGCAAGCTTTATTTTAAAAAAACTTAAAAAAACTCAAAACCTTATTAAAAATAAACTTAGCAACCCATCTGTACCTTAGGCAACCAGTAGCGTTAACCTACTGACTAATACACAATTAATGCACAACAAAATAAAAGCTAGCAAAATAACAAATAATACTGAACCTCATCAAAAATAAGCTTATGATAATAGGTACAATAAAACAAAAGAAATAAGTTAGAATAAAAGAGGTAAGTTATTTAAGAGAACTGCGTTGACTGTCATTTGTCTAGCGCTTCATTTGGCTATACAATCTATCCATATACCCCCTGAACTTATATTAGAGGTATTGCTATGAGCTATAAACATATACTGTTAGTCACTGACCTACGCTCTGATGCGGACATCGTTGCCCAAAAAGCAAAAATCATCCACTCACGCCAACAAAATGCGAAGCTATCTGTATTGCACATTATTAAAGATACTGTGGTTGGGTTTGGTTATGAGATGGTACCTGCAGCAAGTCTCTATGATGAAATTGATGATGAGCGCTGTCAAAGTGCACAAACAGACTTAGCGGAGTTTTTGAATCGTAATGGTCTAGAGAGTAATCAGCAGGAGGTCACCACTGCCATCTCAAACAGTGAAGGTATTATCAACTATTGCAACAAGCATGAAGTTGATTTAGTGGTCATCGGCCGCCATGAGCGTCACGGTTTATCAGCGTGGATTAATGGTGCAACGGCAGACTGTATCTTACCCAATGTATCTTGTGATGTATTGGTGGTTAAGCTAGATAAGCCTGTTAAGCAGTAGCTATTTTTTGATAACCAACTCATCACAGGCGACAACTATACGCTTATCAAACAAATGCACCTATCAAACGAATAGATACACGTTAATAAGGAAAAATGAGTACATCTTGCATCTCATCAGTCCGTTATCGTGTATCTAGTGGCTATGTCGCATTGATGTAAATAAAGCTATTTATTCTATATAACTGTCAACTCTATACAGCCTCTAATACCTTTAAGCGTCTGGCAATCGCCATAGATAAATGGCCACACAAAAGCAGACCATAATCACCACCCAGGCTACCCAAAGTTGCGCCTCAGGCACTGTGAATAATAACATAGTGCTTGAGATGCTCATCATAATGCACGCCAGCCACTTTGCTCGGCGTGGCACTGCTCGGCGCTGCTCCCAATCGCGGACATATTGCCCCATATATTTGTGATTAATCAGCCACAAATAAAAACGCTCAGAGCCTCTTGCCCAGCATGCTGCTGACAACAAAATAAAGGGGGCTGTCGGCATCACAGGCAATACCGCTCCGATAACCCCTAATACAAAAAACACAAACCCTAATATTAAATAAATCCAGCGCATGTGCGCATATTTCGATTGATTAATACTACCAGTGTAACGAGGTTTTATAGGGTCTGTCATAACGTCTTAAAGCTCAGTGATGAAAGTGTAAGATTCTATATAGATAGCGTACATAGTATAGATAGCGTACATAGTGCTATGACAATAACACAGACTGACCGAGGCCATCATGCTTAGCAGCTAGCGCAACTTTAAGTGCCACTGCCGCATCAAAGCTGGCTGCACCCACTGATTTAAACAGTGACACACCAGAGCGAGCATCGACTACAAGATCTGAATTGACCAAATCTATCAGCTCACCGCTTAGCTTATCCCACGACCAGCCGCAGTCACTATTAGCATCGGCCTGAATTAAGTCACCAGCTTCGTGCTTACCACCTGCCAAATCATCAATCACCACATAAGCACAGGCCTCTATCACAGAGTCACTGACCTCTTTCATTTGCGGCTGATAAGCGCCCACCGCATTAATATGCGCATCCAACTTAATCTGATCTGCCTCAAAAAGGCCTTCGGTGGCACGGGTGGCTAGATTAATGATATCCGCCTCTTTAATGGCTTCTGCCACCGTATCACATACCTTAAAACTTACTTTCCACTGCGGATATTGCGCCATAAACTCATCTTTAAACTGCGCCGCTTTTGCAGTGGTACGGTTCCACAAGGTTACATGCTCAATCTTTGAGCATACGGTCAATACCGCATTTAACTGCTCATACGCCATCCCACCAGTACCAATAACTGCTACCGTTTGACTATCAGGACTGGCCAAATATTTGGTTGCTATCCCCGACAAAGCTGCGGTGCGCACTTGCGTGATATAAATGCCATCCATAAACGCTAAGGTCTCGCCTGTTGCAGTATTAGAGACGGTAATGGTCGCTACCGTCGTTGGTAAATCGCGCTGTGGATTGTCAGGGCAGATACTCACCAACTTCACCACGGCATACTCTTCTTCGCCATCAAAAACCACAGAAGGCATTGATAAATGAGTTCCTGTCTGATGACTATCGCTTTCGTTGTAGGTTGGTATAACTAAACGCTCAGGGCTTTTAACCCATTGAGAATGTTTAGATTGAATATTTAACATCTGCTCAATGGCTTCGATTGCCATAGGCATTGTCAGCTGTTCTTTGACAGTATTACGATCTAATATCTGCATAATCACCTTTTTTGTGGTCTATACCTTGAAATCAACGGTTGACTTCCTCCCCTCGCTAAACTGAGGAGATTCCTACATCTAGACGGTCAAGCCCGACCGCAAGGATGTTTTTCGCAGCATTGATATCTCTATCATGCCGTGTGCCACACTCAGCACACCTCCATTCTCTTATTCCAAGACCTGCTCTACCTTTCGGACTACTGGACATATCGCCACAGTGTGAGCAGATTTGGGTAGTGTATCTCTCATTTACTATCTCAAGCTGACAACTTGCATACTTGCATTTATATTCCAGTTGTCGCTTAAATTCAAACCATCCTGCATCGTATGTTGATTTAGCCAGTTTGGTCATCGAATTTGTAAATGAGCGTGATTTAACATCACCAACCACAATTAAGGCATTATCCTTAACTAATTGGGTGGTGAATTTGTGTATTGCATCTAATCTTGTGTTTTTTATTTTGGCATGGATTGCCTTAACACGCTTTTTGTTTTTAGCTCTTTGGGCAGCTGCTAGTTTTTTGCCCATTTTTGAGTTTGTTTGGTTGTCAGCTTATCACCATTTGAGGTAGTAGCTGACTTTGTTAAACCCAAATCAATACCGATACTCCCTTTACCACCCTCTTGTTTAGGAAAGTCTTTAACAGTGATACAGGCATACCAACGGTTACGACTGTCTTGTACTATCTCAAGCTTGGTTAATAGTTTGAAAGGCGTTTCTAGTCGGCTTATTCGCAAAAAGCAATATCCATCTATCTCTAAACAGTTATGGGGTAGTGCGTTGTGGTCACCCAGTTACTTTGCAGGTAGCTGTGGCGGTGCTCCAATTGAGATTATCCACCAGTATATCGAACAGCAAAATACGCCACACCAAACAGCTTTCTTTGCGTAAGTATGGCTACACAGTTGCCTTATATCTCCATCCTGAAGTCGGTGGATAAGACAACGTTGGATAAATATTATGGAATGAAACCATATTCATAAACAAGTTGACAAATGTGACCATTGTAACAGAGCTAGGACTTAGGACAGATAGGCGCTAAATTCGGGCTATAAATATAATGTAAATCTATGCCGTTTGGCATAGCCTGCCGTAGTTCAAAATTGGCCAAAAAATTTTGATGCAAATGCAATGACTTTTTAGGCTCAAACTTAATTAATTTAAGCTCTGAATAATGTGTCCCATCTTCTCGCTTTAGACCCATACCACTCATACTAGGTTCTAACTCATAGCTATGAACAGGAAGCTTATCAATATTGCCATTAGCATGACACTGAAACTGATGGATAACAATATGGTTATCCTTAAACTCTACTGTATGCGATATCCCATCAATCGTCTGCGTCATCGCCCAATACCCCTCACCAATTTCTTGAGGAAAAGTGTCGTTTTGATTAACTTGAATAACAGCACTAGTGACTGTCTCTGTAACAGAAGGAATCACTGCTTGACGCTGAGCACTCTGATCTATCAACTCTGCATAGGCATAACTTGATAACATTAAAAGACTTGTAAGGCCTGCCAGTAATTGTTTTTTCATTATTGATTCCTTAGTTTATAAATTTTAAGGCATAGTATATTTTAAGGCATAGTATATTGAATATAAGGTCTGTTGGACATTGGTATTTGTAGATAACAAATATAACATATAGACGTGCGTCATCAATGCTCAACAAATCCTAATCAAGATCCAGTTAAGCTATTGGCGTATCAACTCGCTTCGCAAAAAAGCCCACCAATGCCATGACGATTGTTGGAACAACCCAGCCTAAACCTACATCTGTTAAAGGTAGTGCATTAATTAAGCTTTGCCATGGGAAAGTGACAGACATCAGATCCGATAACGTCGCATTCAAAGCAAACAAGGTAGTCGTCCCAACCCCGAACACATAAGTTAAAGGTCGATGCGCAAGCACAGAATGTAGCAATGATAATAATACTAGCGCAATGCTAATGGGATATAAAAACATCATAATCGGCACTGCAATCGCTAAAACAGGGGCTAAGCCAAGGTTTGAAATCACCGCCCCCGTAACGGTAAAAATCATCACATAGACTTTATAACTTATAGTAGGAAAAAGACTCTCTGCGAAACTTGAACAGGCATTAATCAAGCCAATACAAGTGGTCAAACAAGCCAAAAGGACAATCATACCAAGTACAAAATTACCCAAATCCCCCATCAACAATCTGGCAGCGCTGGACAATAACACCGCACCATTATCATAGCCTTGCTCCTGATACATACTCAAACCAACCCAAGCCAAGCCCAAGTAAACCAAACCCAAGAAAAACCCAGCAACCAATGACGACTGAATCATAACTTTTACCAACTCTTGATTCATCACCGCTTGACTAACAGCTTCATCTTCATGACTAGTATCTTCATATAGCAACTTGCTATCCGCTATTTGCCCCTCATCACTTACAGCAGACACAGAAGGCTGCATAATCTGGATAATTGTAGCCGACAACACACTACCAAAGGCCAGTCCTGCTAGTGCATCAAGCGTAAAATAGCCTTCAATGATGCCTGCTGACAAAGGATTATTGGCAAATTGCTCAGTCGGTGCTTGTGTGCCTGGAGTCAAATGAATAAAAGCCAAACCACATAGCAGTGCAATAAATATCAATAAAATCGGGGTCAAAAACTTACCAATAAAATCAATTAAACGTCCCGACCTCACCGATGACAGATAACAGGTACTAAAAAATACAATCACATAAAGCACAAGGCTCATACTGTCTGGCAAATTAACAAACTGTTGAAACCCCATCTCGTAGCCCACGTTGGCCGCTCTTGGTATCCCATACATGACACCAATAGACAAATACACCAAGATAGCAAATATATAAGCAAAGGCGGGATGTACTCGGCGACCGATACCCAATAAGCCATCTGTTGACTTAGCGACCACAATTAAGCTTAATAAAGGTAGCGCAATGGCAGTCGCAATAAAGCCGATCACAGCGGGCGTAAACTGTGTTCCCGAATTCATACCCAGCATAGGCGGAAATATCAAGTTGCCTGCCCCAAAGAAAAAAGATAACAGCATAAAGCCTAAAAATAACGGATTAGCTTTTGCTGATACTGCCTTAGATCTGCTTGTTTTCATAATAATCTGGCCTTTTTTAGATAAGAATTAGATTTGGCTCTGTTTGTAAAATTTATAAAACTTTAAAAGGCTTCAAAAGTTTAAAAAGCCAACAATTGTATAGCAAGGTTAATAAGTTGGCAAAACTCAATGACAACAAATGACGATAAATCAATGCACTGCACTCATACATCATAAAAAATACCGCCAGCATTGAATATACTGGCGGTATTTTGTGAACGATCCTATTGGAAATCTTGACAACTATCCTGACATAGGAGCAACACATTTATTAAAAGGCAGGCACCCTAGCTGATACCGCCCTTATTAACGACATATAGGCTCAAGTTTTGATTTATAAACGTAAGAATAGTTTTGACCATTTGGCAATGCCTGCTGTAACTGGGGATCAGTAAAGCTTTGGTTTAATATCAGTGATTTTTTTGGCTCTACTTTCACCACTTTAATTGCCGAAAATACAGGCTCACTCTCATACTGAAGCCCCATTGCAGTTGCGCTTGGTCTTAGCTGATATTTTTCCATACCCAGCTGCTCAAACCTGCCGTCGACATAGCACTTAAAGCGGTAGTTATAGCTCATGTTATCTCGGAAGCTAACCACCGCCGCTTCACCGTTTATCCCTGAAGTCATGGCCCAATAGCCATCGTATACCGCTTGTGGCAACTGATAACTATTAGCGCTTTGAGTGGGCGAGGTGGGCGCCATGCCCGTACTGGCACAGCCAGATAGTAATAAACCGCCAATCACGGCAGCAGATGACAGCTTAAGAAGATGACGCATAATCGTTCCTTTTATTTTTATGGTTTAAGGGGAATTTAAGGGAGCTACTTCATAATAACGCGATTTGAAAGGTTTGCAAATATGATTGGTAAGTAAAATTGGATTAAGCTATGGAAATAAAAAAACCGCTACAGGGCAATCGCACTACAAATAATTTTTAGCAAACAGTTGTTCATTTGCTAATCATTTATAGATGTTATTATCAATTGTAAGACGAAAATCAGAAGAAAATAAGCTAAACGCATTTATTTTGGTTAATTTATCTAACTAATTTAGTTTTATTGCATAGTTATACTAACTTTAAGCGAGTATTTTCTATAGTGCGATTGCCCTGAAAACCGCTAGAGCAGTAGCGGTTTTTTCTTAAATATATACTAAAATACTTAGAAGCTG
>NZ_KB907659.1 GCF_000382145.1 Psychrobacter lutiphocae DSM 21542
CTTTTAAGACCATATAGCCAGTAGTTCTTTCTGATGATACCTATGCTTTGAGGATGATAGCCAAAGTCTTTACCTATGCCTTCTAAGGATTTGTTTTGACTGAGTTGATGTAATATAAGCAGTTTGACCCGTGCTCTTGGTTTAGATTCAACTTTTGATAGCTTCAGAAAGTCGTGATCGCTTAACTTATGATTTCTAGGCGTTATTTTTGGCATACTGGCGTCGTAATAGTAAATAATAATTTATTATATATTATTTCTTAGAATTGGTATTACAAACAAAGCCAATACTGTGATAGCTAAATCACAAACAAAGCCAGTAGGCAATAAAAAAAACCCAAGTCTAGGGCAGAGACTTGGGTTTTGGGGCGCAATATTATTTTTCTTATTTTTTCCGTTCATGGCTCATCCTAAGCCAGATTAGTCGCATAACTGATAACTTTGTTTGTTATACAGGGCAATAAAACAAACAGTTTTTGCTAAAACCTTAACTGTCAGACTTTAGCATAGAAGTTATGCTACTAACTCAACACTGCTTTCCTTGTTATCCTTGTGTTGATGTGCCCATTGTATGCTGAAAGTAATGGTCTGCCTAGCAGACAAAGTCACATTTTTGCGTAAGCATTTGCTTACATGGCTTTTTAGGATTACTTTGTTAAAACAGTTCTCTTGGGGGTAGTTTTCTTTAGGAAGGGAGTTTGTGCGTTATCTGGTTATTTGGATAGGGTAAATCGTTTAGACACAGGGCTTAATCTTTTGCGCTTGCTGGTTGATTTATCCTTCAATAAGTCTGTATCTGTATCAGTTATACCCATACGCTTTGCTTCTACTTGTTTGGTTTTGTACAAGAGATAATATACATCCATTGTTTCATCAACCATCTGTTGCATAGTAAACAAGTCAGTAATAGATGGGCGCATTGCATTTTCAAGTTGATTATGAATTATTTTACATAAAGCCTTGGCGTTATATTGTTTTACCAAGCCTTGTGGGTATAAAGGCTGCAGTATTTCGCTAAAAGCGGCTTTATCCCAGCCGACTACAGGTGTGCCTAAGTGAATGGCTTGTAGCACATTAATGCCAATAGATTCAGGCTGATTGGCTAAGGCTAGTACAATATTAGCTGCTGCTAACCACTCACGCATGTCATTGTGTTTGGCACCAATAAAGGTGAATTTATCTTCTAAGTCTAGCGCAAAAATGCGCTGCTTGAACTCTTCATGGATAACATTTGAGCGAGTATCTTCATCCATAATAATAATATGAATATTAGGGTAGGCGTTACACAAGTTACCCACAATATCAATCAGCCACTCTTGACCATACTCTGGGCCAATAATAGTTGGAAATAACAGCCATTTTTTGTGTTCTAACTCAGGATATTCGGCAAAGGTTCGGCGTAGCCAATATACAGAAGGATTGTATCGATAAGGAAAGTTGCGAGTATCGACACCACGATAAATGCGAATAATTGATTTTGGGGGCGCCTTGATTTCTTTGAGGTTAGCAAGTAGATAATCTCTAACACTATCAGAGACAGTAATTAGACGATCGACATTGAGCAACGCACGTGAATAATTATTGACCGGATAAAAGCCGTACATGGTAGAGACTAGCTTGGGAAATTGTCGTAACTTTGCCCCTCGTAGCGCCCAGTGTAAAATCCATGCTGGCGTACGTGAGTGCATGTGGATAATATCGGGTTGATACTGCTCAATTAGTCGCCGTAATGGTAAAATTTGTCGCAGCGCTAGCCAAGATTTTTTTTCTAACGACAATTGGTGATAGATGTTACCATCGCGCTGAAGACGTTTTACCAAATCATGCTCTGTATCAGATGAGGAGATGATGATAGAGGTATGTTCACGTTTTACTAAGGCACGGCCAAGATGAAAAATACCACGCTCGGATTCATCGTGCTTTAAGGAGGAGAGCAAGCGCATGACTTTCATAATGGTAAAGTATCTTAATCAGTAACGGGGGCGTTTGTTTAAAGGGCAACAATATTTACGAAGATAATCGTTGACATATTGTCAGTTAAAACCAGCAAAAAAACAAAAGCAAATGACACAAATAATACTCGCATAATAACATGTTATTGGAATCGATTGAATATTGAGTATAAAAGTAGGCAAGGTGATTGCGCTGTCTGTCGTTAAGTGTCGGCAACTTTTAGTGTACTGAGGTTTTTATTGCACTGAGGCTTTTATTGCACTGAAGTTTTATAGAAATGAATTTTTATAAAACTGAGATTTAAAGAAAGGAAGCTTTGATCGCACTAAAGTTGCAGAAATAGCTAACGCCCCTTTGTCAGATACTCAGCATCTGGCAGCACTTGTTTTTCAGTTAGGTATTTCCAGTAACGCTGTGGCAGATATTGCTTGTGCAGGCGTAGATTTTTACGTTCTTTAATATTGATGTTGGCAAAATAACCTTGCCAAAACTGCTGATAGCGCTTTTCTTGCTCGCTGTGAAAGCTGCTTGGATTGCGAATCACTTGCTGATCGACATCAACAATGGTTTGCAATGGGGCAGGCTGGTTACCCACAGCAAGAGAGTGATCATAATAAATCCCATAGCCACGGCAAATATCATAAATAGCCCAATGCTGATCTTGATAACGCTTTTGAAAATGGGAGCCGATCAGCGGCAGAACATTAAAATCTGGCTCAATGCGTGCAAAATAAACATCTTGCTGAGTATGCTCAAAGCGGACGAAAGCTTCCATACGGTGCTTTTCTCGTCCGACCGATTTAACCGTTTGAGCCAACTCCAACACATCTAAATTACCAAGATCTTGTAATACTGGACGCTGTGGGTAATCCAGCGCATATTTCACCACTTTAAATAAAGTATTTGAAATGCTGTCTTTTTCCGACAAAAAGCCCCATAGTATATGTCGCATTCCAGACGATCCTAGCAGAGTCTTTAGCTTTTTGACCACCCGTTGAGCCCTATCCGTATCAAGAGGTACATAGTTGGCAGTGTCTATCAATGATGGAGTATAGCGCTCAGCATTAACAACAGATAGGTAATCTTGATGTTGTAGCCGATGCTCATAGATATAAAATACCGCACTGAGCCATCCCTCAAAGCTGGGCTCATGAACGATAAGTGTTGGGGCGCTGCTTTGCGGTAGAAGACTCATACAGATTCTCGTTTATGCTGCGTGCTTTAGTTAACTGTGCTATTTAGACTAAGCGTTAAAATCGTTAAAACAAGGACAGTTGCCCACTGCGTTGATCATTGAACTTGGTCTGCGTCTGTGACAGCACAAATTGACGAAAGTTTTCTTTGGTTAAATGTGCCAAGTGTTGATTTTTACCTGTGGTTGCAATAAAGAATTTGGCACGGTTAACCGCTGCACCCATCTTTTTTAAGTGCTCTAAAGTCAGTTGGTTAAACTTGCGGGCTTTGATGATTTTTTTTGCTGTTTTGACGCCAATGCCAGGAATACGCAAAATAGACTCATACGGCGCATATTGGATATTGACAGGGAAGTGCTCACGGTGGCGAATCGCCCACGCCAACTTAGGATCACACTCTAAATCCAGAAATGGCTGATCAGGCTCTACAATTTCATGCGCACCAAAGCCATAAAAACGCATTAACCAATCGGCTTGATACAGACGGTTTTCTCGTACCATAGGCACTGGCGTCCCTACCGCAGGCAAGCGGCTGTCCGTGAGCATGGGCACATAGCCTGAATAATAGACTCGCTTCAGGTTGTACTTTTGATAAAAGTGGCTAGATAACTGAATCACTTGCAAATCTGTCTCGTTACTAGCACCCACAATCATCTGGCTGGTTTGACCAGATGGGGTAAATTTTGGTGCTGATTTGTGCTTTTTACAGCTCTCTTTAATGGTAATAATTTCTTCTTTTACCGTTTGCATTGGGGCTTGCAGCTGAGCATGATCTTTTTCTGGCGCAAGTAGAGCCAGACCAGATTTGGTTGGAATTTCGATATTGGCGCTGAGCCGATCTGCATAAAGACCTGCTTGATATAAGAGCTCTTTGCTGGCACCTGGGATGGTCTTTAGGTGAATATAGCCGTTAAAGCGCTCACGGGTGCGCAGCAATTTTGCCACCTCAACCAAGCGCTCCATGGTGTAATCTGCATTTTTGAAAATACCTGAGCTTAAAAATAAGCCCTCTATGTAGTTACGTCGATAAAACTGCATGGTGAGCTCGACCACTTCTTCGACTGTAAAAGCGGCGCGAGGGGTATCGTGACTGCGTCTGGAGGTGCAATACGCGCAGTCGTAAATACAGTGATTGGTTAGGAGGATTTTTAATAAGCTGACACAGCGGCCATCTTCTGTATAGCTGTGACAAATGCCAGACTTGGAGGCATTACCTAATGCAGCCCCTTGGTTTTTTCGGTTGCTTCCTGAGGAGGAACAAGAGACATCATATTTGGCCGCATCGGCTAAGATGTTTAATTTACCTTGTAATCGTTCGTAATTGATGGAAGCCATACGCGCCACTCCTAATTGCTTTAGAGCTATTATGATAGCAAAGTGGTGACTAGCGTTAGAGAAGAAAAGGTGAGGGAACGACACTACTTGTCGTAAAATTTGTTATTAAATGTATCTGAATTTTTGACCTGATTATTTATAATCGTCCATCTAAATATCATTGTACGAATTGAAGACACGCCCTAGATCATTTAAACTTAAATTAATCAGCTACTTACTATTGTCAGTTACTTACTATTGTGAGTATAGACAGACATTAACAAGCCAAAGCCTGCCATTAAGGTAATGATTGCTGTACCGCCATAACTGATTAAAGGTAGTGGCACCCCAACCACTGGCAAAATGCCACTGACCATACCAATATTTACAAAGACATAAACAAAAAATGACATGGTAATTGCGCCAGCGAGTAGCTTTCCATAAGTAGTGGTATGTATTGCAGAAATATACAGTGAGCGAGCTAAGATACAAGCATATAAAAACATGAGTACACTGACACCAAGCAAGCCAAACTCTTCGGAAAAAGCAGCGATGATAAAGTCAGTATGGCCTTCAGGAAGGAAGTGTAGATGTGATTGTGTGCCCTCTAAATAACCTTTACCTGTCAAACCGCCTGAGCCAATGGCAGTTTTTGATTGAGTGATATTCCAGCCCGCACCGAGCATATCGGCTTCAGGATTAAGTAGGGTCAATACCCGCTGCTTTTGATAATCACGCATCAAAAATGTCCATAGCGCCCACACCATAGGAATCATCATCGCTATTGCTGAGCCTATCATCCACCAAGGCAGACCTGCCAAGAATAAGACAAAAATACCACTAGAGGCCACCAGTAAAGACGTACCTAAGTCAGGCTGCTTTGCAATCAATAATACCGGCACAACAATAATGGCCAAAGTGGTCAATACCGTGACGATATTCGGCGGTAGGTCACGCCGAGACAAATACCAAGCGCACATCATGGGTAATCCCAGCTTCATAAACTCAGAAGGCTGGACACTACCAAAGCCGGGGATGTCAATCCAGCGCTGTGCGCCCATCCGCACCTCACCAATCACTTCTACCAATACCAAAGATACCAGACCAATGACATAAAAAAATGGGGTGAAATCTCGATAAACGCCAGGGGGTATCTGCGCCATCCCTATCATGACGACCAGCGCAATGCCATAGCTCACCATCTGCCGAATTACCATAGACACATCTTGGGTAGAGGCACTATATAATATGGCCAGCCCAATAAAGCAAACGGTTAATAACAGCAACATCAGCCAAGGGTCAATATGAATGCGCTCCCAAATACTGGGTGTGTCATCTCGACCAAAATGGTGGGTTTGTCGAGAAAAGCGGTATTGTTGTTGCTTTGACATAGGATAGTTTTTTTATGAATGGATGAAGTTATAAGCAATAGAAGTTATAAGCAATAAGAGTCAAGCGATGATATTGATATAATCCTTAGTTTTTTTAGCATCACTAAGAGTACCAACAAGCACGAGACACATAAAGGTTAAAAAAGCCATAGTTTAGCGTGACTGGTTTAATTTTGATAGTAGCAATTTACTGTAGCTTTTTTAACGGGGAGTCTTCTGCAATCTTCGGCTTGCCCACAGTCACAATCAAAAACTTATTTGGGGTTAAGGTTTGTTTTAGGGTCTCATTTACCTGTGGCAAGCTGGTATTCTCCACTCTGTCTATATAACCGGTAATATAGTTGTCTGGCAACTTATTAAAATTCAACATGCCTAACATACCATTAATACCTGCATTGCTCGAAAAGCCCATCGGATAGCTATTAACCAGGCTTTCTTTTGTCAGTTCAAACTCCTCTTTGCTAATTCCTTCCGTCAAGGTACGAGTCACTGTATCCAAGGTCGCTTTAATTGCATCATCAGCAACCTCATTGCGGCTTGAAAATCGAATACTATAAGGGCCATTAACCTGCATAGGCGTCATGCTGCCATAGATACCATAAGTATAGCCGAGCTCTTTGCGCACCTTACCCATCAGGCGTGAATGAAAGCCGCTGCCTGCCAGCACATCATTACCAATGGCAAACTGAGTGCTTTTTTCAATACTGGCCGGATCAGATAAGACACGATAGCCTTGCTGACCGATGATGACCGAGGTTTGATCACTGTCAAAGTCGACATGTACCCATTGACTGGCTTGTAATGGCGTTGGTGACGGTAATTTTGGTGCCGGTTTTCCTAATGGTAAATCTTTGGTTAGCGTCTCTGCTACCTGCTTGGCCTCTGCTAAGCTTAAGTCACCAGTGAGGCTTAAGCTGGCATTGTTGGCAACCAAATAAGTATCATGAAACTTCTTTAAATCAGCGGTGCTAAGCAGCCCGACCGAATCTACAGTGCCATAAGAGGAATGAGCGTAAGGGTGATTGCCATATAAGTGCTCACTGAAGGTGGTGCTGGCAATATAAGCAGGATTTTGCAGCATTTGCTTTAAGCCCAGTATTTGCTGTGCTTGGCTGCGCTTGAGTACTTGTGGGTCAAATCTTGGCTCATTGATGACTGTATTCATCAGTTGTAACGCTGGATTTAGCTGCTTGCTATCGGACAAGCTGCGCAATCTAATCAAAAACTGATCTTTGTACGCAGAGCTTGTTAACTCAATACCCAACTGCTCGGTAGCAGTGGCAAATTGCGTCTCATCCAGCTGCTTAGTGCCTTTAGTCAGTTGACTGGCAACCAAGCTGGCAAGACCAAAGCCGCCTTTACGAATGCTTTCATCACGGGCGCTGCCAGCGTTAAAGCGTAAGTCAACATCGACAATGGGCAACTGATTGGTTTGAAAGAAAAGCACGGGGACACCATTGCTGGTCGTAAAGCGTTGAAACTCTGGGAGCTTCATATCTAGTTTCTCGCTATGTTGCAGGCTGGTCAGCTTATCGAGCGCAGCAATCGGCTGAGAGATATCAACATCCTTATTGCCATGCTCGCCATCAGGCATATTTACCGTAGCGGCCTGTAAGTTGCTACTCAGTGAAATACCAGCCACCACAACCGCTGGGGCGAGCAGTGACAGCTGTAAAGAAAATAGCGGGCGTTTAAAGGTTGCTTTGTTGGTTTTTAATGTTTGTAAAAAGAGTGTCATAACAGATCCGTAATTGTTAGGCATAAAATAATGGCGTTTATTTCGTGATGACCAGTGACTCATCGCACGTTTTAAGCAGTTAACACTGAGCTTTGCTGTTTGTTATTTGCTATTTGCTACTGGCTAGTTGCTCACTGTTGGCTCAATGTGCATCACGGTTAAGTTATTGTTCACCAAGTATTTACTGGCAATCTTATTTAGGTCTTGACCGCTTACCTTGGTCAACTGCTCATTTAAGGTAGTTAGCAGACGATCATCTAAGCCACGCACCTGCATGTTACCTATCATATAGGCTTGACCAGAGACGCTGTCTTGCGAGAAGGTAAAGCCTTTCACCACATTATTACGTGCTCTATCAAGCTCTTGTTGGCTAAGCACTTCGGTTTTAATAAGATCTATTTGCTGCATGATGGCTTGCTGTGCTTGCTCTAGGCTGACCCCTTCACGTGGGGTAGCTTGAATTAAGAACAGACCATCACCACGCTCATATAGGCTATAGTCGGTAGCGACTGACGCCAAAATACCTTGCTCACGCACTAAGTTTTTTTCAAAGCGGGCAGCCAAGCCACCATCAAGTACAAACTGGAGCATCAATAAGTTATAGGCTTCTTGCTCTGGCAAATTGGCCACTTTTGCGCTGGTTAAGGTGGGCACGTTAAATGCCATTAGTAGGGTAGGCACATTGACTGATTCTTCAATTTTGTGCTGCTGATAGCCTCGCCATGCTTGTTGCTGTACCGAAGGGCGCTGTGGCAGCTTTGAGGGCTGAATGTGACCAAAATATTGTTCTACTTTGGCAAGGGTTGACTTAGGATCTACATCACCGACGATAACCAAAGTGGCATTGTTGGGTGCATACCAAGTTTTGTACCAGTTTTCTAAATCTTCAATCTCAATACTGGCAATCTCATCCATTGGCCCAATCACAGATTCCCCTTTAGGGCTATTAGGCAGTGCCAGTTTGCGAAACTTTTCATAAGATCGTGCCAGTGGGTTGTCATCGGTGCGCTGACGGCGCTCTTCCATCACTACGTTACGTTCTTGCTTAAACTCTTGTACAAATTCATCACTGTCAAAGCTTAAGTTGCTCATGCGATCTGCTTCAAGCTCAAGTGCCAATGCCAAGCGATTGACCGGAAACATTTCATAATAACCAGTAAAGTCATAGCTGGTAAACGCATTGTGATTCCCACCAAATTTGGCAATCAAGCGATCAAAGTCAGCACCAGAGACTATTGGCGTGCCTTTAAACATCATGTGCTCTAGTAAGTGAGAGATACCGCCTTTGTCTTCTGGCTCATCGGTTGAGCCGACAGCGTACCAGATTTGAGTCATTACTACTGGCGCTCTATGGTCTTCTTTGATAATCACTTTTAAGCCATTATCCAATTGATATTCATGGCGACTGGCATCACTTTTGTATCCATCTTCTGCTAGGGGTGAGCTTGCGTTTTGACTTGTTGTTGTGATTGACTGTGTCGCAGGAGGTAGGTTATTACAGGCGCTTAAAGCGGTTATAGTAACGCCTGCTAGCATCAAGCTTTTAATCATGGTTAAGGGGGTGTTGTTGAAAATAGAGCCAGTGCTTATTGTTGTTTTCATGTATTCCTCAGAGAAAGTTAACTGATGCAAATAAGGGGGCTAATGTATTTAAGGGAAATAGCGTGTTACATAAATGGCAATTTTTTTATCCTGCTTATTATTTCAAGGACTGGTGACCAAAGGCAACTTAAAATACAAATAGATAACCATTGATAGATTTTTATGATAGTTTACAAAATAAACTTTTAGTTACGGTGTGGAGCATGGCGAACTTAGCTTGTATAAGCGCTACCCTTGTTATTTGAACCAGATTTAATGAGGAGGTATAGTGACTATTGCACTGCTTCCAGAAGATGACCCTATAAATTATATGGTTTTAAGAGGATTAAATAGACTTGAAAGTTGCAAGTATTGGCTATTATATAGATATTTTTGTTATAATTATCTGTTACTTTACGTTTAAGTGATTTATTAACCCCACTAATCTAATTACTGAACTAATGGTTATTTGAACTAATGGTTAGCAGGGTAATTGCTATCAACAGCAGGCGAGGCGTCTTTATGTCATTTTCTACATTGAATACCGCTGGTATTACTTATCCTAAATCATACGATGTTGTCGTCATCGGTGGTGGCCATGCTGGTACCGAAGCGGCCTTAGCTGCTGCTCGTATGGGTGCACAGACATTGCTACTGACCCACAATATTGAAACTTTAGGGCAAATGAGTTGTAACCCAGCCATTGGTGGGATTGGCAAGTCGCATCTGGTTCGTGAGATTGATGCGCTTGGTGGCGCAATGGCATTAGCGACGGATAAAGCGGGTATTCAGTTTCGGGTACTAAATAGCCGAAAAGGCGCGGCAGTACGTGCAACTCGTGCTCAAGCAGACCGTATCTTATATAAAGCTGCTATTCGTCATGTTTTAGAAAATCAACCAAATCTTGATTTGTTCCAACAAGGGGCAGACGATATCTTGGTCGAAAATGGTAAAGCTTGTGCTGTTGTCACCTCCACGGGCATCGTCTTTAATACCAAAACAGTGGTTCTTACCTCAGGGACTTTCTTAGGTGGGGTAATTCACATTGGTCTAGATAATTCAAAAGGTGGTCGTGCTGGTGATCAGCCATCTATTAAGCTTGCTGAGAGACTGCGGGAGTTGAAGCTACCTGTGGGTCGTCTCAAAACGGGGACACCAGCACGTATAGATTCTCGCACGGTTGATTTTAGTGTTATGCAGACACAAGCAGGCGATACGCCACTACCTGTGATGAGCTTTATGGGGGATGTGAGTATGCACCCTGAGCAAGTGAACTGCTTTATTACTTATACCAATGCTAAAACCCATGACATTATTCGTCAGCATTTAGATCGCTCGCCTTTATTTTCAGGCGATATTGAAGGGGTAGGGCCACGTTATTGTCCCTCTATTGAGGACAAGATTCATCGATTTGCCGATAAAGACAGCCATCAGATATTTCTAGAGCCAGAAGGACTAACTACCAATGAGCTATATCCTAATGGTATTTCCACAAGCTTACCTTTTGATGTACAGATACAGTTTATCCGCAGTATAAATGGCTTGGAAAACGCACACATTACCCGTCCTGGCTATGCCATTGAATACGACTATTTTAATCCGCAAAACTTAAAGCCAACGCTTGAAACCAAGTCTATTGACAACCTATATTTTGCTGGTCAGATTAACGGTACTACTGGTTATGAAGAAGCTGGTGTTCAAGGATTATTAGCAGGTATTAATGCAACATTATCTACCCAAGATAACCCAGTGATGGACAGCTGGACGCCACGCCGAGATCAGGCGTATTTAGGGGTGTTGGTAGATGACTTAATAACACATGGCACCAAAGAGCCGTACCGTATGTTTACCAGTCGTGCTGAATATCGCCTGTTATTACGTGAGGATAATGCGGATCAGCGCTTAACTGAAATTGGCCGCAAACTGGGCTTGGTCGATGATATCCGCTGGCAAGCGTATCAAACCAAGATGGAGTCCATTGCCACCGAGTCTGCCCGTCTTAAAGACTTGTGGGCAACGCCAAATAATGAGCTAGGCAAGAAGTTTGCTGAGCAAACTGGTGAGGTGCTTTCTAAAGAAGCTACCGCTTATGATTTGCTAAAACGTCCAAAAGTTGGCTTTGATGATATTGCTGCAGTCACTGATGCGAATGTTGCTGCCGATGTCGGTGAACAAATTGAGATATCGGTAAAATACGCCGGTTATATTGACCGTCAACAAGAAGACATTGAGCAGATGAAGCGCTTAGAAAATACCCAATTGCCTGAAGATTTTGATTATAGTGTGGTGTCAGGTTTGTCTAATGAAATTGTGCAAAAGCTGCAAGAGATTCGCCCAGCAACCTTGGCGCAGGCCAGTCGTATCAGTGGTGTGACACCGGCGGCCATTCAGTTATTAGGGATGACCTTAAAAAAACAACGTAAAGCAAAAACAACATTAGCGTTGTAGTTTTTAGAACTATGCTCAGTGCCATTTTATTTGCAATAAATATAGTATTGCCTAACCTCATTTTAATGGGGTTAGGTTTTTTTATGCAGCGACAAGGCAAGATCAGCAAGACCTTTATCGATGAGACCTCAAAGCTTGTCTTTAATATTGCCTTGCCTTGCTTGTTATTTTTTAGCGTGATTCAGAGTCATGTTGACTATATGCAACAAGTTAACTTAATCGTAGCTGGCCTTGTTGTCACCCTTTTATTGTTTTTTTCTGCAGAAGCCTATGCCAAAAAATTTATTAAAAAAGTAGAAGATAAAGGCGTATTTGTGCAAGGTGTATTCCGTAGCAATATGGGTATTATTGGTCTGGCGACCGTATCCAATGCTTATGGTGCGCAAGGTGTCAGTATCGGTGCTGTCTATATGGGAGTTTTGACACTGGTGTTTAATATATTGGCTGTTATTACACTTAGTCGTACCGTCATTGACACATCCGAACCTATATCAAATGATAATACTCAGGTCGAGCCACACTCTGAGCGCAAACAGCATAGCGTCTATCATCAGCAAACAATCAGGCAGCAACAATCAATCAATCAGCAACAAACCTGTTCAGTGCATATATCACGCTGGATGCTATTGATTAAAAAAATGATAACTAATCCACTTATAATATCCCTTACTGTCGCTTTTTTGTACAAAACTATCGCTTCTTCATTGTCACTACCTGAGTTACCTGATGTCATCATCCAAACGGGTGAGCTACTCTCTGCATTAGCGTTACCGTTAGCTTTAATTTGTGCAGGAGCAACACTTGATGTACGCTCCATGTTAAATTTATCTGGGCTGTCGATGCAAGCAAGTATTGGTCGCATTATAGTGGCACCTTTGCTAGCAGTAGCGATAGGGTTGGCTTTTGGTTTAGGTGGCGTACATATGGGGGTGCTATTTTTAATGGTGGCATCTCCAGCTGCTGCAGCAAGTTATGTCATGGCAAAAGCAATGGGTGGCAATGAGGTGCTGGCAGCCAATATCTTGGCTTTTACAACTGTATTTTCATTGTTTGGTATGGCTATTGGGGCCGCTATTTTGCGTGGTTTAGGATGGTTATAGCTTTTTATAAACTGTTAGCCTTATCAACCAAATAGTAACATACCCTAGTCACTGCTTTCAGATTGATGATATTAAAAGGAGAATTATGAAAAGAGAATATTGTATGATGATAAAAAAATATAGCATGAAATTAGGCATGGTCAGTGCATTAATCTCATGTGCTATGGTTGCACAGGCAATACCAACCAGTGAAGTGACTTTTGCCAAAGGTGGTGATTGTGGCGCTTTTGAAGGTGATTTAACATCGGGTAGATACTTTACTGTAACGCTGAAGGCCAACCAAGCCTTAGTTGTTAAAACCGATGGTCATGTGCAAAGCGTGGAAGACAGCCAAGGCAATATTCTTGAAGATCTAGGTGGGACCAGCTACCGTTATGTCAGTAAACACTCAGGCACACATACCTTAAAGATGGTCGGTCGAGTAGATAGTGTGGCTGAGTTTTGTATTCTTTAGATTTTCAGATTTAAGGTCTGATAAGCGAGCAGTGGTCACATAAACTAAGCCTATATGCTATTTATTGACAGGTTGCTTTTGTAACTGAAAAACACCCAACTTAGGGATCAAGTCTAACGAGTTTAAGCGGGCTTGCTGATCATAGATATTTGCTGTCACCATTAATTCATCAGGTTGATATTGCTCAATGAAACTCTCAACTTGAGGTCGAACAGTGCTGACACTGCCAATAAAAGACACCGATAAAGCGTCATCAACCATGGCTTTTTCAGGAGCGCTCCAAATGCTATCCATTGATGCCACAGGTTTTGGTATTTGTCCACGCTCTCCACGGCGTAAACGGACAAAGCTTTGCTGGGCGGAGGTAAAGTGATAATGCGCGTCAGCACTGTCTTCTGCTAATAATAAATTGGCCGCCAACATCACATAAGGCTTATCTAAGTATTGCGAAGGCTCAAAGTTTTCTCGATAAGTGCTAATGGCGTGGTTTAGCATACGCGGTGCAAAGTGAGAGGCAAACGAGTAGGGCAAACCAAGTTTTGCTGCCAATGTAGCCCCAAATAGTGATGAGCCTAAAATCCAGATAGGTACATTAGTGTTTGCTCCTGGAAAGGCCTGTACGGGGCTATTATCAGAATCATTACCCAAAAAGAACAGTAACTCTTGCACATCTTGCGGAAAGCGCTCCGCATCCTGCATCTGTCGGCGTAGCGCTTGGAAGGTCGCGCCATCAGTACCTGGTGCACGTCCTAGCCCAAGATCTATGCGATCACCATATAAGGCCTGCAAAGTACCAAATTGTTCCGCCACCACCAAGGGTGAGTGGTTGGGCAGCATAACCCCACCTGAGCCAATACGAATGTTATTGGTTTTGGCACCGATGTGCGATAGCAGAACAGAGGTGGCTGCGCTAGCAATACCTGGCATATTGTGGTGTTCTGCCATCCAAAAACGGTTCATGCCAATAGCTTCAGCTTTTTGAGCCATAGTAACCGTGTAACCAACACCTTGGGCGGTGGTCTCACCTTCGGGCACTGGCGCTAAGTCTAAGAAAGAAAGAGGAATTGAAGACATAATTCACCTAATATTTTTTATCTATTAATTGCTATATTTTGTTGTGTTAACTATGTCTATGATATGACTCTTAGCGTCCTTGATTTCAAGCTTTTGTAATTAAGATAATAATTTCTAAAAACAAAGCCATTTAAAGCGTAAGTTATTGACTGTCAAACTGCTCTTGGCAAAGCTTAATAAACGCAGTGCCAAAGTGACGGATTTCGGCATCATCACGGACGGCGATCCAACTGGTAAAACGACCAAAGTGATCAATAGGGATGGCGGTGAGGTTTTGATAATGACCAGGCTCAAATGCCATTTCAGCGATAATACCCACGCCAAGTCCAGCCCCAACGTACGTGCTAATGACATCTGCATCAAGAGCTGCCAATACAATCTCAGGCTCAAGTCCTGCTTCATGGAAAGTTCTGTCAATGGCACCACGACCGGTAAAGCCACCATGATAGGTTACTAAAGGATAGCTTGCCAGCGTTGGCAAATCGATGGTTTCCATCTGTGCCAGTTCGTGATCCTTGGGTACAATGACTCGATGTGACCAGTCATAATAGCGATGGCAGCGTAGATAAGAGTTTTGCAACAATGCCTCAGTCGCAATACCGATATCGGCCTGTCCACGGATGACCATATTGGCTATGGTCTCTGGATCGGCTTGCTGTAATACCAGCTGCACCTTAGGAAATTCTTTTTTGAATTGTTTAATAATCTCAGGTAATACATAACGAGCTTGGGTGTGGGTAGTGGCCAAGGTTAACGTGCCGGTGTGTGGATTATTATAATCCAAACTGATATTTTCAATGGTTCGAATCTCAGTGAAGATAGACTCAATATGCGGCAATAAAGCTTTACCCACTGGAGTTAATCCTGTTAATCGTTTTCCTTGACGCACAAATACTTCAGCTTTAAGTTGATTTTCTAAGGCTGAGATGTGTTTCGATAAGCTCGATTGACTGGTATGCAGTACCTGAGCGGCTTGGCTTAAATTGTAGCCATTAATGACGGTATGCCATACGGTTTCTAATTGCTTTAGCTGAATTTGTAAATGTCTTTGGTTAACGATGACATCAATTGCCATAAATATATCCTATGTTGTAAAACGAGACTATCCACACATTATACCGTTATTTGCAAACTAATCACTATTGCCAGCAGTAATCTCTATTTTTAGCAGTAAAGAAAATAAAGTGAAGAAGACAAAGTGAATAGAGTCTTGGTGGGCAAAAGGGTTAGTTAGAAAAAAGTTAGTTAGAAAAAGGTTAAGTAGGGTGCTCTTTAAGATACAGCTAGTCAAGCTGTTAATTCTAAAGTAACATAACGTTTTTAGTTTCTATTGCAAAAGGTTTACCATGTCCACCACCAATCAAGCCGATTCAAGTGCCACATTACCTGCAAAAAAATCTTGGTCTGAGGCCATCAAAGCCTATTTAGATGCCCGAGTAATGATTATGCTGTTTTTGGGATTTTCAGCGGGTATTCCAATCTTGCTGATTTTCTCTAGTTTATCGTTATGGTTAAGAGAGGCTGGAATTGATCGCAGTGTGGTTACCATGTTTAGTTGGGCGGCGCTAGGATATTCGTTTAAGTTTATCTGGGCGCCTTTGATTGATGCCTTACCAGTGCCATTTTTGACCAAATGGCTAGGTCGGCGCCGTGGCTGGATGGTAGTATCACAGCTCTTGATTATTTTGGCCATCTTTTTTATGGCAAGCGTCAATCCGATTAATGAGCATGTGTTGGTGTACATGGCTGCGGCAGCTGTACTGCTTGGCTTCTCATCAGCAACGCAAGACATTGTCATTGACGCCTATCGTATTGAGCTGGCACCACCAGCGATGCAGTCTATCTTGTCCTCTGTCTATGTGTCTGGATATCGAATTGGTATGATTGTGGCTGGTGCTGGGGCGCTGTACTTGGCTGATTATTTTGGCTCTAATGAAACTTTTTACAGCTATGAAGCATGGCGTAATACCTATTATATTATGGCTGCGGTAATGACGTTAGGTCTGTTAACCACCTTTGCTAGCTATGAGCCCACTGCCGAAACTTTGCAGAAGAAAAAGCAGCAATTAAACTTAAAGGTTTTTTTAACCTATTCGGGTCTGCTACTGGTTCCAGGGTTGTTGTTTGGCATCATTTATCTGATTAACATGCTGTATAACAAGCTTAGTGATACCTCGCAAATGCTGGTGCCGCTGGAGGCTATGCCCGGCATTAAGCTATATTTTATGGTATTGATTGGTTGTGCGCCATTATTACTATTATTTTTTATCATCAACCAATCGAAGATTATTAATAAAGCCCCATTAGTGGCAGAAAGTCGCAATGACTATGTGCGCTTGGTACTGCTCTTTGTCGGCGCAGTGGTGACCTTTATAGCTGCTTACATTTTACTTGGTAGCATCTTACCTGAAGTAGAGGGAGCATTTGTAAGCTTTATCAATGAAAGCCTACATTTGCTAGCCAGCTTAGCGGTGGCGATGGGTGCAGGCTATGGTTTGGTGCATATAGGTTTGGTACGCAAAGAAGTGGCAATGGCAACTTGGATAGAGCCAGTGCTTGACTTTTTCCGCCGTTATGGCAAAAAGGCGTTGTTACTGCTGGCATTAATCGGCTTATATCGCATTTCAGATATTGTTGCTGGCGTGATTTCCAACGTGTTTTATCAAGATATGGGCTTTAGCAAGACGGACATTGCCAATGCGGTGAAACTCGTTGGGGTTATCATGAGTATCTTTGGTGGCTTTTTGGGTGGGGTATTTGCCCAACGTTTTCGTATTATGCAGGCGATGATGGTTGGCGCATTATTGGCTTGTGCGACCAATTTACTATTTGTGTTACTAACCTATCATCCCGGCAGTTTGCCAGTGATGTATATGGCAGTTATTTTTGATAATTTAGCAGCAGGTCTAGCCAGTGCGGTATTTATTGCCTTTTTATCAGCATTGACCTCTATTCGCTTTACTGCGGTGCAGTATGCTATTTTTTCATCACTAATGACGTTATTGCCCAAAGTCTTGGGCGGTTATTCAGGCTCTATTGTCGATAATATGGGCTATCCCTTCTTCTTTGTTTTCACTTTTGCCATTGGTTTACCGATTTTATTGTTGATCTATATTGTCGATAAAAAGATTGTCATTGGTGAAAATGATGACCCAGTCACTGAGCTGACAGCAGAAGGTAGCCATGCGACTAGCAGTCCATCTGATAGTCAATCAAATAAAGACTAAGGCAGAATATGGCTACCAAATACCCAACTGTCAATCA
This sequence comes from Psychrobacter lutiphocae DSM 21542, assembly GCF_000382145.1. Taxonomy (GTDB): domain Bacteria; phylum Pseudomonadota; class Gammaproteobacteria; order Pseudomonadales; family Moraxellaceae; genus Psychrobacter; species Psychrobacter lutiphocae. Next base: position 17,510 of record NZ_KB907659.1, read on the forward strand.
AATTAAGCGTCATGACTTTGGTGGGTTACCAGCGCACTGGGTGTCCGACTGGTTATTACAGGTGTTACAAAAGCCTGCGTCATTTTTGATAACTGACGGTGATTATCAGCTTTCTACATCAGAGCAGTCAGATTTTGACGCAGGTATCAGTCAGATGCAGGCAGGCACACCACTGGCTTATTTGATTGGTAAGCAGGCATTTTGGTCGCTTGAATTTGAGGTAAATGAGCATACGCTTATTCCCAGACCTGACACAGAAGTATTGGTCGAGCAGGTATTAAACTGGATTAAAATCAATCATCAAGATTTGCCACACAATAGCGATACCCAACCAAAACAGTTACTAGATTTGGGCACAGGCTCAGGCTGCATCGCCCTAAGCTTGGCGCATGAGCTGGATAATATATATCCGAAACAGTGGCAAGTCACCGCCATTGATTACTCCAAACTTGCTTTAGAAGTCGCTCAACGTAACGCTCAGCGCAATCAAGTCAGTAATATTGACTTTACTCAGAGTGACTGGTTTTCAGCTATTAAGCCAGATTGTAAGTTTGACGTTATCGTCTCAAATCCGCCTTATATCGTAGAAAACGATAAACACCTCACTAAGCTTAAAGCCGAGCCATTATCTGCTTTGGTAGCAACCGACAATGGACTGGCTGATATTAGGCAAATAGCCGAGCAGGCGAGACAGTATTTAGCAATTGGTGGTCTATTGGCAGTGGAGCATGGCTTCGATCAAGGTGAGGCGGTGCGTGAGATATTTACGACTAACGCCTATGATCAGGTTCATACCGTTCAAGATTATGGCGGTAATGATAGGGTGACGCTTGGGGTGTACAGGGGTTAAAGCGATACTTTTTCTTTAAATCCACCCCAACCCTCCTTTGAAAAGGAGGGAGTCATTAACATTGATCTGATTATAGAGACTCCAAATTTTACTAAACAAGTCATTAAATTGTTGGACGATGATAGTTACAAACAGCTTCAATCGGATTTAATAGAGAACCCTGAGCAAGGTAGTTTAATCCAAGGTACGGGTGGTGTCAGAAAGACAAGATGGGCATTAAACCATGGGAAAAGTGGTGGCGTGCGTATCATATATTATTTTATAAATAGTCAGGGTATATTTTTTATGTTACTCGCTTACCCTAAAAATAAGAAAGTGAGTTTGTCGAGTCAAGAAAAGACCAACTTGTACAAGCTAACTCAGCAAATTAAAGAGGTATATAGCCATGACCAATGAATTTTACGATGATTTAGCGCAATCTCTCAGCCAAGCCTTAGATATTGCTAAAGGTGATGCTGAGCCGAGTCGCAAGTTTACCCATGATGTGCCTGATATTAAGCTGGTGCGAGCAAAAACTGGTTTAAGCCAACAGCAGTTTTCTGAAAAGTTGAATATTAGCCCACGAACGTTACAAAATTGGGAGCAGGGCACGAGAAACCCGACAGGGGCAGCGATTACGCTAATGCGATTGCTAGATAAAAATCCTGAATTGATTATGGATGCTTAATACCGATTATCAATATACAATAAGCTTTGTATGGTCAAAACAAGGTGCAACTCAAGTAGAAATAGTTGATTACCATTAATTCAAGATATGAAGATAAAAGGTGAGAATATTATGTTCAAAAACGGTATGCGACCCATACACCCTGGTGAGGTGTTAAGAGACGACTATTTAGAACCTCTTGATATGAGTGCCCATGCACTTGCCAATAAGTTGGGTGTCACTCCAGCTCGTATTAATGAAATTGTACGAGAGAAAAGAGGGATTACTGCCGATACTGCTCTACGGTTGGCGAAATATTTTGGCGGTAGCGCCCAATTTTGGTTAAACCTTCAATCCACTTATGAGTTACGTTTGGTGGAAAGCCAGAATCCAGACTTTCTGGACAATATTGAGCCTTTTGATTTTGCTTAGGGCTATACAATAACCATGACAATGATAAAGAGGGTAGTTCTAACACAAAGCCTGACAAGATAGCTCCCTCGCTGGTGGGTTATGTTTTTTTTGTACCTCTTTGAGGTTTAAAAACTAACCCACCCTACAACAAGTGTTAATATGGCTTTAATAGTAAACTAAACACATATTCACTTCTTAACCGCCACAAACTGAACCACAGCACTTAACCCTTGATGCATCTTACCTTCTTGCACATCTCGCTGTTTTTCAACACCAATGGTTTCCTCAAGCCCTGAAAGCTCTTGTCTTAGCCCTGCAAGTGACATAAACACCTCAGGCTTAGACGCTGGAGGACCGCCAATACCGTCCATTTTAGGTTGCTCAACAGTATAGGCTTCCAAAATAAATACCCCATTTGGCTTTAACGAGGTGACGACCTGTTGATGCACTCGTTCACGGGCAGGCTTCGGCATGTGCGCCCATATTGATATGATGCCATCCCATTTCTTAGTACCAAAATCATACTCTGTCAGATCAGCCACTTGGGTTGTGATATGAACGCCTCTTTCTTCGGCAAGCTTCTTAGCTTTAGTGAGACCAACCTCAGACATATCTACTGCGGTGACCTCATAGCCTTGCTTCGCTAGAAATACAGCGTTGCGACCTTCACCTTCGGCTAAGCACAACACGTGGCCTTTAGCTGGAATGTGTTGATAGACTTGCTGTAAAAAATCATTGGCCTTTGTGCCATATATAAATTCTTCTTCGTTATAGCGTTCATTCCACATAGCATATATTCCACATATCATTTAATTGAATTATATATTTATCAAAGCTTATGACGAATCTCAAAGCTGCGATGAATGGGTTTTTTGATATTAAAATCAAAGCCAATAGTCTCATTGGTAATTTCAGTCACGTCATAACGATCGTATAGTTCTTCGTCCAATTCAAAACGGGTAAAGTTATTTGAAAAATAAATAACCCCGCCATTGGCTAAGCGGTTCATGGCACGGTTGATAAGCGCGGTGTGGTCACGTTGCACATCAAAAGTGCCTTGGAACTTCTTCGAGTTTGAGAAGGTCGGTGGGTCAATGAATATCACATCAAATTGGTCAGTATTGTCCTTAATCCAATCAAAGATGTCCGAGGCAATAAATTGATATTTTGAAGTTGTAACGTCTAGACCATTTAAGGCGAAGTTTTGTTTGCCCCAATCTAGATAGTTCTGCGACAAATCGACACTGGTCACTGATTTAGCACCGCCCAATGCGGCGTGAACACTGGCAGTACAGGTATAAGCAAATAGATTTAATACATCGGCGCCACGGCTCGCAGCCCGTATCATGTTACGCATATTTCGGTGGTCAATAAATAGACCAGTGTCTAGGTAGTCGGTAAAGTTAACATAAAAATAAGCACCGTCTTCTTCGACCACATGCAACTTGCGTTTTTTCTGCGCCAGACGCTGTGCTTCTTGACGTTTTGCTTCTTCACGGGCTTGTTGGAACTTATTGCCCTTGTAGTGGTTGCGGTTGTCTTTTTTAGGCTCAGCTTCTGCTTTGTCTGCCTTGGTGTTGGAAGCACCAGTGGGGTTACCGTATTGAGTGTTGCCGACTTGACGGGCACGAGTTTTGATAAAGACTTGCTCACGGTTAATGCCGAACACTTCACGGATGCCCATTAATGCTAAGTTAAAGCGTTTGCGGGCTGTTTCTGGTGGTATGGTCTTGGGCGGTGCCCACTCTTGGACGTGTACATAGTCACCATAGACATCAATAGCAACTTTATAATCAGGCAAATCGGCATCATATACACGCAAGTTGGTGACGTCTTCTTTGGCGGCCAGTTTTTTTAGATGCGCCACGTTTTTTTGCAGGCGATTAACAAAGTCTTGGGCTTCATCGACTTTGATTTCTCTTTTTTCAAAGCGATTGATTAGGGTTTCGCCTTCTTGGCGAGTCAGCTCACCATAGCGGAAATAAACGGTCAGTGCACCGTTATGACAGCGTAAGGTTTGTGGTTCTTCAATAGGCAACACATCGGCCTGTTCGACATGGGCGGCCAATAAACCTAGCATTGGCTGATATTTTTGCTTATTAAAGATATCTTGTAAGGTTAAGCCTAAACCTTGATATAAAGGTTTAATAAAATCCACATCACCCAGACGTTCACCATACGGTGGGTTGGTGATAATCAGTGGGCGTTTTAATTTACGCTCTTGTAGCGGCTTGGCGAGTGCAATTTTAAGTTGCGACAGTGGCCGTGTTTCGAGAGTGATATGTTCCATTAAATCTTGAAGCCCAGCTGCGATTAAGTTTTTGTGCGTAGCTTTGATTGCGCCTGCATCGGCATCAAAACCTAAAATGGTGGGCACCTTGCCAGACATGGCTTTTTGCAAGCCATCATGAAAGCGCTGCTGCGCCTCTTCGACACACTGTTGCCATAATTGAGAGTCATGCTGTTGCCAGTGATAAAAACCAAACTGGGATTCTACTTTATCAATACCCACTGCATAATCACAGTGCATTAATAAGGCTTCGATAATGAAGGTGCCCGAGCCGCACATGGGGTCAATCAGTGCGCTATAACTGTTTTTGGTTTTGTGCCAGCCGACGGTATATAACAGACCGGCAGCTAAGTTTTCTTTTAACGGGGCATCGGTCATGGCAACACGATAGCCACGGCGATGCAGACTGGTGCCTGATAAGTCTAAAAAGAGTTCCGCTTGCTTGTCATTGACAGTAGCAAAGATAGAAAAGTCAGGCTGGTTACTGTCAACATCAGGACGGGCATCAAGCTTTTCAGTAAAGGTATCTGCGATAGCGTCTTTGATACGCAACATGGCAAATTGCTGGCTAACTTGCACACGCTTATCGACACTCATGCGAATGGCAAAGGTGTTGTCGAGTCCAAACCACTGGGTCCAGTCTACTGTTTTTGCCAAGCCGTTTAATTGCTCTGCCACATCATATTCAGCATTAATATTGCGTTTTTTGATGGGCAGTAAGACACGTGATGCCACACGTGACCATAAGCATATTTTGTATATTTGCTCTAGATTTGCACTGACTGCAATACGACCCGTGCTTTTAAACTCACTGGCAATATCAAAGCTGTTTAACTCTGTTTGCAAGGGGGCTTCTAGACCATCGGCACAGGTCACAACAATATCAAATAATTGTGCTGTCGTTTCTGTCTTTGGGGTGGTTGGTGTGGTGTTGCTAAGGGTGTCGGTCATTGTATTGATTGGGGCATCTGGTTCGATATTTTTAGGTTCGATATTCTTAGGGGTGTTTTCGGGGGTGGACATGATTTGCCTTTACTTTGCCTTACATTACATGATGTGTTGCTACTAACCGTTGATTTTAGCATATTCAAGCGGTCAGATTGTGACTTTAATCTTGTTGCGGGTGGGTAAGCGTGGTTCTCTTTTGGTTAATAGAGGCGGGTGTTACTCTTTTTTCTGGTGCGTGACAATTTCGAAGGGTTTGGTATCGATGGGATAATCCACATCTTTTGGCATTAAGATACGCATGTGAGGATAAGGGATAGCAATATCAGCGGCTTGCAACTGGGTTTTTATGCCTTCGTGCAACGCCTCTTTGATGCCTGGAATACGTGCCACAGCAGAAGGCGTGACCCAAAAGCGGACGATAAATACACAGCCAAAATCACTGATATGATCAATGGTCGCAGAAGGCTCAGGACGCTTTAAGATGCTGTCCATACCGTCAATAACTTGCAATATAACCTGACGTGCTGCGTCAATATCTGCCTCTAATGCAATGCGAGCACGGATATCAAAACGAATAAAGTTCTTAGAGGTAATGTTAATCACTTCCGAAGAGGCAACCGTAGCATTGGGAATAATGACGGTGATGTTATCACGGGTTAAGATGTGGGTGGTGCGCAGTGAGATTAAAATCACTCGCCCTTCTTTGTCATCGAGCGCAATCCAGTCACCAACTTGAAACGACTGCTCAAGCAAAATTGTAATACCAGAGATAAAGTTGGCAATGGTGGACTGAGCGGCAAAACCCACCGCCAAGCCGACAATACCCAGACCGGCAACCAGTGAGACAATATCAAAGCCAAACTGTGCCATCACACTGGCGATGCCAAATACAATAATCAGTACAGAGAAGATATTTTTTAATAACTGCTCAATAGAAGCGTTGAGCCCGTAGTGCTTTAATATACGGCTAATAACGTGCTCAGAGGAAGTCCATAGCACGTAATAGATACCTGCCCAAATACTGGCCTTGGCGGTGGCTTTGACTGTATTAGGGTCTATACTGGTTTGACTCATAACCGCAATTAAGCAGCTGACGATCCATACATAACGCAAGACAGATCGCACCACACCGATGCGTTTTTCTGTAAGTTTTAGACGTTTTTGGTTGTGTTTAACAATATAGGTAAACAGCCAATATAAAAATCCTAAGACTGCCAGTAATATAAAAATTTTTATCACTGTACTGGCAAGTTCAGCGCCACGAGAAGCCCAGTCACGAGTTTCTTCTTCTAAGTTACCACCAATTGCAAGATACAAGCTTGAGTATAGGTCATGCACAATTTGCTGAAAAAAAGCGCTAATCTGTGAGCCAGTTTCTCTTGCCATTGGTGTTCCTATTCCCTTATCTTATTATTGAAGCGGTTTGTTTTTCAGGCGCTTATTTTTTGGTCAGCTTGCTTCTGGTATTACGCAAGGCTGTGCGCAAGCCCTCCAAAATGGTTGGGTGATAATAAGGGCTGGCGAGCATATCATCAAGGCTTAATGCATTGGTAATCGCTACTCCTAAGATATGGGCAATGTACTCTGCATCAGGGCCAACCATGCTAGCACCTAAGATCAATCCTGTCTCTGCTTGCGCATAGATATGTAGCATACCACAGTTAACGCCCATCACGCGGCTGCGCCCTTGGTTGTTAAAGCTGACTTGGCCGGTGACATAAGCTATGTTGGCCGCTTCTAGCTGAGGGATTGTTTGACCGACACTGGCAATTTGCGGCTCACAAAACACCACTGCCAAAGGTGTGGCTGGCTTGTCTTCATAAGGTTTGCCAGAGTCTGCCAAGGATTTATCAGCATTAATATTGGCATTAATATCGTCATTAATGCCTTCTTTTACCTTGCCGTCGTTTATCTCAGCGTCTTTTATTTCACCGCTAATGTCATCATCACACAGCATTTCGGCACCACAGTCGCCACTGGCGACAATGGCATCAATACTGGTTTTAGCAAAGGTGCTGGTTTGAGCAGGCATGTCGCCTTGAGTAGGGGGGATACTGCGGTATTTCTCTTGCTCAATTAGGGCTTTGATATGCTGTCCTGAATGGTAGCCTTCATTACTAGCAACGTGCATCAAGGGCAGGCGTGCGTTGGCATCACCAACCACATAGATGTTGCTGTCACCAATTTGACCAGTCACGGCATCCACATTTAACGGCCGATTTCGAGCATCTAACTCCACACCGACATTTTCGATATTCATGTTATGTAGTGTATTGCGGCGACCAATGGCGACCAAGATATAATCACCTTGCCAGCTTTTTTGGTTGCCATTGGCGTCGGTATAGAAGAGCTTGGCTTGCTTGCTGTCATCTGTGCCAGTGACTGTGACATCGGTGACGGTTGAGCCAAGCTCAGTGTTTAGTCCGTCTAGTACGCATTCTAGAGCCACTTCATTGATCTTAGGATCTCGAATACCGCCAATACGTTGACTGCGATTAAATAAGGTCACGTCAACACCCAAGCGATGTAAGGCTTGTGAAAACTCTAATCCGATCGCACCAGCACCTAAAATAGCAATAGACTTAGGCAGATCTGGGATTTCAAACACGCTGTCTGAGCTCAATAGGCGATCACCGAGCTTGTCTGCCCAGCCTTCTGGCGCATAAGGCACTGAGCCAGTACCAACAATGATATATTTAGCTTGAATGATTTCGCCAGCCGCTGCGATATAACCCTCTGGGGTAAAGGTGGCATGACCATGAATTTTTTGATCATCTCGCCAGTTTTCGACACTTTTTTGTAAAAATCCTGCAAAGCGGTTGCGTTCAGCTTGTACCCGCTGCATGACTTGTTTGCCATTGATGCTGGGACTGCCTTCGATACCAAACTCGGCAGAGTCACTGGCATAGTGAGCACGCTCAGCAGCGGCTATCAGTAGTTTACTAGGCATACAGCCAACAGTAGCACAGGTGGTGGTCCAGTAACCATCATTGATTACCACCACGTTGTTAGTAACCTTGGTCACTTGATGATAAGCATTGTGACCTGCGGTGCCAGCACCAATGATGGCCACATCAACAGTGCGTGTTGGGCGATTTGGCTTTGACGTATTGAGAGAGGTACTCATAGATACAAGCTCCTAAAAAACTATCAGTAAATATTTAGCAAACTATCGATAAATATTTAATAAGTGTCAGTGTTAAATTATTAATCAGTACTGGCTTGTTTTAGCTTAGTTAGGCCAATACTTCAAGTAGTCTGTCTGCATACCCCTTGGCACGTAGATTACGTTGGGCATGAGTGAGTGTGCCTGACTTGTCAAAGACAAAGGTAGAGCGCACCAAGCCCAATACTTTTTTGCCATACATATTTTTTTCTTTAATAACATCAAAGTGCTGGCACAGTGCTTCATCGGCATCGCTGATTAATGGAATCTGCAAGTTTTGCTTTTCAATAAACTTTTTATGCGACTCAACACTGTCTCTAGAAACACCAATGATGTCATAACCTAGGGCAGAAAACTCGTCAAGTTTTGCAGTAAAGTCAGTGGCTTGAGTGGTGCAGCCAGGTGTGTTGTCTCGTGGGTAAAAATACAGAATTAAGCCTTTACCGCTGTTTTTAACATAGTCATCAAGACGGATGTCAGTCACAGTAATGTCATCATTGGCTTGTCTTTGTACCAACGGCAGTTGCAATTGAGGTAGGGCAATTTGTTCTTCAGTTACTTTGGCCATAGATGTTATCCTTATTTTTTGAGTGTCTTTAAGATCTATTGTATATTGTTAGTTATATTAAACAATCCTGACCTTAATATTAATCAATATTGTGAATATCTAGATTAAATTATGCTATAAAAAAAGGCTGACAATTGCCAGCCTAATTTAGTATTACTTGGGTGTCTATACGTAATTGACCTAAGCTTTGGTAGGTGCAGTACACCTTAACAAGGTAGGTTGCTTTTTAGGCAGGCTACTTTGTAGGTTGTTGCGGTGGATTTAGTTTTAAGCCTGATGCGCACTGCTTCATTTGTGAATCAATACGTTTGGCTGAGGCTAGCGTAGCAGGATCTTTACCGCTTTGTGCGTAGCTTTCAATTTCCCAAACTTCACCAAGTGTCATTTTACTTTGTACATTGGTGGTACAAGTACATAGTTTAGTCGCTGTCGCCTTATCAGCGACTTTGTAATCAACAGTACTGGTCACACATTGATCAATCATTTCTTGCTTGATGTCGAGTGCTTGTGCAGGGCTCATAAACATCATGGCAGAAGTCGCAGCAGCTGCTAGTGGTAACAAGGTCTTGGTCATAAATCTCATAAAACATATCCTTTGGAGGAAGTGGGTAGGCAAACGTCAGATTAAGTGCGTTTGCGTTTGGTAAATAATAAATAGAGGTCAGTATTGTGTTAAGTCAGTTGCAACATACAAAAGTTTATTCAAAAATACAATGCTTTGTGAAAAAAAAGATAGCAAGGCTTTTCAATATATAAAAAATCAGGGCAAATGATTGAGACAGTGATATTCGGCTATATACCATAGCAAGCCTGCCATCAGATTCCTATTGAGTTTTGCTATTAAGTTGCAAAGGGATGTTGCACATTAGTTACAATAAGCATAAATTCGCAATAAGCGTAAATTCGCAATAAGCGTAAGATGTGACTGACTTGTAGTTTTAATAATAGGCCGTTCCGAAAAACTTACCTAAATCTACTCACGTAGTTTTAGTATTTTCTTCCTGCTTCATAGATGTTTGCCTTTGTGGTTACACGCAGGTCTTATATCATCTCCACAGGCTAACACGGTGGAACTCACCGCTTTGTTAACCCATCACTGATGGGTTAAAACTTTATCAGCATGTTGCAATATATTGATACTGGCATTGATATCTCTATCATTTGCTTGCTGACAAGACGGACACTGCCATCGTCTAACTGATAGT
>NZ_KB907660.1 GCF_000382145.1 Psychrobacter lutiphocae DSM 21542
AGGGCGAGGCACTTGAGTTTACCGTGAGCTTAACTGGCGGCACCTCAGCGACGGACATCAGCGTACCTGTGACTTACACAGGTACGGCCACAGATGGCAGTGATTACACCCAAACCCAAACGGTTGTCATTAAAGCTGGTGAGACCAGCGCCACCTTAAGCGTTGCTACCAACACAGATACTGTGTTTAACGAAGGCGATGAAACCGTGATTGCCACCTTAGTCGATGGTGACAACTATGCGCTAGGTACAGCAACCGCAACCGGTACGATCAAAGATGTGGTACCACCAGCTGAGTTTACTGTAACTGATGCCACAGCTAATGAAGGTAGTAACTTAACATTTAATGTAACTGTGTCGAAATCAGGTAGTATTACTGCGCCAACATTAACAGATGTTACAACCACTGCTGCCGACTTCAGTAACAAAACTCCTATTTATAGTGGAAACGTTGTTGATAATGGTGATGGAACCTTGACCGCAACAGGTGACTTTACCATCAGTTATGGAACACTAGCAGATGAGACTACTGAAGGAAACGAAACAGCTACTCTTAATCTAGGTGATAAAACGGTAACAGGTACTATTATCGATACTTCATTATCTAAAGCGAGCATTTTGGTAACCTCTAATACTGATAACTCTAGCGAAACGCTTGATGGTGTTAATAAAGTTTATGCAGTAGAAGATGGCTCTACTGGAGATTTAGTTTATACCGTAACGCTTGATAATCCAGTTGAAATTGCGGATGGAATTGAAGTAAAAGTGAAGTTGTCTGGTACAGCAACTGGTGATGACTATGTTATTACGTCAAATGGTCAGCAGTTGACGCCAGTTGATAATGTAGTTACTTTAAAGTTTGCTAAAGGTCAGTCGACAGCTTCGTTCATTGTAGATCCAATTGATGAGCCTATGGATAAAGAGACTTTTGGCGCTGAAGCAACTATTGAAACGGTTGTTGCTACTATTGATACTAGTTCTGGCTTAGTTGATAAATCAGCCATTACCGGTGGTCAACTAGAAGATACAGGCAGTATTATTGATAGTGGTGTTAAGGCGCTAAATCAGTTGACACTCGATTGGTCTTTAAAAGTTGGACCAACAGAGTCTATAGCGGCAAGTTCAGGTGCTACTCAGGCAGGGCAGTTTCCTGAGGGTGTGGCGTTCAAGGGTGAAAAACCTATGTTACTAACTGATTTTAACGATAAAGTATATTTAGGATATTACCAAAATGGGAATGAAGCATCAGGCTATGGTAATATTTCTGCACTACTTTATATTTCTGCTGGTGCAAATGGTAAACTAACAGATGGTGATAGTAATACAACTACAGTAGATTTGGCTGGGGGCAATGATGAACTAATTATCAAAGGGGTTCAAGGTGCTTTAACTCGTGTCTATTTTGGTGAAGGTAATGATACTTATGTACTAAATGGTGTTCAAAATGCCTACACATTCGGTGAGCAAGGTAATGACAACTTTACTTTTAAATCTAATGTTTCAGGTTCGGTCTATATGGGTAGTGGTAGCGACACTGTTAAAGTAGCTGAGGAGTTGTCTGGTACTTTAGATTTAGGTAGTGGTAATCCTATGCCCTCTGCTTATCGAGAGTTTTATCAAGATGGCGTAACTCCGTTAGGGGGTGATAATAATATTGATCTGCTAACTGATGAGAATAACGTTGAGATTAAACTTGTTACAGGTAGTATTATTGGTGGTTTAGGACAGGATACTATTACTGTTAGCGAATACGTTCAAAGTGGAGCAAAAGTAAATTTAGGCGGTGGTGATGATACGTTGACTGCTCGTGGTTTGAATAACGGTTCTACTATTGATATGGGTGCTGGTGATGATACTATTAAATTAACAGTTATGGGCGAGGGTCTTTACTCACCAAGTATTGATCTAGGTATTGGATCAGACACGCTTAATTTAGGTACTTTAAACAAAGGCACCATCAATACTGGTAATGATACAGATGTTGATACTGTCAACATTACTACAATGAGTGGCGGTACCGTTAATTTAGGCGCTAATGACTTAATGAATCTTGATAATATGTCAGGTGGTACCGTTAACCTAAGTGCTCAAGATGATGTCATCTCTATTGGCGATGTTATCGCTGATGCAATGAGTATTACTAACTTCAGTGGCGGTACAATTAACGGTGGTGCTGGTACTGATACATTAAATGTATTAGGTAAAGACCATACCGTTAATGCCTCTAATTTAGTAAGTATTGAAAAGGTGGATTTAGGTGCTAATGGTGCTAATGACGCCAATACCTTCATTATTGGCAGAGCTCAAATGGCTAGTGAACCTGCTAATGCCATCTATGTAAATGGGGATGCTTCTGATAAAGTTCAAATTAATGGTGGCTACGCTAAGTTAATACCTAGTGGTAGTGTGACTATTGATGATACTACGTACAATCAATATGCCACACATTCAACGATGTTCGATACTGCACCAAGATATGTATATGTAGATGCAGATATTACTAAGGTCGTCATCTAACCCCCATACCTAACACTGTTAAACAACACAAAAAACGCCTTCATTTGAGGGCGTTTTTTTTAAACTTATTAAAACGTATTGGTATCACGCAAAAAATACAAAGCTATCCTAAATCAGATGCTGAATTAAGACGACTGTTCCTGAGTAAAGTCAGCAGTTTGAGTAAGGCATTTTATTTTTACCTTACAGTCTAGACCTGAATCCTATTGACTACGTAAGCATGGAACTTGTTTAGCGCAACGGAAAAGCAGTACTTATCTACTTATACCTTTTCTAAAAAAAACCTATCTTTGTCAAACTCGTTGAACCTACTATATGTAGCGTTTGCACTCGTTTTCCTCGATAGCTTAATTTTTAGATTTGGTATTACTTGCTCATGACGTGGATCAAACGTAAACGCAAAGTATGACGACTAGACTAAATTGATACACTATTTTGCTTCCTTTAGCTCTATGACTTTTTCAATTTTACTGACCATAGACTTAGACAATAAGGTGAGTTAGAGCATTAGCCTACTACACTATGTCAATCATAATTAAACTCTATAACTTTTGACCTTCTTAATCATCTAAATTTATTACAATATTGTTAAACTTAAATACCTAATATATAATAAGGTTATAACATAACAATAACTCGGCACTAGCTTACAAAAGTAAAGAATACTGTTAGATAAAATTTAGAATTAATGTAGAAGTTAACTTAGGATTAGCCAAAATAAATATGCGCTATTAATTTAAATTGCATTACTCATATTTAATAGTTTTTTTTCAGGAGATACTAAATGCATAAAAAACTTATATTAACATTGCCCCTAATGTCAATCGTGGCAACACTGAGTGCTTGTAGTAGCAGTGGCGGCACAAACCGCTTTATCGAAAGCCTAACAGAAACACCATTAGTATCAAAGCCTCTTGATACTCAAGGTTTACAACAACAAGCAGCTTCTAACGTTGCAGTCATTGCTAAAACGGAATTAGGCGTAAAAGACAACCTACAACTAAAAGACTATCAAATCAGCATAGGCGATAAAACTTATCGTTCAAATGATAAAGTTGACCTAAAAGACTTAGGAGCAAACAATACCTTGTTAGCTCCTACAGTAACAGTTACCAATATTCAGGAAAAATTTAATATTGACCACACTAAAGATGGAAAACCGCAAACTGCTAAGGTAGAAGCTGATAGAAAAGCGTATCTCTACCAGCAACAATATTCTATTGTTGGTGTACTTGAGCCATTGTCACACACTATAAATAACCAAAAAATCGAGGATTTTGCTCGCTGTACAACAAATTGTGATAACTTGTTGCTAAAAGGGGAAATGAGTAAAACACTACCCACAAAAGGAAGTGCCAATTATACTGGTGTGGCGTGGACACGAAACCAAACAGACGCTCAATCCAAATCGCCTGCTTATACCATAGGCAGCTTGTCCTATAATGTTGACTTTGAACAGAAAAAAGGTTCTGGTGAGATTATCGGAGCAGATCGTTTAAATAACATTCAACTCAAACAAGCCGATATTGCTAAGATACACCATAGTAGTATCTTAGACGGGCAAAAGATAGAAGGTTCTGGCATTATTGGGGACGCTGTGCAAAATGATAAAAAAGGCAGCTATCAGCTTGGCTTTTTCGGTGATCAAGCTAAAGAAATTGCAGGCTTTATCGATATGGAAAACACAGGCACTAACATTGATGTCGTATTCAGTGGTACTAAAAAATAAGCTATGCTAAAAGCCTTTGCAAACGCATAGCTATGCCTAATTAAAAAACCATCTGGGGCAGTAAACCTCAGATGGTTTTTTGTTATAGCGTCAACTTTTAGCTAATAAATAGTAAATGAAGATACGTCATGGTCTTTTTCAAATTAGTATACCTATCTGCCTATTCCGATGGGTCTGACGATGCACCCATAGAGCAACACCATGAGAAACAATCAATACATTATCTTGCGTAACAGGTTGAATATATATGTCTGGGCTTAGATTCTATTTCATAACCAACAATTACATAAGGCATTTTATATTATGTGGCAGCATGTTATTTGTAGCGGTAAGCACTTTTGCCCAGTCCACTGCGTCAGAGTCAAACATCCTCAAAGATCCTGAAATAAAAGAGCCTGTATCTTTTCACTCGCCATTAGATACAATAGCCAATACAGTCAGCCCTACACAAGTTGCACCACCGACACAAATACAAACTAGCAAAGATAATCAACAGATGACAAGTTCGTTTGAGGGTAACGCTCCAAGAACCAGTGCGTTGGAGGCAAGCATCACTGAGGCCATAAAAGCGCACAACTGGCCAGCATTAGCAACACTGCTTGAAGACTACATCGAACAACCCAATTATGATGCGCTGTTATATCATTATGCAAAAGGGGCGTGGTACCGCTCACAAAGACAACACCATTTAGCCATTGCTGAGTATCAAAAAGTTGTCGATACCGATGCCAGCTTACATTATCCACGCTTTGATTTAGGAGTCATGTTGTTTGAGAACAAACAATATAACCAAGCCAAAACTGAAATAGCCACGGCTAAACCGT
Source organism: Psychrobacter lutiphocae DSM 21542 (assembly GCF_000382145.1). Taxonomy (GTDB): domain Bacteria; phylum Pseudomonadota; class Gammaproteobacteria; order Pseudomonadales; family Moraxellaceae; genus Psychrobacter; species Psychrobacter lutiphocae. The sequence continues at coordinate 5,070 of NZ_KB907660.1, forward strand.
ATCTTAATCCGCAGATGCGGCAAACAGCAGAGTACTATTTACAGCAAATTGATAAACGCCAAGCTTGGCAACCTGATGTGACATTTCATTATGAAGCCAATGATAATGTCAATAATGCTGCCAGTGCAAAAGTGATAGATTGGAATGGCAAACAGTGGACGAAAACAGATGACAGCTTACCTAAAAGTGCCCATGGTATACGTTATGGGATAGGGGCTAACCGAGATCTCAACATAAATGGCAATCATTTTATGAGTATGGAGTTGTCTACTGACGGGGTACATTATTGGGACAATCGGGACTATAACGAGCAAAGTATTCGATTAAAAGCAGGTTATAAATATCAAGATATTAACCGTAGTATTACTATATTGCCATTTGCTGAGCAAAACTGGTTAGAGGGTAGCAAATATAATACTATCACAGGGCTGCAAATCTTCAGTAGCCAACGTTTAAATGCCAATTTCAGTAACGCTTTAGCATGGGGTTATAACCAGAAAGATTATGCCGATGAGGCGATTGCTAAAAGTTATGATGGGCATTTGCTAAGTGCTACGGGTACGTTGATGTATTCAGTATCACCAGTGTGGCTAGTTTATGGTGGGCTAAGCTTTAGTGATGATAAGCTAAATAGTGCAGAGAAGTCATCGACACGGCATGGTGTGTCATTAGGTAGTACCAAAATATTTGCTAATGGGGTAGGTACACGGTTTAGTTTAAGTTATCACAAACGTGAGTTTGATGCCCCAGGTACCATCGTTTATGACTTTGTGCGTAAAGATAATGAATACCGTGTGCAGGGTGAGGTTTGGCATAACAGGCTGAACTATAAGGGCTTTGTACCACACCTAAATGTCAGTTACTTAAATATTGATAGTAATATGGAAGGGTTTTATTCTAGAGATAATTTACAATGGCTTATTAGTGTGAATAAAGATTTCTAACTTTATCGGTAATTATAGTATAAAAAATAAAAAGATAGAGTTAATCTTCCATAAAAACATTTATTAAAATTTATAGGTCTAACGACAATACAAGCTAAAAAACCAGCAATTTGTTATAATTCACTAATATTTCAAGCCATAACATAGCGAATGATTATGCAAACCAATTTATCCAAACCGCAAGTTTTTAATCCGGCAGAAATGAACAACAGCACAATGCCGTCTACTCAAGACGATCAGCTTAATAGCGACAATGCCAATCTTGCCACAGAGGCGCAAGACTTAGACACTACGCAACAGTCAATAGAACACAAAGGCGTAAAGTCTGCCCGTTTTAAAAAACTACAAAAAAAACTGCGTAAACAGGTATCTCACGCCATTAAAGACTTCAATATGATTGAAGAGGGTGATGTGATTATGGTCTGTGTGTCTGGTGGTAAAGACAGCTATACCTTGCTTGATATCTTGCTGTTTTTAAAGCGTATTGCACCGATTAACTTCGATGTGGTAGCGGTTAATCTCGATCAAAAGCAGCCAGGCTATCCAGAAGAAGTACTGCCAAATTATCTGCAAGAGCAGGGCATACCGCATTATATTTTGGAAAAAGATACTTATAGCGTGGTAAAAAGTGTGGTGCCTGAAGGTAAGACGTATTGCTCTGCCTGCTCACGTTTGCGCCGTGGTTCCTTGTATGGATTTGCCAAACAGATTGGGGCAACCAAGATTGCGCTAGGTCATCATCGTGATGATATTTTGGCCACTTTTTTCTTAAATCTATTTCATGGTGGGACGCTCAAGGCGATGCCACCAAAGCTGCTTAGCGACGATAAGCAAAATATTTTGATTCGTCCGTTGGCCTATGTGGAAGAAAAAGACATTATCAAATACGCACGTTACAAAGAGTTCCCAATTATTCCGTGTAACTTATGCGGCAGTCAAGAAAATCTACAACGTGCGATGGTAGAAGATATGCTGCGTGAGTGGGATGATGCGCATCCTCAGCGATTGGCATCTATTTTTAAGGCGATGCAAAATGTGGCACCGTCACAGTTGGCCGATAGAGAGTTGTTTGATTTTGAAAGCTTGAGCCTGCAGCGTGATGACTCAAAGCGAGATTTTGAAGGGCATCATATTCAAGTGGGTGTTGCTGATGAGTTGGCCGATATTGGACTGCCCACTGACCCTGAGATTAAGCCATTTGATAAATCTAGCGTCACTCAATCGAAGAAGATACCGGTAATCAATCCTGTGATTGACTAGCTGTTTATTTATAGTCAGCGAAATACTAAACGGTTACGTTGTTAACCTCGCTAAGCCTACATTTGTAGTACTTGCGCTCGGTTGCCTTGTAACCCTTTTAGATTTCTTTGACTATATTGATGATAAATAATCATCTAACTGCAAAAAAAAGAAGCGCCATGAGTTTTGTCATGGCGCTTCTTTTTTAAATGATATTTATGTCTGTTGTTTTTTATTTGTTATTTCTTATTTCTTATCAAACAACTGTAAGGGCTGCAAATGGATTTCAGCTTGTGGCAGTTGCGCAGTTTCTTTTAAACGCCAGTTGACTTCGCCCTCATTGCTGACTTCCACATAATATTTCGACTCTAAGGGATCTAATTCAACTTGTGCCATATATTGATTACCGCCATTGTGGGTTAAGGTGGCGTCCCTATCTTTTTTGATATCAGTGGCATGAGAGATTGACAGACTAAGCTGTTCTGGGTATTCAACAGGCATGCCGTTATGTAGCTTTCCAGCTTCAAGGCTGTCTTCAGGATAGTTTAGACTGAAGATGACTTGCCCATCTTTCTTAAACAGCATATCACCGCTTAAGCCCAAGTCATGCGCCAGCTTGTCACGTGAGACGTCTTGGTACAAGGTTTTGCCATCCATATACCAGTCATCACGAACCACAGTATCTTTGATTTGTACCGAATAAAATACAAACCAGATACAAGCAACCACCACGAACAAGGGTAGGCCGATGACAAAGACCATAACCATATAGTTTTTGTACCAAGGCTGAGTGTCTTGGTGACCAAAGTTGGTGGTTGATTTTGAATTTTTCATGACATACCTTAAATGATGCAAATGGAGAGGAGCAAAATAATGGCCAGTTTACCTCAAATCTAAGTGATAAACTGGCTTGGTTTTACAAACGGGCTTGGTTTTATAAACAGGCTCTGTTTTATAAAAAGAATATCACGCTTTTGTCTGTATTTAATACAAATTCAAATCTAAGTCTAAGTCTAAGTCTAAGTCTATTGTATAGCGGACTAGTTTGAGTTAAATACGTTAGATCTTGACGCATGATAAGTACCGTCAATACTGTCTACATTAAAGGTGACGGGTATTTCACCTTTACCCACTACTTTTGGATCTCCCACCACGCTCACTGGCAGATCATAGCTGCGACCTGCCTCAAGAGGTAAGGTTTTGAGACGAGTACGCAGACTTAAACCTTCAGGAGCGGTGATAGAGAGTACATATTCTTGATGTTGCTGGGTTTTGTTTGTGACTTTAATGATATAGCTATTGACGATCATCCCTTCAGCGTTAGTTGAAGATAATTGGTTACGATCTCCACGCACATCGATTTGTAGTGGTACACGGTCAAACAGCGCATAGACCACCACCCCAATAAGCACACTGAGAACCAGTACATAAGCGGCCAGTCTTGGACGAAGATAGCGGCTCTTTTCGTTTTCAACCAGTTGACGCTCTGTGGTATAGCGGATCAATCCACGTGGGTATCCAACTTTATCCATCACCTCGTTACAGGCATCGAGACAGGCGGCACACTGAATACATTCCACTTGCAGACCATCACGAATATCGATACCAGTTGGGCATACTTGCACACATAATGAACACTGGATACAGTCGCCTAGATTGTCAGGATGGGTGCCTTTTTTGCGCGGACCACGTGGCTCACCCCGGTTATAATCGTAAGACACAATTAGCGTATCTTTGTCAAACATCACACTTTGGAAGCGGCCATAAGGACAGATGTGAATACACATGAATTCACGCATATAAGCGGCGTTAGCATAGGTCGCAAAGGTGAAAATAAACATCGCAACCCATACCCATTTTGGCCAGTCAGGAAAGGGGATACCACCGATGAACTGCCAACTACCGTATAAAAAGTCAGTACCAGCCACATAACTGACAAAGGTACTGGCGGTAATTAATGCCATCAAAAACCAGATGGTATAAATAATCAGCTTTTTAATCACTTTTTCAGCATTGAAAGGTTGTTTATCAAATTTGATGCGTTTGTTTCTATCACCAATTACCCACTTTTCGACATGCTGAAACAGGTGGGTCCAGATGGTCTGTGGACAGGCATAGCCACACCAGACACGTCCAGCATAGACGGTAACCATAAATAAGGTAAAAGCAGCAATAATAAAAAAGGATGCCACAAAGAAAAAGTCTTGTGGAAATAAGGTTAAGCCAAATACATAATAATGCTGGCTAGGTACATCAAACCAGATGGCTTGGCGGCCGTCATAGCGTATCCAAGGTAAGACTAAAAATAACAGCATCAAAAAATACATACTAAACAAACGTATGCGCTGATAAAAGCCACTGGTAAATCTTGGGTGAATGCGTTTTTTGGTTGCATCTACCTCATGGACTGGAATTTTATGAGGGGAGGGGGCTGACATAAATGTACCTCTAAAGTTGTTAGAATCATTATGCTGGCAAGAGTGTTCAACAACGGCGTGTTACGCGTTGGACTGCCCAAAAGGTTTAGGTATTATTTTAACATTTTTGAGATTATTTAGCGATTTTACTAGGGCGTGTTGGACAGTCACCTTCGCAGGAACGGTTAGCTATTTTTAGCCTATCTAAATATTGCACCAATTGAAGACACGCCTAAACAGAAAAAACAAAAAAGGGCTGTATAAAACAGCCCTTTTTTGTTTGGCTTTTCACTCTAATTATTCGACTCTAATTATTCGACTCTAATTATTCGACTATAATTAAGGTGACTAGTAATTAAGGTAATGAATAGTTAAAGTGATTAGGGTGCTTGCACCGCATCACTCTCAACCACTGCATTGTGTGATAATGAATACACATAAGAAGCAAGCAGCATGATACGCTCATTACCTAGCTTAGTTTCCCATTCAGGCATCACACCAGCACGACCATGACGGATAGTCTCTTGGATGGTTGCGCGGTCACCACCGAATAACCAGATACCATCTGTTAAGTTTGGTGCACCTGTCTCAATCATACCTTTGGCGTCTGAGCCATGACAGATAAAGCATTTTTCATCATAGATGGCTTTACCTTCAGCAGCCAAGATTGGGTCTACTTCAGACTCTTCTTGGTTTTTTGAAATAGACAGTACATACTCAGCAGCGGCACGCACACCTTGCTCACCGATATCATCACGTTGTGCTGGCATTGGCAATGGTAGCTCTGGGTCTAAATTGGTGTGGCGACCATCATGAATGGTTACCAAGATATTCTCAGGTTCACCGCCATGTAACCAATCATTGTCAGTTAAGTTCGGATAACCTGGGGCACCTTGTGCGGTTGAGCCGTGACATAAGGCACAGTTTTGTAAGAACAAACGCTCACCGACCATTAAAGCTTCAGGGTTATTAGATAGCTCCTTAATGTAAGGGGCTAATGTTTTAACTTGCTCAGTAATCTGACCGCTTAACTCGCTTGACCGTTGTGATTTAGCTGGCTCTTGAGCTTGTAAGCTGGCTAAGGTTGCCAACTGCTTGGCGGCTTCAGGGTTTGGCAGTAGATTGGTTTGGAAGTTTTCAATAAACACGTTATTGTTCTTCTCAAGATCACTGTATAGCTCGTTGGCTGAGCTCCAAGGTACAGTTTCACCATCGACTTCAACTGTCGCAACACCACTAAAAGCATGTGGCATTAACGCTGGGAATAAAATGAAATAGACAATGGCCCAAACAATTGTACCGAAGAAAATGACTAACCACCATTTTGGTAACGGCTTGTCATATTCTTGAATGACATCATCATAAGTGTGGCCAGTGGTACCATCTTCTGCAAGATCTGGTTTGTTACGCAGTACAAAAAGCAGCAGACCAAGAATACCTAACCAGCAGGCTAGAGTTAAGATGGTGATCCATGAACTCCAAAATATACTCATCTTTTATCCTTATTGCGTGAATGAGTGGTTGACGATCTAATCAGATCGTCATCCAACGCAAGCTGTGCATCTTCTTCAAAGCGCTTCTTGTTCTTAGGGGAATACGCCCACCATGCAAGGCTAATGAAGGCAACAAAAGCTGCCACAGTTGCAAAAATTTGTAGGTCACTGATACTCATTAGCGTTGACCCTCCATCGCCGTACCAAGCTGTTGTAGGTAAGCAACTAGGGCATCAAGCTCTGTGGCACCTAATACTTGGTCTGGTGCGCTTTCAATGTCTTCTTCGGTATAAGGCAGACCGAAACGATCACGGAATAAGCGCATCTTAGCCTGCACTTTGCTGCCATCTACTTCACGCTCTGCTAGCCATGGGAAGCCTGGCATAACAGATTCAGGCACTAATGAGCGTGGCTCGATTAAGTGCTTTTTCTGCCAGTCGTCAGAGTAGCGACCACCAACACGAGCTAAATCTGGACCTGTACGTTTTGAGCCCCATAAGAAGGGGTGATCCCAGGTGGATTCAGCAGCACGTGAGTAAGGTCCATAGCGTTCAACTTCTGCACGCAATGGGCGAATCATTTGGGTGTGGCACACATGACAGCCTTCACGGATATAAATATCACGTCCTTCAAATTCAAGTGGCGTCCATGGTTCCATAGTCGGAAGAGGTTGGTTAACACCACCTTCCTCTCCAGGCTTGGTATCAAAAATCAATGGAACAATCTCTACTAAGGTTGCAAAGCTAATTGCAATCACAATAAAGATGACCAGCAAGCCTGTGTTTTTTTCAATTATTTCATGAGCTGTACCTGCCATGATATCTCCTTAAGCGATTGCTGGTTTACACGTTAACAGGCTGAGTGTCTTCGTCATCATTGACGATAGGGCTTGGTGTGATTGGTTCAACTTCTTCAACCGCACGAATGCTTGGCATTTTGATGGTCTTATAAGCGTTATAAGCCATAACAACCATACCACCAACATACAATAAGCCACCGAAGGCACGTCCGATATATGGATAATGCGAGAACGTCACTGTTTCAATGAAGTTATAAGCTAGTGTACCGTCTGGGTTTGTTTGACGCCACATCATGCCCTGACCAATACCTGAGATCCACATAGAAACGATGTAGAAGATAGTACCAGCAGTCGCAAGCCAGAAGTGAGTATTAATTAAGCTAATAGAATACATTTTTGGTTTGTTATATATACGTGGAATCAGTACATATAATGAGCCCATAGTGATCAAGCCTACCCAACCTAAAGCACCTGAGTGAACGTGACCAACTGTCCAGTCTGTATTATGCGATAACGCATTCACAGTTTTAATTGACATCATTGGACCTTCAAAGGTTGACATGGCGTAGAACGACAAGGCAACGATCAAGAAACGAATGATAGGGTCAGTACGTAATTTATCCCAGCTACCTGATAGCGTTAGTACACCGTTAATCATACCGCCCCATGAGGGTGCGAATAGGACAATAGAGAATACCATGGCTAAAGACTGAGTCCAGTCTGGTAGTGCAGAGTAGTGTAAGTGGTGTCCACCGGCCCACATATATGACGCAATCAATGCCCAGAAGTGAACGATTGATAAGCGATATGAGTAAATTGGACGACCAATTTGTACCGGCACGAAGTAGTACATCATGCCCAAGAAGGCCGCAGTTAAGTAGAAACCAACCGCGTTGTGACCATACCACCACTGAACCATAGCGTCTGTGGCACCACCAAATAGTGAGTAAGACTTAAATAGGCCAACTGGAATGGCTAAGCTGTTTACGATGTGCAATAGGGCAATCGTAATAATAAATGCTGAGAAGAACCAGTTAGCAACATAGATATGTGACGTCTTACGCTTAATCAAAGTACCAAAGAAAACAATGGCATAAGATACCCAAACAACCGCAATCATAATGTCGATTGGCCATTCAAGCTCAGCATACTCTTTTGAGGTAGTGATACCCAAAGGTAGGGTAATGACGGCCGCAACAATAACGGCTTGCCAACCCCAGAAGGTAAACCAAGCTAGATAAGGGGCAAACAGGCGAGTCTTACAAGTGCGTTGTACGATGTAATAGGAGGTTGCAAATAGTGCAGATCCACCAAACGCAAAAATAACCGCGTTCGTGTGAAGCGGTCTTAAACGGCTAAATGTCAGCCATGGAATATCAAAGTTTAGGTCAGGCCAAGCTAGTTGTGAGGCGATGAACACCCCAAGACCCATGCCTATAATCCCCCAGACGATCGCCATGATTGTGAAATATCTCACAATTGTGATTTCGTAATCACGATCTACTGGAGAGACTGCTGTGTTATTTATACTCATTGGAATATTTCCTTTACAGCCTTAAGTATCGGAGGTTTTTTACCAAAGTAGAGCCGAAAAACTTGATTCTTAGAAGTAAGGCAATGGAACAAACCAACCTTGTTTCGGAAATAAACAGCGAATGAAGTTAATAATGGCTCACTCATGATAGGTTAAAATCACTTTCTTGCTATCAATCGTTTGGCTTTTATACCTGATGTAATCTAAATATAAAGCTATTGTAACGCATAGGATACAAAATATCATCTGACGAAACAGTCAAAATTAAAAAAAAATCCGTAAAAATAGTAAGGATAACCTTTTATAGGTTAATTCAAGTATCAAGTGACCTAAAGTAGTTTCTGTGCTATCGTGCTTAACTACCTATCAGATAGATGTGGTCATAATAAAATGACTCATAAAGTCAAAAACTCTCAGTATAGGTTGTTTGTATAGGTTGTTTTTTTGCTACAATCTAAGCTTCATTCCCAAAGGATCGCTGTTACAGTCGCATTGCTACTATTTTTTGCTGGCCATTGTATTTATTGCCTATTGTATTTATTGCCTACTGTTTTTACTGGCTACTACTGTTTTTACTGGCTACAATTGTTTTTACTGGCTACAATTGTTTTTACTGGCTACAATTGTTTTTACTGGCTACAATTGTGCCTAAATGTTACGGACTGTTGCGTGATTTTGATTATGACAGGTGTATTTTAACCTTATTTTTACAACAACTCTATTTTTTATGAGTTATTTTGATAACTTTTAAAATTTAACGATTTTGATAATAACAGGAATATTTTATGGCAATTTTTTTGACTGATGACTGGTTTGCTGAAGTAGATCGCTTAACTCAAGAAGCAGGTGAATTAAATTTACCACCTGCCTTAGCAAACGTGAAACTAAACTTAAATGTCACTGACACCACAAATGGTGAGGATGTACAAGCCTATTTAGCAGAAGGTGTGCTCAAACGTGGCACAACTGATGCAGACACCACCATTGTTATCGATGAAGAAACCTTAAAGTTGGTTGCTTTAAAGGGGAATATGAACGAAGCAATGAATGCCTTTATGTCGGGAAAAATTCGTATCGAAGGTGATATGAGCCAGGTGATGGCATTACAGACTGCTAAGCCAAGCCCTGAGCAAAAAGCGCTGTTTAAACAGATTTATGAAATGACTGAGCAAGGCTAAGCTAAAGACTAATGTTGGTCTTATGCCAGTTTTGTTTTTAACAACTCTAATCGTAATCGGCGTTTGTATTAATTGCAGGCGCTTTTTTTATGTCCAGCGGTTTTTAAGCTAAGTGCAAAAAGTAGAACATCAACAACATACCACTAATAAAAAAGCTAATCCCTAGAAAGTCAAAGCCAATCACAATCCCTTGCTTTGTTTGCGCTGTATTTTGCTGTTGCGCATCAGGCTGATACTGATATTTGGGGTGAGGGTGAGTCTGAGTCTGGCTATGAGCATTGGCATTGCTGGTTTGCACCGCACTTTGCTTCGTAGCTTCAGCTTCTGAAGTAATTTGTGACGTAGCTTGGCTGGCAGTTTGAGGGCTGATTTGAGACATAGCTTGTTGGGAAACTTGAGCTGCGGTGTCTTTTGCCGTTATGCCTTGAGCTTGTGGCGTCGGCTTATCTCTCGATGTTTGCGTGTGGTTACTACTTTGCGTGTGGTTATTAATAGTAGAAGTAGTGCTAGTAGAACCTGTTTGCGGCGCAATGAGAGACGGGCTTGTTACTGCTGTGCTTGTTAGTATATCAGTTGCCATCATTTTATTGACTGTATTTTTGACCGGACTTGTGTTCTCTGTGCTATTGTTAAGAGCGCTTTTTGGGCTGGCAGGGGTCAGTGTCGTAGGTGTTATTGTTTTCGGAGTGGCAATAACACTGGCGTGAGTGATAGAAGCTCGTGCTTGATTTAGGGTTGAGACGTTCATAGACACACTGATATGAAGACAGCAAACTAAATAGCAACAAATTAAAAGCTGAGCGACAGCAAATAAAGCTGGAGACGAGTTTACTGCTTGCATTCTTGAGAAGTTTATTAATCTTACCTTGAACTTATAGGCATTGTAAACCGTGTATTTGGCATTTTTGCAAAAAAGTCAACTATTTTTGTCAAATGTTGTTAACGTCTGTCAGGTGGGTTAGTTTTACAAAAGTGAATTATCCGCTTTTATGCTCACCAACCACACCCTAAACTTGTATCAATAAACACTAATAAAATATCAATAAACACTAATAAAAACAACGAAGCACTTATAGGATATGACCTTCGACTATTTCAACTTTCTGGACTATTTCAACTTTCTGATAGTCGCAGTTGCCTTAGTGAGTCGTCTTAGTCTTCGGTTTGGTTTTCATAGTAAATAGCAGCTTGTAGCCAGATATTGGCTTGGATATAGTCATTGACGATAATTTGACGGGTATCGTCAGTGGTAGGCGTGGCGATACGTACCACAAAAGGGTCGGCATCTGGCTCACGTAAGATAGCTACGTCAAAGACGGTAAGGTCACGCTCGTATAAAGTTTGTTGTTGTTTGCCCAATACTTGACCTTGGCACCAAGCCTCGTCTTCTTGTCCTAGCGTCTCACCAAATAGGTAGGCGCACATATTGCCAAGTTTGATTTCTACTGGCTCAAGCGCCTCATCTGAGGTCGGTTGCCACTGTTCAATTTGCTGATCTAGGTCTGTTGGAATAACACCGTTGTTTTTGGCAACAATGTCATTATAAGCACGATGATAGCGGATGGCTTCTGGATCTTCGACACGTACCACTTCATCTTGGTCACTAAGCTGAATGGCGTACGCCCAAGCACTAAAGTTGACAAAGTAGGATTGGTCTTGGCGGTATAACTCACGGTTGACGGTGTACATTTGATCATAAGCATAAATGATACTACCATCAGCGCTGATTAGGCGTAGTACTGCATCTTGAGTATCGTCATTGGCGATGATGCGGTCAATCTTACAGTTGAGACCGTAAGGGCTGTTGACACAAGGAAAGGCATTGATGAAGTTTTGTGGCTTGCCATCTTTGAGTGCCAATACTTGGTTGACATGACACATATCATTGCAAGAAAGTAGTAGGTGCGATAAGCCTTCTTTACTGAGGGTAGGGTGAAGGCCAGCTGCGATGGTGGCATTGTCGATAGACTTTTTTAGCCAGTTGGGTACGTCTTCTTCTATCTGTTCGGTTAAAATACGCCAGTGGTCGCCATGACCAGCGGTTTGCTCGGCGCTTAAATTTATGATGGTTGGTCGCAAGGCTTGACTGTATTTGTAAACTTGAGTGCTCATAGTGTCTGTACTTTTTGTAATGGTTGGCTTAAAAAGGTTGTTGGCTTTAGCTTTAAAAACGGCTGTTGGCTTTAAAATGGCAGTATGAACGCCTAAAAGCCTATAACTAAACCCCTGTTCTCAACTTATTCGAATTCAATGTAAACGGGTACTTTTAGCCCAGCAAAATATAGCTTGTCATTTAAAGATGCTGGGTTAAAGCCACAGCCTACACCAAGAGTTGAGAGTGAGGAAACTAACTTAAAACGTCTAACAAAATTAAAATAATAAATGACGGTTAGAGTTTGTTACTATACTTAACTTAGTTACTATACTTAACTTAATAGGGACTAGTTAATGAAATGCAAGTTCTAAGCCTAGGTTATCTTTAAATCTAGCGTCATCTTAGTCTGTTGATTGATGACTGTAATTAAAAGTTATTAATCTGGCATAGCCAAGATAGGTTGTTTTGTGTCAAACTATGCCCTTTATTATTCATTATTTTTTCAACTTATCGTGACTGGTTATTCTGTTTTATGTCTCTTTTTTTAATATCTTTTAATATAAATAGCTAAATAGACTGTCAAATAAATAGTCTATACTATAAAAGAAGATAGCAATAAATAACAAAGCAGAATAGCTATTGAGCAGATTGGTTAAGAGCCTAAATTATGTTTCGTCCGTTAGCCTTATTTTTAGGATTGCGTTATACCCGCGCTGAGCGAAGTAACCGCTTTATTTCATTAATCTCACTGATTTCTATGGTTGGATTGACCTTGGGGGTCGCCGTATTAATTACGGTGCTGTCGGTCATGAATGGCTTTGATCGTGAGCTTAAATCTCGAATCTTGGGGATGGTACCGCAAGCGAGTGTCAGTTCAACTGAGATTATTCCTGAGTGGCAAGGTTTGGCTGATAGGATTTCGCAAGATCCAGAAGTGGTGGCGGTTGCCCCTTTTATTGAGCTACAAGGAATGCTGACTTCTAATGGGCAGGTGGCAGGTATTATGGTATCGGGCATTGAACCTGATTATGAAAAAAATGTGTCTATTATTAATGATCACATGGTTGAGGGTAGTATCGACTCGTTGAAAGATGGTGAGTTTGGTATTGTGCTAGGTCAAAGTATGGTTGAGGCCATGGGACTAAAGGTGGGTGATAAGGTTACCCTGGTGTTACCAGAGGCATCGCCATCACCAGCCGGAGTTATTCCACGCTTTAAGCGCTTCACCTTGACAGGGGTGTATAACATTAGTCGTGAAGTAGATAATCTAGTGGCCTTTATCCCGATGGGCGATGCAGCAACCTTATTACGTCTTCCCAAGGGTGCGCAAGGTATTCGTATGAAACTTGACAATATCTTTTTGGCACCACAGGTAGCACAGCGGGCGGCCAATATTGAGCCAAGTTTACTTTATCCTAGTGATTGGACACGCACTCATGGTAATTTATTTGGTGCCATTCAGATGGAAAAAGCCATGGTGGGATTATTGCTATTTTTAATTATTATTGTTGCAGCCTTTAATATTGTCTCAAGCTTGGTGATGTTGGTTACTGATAAAAAGGCGGATATTGCTATTTTAAAAACTTTTGGCGCTTCGCCTAAGTTGATTACCCAAGTGTTTATGGTGCAAGGTCTGGTAATTGGGGTCATTGGTACAGTAGCTGGAACTATCTTGGGTGTGGTATTAGCATTGACCGTAGGGGATCTGCTGGGATGGATTAATCAGATGTTTAGTCTACACCTGTTTGATGCCTACTTCATCAACTATCTGCCAACGCAGCTACGCTGGATGGATGTGTTGATTATTACCAGTACTTCATTTGCACTAAGCTTTTTGGCAACCATTTATCCAGCAAGGCGTGCCGCAAGCATTCAGCCAGCACAGACACTACGCTATGAGTAAGCGATAGACACTGCGCTATGAGTAATTGATAAGCGTTAAACTCAGCAACAAATACCAATAGCAAAAACTTAATCTTGAGTATGTCATTGAGAAAACAGTATGTCAGAAATTTTAGTCGCCAAAAATATCAATAAAATATATGATGAAGGTAGTATTCGTACGCAAGTATTAACTGGACTTGATTTAACCGTTCGTGCTGGCGAGCGCATTGCTATTGTCGGTACCAGCGGGTCAGGAAAAAGCACCTTGCTACATTTGCTTGGTGGGCTGGATGTGCCAACCTCTGGAGAGGTATGGTTACATGGGCAGTGCCTTAATCAGATGAATGAAACTGAGCGTGGCAATATGCGCAATCAGCATTTGGGCTTTATTTATCAGTTTCATCATCTATTGCCAGAGTTTACCGCTATTGAAAATGTAGCAATGCCGTTGCTATTGCGCAAAGATGTGCCAATAAAGCAAGCACGACATGAGGCTGTGGCTTTGCTTGAAAGAGTAGGGCTTGGACATCGCTTGGAGCATCGTCCAGGCGAGCTTTCAGGTGGTGAGCGCCAGCGGGTCGCTATTGCGCGTGCTTTGGTGACCAAGCCGTCACTGGTCTTGGCGGACGAGCCAACTGGTAACTTAGATTATGACAATGCACAAAGTATTTTTACGTTGTTGGCCGAGCTACAAGATACGATGCAAACAGCACTGTTAATGGTGACTCATGATAGGAGCTTGGCTGCGATGGCAGATCGGCAGATGCTATTAAAAAATGGAAAATGGGAAGATTTTCTTGATTAGAGTTTTTTATTAACCGCTATCTTATTAATAACAACCATATAAATAACAACCATATAAATAACGCCAATCTCAACTTAGAATGTAGGCGGTGGCTTATGATAGGGTTGACTCCCTTCCTTTTCCTTTAGCCAAGTACAGCTTGACTCTTTCGAAGCTAAAAAGCTCCCCCAGAGCTTTTATTAACGCTTCTCAGGGCTGGGGATGGATTTTTAATAAGTATCGCAAAATCCCCCTAAATCTCCCTTTGAGAAAGGGGGACTTGCCCTCCGTTTTAATATATTGCAACAAATAAGCTAAAGACACAGCTAATAAACCAATTATTAATATTCCCAACTATGCATGTTGAGAGTGGTGTATAAGCAACAATGATATAAACAACAATCATTAAGGATAATGATTTGATTTGGCTAGCAGGGAGCGTGGCACTCGCAATCGTGTTAGCCGTCTTACAGCTAACGCCAATGCAACTGACAGCTATTAGTCTAGGTGTTAGCGGTGAGCGCTGGCAATTGGCAGCATATTGGCTACTGGCGGGCTGGGTGCTGTTGTGGTTGTTGCCTTATGCTTTTCGCTGGCTTGATAAAAGGCGCTTTAGTCAGCCGTTATCTAGTCAGCAGCGCTCTAGAAAATTATTGTTTGGGTTATATCGATTGGCAATGCTGGCTATATTTTGGCTGGCAGTGCTAATCAATAGTACCGCGCAGCGCATGGTCGCCATAGAGCAGTCCGTACGCAAAGTGCTATTTGTGGAAGCCAATGTGCGGCCAGTGGGCTTAAGTGACAGGCGCTTGGCATTTGAATCCGACACCTCTTCTAAACCAAAACTGCAACAAGGCTATCGGCAGTTGGTTACTTTGTCAGATATTCAGCCCTATACTGAGCAAAAAAACAGCACTGAGCTAACAAAGGTGACGGCGAAAAACAGCGCATCTTCACGCGTTGATAAACAACAGCGCCAGCATAATCCGCTCGCAGTCGATACCAGTGCGCTAAAAACCAAACTTGCCTCTGATGGTACTCGACAAAAGCACAGTATTGCAGATTATCAACTACCAGCAACCATGACTGTCATGCTTTCTGCTTATCAAGCACAACTAATGGCGCTCAATGACTTTGCGTCAGATCAGCAGCTAAAGATGCAGTTGCAGCTTAGTCCTGTTGAGCTACTAGATAAAAATAGTGAAGATGAGTTTGATGAGTATCGCTGGCTTAGTAGCCGTCATGCTACTGCTAAGGCCAAAGTATTGGCCGTTGACTTTGACTCACTGCAACAGCGCCCATCTTCATTACAGCTTTGGATAGACCGTCAGCGCTTTGAGTTGCGACAACACTTTTTGCAGCTTCTTGAAGCGCCAACCACACATATAGCGCAAAATAACGCCAGTCAAAAAGGTAACGCCAGTCAAAGTAGTCTAGAGTTTAGCTATACCAACCAAAAGATTCTGGATAAAGATAGCCAACAAAGACACACACAGATGGCTGTTGCAATAGATACCGCAGATACAGATGCAGTAGCGGTGACTTTAAGCCTACTGACTGGCGATCGCAGTTTAATTAGCCCACAAATGACAGACCTATATCGCTTTGCTGGTATTTCGCATTTGTTGGCCATATCAGGTACTCATGTATTGTTTTTGGCCATGTTATGTGCTGGATTGGTGACGATGTTGATTACCCGCTTTGCCCCTAGTTTTTATCAGCTGGTGCCTCGTTGGCAGTGTGCATTTGTTATTTCTGTTATTGCCGCTTTTGGTTATGCTTTATTCGCAGGTTTTGATGTGCCAGCAGTGAGAACAGCTTGTATGCTACTGGTTGTTGGCGTGTTACGTTATTTACTGGCCAGTGCGTCAGTATTTAAGGTGCTATTGTTATTGGCGGTAGCCATGGTATGGGTAGATATATTTGTATTATGGCAAGCTGGATTTTGGCTGTCCTTTATCGCAGTGGCGGTGTTGGTTGTATATAGCCTGCGCTGGGAGCAGGGCGGTCAGCAGCCGTTGGTGACACCAAGTCGTGAGTCTCTTCTTATCTGGGAGCGTTTAAGGCGAGCCGCTTTTGATCTGTTTAAGTTACAACTGTGGATGTCTATTGCCCTGTTACCAGTTAGTTTGTGGCTGTTTGGACAGGTATCTTTGTGGGGGTTTGTGGTTAATTTATTTGCCATTGGTCTTTTTGGCTGGGTTATTGTGCCAATTAACTTACTGGCAGGGGTGCTCTATGCTGCTTTTCCTAACCATCCACAGGTTGCAGATAAGCTCTGGTCTGCGCTATTTTGGTTGTTAGACAGTCTGCATCACACTTTGTTTGCGCTGCAACACAGTTGGCAGCAGGCAGGTTGGATTTATGCCAAGCCAAGTTTGGTCGTATTATTGCTCTTGTTGTTAGCCTCTTTGCCTTGGATATTGCCTAAGGGTATTTTTAGTCGTTTACTGTCTGTGCCACCGCTGTTGGTCATCGCTGTGCTGGGCATCACTCATATACAGCAGCGCCAAAATATGCTGCATATTCAAGTAATAACCCCAGTAAAACAGGATAAAAAAACGCCACTTTCTGCTGCCTTAGTTTGGTATCAGCAGCAGGCGTGGTTGTTGTTGTCGGCGTATCCAAAAACTACAAGCTATCCAAAAACGAGCAACCAGCCAAAGCCAACATCTTTTATAACTTCAAGCTTGGATCAAGTCTCAGCTTACAATCAAAACGAAAACCAAAATAAAAACACATCACCGCAAGCTTTATGGAGTGCGCAGCAACAGCAAATATTGATACAAAGCTTATATGATCAAATCAAGCAGCAGCAAGTTAACCATTTAACTGGAATTATTGTACAAACTGCCACCCCACAGATGGCATCAATGGTAGCGCAGTTCACACAACTGATGCCGGTTTCTTATTATTGGCAGGCAGGGCTTATCGACAATCGGCCTTATGTTGAGACGCAACTGGCAGGCTCAGCAATGACCGCACAAAGCTGCCACTTTGGGCGCAGATGGCAAGCGGGTGAGGCGTTTAAGCTTAGCGTAGAAACTGGCTGGGATGAGGTCGCAAGTGCCTCAGTATGGGATTGTGCGATTGGGTTAACCACCAGCGCAGAGGTTCAACTGCCAGCCTCGATGCAGTTAGCAATAGCTACGACAGCTAACACTAAGATGGCTACCACAGCAGGAGGTAGGCAGGTAGAGAGTATAGAGAGTGTAGAGAGTATAGAGCATAAGCCGCAGCAATTTTTGTTTTATAGTAGCAATCAGCCACAGTTAGCTGATTTGTGGCAGTTGATGTGTGCTGCTGATGTAGCAACAACTAATGCGTCAGCTAGATCACCCACAGTGACAGATACGGCTACATCCACAGCATCATCTGCTAGTACAGCATTACCTAATAATGTAGAACAGCTTCCACGCAGGCACTGGCTTATCAGTTCACAAGCCAGTATAGATAAAGCTTTGGTAACTAGTAGGCAGCCCTTATCTTGGCATATCTTAGACTCTCAGCAACTACCTGCCAATCTAAAACTAAAAGAAACGCAACTTTATTGGCAGCAAAGTACTGGTAATAAGCAGTAAAGTACTGATAATAAGTAGCAAAGCCAATCCTTAAAGCTTCTAGAGTAAGTGGACGTTTGCTAGGTAGATTGTTTCAATAGGTATCTAAAGTAAAAAAACCGCATTAATATTTTACAGAAATACCCCTGACAAACAGTACTTTATTAATGTATGGTAGTTTTTTGACTTGGTAACCCTAGTTATCTTAGTCATCCTAGACAAAACACAGTCCCTAATAATATCTAAAATATCTAAGTAGGATTTTTATTTTATATGTCAAACTGGCCACCAGATCCAAATAAGGTCCCGGATAATCAATCATCTAATAACCAATCACCCAATGATTCGAATAATAACCGGAACAACCATCAGCAAAACAATAAGCAAGCGCAGATACCACAGCTAATACCTGTAACCACAGGTGGTAGAGAGTGGCATCTGCTAGAAAAAACCTTAATGGCCAGTATCGAAGAACAGCGTAGGGCAAGACGCTGGCGGGTGTTTTCGCGGTTATTAAGTTTGGGTACTTTGTTGCTGGTCATTTTTATGCTGAGTAAGGCGTGTACGCCTACCGAAAAAAGCTTAACCAGCGCAGATCTAAATAAACCACATATTGCCGTGGTTGATCTACAAGGGGTGATTAGCGCCAATGATCCCGCCAATGCCTACGATGTGAGTACAGCCTTAACTGAAGCATTTAATGCTAAAGGCTCTAAAGCTGTGGTACTCAATATCAACTCACCTGGGGGCTCGCCAGTACAGTCGGATGAAATCTGGCAAACTATGATGAGCTTGCGTGAGGAGTATCCAAAGAAAAAGCTGTATGCCATTATTGGTGATATGGGCGCATCAGGTGCTTACTACATTGCCTCAGCTGCTGATGAGATTTATGTCAATCCATCAAGCTTGGTCGGTTCCATTGGTGTCATTATGTCCGGCTACAATATTGAAGGCTTAATGGACAAATTGGGCATTGAAGATAGAACCTTAACTGCTGGCGAGTACAAAGACATATTAAGTGTCAGCCGCGACTTGACAGACTTTGAAAAACAGCATGTACAAAGTGTACTAAGTAATACCCATCAGCATTTTATTAAAGCGGTGAAGCAAGGTCGTGGCGATAAGCTAAAAGATACAGAAGACAGTCATTTGTTTTCAGGATTATTTTGGACAGGTGAGCAGTCCATTGAGCTTGGGCTTGCTGATAAGCAAGGTAGTCTTATGACACTTGAAAAAGAATTAGACCTTGATAATGTCATTAACTATACCCCAATAGATCCAATGCAGCAGCTGCTTGATAGCTTTGCAATTAAGATGGGTGCAGGTATTGGATCAAGTATAGATATGAAGCTGCTACCACAGGAACAATCAACTGCTGAGATGAGATAAATGTCAACCTCAAACCATATCACTGTAACTAAAGACTTGAAGTTAGACTTTTCAAGGTTGCCAGTTTCTAAGCTAACTGGTAAACCAGTAATTCATTTTGCCCATGCTAATGGTATGCCAAGTCGGGTGTATCAGCCAATTTTTGATGTGTTAGAGCATCATTTTACAGTTGAGTATATCCCAATTTTGGGCTTCGATAAGGATAGCAAGCCGACATACCCTATTGATAACCATTGGAAAAGCTTAACACAGCAAGTGATTGATAGTGTTTCAGCGATATCCAAAAAGCACAAAGTGCCTGTGATTGGCTTAGGTCACTCACTGGGTGCCTTATGTACCTTGCAGGCCTTGTACAAAAAGCCCAAGTTGTTTTTGCAAGTAGTGTTAATGGATCCACCCTTGATCTATGGGCGTGATAATCTGTTATGGCATCTGGCCAAGATATTTTTACCCAAACAGCGTGACAAGCTGTCACCAGCAGGTATCTCAAGCAGGCGCCGTGATATTTGGGACAGTCGTGAGCAGGCCAGAGATCTATTACAGCCTAAGCGATTTTTTCAAAAGTTTGATCCACGTACCTTTGATGGCTATATTCAGCATGGGATGCGTGACTTACCTGATGGTAGAGTGACCCTTACTATTCCTAAAGAAGCGGAAGTCGCTGTGTTTCGCACCAATCCATCCTGGTATTGGCTCAAACCAAATCGACCACCTAACAAGCCAGCAACCTTGCTTATTGGTGATGACAGCCAGTTTTATCAGCGCGGCTTTCCATCCAAGGTGCGCAAGCGCTTATCGATACCCTTTAAGCTACATCCTGGTGGGCATATGTTCCCCTTAGAATATCCTGACTCAGTTGCACAACTGATTATGGTGACTATCATGGAGCAGTCCTAATGCTTACTCGTTTCTTTAAGCTCAGTCTAATGCCTAGCATTGATTGCGACTATCTTTGCTTGCCTTTATTTGCTATGGGTTACGGTTAAGCCATGTCACTCACGTCAGACTCGTCTCTATTTTCCATACCAGAGCAAGCTGTACCGCCTATATCACTGTTTTCAAAAGCAGGGGTAATGTTATTGTATGTTGGTATGATTGGCTTGTTTTTTATGTTGCAATTGGTTGGGGTCTATCTATTTGCACCCTACGTGATTGACGATCCTAGTTTAAGCCGTACTCAGGCTTTTTTTCAAGGCAGCTTTAACGGTACCGTCACCAGCTATGCGATGCTGTTTACCTTATTGATTTTATTGCTATTTAGTTATCTACTCGTCAACCTGCTGATTAATCGGCGTCACGCAAAGCTACAAAAATCCCCAACCTTAGCTTCAACAAAAGATCCAGCACCATCAGTTTGTCGCTCACCAGAGCATATAAATCTTGATGTTAAAGCTGCCGTACCAGTGATAAAAAATCATTACAGCGTTAGCGATTATCTTGGCATCAAACCCTTTGCGTTACACGTAGCCGTGGGGTTTATCGGATTGTGGTTGGCATTTGTCATTAGTAGCGAAACGCTCACCTACATCTTAGACAGAGATCCTACCGCTTTTGTTGATGAGCTTTATTTTAGCGCTGATCCAAAGTGGCTCTTGATCTTAGTGATGGTCGTTGTCGCACCTATCTATGAAGAAGTGGTGTTTCGAGGCTTATTATGGTCAGCATTAACCGAGCAATTTGAAGGCACCAAAGGCGTATGGATTGCCAGCTTGGTCACCAGTGCTATCTTTGCTTTAATTCATTTACAATATGAATGGTATGAGATGGGCGTTATTTTCGTACTGGCTTTATTGCTAAGCTATGCACGCGCCAAATCAGGCTCTTTATTGCTCCCAATCATCATTCATATTGTGAATAATGGGGCGGTGATGTGGCTGTATTTGATGTTGCAGTAGGGTAGAAAGGTTGTTGCAGCTTTGCCTGATTCGAACAGGATTACCCTTGGTAAGCTAACCAACGTTCCTTTCTAGTTGGAGACCGGCCACAACAACCCTTATTATTATAGTATAGTCTTATCGTCAGCGAAATACTAAACGTTTACGGCGTTAATCTCACTAAGCCTACCTTTGTAATACTTGCGTTTGATTGGCTGGTTACCATTTTAGATTTCTTTGACCATACAGGACAAGTAACCAGTCAAAACAGCAAGTTTTCTAGAAAATTTCTTATAGCCTATATCTTGTTGTGCAACTAAAATTGCAGTGTCTGTTGTGGCTTGATGTTGTCAAACTTTTAATGTTGCTCATCACGCACTCGTGATTGGGTGCGAAAGTTCGCCTGGTGTCGTAAATGATCGCTGTACTGTTTCAATCCACGCACCCGTGATTGGGTGCGAAATTAGACATTTTTTAGACATTGCAGAGCGAGATGTTTCAATCCACGCACCCGTGATTGGGTGCGAATGACAGGTGTACGATTTGTACATTTTTGGCTTGTTTCAATCCACGCACCCGTGATTGGGTGCGAATTAGTGAAAACTAGCGTATCAATAATGACATTGTTTCAATCCACGCACCCGTGATTGGGTGCGAAAAGTATGACGGCTTAACAAGTAGCATGATATGGTTTCAATCCACGCACCCGTGATTGGGTGCGAAAAGCTTGAAGTGGGATGACATAGACTTTGATTGGTTTCAATCCACGCACCCGTGATTGGGTGCGAATTTTTGCTGAAAAGTAGACGTTGCGTGGCAAGTCACGTTTCAATCCACGCACCCGTGATTGGGTGCGAA
>NZ_KB907661.1 GCF_000382145.1 Psychrobacter lutiphocae DSM 21542
CCATCAAGGGTTCGTTAAGCATTTGGTAGCTGACTTTATCATTGTGAATAAAACGCCATAATGCTTGTGTTTGAGCGAAACTACTTTGATTATTAATGGTAGCTTTCATACCTGTGTGTAGATAACCATTTAGGTGTGTGTGATTACGTACGAGTTGTTGATATCGTTTAATGAGCCTCGTATCTAGCTCCATTTTCTCTATGCCATACTAATTTATTCTAACAGGTTTATGAGCTGTTACCAATTGTGTAGATACCTATGCTTTGAAAAAGGAAGGGAGTCAAACCTTGTACAAGTCGTCATTTGATGAACGATGTAGGCTGGCGTGGAGGAACGACACCCAGCGAATGTGGATTGTGATTTAATGTGTGGCGTAGGGTGGCGTTAGTGAGCGTAAATGCTCGCAGAGCATTTTAAGCGAGGGTAACCCACCAAAGAAGCCCTATTTTATAAGCTTTGATTTTATTAATAAAAATTGGTGGAGATGGCGGGAGTTGAACCCGCGTCCTGTTTATTTTCCCGTGGGTTTTTGCGTTGCGACACCCACGCTACACATCGGGCATTATCTAAAGTCCTCCTTTTTCAAAGGGAGACTTTCGCAGTGAGTGTGAATTGAAGGTGCGGTTTAGCCCTGATTGAAGCGGATATACTGGCTGGCAGAACGAGTTGCATGCGCTTGCGATGCGGTGGCTCACGAAGTAAGAGACAGCGCATCGCTTAGCAAATGCCTCAGTATGACGGGCAGATAGCAGCGAAAAGCAGGATGGGCTCCTGTTGTTTGTTGAGTTGTTTATTGGGTTGTTTGTTTGGTGATGTTGGTTGGGTAGTTTTTTGGGGTGTTTTATTGGCATGGATTTGTTGTAGACTGGTGCAATGATGGGTCGATGGGTGAGGATGTGATGGCAGGTGCGTTGTTGACTGAGGTGGTGTTGACTGAGGCGTTGTTGGCGAGTGTAGCGGCATATGCGCAGGCGCTACGGGGTCGGCGGGTGTGGTTGGCGTGTAGTGGTGGACGTGATTCGCTGAGTTTGGCGATTTTGTGTCGGCAGTTGTTTGATGCCGGTCGGTTGCCGTTTTTGCCTCAGCTGCTGCATGTCAATCATGGCATGCAAGAGGCGAATATGGCGTGGTCTCAGCAGGTGATGCGGTGGGCGCAGGCGCAGAATATGGCGTGTCAGGTGTTGACTTTGGATTTGCAGGATAAGAGTGAGCAAGGTGCTCGCAATGCCCGCTATGAGGCGATGTTGCAGGTGATGAACGCTGGGGATGTCTTAATGCTTGGGCACCATCAGGATGATCAGGTTGAGACGGTGTTGATGCGTCTGTTTACAGGCGCTGGGGTAACTGGGCTGGGTGGTATGCGGGCGTGGTCTATAAAAGGTGGTGCGGATAAGCAGGTGGTGCTGTGGCGTCCTTGGTTGGAGGTGTCACGGGCGCAGATTACGGCGTATGCACAGGCGCAACAGTTGGATTATATCGATGATCCGACGAATGTGATGGATGTAGACGCAGGTGCCTCTGTATTGGCTGAAGCACAGTTGCAGGATAGGGCGCAGATGAATGATAGGGCGTGGCTGCGTAGTGTGTTGATGCCTTGTGTGTTGCAGCGTTATCCGCAGGCGGCTGAAGCGATTGCGCGTAGCAGTCAGTTGCTGCAGGCAGCGGATAGTATTATTACAGATCAGGTGCAGTCGGATTTGGCAAGGGTGTTGGTGGATACGCAAACCACAGATCTTGAAGCCTGTTATTGGCAGTCTGTGTTGGATATTGAGCGTTTGTTGCGCCTGTCTTACCCACGTCAGTCTTCACTGATACATACGTGGCTGTCGCCTTTGCCAGAAGATTTGGCGCCGTCAAAGCGCTTGGTCGATGCGGTGTTGGCGTTAGCAGTACGTGACAATCCAGATCATCAAACCTGTTTGTATTGGGACAGTCGTGGTGAGCAGTATCATATTCGACGTTATCAACAACACTTATATCGGTTGAGTGTGGCGTGGGATGCGTGGCTGGATATTGAGCCGGTAACCCAAAGGTTGCAGTTTGATAGTTTTGAGCCAGATATCGACTTGAGTTTTGATGCAGGTGCTGGCTTTAATTGCGATGCAGATGATAGCTTAAAGTTGGACTTGCCTTCAAAGTATCATGTGTCGTTAAAAGCCAAAGATTTGGTATTTGACTGGCAACTACATGGTGTGCCACAGTTGATGGTGTTAATTCATGAGCAATTATCAAAGCTCACTGAGGAAATAAAGCAGGTTAAGGAGAGCAAGCAGGTTAAGGATACCAAGCAAGTAGATGATGAGAGTACACAAGCTAAATGTGATACAAATGCCTATCTAAAATTTGAGCCACTGCCACGACAGTTAAAGCTGGCGCTGGCTGGTCGTAGCGGGCGTAAAGCGGGTAAGAAGTTGCTACAAACCATCGGTCAACCCAGCTTTATGCGTGCTTCTGTGGTGCTGTGTTCTTTAGTGTTGGATACCAACCTACCTGTGGTGGTACTATTTTTGGTGACTACAAATAAGATAGTAGTGTTACAAAGCCCATTGGCAAAGCAGTTGCAACAGATGGTTGCCAGTCAGCAGTTAACTTGTGAGGTGTTTGAGCGGGTTTAGAGTGCTTTAATCAAGTAGGGGTTGTGGTACACTAATTGCCAGTTTCCAGTTTCCAGTTTCCAGTTTCAATAAAAATAATAGCGAACAATCAGCGAGGCAGTGAATGTCAGAGTTAATCGGAAAAAAAATCAGTTTTATTGGTGGTGGTAATATGGCGCAAGCCTTGATTAGTGGACTGCTTGGGCGTGGTGTAAAGCCCGCTGATATCACAGTGGCAGATCCTTCTGAGGCCATCAGAGGCAGTCTGATAGACAGACAGATTCAAACGGTTGATCCCACCGCCAATACAGACACAGACAATGCACACATTGCGGTGACAACTGCCGATGTGGTGGTGTTGGCCGTTAAGCCTCAGGTGATGAGCAAGGTGGTTGCTGACTTTGCTCCAGTATTGGATAAGCAGTTGGTCATCTCGGTGGCCGCTGGGCTGTCTACGCAAAGCCTAAGTCAGATGCTGGGCGGTTATCAAAATATTGTGCGCGCCATGCCCAATACGCCAGCGATGATTCAAAAGGGGGCGACTGGGCTGTATGCTAACACCAGTATTAGCGACTCAGATAAGCAGTTGGCGGCAAAACTGATGTCGGCAGCAGGTCTTATCAGCTGGGTGACAAATGAAGATCAGTTACATGCGGTCACCGCCGTGTCAGGCTCTGCGCCAGCTTACTTCTTTTATATGCTAGAAGCGATGATAGATGCTGGAGTCCGTATGGGACTGGATGAAAAGCAAGCAGCGGCTTTAACGATGCAAACTGCTTTGGGAGCGGCACAAATGGCCATTGCCAGTGATGAAACGCCAGCTGAGCTGCGCCGTAAAGTAACCTCACCAAATGGCACCACCCAAGCGGCGATTGAGTCGTTACAACAGCATGATTTTCATCAAATTATCGCACAGGCGATGCAGGCTTGTTATGAGCGTAGTGAGCAGATAAGCCAAGAGTTGGCACAATAAACGCAGTGGTTAAAAATTTGCTAAAACAGTGGGAAAATTAAGCCAAACCGATTATCCTATGAGTTAACTTTCGAATCATGTTTTGGGTTTGGTTTTTTTGTCTACTTATTTTATAGCCCTATGATTCATCCTTAAATTAGTAAGAGTGTGCTGAATGTCTAGTTCTTTTGTTCCATTATTTAACATGGTGATTAGTTTTGCCATGTTGCTTATCTTTATTCGCTTTATGTTGCAGTTTGCAGGGTTAGATCGCAGCAACCCTGCGGTAGCACCTGCTTATAAAGCCACAGGCATTGTCGATGTGTTTGGCCGTATCTTTCCGACCGTCGGTGATGGCCGTGTAAATTTGGCGGCCATTGTGCTGTTATTTATCTTAAAGCTGATAGATTTGTCCGGCAACTCTGCTTTGGGCGCACATGGGTATCCGGCTCATGGCTATACGCCAGTGCATTTATTTTTTGAGGGCAGTTTGGCTTTAATTTTAAGTTTTTTAAGTGTGGCGCGTTATTTGATTATTGGTTCTATTATTATCAGCTGGATTGTGGTGTTGACTCAAAAGATGCATCCCATCTTTGATATTATTGTTCAGATGGCAGAGCCGATACTGGCACCGTTTCGCCGGATTACGCCAAACTTAGGTATGCTTGATTTATCGCCTATTGTGGCTATTTTTGGGTTGTTATTAATCCAGATTTTTGTCAAAATTATTGCGCAAAACTTATTGCCTATGTTGGGATAATGCGTTTAATTTTGGAAAAAATGCAAATCAGGCTTGCAAACTGGTTTTGGTTTGCTATAATACACGCCCACAACATGAGGTAAATGATCTTAGTAATCTTACTCTCATTTGTGTATTTTAGCAGTTACGGTGAAGTGGGTGAGTGGCTGAAACCGCACCCCTGCTAAGGGTGTATACGTTAACGCGTATCGAGGGTTCGAATCCCTCCTTCACCGCCATTTATTTTGATGTTTTATTTTAATCGATAAAAAGTTAAAAAAGATATTGACAGCTAAAAAAATATGGTTATAATAGCCATCCTGTTAACGCCAACTTATTTAAGTTTAGGCTGATAAGTTAAGTTGATAGAAAATAGTTAGATCATTGTTGACAAGACAATATGCGCCTGTAGCTCAGTTGGATAGAGCACTTGGCTACGAACTAAGGGGTCGGGAGTTCGAATCTCTCCAGGCGCACCATTTACCGACATATCAAATTAATCGCCCATGTTTGGCGATTTTTTTATGTCTGTTTTTTGACTTTTTTATTTAATCTTCCTTTCTAATTCTATCTACTCTCATCTAGTCTTCTCTTTACCTCTCATATTTTCTTTTCTTATACCTTCTGCTCTTTACTCCACTCTGGCTTATATTGGTTAAGCTAACCTCTTTTGACTAAAACTTAGCCGATAGATAACGGTTATGCTCCAGATGCTAAAATAAGCTACAATACGGTGCTTACTTTATTACGTACTTATCAAACTTAGGTTGTCTGTATTCATATGTCTAAAAATAAGTTATCACCACGTCCGACAGCAAAGCCAAACACCGCTCGTAAACAGTTACGCCCAACTGGTATTGAAGGGGTTCATATTTCTGGTGAGCCTGAGATTGCTAAAGCGGGGGTGCGGATGATTGCCATTGTCTATGATGGGATGCTGATTTTGGCCTTATTATTTTTGGTGGGTACGGTGTTGACGGTGCTTGGCACCTTGATGACGATGGAAACTGGAGTTACTTCAGATCAGGCACAAACCTTGCCTCGCTGGTATCAAAATTTGGTGTTAACACCGGCTTTTGTATTAACCTTGATAGGTTTTTATGGGCTGTTTTGGCGACGTGCAGGTCAGACGTTAGGGATGCAAACGTGGCGGTTAAAGACGGTAGACAGCCAAGGGCAACTGCTGACGTGGGCAAAGACCATTAAGCGTATTTTGGCCGCCTGTTTGGTGCCTGTGGTGTGCGGTATGATAGGTTATGCGTTACACGGCTCACGCTGGGCAATGCTGTTCAGTGCTTTTTTTGGGTTAATGTTTAACTATGTGTTTTGTCTTTTTAATCGCGGTGGCTTGGCCGTACACGATATGCTGTCAGGGACAGTGACATTAAAAATGCCAAAAATTCACCATGAGGGACTGCTTAAGTCATTGCGAAAAAAAAAGCGTCACAAGTCATAGCAGTTAAGCATAAACATAGCGGTTAAGCATCAAGATAACAAATTGTAAGTAATAACTGTTTGCCCTTTAAATCGTTTTTTCTTACCTCATATCTTATAGTTGAAGTAGAGTAGAGAATTCATATTAAACTCATACTAAACTAAAACTCATATTAAAAACAAAGAGGGCAATGCAATGACGACTTATACCAAAGTACTTGAACCAATTAATATGGGTGGCCAGCAGTTCAAAAATAGAATATTTATGGCGCCACTTACTCGCTTGCGCGCTATTGAGCCATCTGATATGCCTAATATTTTGGCTACTGAATACTACTCACAGCGTGCAGGGGCTGGCTTAGTAATCGCTGAAGCCACACAAGTATCGGCGCAAGCAAAAGGCTATGCAGGTGCGCCAGGTTTGCACAATGAAGAGCAGATGGCTGCGTGGAAAGTCATTGTCGATGCGGTTCATGCTAAAGGTGGTAAAATTGTGGTGCAACTGTGGCATACAGGCTTGGTATCGCATAACAGCTTACAGCCAGAAGGGCTGGCCCCAATTTCAGCTTCGGCGATTAAGGTTGGTGTGCGCACTAGTTTGCGAGATGGTTTAGGCCATCCTATACGGGTTGACAGCACCACACCACGTGCAGCCAGCATTGAAGAAATTCAGCAAGTAGTGGCAGATTTTGCACAAGCGACTAGGTATGCCAAACAAGCGGGGTTTGATGGTATCGAAATCCATGCTGCTCATGGATATTTATTGCATCAATTTTGGGCTGAGCATACCAACCAGCGTACTGATAATTATGGTGGTAGCTGTGACAACCGTGCCCGCTTGATGCTAGAAGTCATTGAAGCGTGTGTGAAGGCTTGGGATAAAGACCATGTCGGGATTCGTATTTCTCCATTAGGCAGCTTTAATAATGTCGATGGCGGCTATAATGAAGAGGAGGCGGTGTGGTTAATTGAGCAAATCAACAAGCATGGCTTAATGTATTTGCATTTATCTGAGCCAGACTGGGCAGGCGGTCAGCCTTATTCTACTGAGTTTAGACAAAAAATACGTCAGGCTTTTGATAATAGCATTATCGCAGCGGGTGGTTATACGCCAGAAAAAGCAGAGAAGCTAATTTCAGAAGGCTTGATTGATGCGGTGGCCTTTGGACGTGATTATATTGCTAACCCTGATTTGGCGCAGCGTATTGCCAAAGGGGCGGCGTTAAACGAACAGCGCCCTCAGTCTTTTTATGGTGGCGGTGCGGTCGGTTATATAGACTATCCTTTTATGGATTAATAACTAACACCTTTTCTGAAAAATAACCTATCTTTGTCAAACTCGCTAAATCTACTACTTGTAGCGTTTGCACTCGTTTTCCTCGATATCTTAATTTTCAGATTTGGTATAATGAATTCACAGAAAAAACAATTTTAAATATAAAAATGCCCCACTAATATTTTTAGCAGGGCATTTTTTATTTGCTCAGGCTGTGTAACTGGTTTTTTTATTGACTGTTTTAGGTTGTTTTTATTGACTGTTTTAACAGCTGTTTTGTGACTATTTTTCTAGTGATTATGCACGATATAAAAGGCGATAAAAACCATATAGTCCCTAGAAATATGGTGGTTTAATTTTATTTACTAGGAGCGTGTAGCTCAAAGTAGCGCATTAAGCCATTGAGCAGTAAGTTCTCTCGAATATGAATCGGATGCGTTAAATGCTGCGCCAATATTGGCGCATCACCTCCAGTTAAGGTGAATTCGTAATTTGGATTATGCCTAGCTATTTCATTAATAGCGCCCACAATCGACAGCAAAATTCCTCTGTGTACTGCAGCTGAGGTGGTGGTGCCAGGGCTAATACTGCTAAAAGTACCTTGGCTAATACTAATTTGCTTGGTGCCAGAAAACAGCGCTTCACGTTGCAAATAAATATTAGGGAAAATATAGCCACCCAGATGATGTGCATGATCTGCTAAGTCAATGGTCACCGCTGTACCACAGCCAATAATACATTGGCGCTTATTGCGATCTACCGCTCCTAAGATTTGCAACCAGCGATCTACGCCCAATTGGGTGGCATCATAATCACTGGTTAACAGCGTATGGCAGGCATCGACATGCACAAACTCAAAAGGAATGTCTAAAGTAGCCAACGTCTGCGCCACCTGAGCATTGACCTTTTCACCCAGCACAGAGGAAACGCCGATAAATTCGGGCGCCAAATTAGCAAAGCGGTCAGCAAAGCCAATTAACAGTTCAGCCGGCGCTTGTAGGTGCTGCTTGGCATCACTAGTGATGATTTGTCCCACGTCATCGGTTAGCCAGTATTTAAGGCGGGTATTGCCTAAGTCTAGCCATAGGTTTGCCATAAATACTCCTTGTGTTGGCTAAGCGGCTGCTGTTAGTGAATTAAGCTGGGTGTTTAGCTGAGTGTTTAATAGGAAGTTTAATTAGTGAACAAGTCTGTAAGTAATTCAATGCTCAAGTGACTAAACCAATAAATTAGGCGGCTAGATTAGCGTTCACTTAAATCACGTGCGACAAGTTTTTTTAGCTCTTCAGGTGATGACCATAAGCCTTCTAAGTCATAAAACTCACGTGCTTGCTTGGTCATAATATGTACGACTACACCGCCCAAATCGACCAATGTCCAGTCGCTGTCTTTTTCACCTTCACGGCCAAGCGGCATAAATCCTGATTTTTTGGCAATCGCACCAAGTTGGTCAGCTTGAGCATTGACATGGCGCTTGGATGTGCCTTCAGCAATGACCATATACTCCATTACATCGGTTAGGTCTGCGACGTTTAGGACGGTGATGTTTTTTGCTTTTACATCAGCCAGTGCTTCTTGCACCATGGTTAAGCATTGTTGTAAACGTTCATCTGTCATTGGGGTGTTGTGTTGTGAGTCTATGGTCATGGTTATCCTATCAGGTTGTTTATGTGTCAATTAGTTTGTAAGTAAATCGGTTTATTAAATCAGCTAATTGATTAATCAGTAAATCAACCAGCAAGTTTATTTGGTTTATTAACAAAAGTTAAGTATTCGTTTGAGTCAGGTATTTGAAATATCAGAGTTATATATAGTAGAGTTGTATAAAGGCGTGAGATGCGATTTATGTTTTTTCAATGCAAAACCCCTGATATTGCAACGCCATATCAGCTTTGTGCATACAAATTGTTTTTCATGATATACGAATATACAGGCGCTGGCAAAGTAGTTTTTGCAACATCATGATCATCGTCAATAATTGCTTGGCGTATAGCAGTACTTGAAATAGGTGCAACGCTTGTTGAATCTATGTATATGCGTCCTTTATGCTCAGTTTTCAAGTCATTTATTGAATCTGTCACTTGCGCTCTTAATCGCTCTGGCAGTAGCTCAATAATTTGCTGTTTATATTGTAAATTATCTCGTGGAAAGATCCATAAATGAGCAAATTGCGTCAATTTATCACCCTCACGCCATTTGGATAGGTTGGCAATATTATCAGCACCAACAATAAAAATAAGACTGGCCTCAGGATGCTGAGTACGTAGGGTGCTCAGAGTGTCTATGGTGTAGGTTGGCGGTATCTGCCATATTTCTGCTTCACAGATGCCAATAGTGGGTGGCGATGCGGTTGTTTTGTTGTCAGCTTTTTTGTGTTGTTGGTTGTGTATGTGTTGTTGGCTATGTTGCGGACGGTCTCGTAGGCCACTTTGTTTAAGATATGATGGACTGTGATGATAAAAATCAGTAATTGCTAAGGTCAGCATGTTAAGCCTGTGTTCAGGATTACTGCTGTTTTGTTTTAGTGGTGAGCGTGATGCAGGCATCAAGTAAGCGTTAATAGACGCTTTATTTAGCAAGGTAGACTGTTGGTGTTTTGAGTATGTTTCTGACTGATTTAACTGACTTAAAGTAGGGGTGTTTGATGCCAAGCTTTGAACAACATGAGTAAGCATGGTTAAATGACTGTTATGTACTGGATCAAATGATCCGCCCAGATAAATATATATCGGCAATGCCTGTGTGTTTGCAGATGTCTTTGATTGAGTTTTCTTGTCAGTCATCATTGATTGGCTTATTTTTTATCAGAGTCAGAGTTAGCGAAAAATAAAAAGAAAGGCAATAGCATAACTCATAATCCATAAAAATAGCCAACGCAGGGTTGGCTATTTGTTTAACGGTTGTTTTAGTATGAGACGGTTACACGTCTATATATTACACGTCTATACGTCAGAGCTGCTGGCCTGAATCGCTGTCAATGCAATGGTATACACAATGTCATCAACCAAAGCACCACGAGATAGGTCGTTCACAGGCTTGTTTAAGCCTTGTAGCATAGGGCCAACACTCACCACATTGGCACTGCGCTGTACGGCTTTATACGTGGTGTTACCTGTATTTAAGTCAGGGAAGATAAAGACGTTGGCTTGACCAGCAACAGGTGAGTCTGGCGCTTTTTGCTTACCGACACTCAGCACTGATGCGGCGTCATATTGTAATGGGCCGTCAACTAATAAGTCTGGGGCACGCTCACGCACAACTTGGGTCGCTTGTTTGACTTTTTCAACATCATCTCCTGTACCTGAAGCACCAGTTGAGTAGCTGATCATAGCTACTTTTGGTTCAATGCCAAAGGCTTTTGCTGATGCAGCAGATTGAATAGCAATTTCAGCCAACTGTTCAGCATTTGGATCTGGGTTAATCGCACAGTCACCATAGACCACCACTTGTTCGGGTAGTAGCATAAAGAAAATAGACGATACCAGTGAGTATTGAGGTGCCGTTTTAATTAACTGGAAGGCTGGGCGTACGGTATTGGCCGTTGTGTGGATTGCACCAGATACTAGACCATCGACTTCATCTAAGTACAGCATGGTGGTTCCGAGAACAACAGTATCTTCTAGTTCTTTGGCAGCCTGTTCTTCGGTTGCTTTGCCTTTGCGACGCTCAACAAATGCCTTGATGTACTTATCCAGATTGAGTTGACTTGGATCTATGATCTCGATGTCCTCTGGTAAGGTGACGCCACGGTCTTTGGCGACTTCTGCAATTTTATCTGCATTACCTAGCAAGACACATTTAGCAATACCACGTTTTTGACAGAT
The DNA here is from genome assembly GCF_000382145.1 of Psychrobacter lutiphocae DSM 21542. Classification (GTDB taxonomy): domain Bacteria; phylum Pseudomonadota; class Gammaproteobacteria; order Pseudomonadales; family Moraxellaceae; genus Psychrobacter; species Psychrobacter lutiphocae. Next base: position 10,820 of record NZ_KB907661.1, read on the forward strand.
GGTAGCCGCTTCAATAGTGCGAGGTTCTTCACCTTCTGGCAACACAACACGCATTTTGGCACCTTGCGCTTTTCTAACCACTTGATTACGGAAAGCAGAAGGTGATAAGCGTGGTTTATAGTCACGGCCAACATAGTTTTTTAACCAATCCACATCAAGATGGGCAGCGACAAAGCCAGTAACTGCTTCTGCACGTTCGATGTCATCTTTTGGAATTTCATTACTTAAGTTGGTGAGATTGGTGACGGTTTCAAAGCTATTAGTTGCCACGCTCATGATCGGTAGCCCTGCTTTTAGGGCTGGCTGGCATAGCTCAAACACGGTGTCATTAGGGACAATGTCACCGGTTAATACAATACCTGCCATTTCGATGTTATTAACTGCTGCCATGGCGCTGGCCAATAATAAGTCATCACGATCACCAGGGGTAACGATTAGAGTGCCTTTGCTAAAGACTTCACCCACACGTGAAATAGTGCGTGCAGTTAGGCTGGTGTTTAACACTCGGCGCTTTTTGGCAGCGCCTTCGTTAAGCCAGTTGGCGTGTAGCCCTTGACCGATATCCCAAGTGCGGGGGACTGATAAGCTATTACTAAAGGGGATAACGCCAATGACATGAAATGCATCGGTAGCAAACTTTGGTGAATGTGACTGCATGGCTTGGATAAAGCTTGAGTCTAGAGTTACTTTGGCCTCGCCAGGTGAAATATGGTGAGCATCTGGATCTGCTGTTATATTTTTAGCGCGCATTAAGATGCTGCCTAGCGTACGCTCAGAAGATAGACCTCCAAAAATACGGGCATAACCGTCAATTTTTTCGGCCAGTTGTTTTGGATTGTCCAAGTCTGCTACGCTGACAAAAATAACCTTAGCATCTAGTGCGATTGCCAGTGCATAGTTCATTTGTGATGCGTAGTTGGCTTCTTCTGTTGGCACCAAGCCTTCACAGATAACAAGGCTGTTGGTATCTGCGACAGCATTTTGGATATTACTAACCACTTCTTCCATCAGATCGTCAGTGTTACCTGAGTTCATCATGCGCTCTAAGCGATCACGTGGAATGGAATCGGGTGGATTAAGCCCAAATACTTGTTTGGCAAGTTCGCTTGAGCTGTCTAATGTTTGTTGCGCATCATGGGAGTCATCTTGCAAAAATGGCTTACTAAAGTTGGCTTGGATGCCGATAGAGTCTAATGCCTTAATCAAGCCAAGAGCGGCAGAAGTTAAGCCAACGCTTCGACCGGTAGGCACCAGTAAGATAGTTTGCATAAAGCAGTCCTTATTTATTAAAAGTTATTTGTTTTATCGTTTTTTTATTATGTTACAGGCCTAAAACCTTTCTGGTTTCTTGAGCAATTTGGAACTCTTCATCGGTTGGAATTACCCATAGCTCATAGCGGCTGTTTTCAGTATGGAAGCTACCTTCGCCACCACCAAATAAAGCATCGTTTTTGCTGCTATCAATCTCAACATCAAAGTGACGCATCACATCAAGGATACGGGTGCGGATAGTTGCCGAGTTTTCACCAATACCGCCAGAGAAGACAATACCGGTTAAATCAGGTAGGGCACAAGAAAGTGACGCTAAGTATTTACCAGCACGATAGCAGAACATCTCGACCGCCAGTTGCGCATCTTTTTGATGTGGATGAGAGTCATTATTGGCGATGGCCTCGACTGTACGCATATCATTTGAAACGCCAGAGACACCCAATAGCCCACTTTCTTTGTTCAAAATGGTATCAATTTCTTCTAGGTTTAGACCTAAAGTACGTTTTAGGTGAATATGTAGGCTTGGGTCAACATCACCACAGCGTGTACCCATCATCAATCCTTCTAATGGCGTAAGTCCCATACTGGTATCTAAGCTTTCACCATTATAAACAGCAGTTGCTGAGCTGCCATTACCTAAGTGGGCAACCAGCCAGCCATGTGGGCCTTCCGCTTTGGTTAACTTGCTGGCACGTTCTGATAAGTAAGCGTGTGATGTACCGTGGAAACCATAACGGCGAATGAAGTCTGTTTCATACATCTCTTTTGGAATGGCGTAGCGGAATGCTTTTGGTGGCATGGTTTGGTGGAAGGCAGTATCAAATACGACCACTTGTGGTAGATCTGGGTGAATCGCTTGTACTGCTTCAATACCTGTGGCGTTAGCAGGGTTGTGTAATGGTGCTAATGCTTTTAGGCGCTTGACCTCTTCAATGACATGCGGGGTGACTTTTTCTGCTGTGCTAAACTCACGACCGCCATGTACCACACGGTGACCTACCGCAATCGGTGATTGATCGCCAAGTAGCTCCATGATTTTTACTAAGGCAGCTTTATGGTTAGCACCTGGAATGTGTACGTCAGTTTTAGTGCCATCCAGTGATTTATGAACAATATGGGCATCGTCTAATCCTAAGTTTTCTGCAAGCCCAGTTATGCGGTGTTGATTGTCTTCACTAATTAGCGCGTATTTAATAGAAGAAGAGCCACAGTTAACGACTAAGGTAGGTTTGGTGATGATAGTATCGCTCATGTTGTATCCTTACAGTAGATAAATGAAAAATAAAAAAATATAGCGCCCTAAGCTGTATTGGTTTTTTGTGCTATTTTATAAATAGCTTATAGCTTTAACACGCATTAAGCCTATAAGTGAATTCATATCCATAATGCAGCAGTAGCCCTAAAGCAAGCACATTCTGTGTTTATTTTGGTTAGAGTGCTAGTGTATTTGGCTTTAATAGTGCTGAATTATGAGTGAACGCCTATAAGCTCAATATCTAAGTATAGCTTAGATTTATTGGAAAAACAGCGATTAAGTAGTTAAAAGTGAAAACTTCGTTTAATGAAAATGCTTTTTTTAAAAAAGCATTTAGGCAAAATTTAAGAAGTTTGTTACCATAGCAAACCACTTAGTTATCTGTCATCATATCTTACTTTGACGTTGCAACTCTAAGTTTGACCTTATATAGGATGTCATTTATGTCAAACCTTTATTACCTTGCCAAGCCTGTTGCCAAGGCTGATATAGCCAACACAAGCTCAGTCCGCAGCAACAAGTTAATGTGTGCCATCAAACGCTGGCGTGTCGCTTTGTTAATGGCAGTTTTTATTGCGCTAGTATCATTGACAGGCTGTGGTCAAAGTGGCGATTTGTATTTGGCAAAAGATGCACCGAGTAACACAGATTTTATTTTATATAAAGGTAACAAGTCAGAGGATGCCAAAGCTGCTTTAGAGTACGATCAAAAACAGATCGAAGCTGCAGCTGCAGAAGATCCTGCTGATTACTAGAGCAGGTTCTAGTGCTTTTGTAACAACAAAATCCCTTGTTTTATCACATTATTTCACTTAACTTATAGAGGTCTGTTGAGCATTCGTCTTTGTAGGAAGAATTTAGCCTATTTTTTCGTGTAAAAACAGGTGCACGAAAATGAAATTGTTTTTAAACACATATGTGGTGAATGTTCAACAGATACTAGCCTCGCTAATTTAATACCCAGAATTTGGATACCCCAATACTATGACTATGAGTAATACAACACAGTCCGCCATCGAATATACCGAAGATGGATTACGCATTGAGCCTGAAGCCTTTGTCAAACAACTGCCTAACCTAAGCTATCAACAAGGCGTCTTAACCATTGAGGCCGTCAGTGCCGATGACCTAGTCAAGCACTATGGTACACCTTTATATGTCTATTCTAAGCAGACTATCTTAGATGCCTATCACGCTTATAGTGACAGCTTTGCGGCCATTGAGCATCAAGTGTGTTACGCAGTTAAAGCCAACTCAAATTTAGCAGTATTAAAGGTATTAGCACAAGCAGGCGCTGGGTTTGATTTGGTATCTGCTGGTGAGTTAGCTCGAGTGCTAGCTGTGGGCGCTGACCCAAGTAAAGTGGTGTTCTCTGGTGTTGGTAAAACTGCTGCTGAACTAAAAGCAGCATTGCAAGCAGGCATTGGTTGCTTTAATGTCGAATCGTTAAGCGAGCTAGATACGCTCAATACAGTTGCTGCTAAGTTGGGTGTGCAAGCGCCAATTTCGATTCGTGTCAATCCAGATGTCGATGCCAAAACTCATCCATATATTTCAACTGGATTAAAAGATAACAAATTTGGCATCAGTCATGATGTTGCAGTAGCGGCTTATCAGCATGCACAGCAATTGGAGCACTTAAACATTGTCGGTATCGACTGTCATATTGGCTCACAGTTAACAGAAATAGATCCCTTTGTTGCTGCTTTAGATAAAGTGATTGAGCTGATTGAAGCGTTGAAACATGTGGGTATTGAGCTTGAACATGTGGACTTAGGCGGTGGTTTGGGTGTGCTATATATTGATGAAGAGGTAGCGAAAGTCAGTGAGTTTGCCGCAGCTTTATTACCTAAGCTGCAACAGTTAGGGTTAAAGGTCTTGTTTGAGCCAGGGCGTAGTATTGTGGCTAATGCTGGAATTTTATTGACTAAAGCTGAAGTATTAAAGCCAACTAAGCACAAAAACTTTGCTATTGTTGATGCGGCGATGAATGACTTAATTCGTCCAGCCCTGTATCAGGCACAAATGGCGGTGATCCCTACGCATAGTCAGTCGTATGCCAATGCCCATACAAGCGCAGATGATAAACCAAACGAGAAAAGCTGGGATATTGTTGGTGCTGTTTGTGAAACTGGAGACTTTTTGGCCAAACAACGTTTATTATCACTTGCAGTAGGTGACGTGCTAGCAATAACAGGTGCAGGGGCTTATGGCTTTGTGATGAGTAGCAACTACAACTCGCGTCCACGCCCAGCAGAGGTCATGGTGGCTGCTGACAAACATCAGGTGGTACGTCAACGTGAAAAGATAGAACAGTTATATGAATTAGAGTCTGTATTTGAAGGCTAGATGTTGCCTGAGTTAATGATGGGTCGTTAATTAAATATATTAAATCTGTAACAACTATTGATAAAATGAATTAAAGCCTGCATTTAATATGCAGGCTTTTTTATTTTAAACTTATAGCAGTTTTGTATCAGGATATGGTTAAAATTTTTGGTTTAACACACACCAGGAATTATCATTGTTACAAACCACATGGTAAGATAAGACATAACTAAAATCTAAGGAACAGAGTAATATGCTAATTGAATTTACAAAAATGCACGGTCTAGGCAATGATTTTATGGTAATTGACCTAGTTACCCAGCGCTTGGACTTAACACCAGAACTTATCTCATTATTGGCAGATCGCAACTTGGGCATAGGCTTTGACCAACTGTTGGTGGTTGAGCCGCCAATGCGTCCAGATGTCGATTTTCGCTATCGTATCTTTAACTCAGATGGTAGTGAAGTCGAGCAGTGCGGTAACGGTGCCCGCTGTTTTGCCCGTTTTGTACAAGCACGTAAGCTGTCATTTAAGCAGCGTATTCGGGTCGAAACCAAATCTGGCATATTAACCTTAGCCACGGATAATTATGGCTGGGTTGAGGTAGATATGGGCAAGCCTCGCTTTGAGCCTGCTGAGATTCCTTTTACCCCAAAAGCCATTACCAAAATTCAAAATGCTTATCATCTAGATGTTGATGGCACCCCAGTACAGCTGTATGTAGCCAATATGGGTAATCCGCATGCTGTCATCAAGGTTGATGATATTTTGACCGCAGATGTTGAAAAGCTAGGTAAAGCCATTGAATCTCATCCAGCTTTCCCAGAGCGGGTCAATGTCGGCTTTATGCAAGTGATGAATCAGCGTCATATTCGCTTGCGTGTCTATGAGCGTGGGGTGGGTGAGACGCAAGCTTGTGGCACTGGCGCATGTGCGGCAGTCGCAACCGGTATTCGTGAAGGCTGGCTGGATGAAGGGGAGGATATTCGAGCGCAGCTGTATGGTGGTAGCTTATTGATTCGCTGGTCACCTGGTTATTCTGTGATGATGACCGGCCCAACAGCTTTTGTTTATGAAGGGGTGTTTAGCCCAGATGGCCTGATGGCGCAAGCGGGTATCAAGCCTAATCAAACAGCGTAAATAACGGCTATGGCAATGCAAGCAAGCACACAGCAGCAAGATAATGAGCAACTGGACGATGAGCAGCAACCACTAGAACTCAGTGCTGAAATGCAAGCGCTATTATTGCCAGTGGAGCAGTGGCTGTCTCAGTTGGCGGTGCGTCAGTTATCTAAGCATACCCTGGCGGCGTATCATGCCGCTTTATACCAGTTGGCGTGCTTTTTGGAAGGGCGTAATTTAATCTGGACCCGCTGTGATAAACGTCAGTTGTCCAACTTTATTGCCCAGCGCCTTGATGTTGATGCGCTGGCCATCTCAAGCGTGCAGCAAGAGCTGTCTGCGATTCGCCATTTTTATGGCTGGTTGATTGAGCAGGGGCAGGCACGGATTAACCCCACCACAGGCTATCAGTTAAAGCGCACGCCAAGGCCTTTGCCCAATATTGCCGATGGGGATTTGATTGTGCAACTGCTTGAGCAGCCTATGCCAGAGATGCCTGAGCAAGCACGGCTATGGATACGTGACAAAGCCATGTTTGAGCTTTTATACAGCAGTGGCTTGCGGGTAGGTGAGCTGGTTGGGCTCAATGTGGCTGACTTACGAATTGATGCCAGTGGCGAGCGTGGCGAGGTTCGTGTGCAAGGTAAGGGTAATAAAACCCGCTTGGTACCTGTGGGTCGCCAAGCGCTCAAAGCCATTACCACTTATTTGCCACATCGCTATTTGTGGGAGGAGCAGGGCGATACGGCATTATTTATTAGTGAAAAGCTGGGTACTCGCTTGACCACGCGTGCGGTACAGCAGCGGCTTAAAGTGGCGGCAGCGCGGGCAGGTATTGCGCAAAATATGTATCCGCATTTGCTGCGCCACTGTTTTGCCTCGCATATGTTATCTGGTAGTGGTGACTTACGGGCAGTACAAGAGATGCTGGGGCACAGTGATATTAGTACCACTCAGATTTATACCCATGTAGACTTTGCACGCTTAACCCAAGTATATGATAAAGCACATCCTCGCGCAGTGCATGGTCCTGTGGTAGATGTTTTTGATCGTATCGATAAAAAATAGGATCTGTACTTATAAGCTAAAGCTAGGATATTTTTAGTATAAAATAAGTCTATTGTAGATTGTGTATACAACATCTTAAAGCTCACAAGGCTAGAGCTTTTAGCTCGGCAAAATATAATCAAATCTTGCATGAAAAGTGTTGAGTTAATAAAGCAGTAGCCTGAGTAGGAGTTGAGATTAAGGTTGTATGGGTATGCTAACTTTAAGCCAAACGATGACAGTGAATTAATGGCATGTTCTGACGCCATAATTGCTGCTGTGAGCGATCAAAATCTGCGCTAATGAGTTCAAAGTTCTCAGTTATTTCGGTGCGCTTGGTGCTCGACACAAGCTCACCATTGGCATTGGTGATACTGCTGTGTCCCCAAGTGTCTCGGCTGCCGTGCTGAGTATAATGAGTACCACCTTGAGCCGCACCAACCACCATGCATTGTGAGTCTAACGCACGTGCTTGTAGCAGCAGTTGCCAGTGTGCCTTGCCGGTCTGATAGGTAAAGGCGGACGGGGCGGTCAGGATATCAGCACCAGCTTGGCGTAAGCGCTGAGCCAATGCCGGAAAGCGTAAGTCAAAGCACACCATCATCCCAATCGATATAACCCCAGAGCCAGCAGCCTGAGCTGTACTATTGCTCATACCGATTAAGTTACCAATATCGCACTGGGCGACAACTGTGGTATTACCAGCCTCAAACGTGCGTCCTTCATCATAACTGCCTGTGCTATCGGCCACTTGCGCTCGGAATAAGTGAATCTTGTCATAACGGGCAAGACGCTTGCCATCTGGGGCAAATATTTGGCTCACTTGCCGCAACTTATTATCTGCCACAGACTTGCCGTCTGGACGATAAGGGCAAGGCAAGGTACCAGCGACAATAAACATCTGATGTTGAAATGCCAACTGGCCATACCAGCTTGAAATCTCATCAAAGCGTTCGCTAAGTTCTTGCTGTCCGCCCATGCGACACGCATTTTCAGGTAGGACTAATAGATGTATGCCTTGATGCTTGGCTTGTCCAGCGGCATGTGCGATGCTAGCTAAGTTGGCATCAATATCATATTGACTGTTGAGTTGAACACATCCAATGGTTGCTAAAGTCATTTTTACTCTTGTTGTTTTACCCAGTTTTAGTTTACGCTATCTTAAAGTTACTTTTGTTACCAGTTGCTCTTTTTTGTAATATATACCTCACTCTCAACTCTTTCTCTCAACCCTTTACAAGTCATCAGCCTACATTGGATTGTAATAAGTTGAGAGTGGGATAATATATAGTTGGCTTATCGCTTTAGATTATCATGTTGGTTTTAGATTATCATGTTAGTTGGCTTCTAGCCATAGGTGAAGGCGTAATAATAAATGATAAGATAAAATAAGAAGTGACTTGTGTAGGCTGATAAATAGGTATTGGTCTGCAAGCAGATCAAACAAAATAAAAATAATTAGGATTTAACAACCCCCCTATGATGAGCTCTTCATTTAACTTAGGACTGAACCTATCAACATCACAAAAACTTACGCCACAAATGCAACAAGCCATCAAGCTTTTGCAGTTGTCGAGCCTCGAACTTGCACAGGAAGTTCAAAATAAGATCGACAACAATCCATTACTAGAGAGAGATGACGATGATGAGTTGGATACAGTCAGCTTAGATAATATAGCAGATAAAGACGCTCTAACAGAAGTTGCGACCTTAGATCAAGAGACAAGCTTGGTTGATGATCCGTTAGGTGAGTTGACAATAGATACCGAGTGGGAAGATATTTACATTCATAGTGCGGGTACTGGATTGGCACGTCCTGATAGCGAGCAAATGACAGATTATCAAGGTACGACAGCAACTAGCCTACAAGACCATATACGTTGGCAGCTTAATTTAAGCCACTTGTCTGAGAGTGAGGCTATGATAGCTGATTATCTGATTGATGCGATGGATGACAGTGGGTTTATCCAGTTAGATACCGCAGAATTAAAAGCCAATTTTGATGAGATGGCCAGCTTTTATAACTGGAAAAATCAGATTGAGTTGTCTCAGATAGATAGGGTTATCTCATTGATTCAAAATTGCGAACCACTAGGTGTTGGTGCACGTAACTTAGCAGAGTGTTTACAGATACAGCTCAAGGCTTTAGATGTTAATGGTTTAGATGCTGATAAAGTAGCATATCGTGATAAAGCCCTGCGTTTGTTAGAAGCACACGAGTTATTGGTCAGCAATCATATCAAGCAGCTGTTACAACAAACTGGATTAAGACGAACTGATATCGCACCTTGTTTGGCGTTAATTCGCACCTTGAATGCTGCTCCTGGGCTTAGCTTTGTTAATACTCAGCCAGAATATAACGCTGCGCCTGAGGTGTATGATATACCAGATGTTATTGTTCAATTACAGCAAGATGCTACTGGTAAAGAAAGTACTTGGAAGGTATCACTCAATCCAGAAACCTTGCCTAAACTTAGGGTAAATAAAGAGTATGCTAGCTTGATAAAGCGTGGCGATAATAGTCCAGATAATGTTTATTTGCGTGATAATTTAATCGATGCCCGCTTATTTATCCGTAGTATTGAAGAGCGTAATCAAAACTTGTTAAAGGTTGCTACCTGTATAGTTGAACGACAGCAACAGTTTTTGATCAAAGGCGCCACTGCTATGCAGCCACTTATTTTAAAAGAAGTGGCTGATGCGGTGGGGTTGCATGAGTCTACCGTATCGCGATTAACTACTAGCAAGAGCATATTAACACCGCAAGGGTTGTTTTCATTAAAACACTTTTTTTCATCACACGTCTCAGGGGCTGATGGTAATGTATCAGCAACTGCAATTAGCGCCATGATTGCTGAACTTATTGAACAGGAAAATCCCAAAAAACCGCTATCAGATAGTGTCATTGCTCAGCATTTACAGCAACAAGGGATTGAGGTGGCACGTAGAACGGTGGCAAAGTATCGTGAGGCGATGGGCATCAGCGCATCAACTCAGCGTAAAGTGAAGTTTTAGACCTGCCGACTATTGTATTTAGACTCGCTCATTTTTTATTAGATTTACTGACTATGAGAATGCTCGCATCAGGTACAGGATAGACAATAGACACAGTAGATAGACATATTATCTAATTTAAAAATAAAAAATTTCAGATTATATAGGATTTAGATGCAAAGACATATGTTAATTACATTAAATTACAATAAACCTGCTTGTATAAATCTAAGTTTCATGTCAAATTAAAGATGTCCCAACAAAAGTAAGCAGATAAATCTACATAAGCCTATGATAGGTACTTGATTGCTTTAGTATTATTCTGTATAGGCTAAATGGAGTCTATATGGGGTAAGTTAAGCAAGCAAAAACATAATAGATGAGCACTGCAAGCTTGCAATCTAATTGGATGATAGGGAAAGCTAGTAAGAGAGCTAATAAGGATATTTGCTTTCAATAGCTATTAACTAATTCTCAACAGTGTTGGTGACAAAAAGCTTAGTGGGTTTTATTTTTAATCGTTAATTAATCAACAATAGCCGTTGTAATTTTCATTATAAGTTGTAATTTTCATTATAAATAATAAAAAGCCATCTTGAGTTAGCATTTGCTACTCAAACTTAATAAAAAGGATGTAAGTACTATGAACATTTCAATCAGTGGCCACCATATTACAATTACCGATGCAATGAAAGATATGGTGATGGATAAGCTATCAAAAGTTGAACGTCACTTTGATCAAATCCAAAGTATTCAAGTTATTTTATCTTTGAATAACGGTACCAAAAACCATAAAGCAGAAGCCATTATGCGCGTTGCCGGTCAAGAAATGTTTGTCCAGTCTTATGATGATGATATGTATAAAGCCATTCATGATATGGCAGATAAACTAGATCGTCAGATCCGAAAATATAAAACTCGTCAAGATCGTCAAACACGTGGGTCAAAACGTAGAGAGCCGTATATAGGTACAGATAGTGCTGGAGATGATGCATTGGCGTTTTAGTGAAGCATCAATTATTAATACCTTTTTCTGAAAAATAACCTATCTTTGTCAAACTCGCTAAACCTACTATTTGTAGCGTTTGCACTCGTTGTAGCGTTTGCACTTGTTTTCCTCGATATCTTAATTTTCAGATTTGGTATAATATAAAAAAGCCCTTGCTAAATTAGCAGGGGCTTTTTGCTGGAGTCGGCTTAATGGCTGTTTGGATTTTAATCGTATTTGCTTAGGGGGTTGTATAGAATTGATAAATATCACTGACAGAGACTATTTTTAGTCCATTTAAATATCATTGTGCGGATGAAAGACACACTCTAGAAGGATCCTCACAGTATTAACCACCACCAACAGCCTGTACTACCTCTATCACCATACCTTCTTGAGTTGGCATCGCTGCAAGCTCTGATTTTGGGATCAGATCACCATTGATCTCAACTGCATAGCGTCCTTGGGTTAAGTTTAAGTCATCTAGCACAGGTTTTACTGTGGTTTGTTCGGTTTGTATTTGTTCTCCATTGATCTTTAAGTTATACATAGCTCTCCCTCTTTTATGTAAATTAAAAAGAAAACAGTTAATGAGTTAGGCGTTGTTAATGATATATACTATTTAATTAGCAGTGTTTTTAACAGCGGAAAATGCCAGCCAGAGCCAACCGATAACCATTAAACTACCGCCAATCGGAGTAATGGCACCAAGCCAGCGTGGCGCACCAAGGGTCATAGCATACAAGGTAGTTGCAAAAATAAGGATACCAATCTGTATTAGCCAAGCGGCGATAGATTTAATAAGCCCTTGTTGTATTAGATAGCCTATCGCTAGTAATCCTAAGCCATGGTAAAAGTAGTATTGTGTGGCAGTTTGCCACCATGCCATTTGTTCTGGTGAAGCGAAGGCTTTGATGCCATGCGCACCAAAGGCGCCAAGTGCTACGGCAAGCGCCAGATTAATGGCGGCAATCGCAATCCAATTCATATTATGCCAATCCTCTGTTTAGCTGTTTAGGGTAAGGTAGTGCAATTTCGTTTGGCTGTTTACTGTTTAGTTATTAAGGCTATATGCCATCTTCATTGGGCATAATCACACTATCGATGCTCATAGCCTCACGTATTTTATCCATTGCATTTTTTTCGATTTGGCGTACTCGCTCGGCAGAGATGTTATATACAGCGGCCAGCTCATGTAGAGTTGACTTTTGTTCTGATAACCAGCGTTGCTCAACGATATCACGTGAGCGATCATCTAGAGTATCCATGGCATGCATTAAGGCATTGGTATTATTTTCTTCCCAGTCTGCATCCTCCACCACCTCAGCAGGATCTACACCATCTTCCAAAAACAACTGCGGTGCATAATGACCTTCCTCATCATCTCCAGTTTGTGCTTCAAATGATGCGTCATAGGAAGTAAGGCGTGACTCCATCTCAAGTACTTGCTTGCGTGTGACATTGAGATCAGCAGCGATGGCATCAGCTTCTTCTAAGGTCAATTGGTTGTTGGTTTTTTTGAGACTGCGTAGGTTGAAGAATAGCTTGCGGTGCGCTTTGGTGGTTGCGACTTTGACAATACGCCAGTTGCGAATCACAAACTCATGAATCTCAGCTTTAATCCAATGTACGGCAAAAGAGACTAAGCGCACCCCTTTATTGGGATCAAAGCGTTTTACTGCCTTCATTAGTCCTAGGTTGCCTTCTTGAATTAAGTCGGCTTGAGGTAGACCATAGCCAGAGTAGCTACGTGCGATATGGATCACAAAGCGTAAGTGCGACATCACTAAGATACGAGCTGCTTCAACATCTCCTTCGTCATAATAACGATGCGCTAGCTCTTTTTCTTGCTCTGGAGTCAGAATAGGAATCTGATGAACCGAATTCATATAAGCGCCTAGGTTAATACCAGGAGCTGATAGGTTGACTGGCATCGCTGGCACCAAGTCACGAGTGTTCGTATTGGGATAGTCACTGACCCACTGCTGTACTTCAGGCTCACTTTTGGACTCGGCTTTTGCTTTTGTTTCTGATTTAGCCTTTAAGGAGCTACTTGCTTTAGATGACTCACTGACCGTTTTGGTTGCAGCTTGTTTAGGAGCGTTTTTGCTAGAAGCCTTCGTCTTAGTGGCAGCTTTTGTTGTTTCTTCGACACCCACATCAATAGACTCAAGTTCAGCGGCCGGTGCTGCTTGTTTGGAGTGTGGGGTATCCTTGTTTTTTGCTTTCAGTTTATTTTGTTTAGAATTAGCCATATCTTGACCTTAAAAGTAATCTTTTTATTGAATTCTATTGTAAAGGATAGTACCCACTAGTTACCATTGGTTTTGGTAATGATGAGGTGAAAGATTGTATCGAGTTTTTCTAAACTATTGGTTGCATTCGATGGAGTATCCGTATTTATCACTAATGTTAACCCTGCTTGCTGACAAAATGCAGCCAAATCAATCTGAGAGTTCGGGTCTGTCGCTAGGATATAAAGACTATCACCTTCATTCATAGTACGCAGTGTCACTTTGGCCTTTAATAGCGGCATGGGACAGGCCAGTCCACGGCCATCGACTAAGGCAGTGAGGTTAATATCTTCTGTTAAGGTCTCTAGCTGAGATTGCTTTGTTGCTGTCAACTGTTGTAGGCTGTGAGTGGCTAGTCTTTTTTGCTCTATGTCAGGTAAGTTAATATGTATCATAAGTTACAGTGTCATTAATTAAAGTTTAAAAATTAAAGGTTAAAAAGCAGCTAAATTATGGTTTCAATTGTATATATAAGCCATTTCCATGTTTGACTTCCTCCCCTCACTAAACCGAAGGTATACCTTCCGCAAGACGGTCAAGCCCGACCGCAAGAATGTTTTTACTGGCGTTGATTTCTCTATCATGTCATGTGCCACACTTAGCACACCTCCATTCTCTTATCCCAAGACCTGCTCTACCTTTCGGACTACTATCGCTTATTTTGCCACAGTGTGAGCAAGTCTGGGTGGTGTAACGTTTATTTACTATCTCAAGCGTATTAATTTGATATAGAGACAGGTTGTAGCTATCCCATAGGTCAATAACTAATACCAAATCTGAAAATTAAGTTATTGAGAAAACAAGTGCAAACGTTACAAGTAGTAGGTTTAGCGAGCTTGATAAAGATAGGTTATTTTTCAGAAAAAGTATAA
>NZ_KB907662.1 GCF_000382145.1 Psychrobacter lutiphocae DSM 21542
TTTAAGACCATATAGCCAGTAGTGCTTTCTGATGATACCTATGCTTTGAGGATGATAGCCAAAGTCTTTACCTATGCCTTCTAAGGATTTGTTTTGACTGAGTTGATGTAATATAAGCAGTTTGACCCGTGCTCTTGGTTTAGATTCAACTTTTGATAGCTTCAGAAAGTCGTGATCACTTAACTTATGATTTCTAGGCGTTATTTTTGGCATACTGGCGTCGTAATAGTAAATAATAATTTATTATATATTATTTCTTGGAATTGGTATTAGCATGCAAGAAAACCCAGGTAGCTTCATTACTGTGGTGCAGATCTTATTAAATGCGGTCGCAATTTTATCTGGCGTTATCGGTGAGTCAGCGATTAGTCCTTATTTAGTCGCACTCATAGGCAATGAAACCTTGGCATCTACACTGTCCTTTATTTTTGTAACAGGAACATTTGTCTTATTTGCAGACCTTATGCCTAAGCGTTTTGCCATGTCATTTTCTGAGCCTATTGCTATTCGCTTAATTCGCCCTATGATGATGCTTATTTTCATCTTCAAGCCTATTATATGGGTATTTGATGGTGCAGCAGATTTATTATTTAAGCTGTTTGGCATATCAACGGTTCGTCAAGATGATATGACATCAGAGGACATCTATGCGGTGATGGATGCTGGTGCGGAAGCTGGCGTATTAAAACAACAAGAACACCACCTAATCGCTAATATCTTTGAGATGCAAGAGCGTACAGTTACCTCAGTCATGACCACACGTGAAAATATCATCTACTTTGATTCTTTAGAAAAAGATGAAGTGATTATCGAAACTATGATGCGTGAGCCACATCACAAGTTTTTGGTCTGTCTTGAAGATGATTTGGAGCAAACCTTGGGTTATGTTGAATCCAGAACCTATTTGGCACAAGTGCTACAACAAAAGCAGGTGCGCCTCACGGATCAAAATATTTTACGCACCGCCTTATTTATTCCAGACACCCTCACCTTGTTTGATGTGCTTGAAACGTTTAAAACCACAGGCACTGACTTTGCGGTTATCGTCAATGAGTACGCCTTAGTTGTAGGTGTGATTACTCTAAAAGACGTGATGAGTATTGTCATGGGTGAGCTGGTGACGATGGATGAGCAGCCTATCGTGCAGCGTACCGAAAACTCATGGTTAATCGATGGTATGACACCAATTGGCGATGTTATCCGTACCCTTGGTATCGTCAACCTGCCAAAGTCAGAACATTATGAAACCATCAGTGGCTTTATGATGTATATGCTGCGCAAAATTCCGAAAAAAACAGATGTTATTGAGCACGCTGGCTATAAGTTTGAGGTTCTCGATACAGAGAATGTTAAGATTAATCAACTGTTGGTGACTAAGGTAGCAACTAAGGCAGATAACGAACAAGAGGTGTAATGACTCTGAGGAATAGTGACCGACCTATATCATCACTTTTTATCAGCTTATCAATTTATCAATTAAATTTGTCAATGCAAAACAAGAGTTTGCCAGCAGGAATTAACTACCTGCCAGCGACCCAATTAAAACTGTTTGGTCAATCCAATACTGACATTCTTTTTATCAAAGGTGTAAAAAGGATGGTTGCTGTCTACCTTTTCGTAGTTAAAAGTTAACCGTGGTGTGAACCCTAGCGCGTGCACATTGCGATGCCAAACTGTGAGGTCAACGCTCATTTCATCATTTTTTTGCCGTTTATCCAGTAAGCGTCCAGCCGCCAGATAGTCTCTGTTGGCAAGATTTACTGAGGCTATGGTAGATATGCCATGCTGCCACTCTTGCCCCCAACCAAAACGGACACCATAACGATTAAAGGCATCATCCTTCGCATCTGCATTATTGCGGTAATAGTTTATATTGCCAAACCAATATTGAGTCGCTTTCGGAATATACAGCAGCCCTGTACTTAAAAAATAGCTTTCGCCGGTTAAATGCGAGCGCTCTTTATAAAGCTGGCGAGCAACCTCAACCGTATTGGTGGTCTGTAATTGATTGCTTAACCAATATCTACCGTTAAGCTGAACACCTGCTCTGCGAGAAAATGGTGCTAATTTTTGTTTATCATTATTAGCATACCAGCGCTGACTAACAAAAGGCATCACCTCAGCTTCAACTTTGGCATTTTGATAGCCAACACCCGTTGCAAGGCGTGTTGTCACCTCATTATATCTACTGTTATCAAAATAATGACTGCCGAAGGTATTGGCTGATAGCTTACTAAAATAGCCTTTGGTTAATGGCCACTTTTTATTTGCACTAAACTGGTAATCCACCCCTTCTGCGCTTTGGGCATCCCATGCCTTCCAGTTGCCAAACACCGTATTCGCCTTGGGCGCATTATTGATATTTTTATCTTTGACGTAATTAATACCGCCATCAACCGACCAGCTTTGCCGACTTTGTAGGCGCTCAATATAAGCGGTAATAACCTCAGCGGTTGTTTGATCTAAGTTTTGAGCACGCAATTTTTCAAACTGATCGTAGGCCGCCTCATCCTCATGATTAAGATATAACGACTGCGCCAATTGAAAACGAACAGCAAAAACTTCTGGATGCTGGCTGATTAGATAACGATAAGTATCGATGGCTTGAGCGTACTGGTCTGCGGACTTCGCCAAGATGGCCTCACCCCACTGAACGAAATCTGGGTCTGCATCTGGCTGTTGTTTGTAGGCAGATAATATTAGCTGAATAGTACTGGCATCATCTTGCGCCAGCGCTGGGATTAAAGCACGTACCACAATATCTGGATAATCGCGTAACTGCTCACGACTAAGCGATAGTGGCGCTTGATCGTCAGCACTACTGAGATTGGCTGCCAATTGCGACTGCTGGTTGGCCTCTTCTACTTGTGCAATAATTGCTTTATTTTCAATAGCAAGCTGCTGTTGAGGTAAGACGATATCGTTAATGTCATCATAACGCTGCGATGGTGAGGACGACTGTGCATAAGCGACTGCACAACCAACAAGGTTAGTGACAATAATACCAACAAAGATTGGGTATTTTCTTACATCCATCGTAAGATCTCACGAGATAAAATAAAGCCACTCACAACTGAGTGGCCTTTTGACTTGCTTAATTTACGTTTTAAGCTTCATTTATATGGTTAGTTGCATATGGTTAATCGCATATGGCTAACTGTCTATTTTGACAGCCATTATCAATTTATTGCTTACCAATAAAGACACTGTGCCACTCAACCTGACCATTTTTATTACCTTCAATCATACCTGCCAGTTCAGCTGCTTTAGGTCCGTAAAACTTACCATTCACCTGACCTGCTGCACTGTCTAATGACGAAGTTGCTGTACCGCTGAAGCTGTTGCCTGAGATTTTACTATTTACATCAATAGCTAAGTCTTTATCAGCAGCGACTAACTTACCAGTTAGCTGCTTTTTAGAGAAGTCAGCAACATAACTTGCTGAGGCAGTAACAAAGCGATCTGACTTATTGTTGACGCCATCATATAAGAAGCTGCCCTTATAAGTCGCAGTGCCACTTTCTGGCATATCCGTTGTTGGCTTGCCGTTGTAGAACATATAGCTGTCTGTGCCATTATCGGCTTTGGAATAGCCAATTTTGCTATTCATATTTTTGCCACAGCAAGTTGCGGTATCACCAAAAACAGTCCAATTACCTGCATAAATATTAGGTCGCATAATGGTAACGGTATGACCATCAATCACCACTTCATCAAGCGCTGTTGTATTTAGATCGCCTTGAGTGCTGGTTTTGGCATTATTAGCACCAGACATTTTTAGGTAGTGACCAGTTGCATTATTTGGCGCTGGGGCTACAATATCTGGTTTTGACGGGGCAACTGTATCAGGCTTTGATGGTACAGATGTATCAGGCTTCGCCGGTGTGCTGGCTTCTGAACTGCTTGGCACTGTGGTGCTGGTATTATAATTATAGCCAGAGCCTGAAGAGCCACTGCTACCACAAGCCGCTAAAAGAGAGGTCGCTGCTAAACTAACAGCCAGCTTGGTTATATTGTTCATCGTATGTCATCCAAAATTATTAAAATAGTAAAAGCTTCCATGCTAAAAACACTGATGAAGCCCCCTACTTAGTGATTAATAAAATATTAATCATTAAGTAGGTTTTCTTTAATGTAAAAAAGTGTAACATACTTTAATTCAGTAGACAATTACTGTGATAACGCATTAAGCCTAACTATTTGTTATATAATAAAATATAATTTCAAACTGGCTGCTAAGCGTAATTAGCCAGCCCCTCAAACACACCTAAAGATGCGCCCAACCATGTCTGAATCCACATCAAAACACCAGCACTCACGGTTGCCATTTGCTGCCTTTTGGTCAAGCCAAGACCCACAGCAACAGACCCTATTTCTAGGCGCTATCCTTGCGGTTGTTTCTAACTTACTATTTGCGATGCTATATTTTTATAGCACCTTATTACAGCCATTGACGGGAACCCAAGTTTTTATTTGGCGCTTACTGACCATGTGGTTGGCTCTGGTGGGTTTTTTATTAGCCAGCGGACGCTTAAAGCAGCATCTGTCTAAGCTGCGCCAATTAAATACCCCAAAGCAGCTCGTTTGGCTGTTATTACCAACCCCAATATTTTTTAGTCAGCTGTGGCTGTTTATGTGGGCGCCTGTTAATGATCAAGGCGTACAAGTGGCAATGGGCTATTTTTTATTCCCCTTAATGATGGTGTTATTTGGCTTTGTCTTATTCGGTGAACGCTTAAGCCGCTTACAATGGCTGGCGGTACTGTTTGCGATGCTTGGCATTGGTATAGAGATGATGCGTACCCAAAGTGTATCTTGGGCGACGCTCTGGGTGTGTGGTACTTATCCCATCTATTATATTATGCGCCGAATGCAAGGGGTGACAGCTATGACTGGCATGCTGGTAGACCTGACCTTATTCTTACCCATCGCCTTGTATTACTTAATGTTTATTTCTCCTGAAAGTATCGATATTGCCACCAGTTCACTTCGATATATCGCTCTGGTCATCAGCTTAGGCGTGATTAGCGTGTTAGCATTAAAGACCAACTTAGATGCCAGTACCATGCTACCTGTCAATGTGTTTGGGATGATGAGCTATCTTGAGCCAGCCGTCCTGTTCTTATTGGCAGTCACCGTCTTGGGCAATCCCTTTGAGCCGGCGATGCTCTTTAGTTATGGGCTGATTTGGCTCGGTATAGGTTTTTTATTACTGCATGCCATCATTCAGATACGCGCCAACCGCCGCAATCGTAACCAATGGCAAAAAGGTGCTCGAGTAAGTTAACCCTCGACTACATAGCACACACTTAACGTCACATAATGAAATTGAAATCACAGCTTAGCCGAAATACACTAAGCCTTGAAAGCTTACTAAGTATTATAAGCATTAAAAAAACACTAAGCTTGAATGGGTTTATTTAACACTTTCAAACGGATACGTTTTAAAGTTTACCAGCTCTAAATTTATCAACTATAAACTTATAAATTCTAAACTTAGAAACTCACTACTTATAAACTCGCTTAGAATCACAAATACATTATAAAATCAATAAGGATAACGCTATGAAACTATATATCTTGCCAGGTACTTGCGCTTTTGTTCCTCATACTGCACTTGAGTGGGCAGGCGCTGACTATCAATTAGAAATCTTAGATCGTGCCAGCGTTAAGTCAGAAGAATACCTACGCATTAACCCTCAAGGCTCTGTGCCTGCTGTTGTTGATGGCGACACCGTCATCTCACAAAACTTAGCAGTGCAAACCTATATTAATGCCAGCTACCCGAACGCTCACATCTTCGGCAAAGACGACACTCCAGCGGATTTGGCTTACGCTTATCACTGGTTGGCATTTTTGAACTCAGACGTACACAAAGCGTTTGCGCCTTTATTTGGTCCAGCCAACTTTATTAAAGATGAAAGCGCACAGCCTGCCTTAATCGCTCAAGCAAAAGAAAAAATTGTTAACTTATTAAAGTATCCCAACCAGCATCTGGGCGAAAAAGACTACTTAACCGGCACCAAAAGCACTGCTGATGTATATCTTTACGTAATCTTGCGCTGGTCAAAAAACTTCGAGCTCGATTTATCTGCTTATGAAAACCTCAATCCATTTATTGCACGTATCGAATCAGATGAGTCTGTCACTGAAGTTTTACGTCAAGAGGGTTTAGAGAAAATTCATTCTTTATAAGCTACATTGATTGTGACTCATAAACCCACTCTGATGTGGGTAATCAGCAATCAGGGGTATAATTTAAGTACACTGTTTTAAGCACACTGCATTAATAAGCCTCTTTTTATGAAAGGGGCTTTTTTTATGGAGGTTCGTTTATGGAGGTTCGTTTATGGAGGTTCGTTTATGGAGGTTCGTTTATGGAGGTTCGTTTATGGAGCTTAGTTTATGGAGCTTAGTTTATGGAGCTTAGTTTTTGCTCTGCCTTGTTATCTGTTGACCCGCCACCCTCATTGCAAATTGTTAATTGATATAAACACCCAATATGTGTCAATATAGCCTTTCATATTTTTGTTATTTGTAGGAGCGACTTTAATGAGTGCGTTATCTGAAACCGATGTGATCGATATCAGTAAAGAAACTGAGCATAACAACACACAAGCAACTACTCAATCAACTATTACTCCGCCAGCTACTGAGCGCTATAAATACTTGGTATTCATCGGTCGCTTTCAGCCCTTTCATCTAGGACATAAGGCAGTCATTGACACCGCCTTAAATCGTGCTGATAAGGTTATTATATTAATTGGTTCAGCTAACCTACCTCGTAGCTTACGCAACCCGTTTACTGTTGAAGAACGGGCGGAAATGATTACTGGCGCCTACCCAAAGCATGAAGCCTCACGTATTTACTGTGTTGGTTTAGATGATGCCTTATATAATGACACCCGCTGGCTACAATATGTACAGAAATCTGTGCGCTCGGTCACAGGTGATCTACAAGAAGATATTGCTTTAATTGGACACTCCAAAGACAGCTCCTCTTATTATTTATCCTTATTTCCTTATTGGCAATCCATCTCAGTGTCAAATCATGATAACTTGTCATCGACTCCCATTCGGGATAGTTATCTATTAGGCGCAACACCCACGCCTGAGCGCATACCTGACGCTTCTCGCATTGTGCTTGATAGATTCAAAAAAACAGAAGAGTATCAATACCTACAAGAAGAAGCTTGGTTTATTGACGACTTCAAAAAACAATGGCAAAACACCCCCTACCCACCGACATTTATGACAGTGGATGCTGTGGTTGTCCAGTCTGGTCATATCTTACTTGTTGAGCGTCGAAACTTACCAGGACGAGGATTGTGGTCTTTACCTGGTGGTTTTTTGGATCAAGACGAAACCTTATTTGATGCCTGTATTCGTGAGCTTAGAGAAGAAACCAATTTACAGGTTTCTGACCTTGCCTTACGCCGATCTCGTCACAGCCAGCATACCTTTGATGACCCTTATCGCTCAGCACGTGGACGCACAATCACCCAAGCCTATTTCTTTCATTTAAAAAATGACCCAAGAGGACTCCCTGAAGTTAAAGGGGGTGATGATGCTTTAAAAGCATTTTGGTTGCCACTGGCAGAGTTAGATCCCAAAAAGATGTTTGAGGATCATTATGCTATTATCATTAAAATGGTTGGCTTATAAGCCTTGTAGCATATCTGTGCTCAACTCCATACTTGTTATAACCATTATATTTATTACCCCACTCTCAACTTATTAGAGTTAGAACTCAATAGAAACAACCTACACCAAGAGTTGAAAGTGAGCAATTTGTTATCAATACCAGACTTTAATAAACATTAGGCCATAGCACTTACTACCAAGGGATAAGGACATGTACAGCAATAACTTAAAAAACTTAATATTAAATTCAGACAGTTATAAGACGTCACACTGGTTGCAATATCCCCCTGGCAGTCAATATATGTCAAGCTATGTTGAAGCCCGTCGAGGTGATTATGATGTTTTGTTTTTTGGTCTTCAAGCCTTTATCAAAGAATATCTATTATCCCCCATCACTCAAGCTGATATTGATGATGCTGAAACTATGGTGACCGCTCATGGACTGCCTTTTAACCGCTCAGGCTGGGAGAGACTGGTTACAAAGCATGGCGGATTGCTACCTGTGCGCATTCAAGCAGTGCCAGAGGGTACTGTCGCTCCCGCCTCAAATGTGGTGTGTCAAATTGTCAATACTGACCCTGAGTTTTATTGGTTACCAAGCTACTTAGAGACTGCTCTATTACGTGCAATATGGTACCCTTCCACAGTTGCAAGCCTATCCTTTTATTGTAAAAAAATCATCCACTCTGCCTTAAAGAAGTCTGCTGATAGCACCTCAGGACTACCTTTTAAGCTACATGATTTTGGTGCACGTGGCGCTTCAAGTATGGAGTCTGTGGCCTTGGGTAGCTTGGCTCACTTAGTCAACTTTTCAGGGACTGACAGCATGACCGCCTTGGTATCAGCCAGTCGCTGGTATGGTATGGAAAAAGAGATGCCCGCCTTTTCAATTCCAGCAGCCGAGCACAGCACCATGACAGCTTGGGGACGTGAGCGTGAGCGTGACGCCTATGCCAATATGCTTGAACAGTTTGGTGGTGAGGATAATATCGTTGCTGTCGTTTCTGACAGTTATGACTTATGGAATGCCATTGATAATATATGGGGCGAAGAATTAAAAGAAAAAGTGGAAACCATGGGAGGAACACTGGTTATTCGACCTGATAGTGGCGAGCCTGCCAAAGTAGTGCGTGAAGCCCTTGAACGCCTAGCAGTAAAGTTTGGCTACACTATCAATAGCAAAGGCTATCGTCTCTTACCTGACTGTGTGCGCTTAATTCAAGGGGATGGTATCAACCCCCAGAGTCTAGGAAAAATCCTCGATACCATCATGAAAGCGGGATATAGTGCTGACAATGTCACCTTTGGTATGGGCGGTGGACTATTACAACAAGTCAATCGTGATACCATGAGTTGGGCGATGAAAGCCAGTGCTATTCAAATAGACGGTCAGTGGCATGACATCTTCAAGGATCCTATTACCAGCCGCTCTAAACGCTCGAAAAAAGGACGTCTGGCATTAATCAAAGACAGCTCAGGCCAGATTAAAACGGTCAAAGAAGATCTTTTAACACAGGCGTCTGACAATCTATTACAGGATGTATTTGTTGATGGTAAGCTACTGGTTGATGATGATTTAACCACTATTCGTCAGCGAGCTGGTTGGTAAAATCAAGTGATCAAATTAGTTGCTAATAGCTGAGTAGGACTGTATAGGTTTGATGCTTTATTATCTTCGCTGATGTATTTTTAGTTTGACAGTGTCCATACCGCCCGTGCTACTCATGCTTTAAGGCTGCAACTGGGTGGTTGTTGGCGGCTTTAAGCGCTGGATATACTGAAGCTAGAATACAAGAGAACATACTGACTGACGCAATTAAGATCAGGTCTAAAAGCTCAATTTTTGATGGTAAAGATGAAACAAAGTAGTTATCAAACAAGCCAAGATTAAATGTGGTATTCACCCATGCAGAAACACTGCCTACTACCAAGCTGATACCCACACCGACTATCAAGCCTGTTACTGTACCCATAGCACCGATAACAATACCTTGTGTCATAAATATTTTTACAATAGTTTTTTTGGTTGCACCAAATGTTTTTAAGATAGCAATTGCTGATTTTTTTTCGGTAGTTAGCATCACTAATGCCGAAACAACATTAAAGATTGCCACCACAACAATCATGAATAGCAGTAAAAACATCATTGTCTTTTGAGTCTTAATGCTGTCATATAAGCTTTGATGCGTATCATTCCATGTGATCACTGTGTTTGCAGTCCCTGCACTATCAAACACTTGTTTCGCTTTTTCGGCGCTACCTCTAGCGTCCATAATGTCATGGAGGCTTAGTCTTAGACCGCCGACATTATGAGAGGTCCCCAAAATAGTTGTTGCATCCTCGATATTGATATAACTCATCCATGAATCTAGCTCTTTGCTGACGCTAAACACACCAGATAGCTGAAAAGAGTAGAACTTTGGCTGAACCCCTGCCGCCGAGCTGCTAGGCACAACCAACATAATCGAAATTTTATCGCCAAGCTTGAGCCCTCTTTCATCGACTAATGTCTTACCTAACACTATATTATGTTGATTGGGTTGAAGGCTGTCTATACTGCCTTCTATCATCATTTCAGGTAAGATAGAAACTTCTGCTTGCTGCTGATAATCTATGCCATTGATGACTGTACCATGCAGCTCTCCATTGATTAGAGTCATACCTCGAGTATTGATAAAAGGGGCAACCCCTGCGACATTGCTATCACTGCTGCGTATTTGTTGGGCATAATTCTCCCAATCATCTACACCATCAGCACTTACTACATATACTTGAGGCACCATACCTAGAATACGGGTAGTCAATGCTTGCTCAAACCCATTTAGCACCGAGGTAACCACCACGAGAGCAGCAACACCTAAGATTAATCCAAACATGGATATCCATGTTATAAATGATAAAAAACCATTGGATTTTTTGGATTGCATAAATCTTAATGCAATAAAAGTGGGTAAAGATCTTCGCATCTATGAGACCTAGAGAGTAGTTTGGGAAGTATTAGAAAGCCTGAGACAGAAAGCCTAAAACCAAGTGTAAAGGGCAATATCATATATATTATAAAGGGTGAGATAACAATAAAATATAACAAACAAAAGTCATATTTGTATTGTCATCTTACCATCGAAATACTAGCATGGTACTTGCTTAATTAACATCCAACTGCTGTTAGAATGTTTTGGTTAGCTCAACAGAGACGTTGGTTTTGTCATATTCTTCAAAAGGCGAGTTACTGTTGACTTTGAAGTAGTCTAGCTCAAGACGAGGTGTCAATCCTAACACGGTAAAGTCACGCTTCCAGAATGAAATACCAGCACTATACTCATCATTTTTGCGCTGAATACCAAAAAAGTCTTCTGCATCATAGTCACGGCGTGCATATCCTACGTCAACTTTTGTAGAATAGCCTTTTGGCCATGTTTGTCCCCACCCTAAGCGCAATCCTTTACGATCATAAGCTAAAGATTTGTCATCAGCAGTCTTATTAGAATAATCTACCCCAAATATCCAGAACTGTTGGCCATTTGGAAAATAAATAGCGGTATTAGCAAGTAGCAAGTCTTTACCATCGTTATGTTGATACTTATCAATATAGCTGGTATCTCCATAACGCAATAGACCTTGGTAACGTAAGTTTTTACCTAACCACTGATTTAGATTAAACTTCACCCCTACGGTATCTGCGTAAGTATGTAGCTTGTCATCACCATTACGGCCTTGGCCATACCAGCGTTTATTAAAGAAAGGACCGATTTCTACTTCTGTTTTGGCATTTTGATAACCGATACCTGCGCCAATACCAGCGGTGACATCGCTATAACTTTTATTGTCCCAGTAGTATTTACCAAAACTATTTAAATGTAGCGCTGTAAATAGTCGATTATCCCTACGCCATTTTTTATCACCACTGACATAGTAGTTTAAGCCTTTGCCCTTTTCTCTTGGTGCTGTATAAGTAACTACCGAACCATCATCACCAACCAGCCTAGTACCTTCTTTTGGTGAGTTATTAATATTTTGGTCGTTTAGATAAGATACAGAGGCATAGAAATCCCACTGATCTTGCTTACTAATCGCCTCTAAATATTTATTGATGACAGCAATATCAGCTTCTGATGTGGTGCCACTACGCAGTCTTTCAAACTCGGATTGTGCCGCCTCAAACTGCTGATTATTAAACAATGCCATTGCCATCTGAAAGCGTAAAATATCGACATCAGGTAATTGCGCATTAATCTTACGATATAGCGTGATCGCCTCATCTAGATTGCCTTTATTTGCCGCAATAAGGGCATTACCCCAGTCGATCACAGAGGGATCATAATTTGGAACTTGTTGATACAAAGGTAATAACTCTTCTAAAGCTTCGGCATTGCCTTGAACCAACATCATAGCCAATAGTTGTTCAAACTCGTCTGGATGTTGTTGAAGATAGGCTTTGCTTTCTTCTTTGGTCATTCGAGGTGTGGTTTGGTTTGAAGGTAAGTCGGTTGATAGGCGCTGATCTTCGCGGGGACTTACAGCTTTGGTAATATTTTGATAGGCTTCTACTGAGTGATCTTGTGGTGCTAGTGGCTCGTCAGCGGCAAAGCTTACGCATGATATCATCCCCAGTGCAATCAATATAGAGCGATATACGTTAGTATATTGAGAATATTGCATAATTTCTCCAGTATTAAATTTTATAGCCAGTTAAAAAAACGACCACACAGGGTGGTCGTTTTTTAATTCATACAACTAATTCTATAAATTAAACACCGTCTGATTACTCAACAGAGTTAATTGGTGGAACTGGTTGATCTGGTGGAGTTACAGGTGGTAGTGGTGCTGATTTTGGAAGCTGTTGAGCACCAAATACACCGCCCCACGCACTTTCACCATAAGGTGTGGTTTTGATTGAGTTGATCGCACCACCCATTTCTTGGGCTTGGGCACCGTAGAAGCTACCTTTGAATGACGCATTGTCATTATCTGCGGTATATACACGGTCAGCAGAACCAGCGATAGAGTTACCTACTACTGCACCATTGAAGGTCACTAAATCTTGACGCTTAAAGTTATCAGCTTTATCAGTGTCAACATCCCAGATGTTGTAGATAGAACCAGTTACCGTTTGGGTATCTACATCATAAGTTGCTTGTACAAAGTTACCAACTGCTGCACTGTTTTTGCCATAGGCAACTGAGTTAGACTCACCACCTGTATCGCCATCATTTAAGTAGGTATTATCGATACCATACATTAGTGCATGACCAGCGTATTGATATTTACCACCTTTAGCAGCTAATGCTTGCATCTGCGCTAGTGAAGTTTCACCTAGACCACGATAGAAGTAAACATCAGTTTGGGCTATATTACCATTAAAGTTTTTGTCAGCAAATTGAGCTACTTTATATGCCTTGCCTTTAATATCTGAGCTAACTAATGCTTCTAAGTTACCTGTTACACGACCATACTGAACATTATTTAGTTTTAATGGCTCAACTCTAAAGCCATGTTCATTATTTTCAGTAGCTGCACCTGATGTCAATGCAATGTCTGCACCATTTTCAGCATTTTTAACTAGATAACGATGACTGTTATGAGTACCTTCTTCTACTTGAGATAGGTGACCAAAGATATTGGCTTTACCTCTTTCAGATGGCGTGCCTGTAACGTTAGAGTTATTGTAATTTTTGAATTCAGTTTCTTCACCAGTTACAACATACGCAGGCAAAGCACCAGTTTCATTTGATAAAGTCTTAGTAACAGTCACAAGTGGATCAACAGTGCCACCATTTACTTCTGATGCGTTTACGCTTTGTAGCGAGTTATCATCTTTAGTTGTTGGGTTAGCTACAGGGTTTGAACCTAATAGGTACTTAACAATATTTGGCTGACCATTAACTTTATTAGTATCATCAGCATATCTTGCTACAACAATGTTGTTCATAGCTTTGTTCTGTAAAGGAACAAAACCTACAACTGTTGAGTTAGCATTATGCGTTGGGTTGGCTACTTTGTCATTAGTTCCAGGGGTGTTATCAAACTCAGAGTTTGTACCACGAATATACTGCTGACCCACTACTGATGATTTTTGTGCACGGTTACCGGCTTCAGCGGCTTCACCTGGGTTATCAACCGTTTCACCTGGATTTGCAGGTGGTACTTGTTCGTCTGGATTTTCTGGAGTCTCAGGAGTCTCAGGAGTTTCTGGTGTCTCTGGAGTTTCTGGAGTTTCTGGAGTCTCAGGGGTTTGTGGAGTTTGATCACCAGCTGGTGGTACCCAATAATCGTGGCTATCGCTACCACATGCAGTTAGACCAGTTGTAGCTACTGCTGCAGCGAGTGCCAATGATAGATATTTCATTTGCATATTCTTACCTCTTTCAGTTTTGTTCCCTTCTGGAAACGTTTATTACTGGTGATTACAGCCAGTTTCACAAAATATCATACTGTCTAGCTATTACCACGCTAAACAAATATAGTTACAATCTTACTGATAATAGAGTAGCAACCTATTAACAAAGTGTCAACAAACAAAGTGTGAATAAACTAAGTCAGCTTCATAGTCACTTTTTGCTTGTAGTTTATAGCATTATATTAGATACAACACCATAAAAATATTACACATTGCTACCTATATATAACACATTAATTACAATGTCTAATGAATGCATTATATTCTAACTTTAACCACGTCACAAGCCTAAATGATAAATTTAATTAAAAATGTGCGTGGCCTTAATTATGCTATATTGACCATATTAATAATTGGCTACATATCACCGTAACCTGACTATGGATAAATCCCTATAATATTGGATAAATCCCTATAATATATAGTATAGTCGCCATTTGGCTCACCCATCAGTCAATAGATCAAAACTATTAACTATTAACAGGGATGTTCAGCTTATATACAGTAGCAGGATTATATGACAGTATTGTTTTATCTCTACTTTTATTACAGTTACACTTTAAGTTGGGTGCGTCTTTCATTGATAGATAGCTTATGTTCAACTCGTACACTGATACAAATCGTAGGCTTGCCCTAATGATAATCGATTCTAAATATAAATAATAGCTATTTACACATTATAAATGACACGCTCCAGTTACTACTCAATCACTATAAAAAACACCATGACTATGATGCAACCAAAAGACCTTATCCTTGCCCCTTTATACCTATATCAAGGATTGACGCTCAAGCGTACTGCGTTACGCTTGCCTGAAGCAACTGGAAAACGCTATGGTAGCGTCAGCCTATCTCAGACACATACGGCTCAGACATATACGGCCACACCACCTTTGACCGAACACACGACACAACAAGACCCTCACTCAGAATTGCACCCAAGCCCATCAGATTTGACCTTACTAATTGTAGGAGACTCCTCTGCTGCTGGGGTAGGTGTTGAGACTCAGCAGCAAGCCTTGGTTGGACACTTATTACGCCATTTACAGAGCCTACCAGAGATACCCCAACACTTTGCACACATCCACTGGTCACTGCATGCCACCTCAGGTCATACCAGCTATGATGTGCTGCGCAGGCTTTACGTGCTACCCAAACCAAAAATACCTGTGGATGTGATGATTGTCTTAGTCGGCGTCAATGACACCACCGCTAATGTCTCTATCACTCGCTGGCAAACACAGCTAAAACAGATCATTGAATTGGGTAAACGTAAATTTGGCGCAAAATACATCATCTTCCCTTGTGTGCCACCGATGCAAACTATGCCAGCGATACCCAAACCATTAAACAACTTCTTAGGCGCCAAAACAGACGTGA
Organism: Psychrobacter lutiphocae DSM 21542; assembly: GCF_000382145.1. Classification (GTDB taxonomy): domain Bacteria; phylum Pseudomonadota; class Gammaproteobacteria; order Pseudomonadales; family Moraxellaceae; genus Psychrobacter; species Psychrobacter lutiphocae. Next base: position 15,422 of record NZ_KB907662.1, read on the forward strand.
TGAACCAGGCTTTAATAGACGTGTGCCAAGACGATGACACCGTACTGGCGCTACCTATTGAATTTGCCAATACTGGGTTGAGCGCAGATAAGTTATTCGCTATTGATGGCTTCCATCCAAACGCCACTGCCTATTCATTTTTGGCATTAAAGTTGGCTAAGACTTTGGCAGCTTTAATAGATGCTGGTGAGTTAGTCAATCAATAATCGGCACAATTAAATCAAACCTTTGCGCCGCATCTGACGATAGACTATATATACCACCGCTAAGTTAAGTACAAATACTATCAGCTTGAACCAATCAAATGGGCGCACGATAATATAGTAGAGCTCAAGTGGAATAAACAAACCATAACCTAAGACACTAAACCAGTATGCCCATGTTTTGTCATGCCATAAGCCATACGCCTCAACAAAGCGTAAACTGGCATAGCCAAAAATAACCGCCAAAAACAGCTGCCAGTTTTCTGCACCTTGTTGTGCCACACGCGTTAAGCTATCAACCTGAATACTAAATAAGTTACCAAAGTGATCTACCCAAGCATGATTGATATCATCAATAAAGGTTGATACCTGATTGTGATAACTCCATAAGGCAAGGCCAATTACTATCGCCCCGCCCCCTTTTAGCAACTCATAATAAGTCACTGCTTTAATAGGTGTGCTGACTGTGTTGGGTAACTCAACCTCTGACTGCTTAGGCTGTGATAACTCAGTCAAAGTAAGTCTCCACCACCTTGCCCTGTAAGGTTTGATTTAAAAATGGCGTATTTTTTCCTTTAGACAGCATAGTCTCTGCTGTCACTTGCCACTGCAAATTGGGATCGACTAGTACCGCACCACCTATTTGTTGATACTGCTGCTCAATACCAGCAATACGAGCAGGCGCTAAGCATACCTTTTCAACCAGCTGCTCTACTGTCAAAACTTGGTCATAAACCAGCTTACAAGCCAAGGCCATAAAGGTGTCAAAATTAGAAATGCCAGGAGTAGCTTCGGCAAATGGTGCCTGCTTAGCAGTATCATTTAATGGCTCATGATGACTACAAATCGCATCAATAGTGCCATCTTGCAAGCCTTTAATTAATGCTTTTTGGTCAGTATTGCTGCGTAGTGGTGGCAGCACATAGGCTTGCGCGTTATAACCTTCTAAACTGTCATCGGTTAAATGCAATTGATGCATAGCCACATCACAAGTTACTGGTAGCCCTTTATCTTTTGCCCAGCGCATTAGCTCAACCGATGAACGACAAGTTAACTGACTAAAGTGAGCGGAGATGCCTGTCTCCTCCACCATTAATAGCTGTGTGGACAAAGCCACTGTTTCTGCCAGCCAAGGGATACCTTGCAATCCATGAAATGAAGCGATATAGCCTTCGTGGGCTACTCCGCCAATTGACAGACTTGGCTCATTGGGATAAAAAAATACTTTTAAATTAAAAGTAGCGGCATACTCTAATGTACGCAACATCACCATGTCATTGGCAAAAGCATATCCTGCATTGGTAACGGCGATACAGCCACCTTGTTTTAGACCAGCTACGTTGGCTGGGCGCTCACCTTGTAAGCCTGCGGTTAATGCGCCAAGGACATGCAAATAAATGCCGCCGTCTTGTTTTGCACGCTCACGCAAGCCTTTTAACAAAGGGCCATTTTCTAATACTGGATCTGTATCTGGCGGTGTCACCACATGCAAAAATCCATTGGCACGTGCAGCACTACCTTCGGACTTTAAGGTGCCATGCTGCTGTCGACCAGGCTCACGTAAACGCGCACAGAGATCAACTAATGGTGGGAGTAACCAATGATCTGGTTTGGAATCAATATTGGGCTGGGTAAAGGTGTTGGGCAGTAGGTTTAGCATGATAAATCCAATCTCTTATTGGCCAAAAATGAAGATTACTGTCTGATATTGAGTTACTGTCTGATATTGAGTTACTGTCTGATATTGAGTTACTGTCTGATATTGAGTTACTGTCTGATATTGGTAGATAGCGATATTTTGATAAATAGTGATATTTTGGTAAATAGTGATAAAGCCCTAATACAGTGCTAACTGGGGTACACGTGCATTCACCAGTAATAGGCTAAATCTTGCTTAATCCAAAAAAGTTGAGTTTAACCCAACTGGCAGGCTTGGTACTCTAGCTGCCCTTGCATCGCTAGTGACAGCACCGCCATACGGATAGCAATACCATTATTAACCTGTTTTAAAATGACAGACTGTGCTCCATCTGCCACACTTGAGGCAATCTCTACCCCTCTATTCATTGGACCAGGGTGCATAATTAGTGCATCTGGCTTGGCTTTGGCTACCCGCTCTGGAGTGATACCATACTTCTTAAAGTACTCGCTAGGGCCTGCCATCAAGGGTGAGCCAATACGCTCATTTTGAATACGCAGTCCTATCAAGACATCGCAGTCCACCACGCCTTCATCGATATCCTCAAATACCGTTACACCATAACGCTCAATACCCTTTGGCAACAGGGTGCGCGGTGCAATGACTCGGATATCTTTCACCCCAAGCGTCCTTAATGCATTAATATCAGAGCGTGCAACCCGTGAGTGCTTGATATCACCAATAATAGCCACAGACAGCTCTTCAAATGGTCGCGGCGCTTCCCGATATATGGTAAGCATATCCAACATGGCTTGAGTGGGATGTGCATGCCACCCATCACCACCGTTGATAATAGCAATCTCAGGTGTCACTTGGGTCGCCATAAAGTGTGCTGCGCCAGAGGCTGAATGACGCACCACAAAGATATCCGCCGTCATCGCTTGTAAGTTCCACAAGGTATCACGTAAACTTTCGCCTTTTTGCGTACTCGAGTGAGCAATGTCGATATTAAGCACATTGGCACCTAGACGCTTTTCTGCGACCTCAAATGTTGTGCGAGTACGCGTAGAATTTTCAAAAAACAAATTCATCACGGTACGGCCTTCAAGCTCAGGACGATTAATTAATTGTCCATTGTCATCAAAATAAGTTTCAGCTTTTTTGATAATGGTCATCAACTGATTTCGACTCAGCCCTTCGATGGCTAGAAAATGACGAATATGACCATCTTCATTGAGTTGAGGCTTGCTTAATGAAGCGTGCAATCTGGCGGTAGTAGCATCAAAAGTCTCTTGTTTGGCAAGGCGACTTTTTGCTTCTTGGTGTGATGCTGGTTTAGAGTCTGTCATGGTAGTGGAGTCTGTCATGGTAGTTATCCGCATCCTGTATATAAATGAATATGAGTAAGGATTATAAAAGAGGACAAGCGTTACTAGGGCGTGTCTCTATGTGTTGGTTGATGACCTCTCTTAATTTATTAAAAATTACTTTAGGCTAGCGCTTTTAGCCCAAAAAAACATGACCTATTGTCAGAGTTGCTGTATTGTTAGCCTATGCTATTGTACCTCCTAAGCAACTAAGGCAAGAATTCTTGATTAGATTTTGCTACACTTTGCACAGTTAATTTTTTGCAAAGTTTAAGTGACAACTATACTACTGTAATTGCTACTGTAAACTTACTACATATACCTCACTCTCAGCGTATCAACGCTTTAGCCGCTTATGAACACTGACAACTTACGAACACTGACAGCCAATAGGCACTTTTAACTTAGCAAAATGCAACTTGCCATCAAATATGCTGGGCTAAAGTCGCAGCCGACACCAAGAGTTGAAAGTGAGATATGTTTTATAGTCATGAGATATGTTTTATAGTTATGTTTTATAGTTATATAGTGTAGCCGATTTATCACGCTGCAAAAAGTAGCACGAAATACTTTATAGTTTTTATTTTTTTACCACACTCTCAACTTATCCATTCTTTTTATACAGCCTACGCCAAACGTTGAGACTGAGGTGTTTTATCTTATCTATCGCTAAAGGATAAATAACATGACTACTCTAACTGAGTACTTACAATCGCTACAAGCACAACACGCTCAAGTACCTTCTATCGAGCCAATCACTGACGTCATTGACACCATTGCAACAGTTGGTAAGCAAATCACCCAGCTCCTACGCAAAGGGGCATTGGCCGATATCTTAGGGGAAGCTGGCGCTGAAAATGTACAAGGTGAACAACAAAAAAAACTAGATGTTATAGCTAATAATTTATTATTGGAAGCATTAACAGCAAACCGCCACTGTTCAGGTGTCGCCAGTGAGGAGCTAGATCACGCCACAGCTGGCCATCAAGATGGTAGTCTATTGGTATTGTTTGATCCGCTAGATGGCTCATCAAATATTGATATCAATATGCCAACTGGCACCATCTTCTCTCTCTTGCCACATCCTAGATTGGGTGAAAAGATTGAAGATGGCGACTTTTTACAAAAAGGTAGCGAGCAGTTGGCCGCTGGCTATTTACTCTATGCCTCCTCTGTCATTTTAACCTTTACCCTAGCTCCAGATCTGGCGCAACAGGTGGGCATTGATGATGGCGTATTAATGTTCAGTTTGGATCCTGATAGTGGTGAGTTTTTATTAATCAACAAGCACATTGCTATTGATACAGATACTCAGGAATATGCTATCAATGGCTCCAATTATCGTCATTGGCTACCACCGATGCAACAGTATATAGATGAGCTATTGGCTGGCAAAACCGGTCCTCGAGGTAAGGACTTTAATACGCGTTGGGTAGCCGCCATGGTAGGTGATGTGCACCGTATTCTGTGTCGAGGCGGTATCTTTATCTATCCAAAGGATACCAAAGATCCTACCAAAGCTGGCAAATTACGCTTGATGTATGAAGCCAACCCTATGAGCTTATTGATTGAACGTGCTGGTGGTGCTTCTACCAATGCTCTAGAGCGTATTATGGACATCGAGCCTAACGACATTCACCAGCGTGTTGCTGTTGTATTGGGTAGTAAAAATGAGGTTGCACACGTACAACAACGACATCAACAATAAATACACTCCGTTATAGTTATGTTTATTGTTAATTATTTTGATTGTTAGTTATGACTATTGCTAGAACTGGTAAAAAATCGGGCTTTGAAGTCCGATTTTTTTATGCTAATTTTAAATGCTTGATGAGTGTATAGCATTAATCTACGGAACTAATAAATCAACTCTATACAGCCCCTAATTGTTGTCATGATGTGTTACTCTACATCCAGCAGATAAATATAGTCAGCGAACTGCCAAATGCAATGCCTAATTAAGCGTATCGCATTAGAGGCTCTCTATTCGATCTGAGGCTAAAGTAGCCATCCATGACCAGTGCTAAGACTAAGATATTTTTAATTTAAACGAGTAAATAATGACCGACATCATCACCAATAAATTTTCTAACAATCCCGTCATTACTTCTGACAAAAATCCAACCGTAAAGCTTGCCAAAGCGCTGCTTACCCAATCACGCCAACGTAAAAAATCTGGGCAAACTGTCCTTGAAGGTGTGCATTTAATCGAGTCAGCATTACAGGCCAAGCATTTCCCCACCCAAATCATTATCTCTTATAGCGGCTTGTCCCATCCTGAAGTACAAGCTTTATTAATAGAGATAAGCAACCATCATTTGGATAACAAGCTAACCGTTGTTAGCGATAGCGTGTATCAAAGCATCAGTAGCTTAGGCAATGGTGTCGATATTATGGCCATCATAGATGTGCCTGAACATAGGCTATATAAGCTAAAATCGCCGATTACAACTGACTGCTTGATATTAAATGATGTGCAAGATAATGGTAATATGGGGACTTTGTTACGTACCGCAGCGGCAGTCGGTATCAAGACAGTCATCTGTACTAAAGGTTGCGCTCAAGCGTGGTCACCAAAGACAATGCGTGCTGGTATGGGAGCTCAATTTGGCTTGACTATTTACGAAGGTATTGAAGCAGATGAAGTGCTGTCTTATATTCGTTTGCCAGTATATGCTACCAGCTCGCATACTGATAACATCATCTATAAACAAAACCTAAATCGCCCTGTTGCATGGGTCATGGGACATGAAGGACAAGGCGTTTGTGATGCTATTATGCAGCAAGCCATACCCGTTGCCCTCCCCCAGCCTAATGGTCAAGAAAGCTTAAATGTCGCCATTGCTGGCGCACTATGTATGTACGAAACATTGCGCCAACGCCAATATAGCTAGGGCATATCCCTAGTCGGTACTCTGCACCTTGACACCTTGAATATTGATAGGTAAATAATAGCTATAATCAGCTCTATTTAATTAAATCTAATCGTGCTGCAAAGTGTACAACCGAAGATTATATCTAGCTACCCAAGACAAGTGTATCTTATATTGTCCACTCAGCAGCAGATTAAAACCAACTCCATTACACATAAGGCTTTTCACGCAACCACTTGGTAGATAAATACTTAACTCCTTCAGTAACAGGCATTCCTGCGTGCAAAGTTAAGGGATTAATATCACCATTGAGATCCGTATTGGCAAAATATAAGGCCGATCCTTTTTTTGGCCTAACCTCAAAGTTTAATTTTGGAAAACGTGTAGCGCCGCCAGCACCGACATCAGACAAATACATCAAAAAAGTACCCACACGCTGCCCACCTTTTTTTGTAACCACTTCACTGCTTTTTTTGGCTGGATCAAAAAAGTCAAAATGAGGACGATACTCCCCACCATCTTCATAACGTAGAACTTGTAGCCCTTCACCATGATCAACTGGCCAGTGTAGTAGCTCAGATATACGCGACTCAATGGTTTTGATGACTGCTGTCTGCCCTCTTTGATATCCTGTACTGGTACTGGTGCGTGCATTATGCTCAATAAAGCTGCCATCTTTAGGATTAACTACGCGCGAAGCTTTTAATTTGCTATCAGCATCCGAAATTAATGCTTGGCACTCATCAAAACTAAGAAAGTCATCAATGCTAACCACAAAAGGACTATAACAGGTAAAAGAGATTGATACCCTTTTATCAGACAGCTGAATATAATTATGGGATGTATTGATATGAGGTGCTTTTAAGTTATTACTATTATCATTAATTAGCTCGTAAGCTGCATCTATCCACCCTTTATTAAATAAGGTCACTGCTAATTTATTAACAGAAACTCCTCGTGCGATATTTTCTTTTACCCACTCTTGCCAATCCTTTTCTAATGCTCTTAGTGCACTCATTGACCACTCCCTAGCTTATTTAAATTTATATTGTCAATATTATATGATAACAGTAATAGTAGTTGCTAAACACAGTTAACGCCATAACTTTTTTATTCAGTGCTAACTATATTTATTCAGTGCTAACTATATTTGTTTCGCGTTAACGATAAATGCATATTATATTACGCTAGGCCTGTAACGATATGCAACTAGGGCGTGTCCTCATTTTCAAAATGGTATAGTCACAGCCATATAGAAGAGTTACAGCGTTAACCTCGTTCAGCCTACTTCAGTAGTACTTGCACTCGGTTGCCTTGTAACTCATTTATCTGACTACAATTATATCTAGCCCATTTAAACGCCATTGTATGAATTGAAGACACACCCTTGACGCTAAAAAAAAGACCGCCCCTATTCAGGACGGTCTTATTAGCACTGCTACTTATATTAAGTGCACATGCTTATGCTAATGCATCTTGTTGTTGTGCTTGATACAAATTACTCTTTGACGTTAGCAACAACACCAGCACCTACGGTACGGCCACCTTCACGAATTGCGAAGCGTAAGCCTTTGTCCATTGCGATTGGGTGGATTAGCTCTACGCTCATCTCTACGTTATCGCCTGGCATTACCATCTCTGTACCTTCTTGTAAGGTGATGGCACCTGTTACGTCAGTAGTACGGAAGTAGAACTGTGGACGGTAACCATTTAAGAATGGCGTGTGACGACCACCTTCTTCTTTTGATAGTACATATACTTCTGCGTCAAAGTTGGTGTGCGGTGTGATTGAACCTGGTGCCGCTAGTACTTGACCACGTTGTACGTCTTCACGCTTGGTACCACGTAGTAGTACACCACAGTTCTCACCTGCACGACCTTCGTCTAGTAGCTTACGGAACATCTCAATACCTGTACAGGTTGTTTTTTGAGTGTCACGGATACCAACGATTTCAATCTCGTCACCAACTTTAATGATACCTGATTCTACACGTCCAGTTACTACGGTACCACGACCTGAGATTGAGAATACGTCTTCGATT
>NZ_KB907663.1 GCF_000382145.1 Psychrobacter lutiphocae DSM 21542
TGTTTGTAGCCCTTGTATGCCTTCGGCGTCATAACGGTTGAGCCAATTGTATACGCTTTGAATGTTGGTGTCGGTTATTTGTGCGATGTCTTTGGCTATTCTGCCATCACTTTTTAGCAGTATAATGTGACAACGTTTTCGATAACTGGCTGTTTTTCCGTGTTTATACCCGTGGTCTAGTGCTTTACGCTCGGCATCGGTTAGTTCTACTTGTCTTATCTTCATGATGGCTTTTTATGTCTGTTATGGAAAATTGCTATTATAATGTATTTCTGTTCGATTACTTATCATTACCTTTATTTACACTTCCCAATATAGGCAAGGATTCAGCCATATATCCTAATAGTTTACCAGGAATATTATGAGAAGAGTGTTTGGCTGATAGTGAAAACAGCCCTATGTCCATGCCAGCAACAATACGTATATACTCACTTTGAGAAACTGAAGGCATTAAAGTAATATTATCTAAACTCCAATCTACTATTTTCTCTTTTACTAAATCGTACTCATCACCCTGTCCCATCAATACGATATGTGCATGTGTATAAGGCTTTAGTTTTTTAGCAAGCCTTATGATATTCATCATATCTTGAGCATGGCCGATATTGCCACCATAAAATAGGACAGTTTTATTATTTAAACCTAGACTTTCCTTAGTAATAATATCATTCTTAGGAGTCGAAACTGCTTTAGCCCAATTATAAAGAACAGTAGTATTTTTCTTTTTAGGATACTTGTTTTTGAATAGAGCTAAATTTCCTGGAGATTGAACAGCTATACAGTCAGATGCATTATAGTTTAATGTTTCAAATAGTTTAAAGTATTGTGAAATAAGAGATTTTTCTTTAATAATTCCTTGATCAATAACCCATTGAGGAAAAAAATCTCTTAGAATAAGATATATAAATGTGCCACGTTTATTTAATAGCCAGGTTAATGGTCCAAAAAATATAGTAGGAGAGTAGTTAATACATATATCAAATGATTGGGTGCTTATATGTTTTTTTAATGCTATATATGCACGTATAGGTAACATTGATTCATTAATGGCTCGTTTAATTTTACTAACGCCTCTAGTAGGGTTGCTCTTAAAGCGCCATATCTCAATGTTATCCAAAAAATCTATTACTCTTATATTTTTTTGATTCGCATCTCCTGGAGTTAATACTGTTACTTTATGACCAATATCAGAAAGCTGAATTGCGAGTTCATGTAGCATCTTTGCATGCACTCGTGTGCTATTAGGTAAATAGTCATCCGATAGTATTAATATTTTAAGCACTTATTTTCTCCAGGTGACACTATTGACATAGTCAATATAACTCAAAATTATACGAACAATTTTTTCAGAAACATTTGGAGCTACATAGTCGGAAACGACGTTTATAGTTCTATCTGCCAGTCTACCTTGTTGCTCTAGGATTTTCACGGCTTGTAATATACGCTGACTATTCATTCCAGTAAACATAACAGCACCCTCTTCAAATCCCTCTGGGCGTTCTTGTGCATCCCTGATATTGATTGCAGGAAAATTTAAAATGGATGACTCTTCAGTAATTGTACCACTATCGCTGAGAACAACTTTAGCATTAGTTTGCAATTGAATATAATCTGTAAAGCCTAGCGGTTTTAAGAGTTGAACTAAGGGATGAAACTTCAATTGTAAGGAGTCTATCTTCTTCTGTGTTCTTGGATGTGTGGATACAATAATCGGAAAAGAATACTTTTCAGCTAAATCGGATAAAACATCAACAAATTCAAAAATGTTATGTTTTGAGTCTACATTCTCTTCGCGGTGAACACTAACAACAAAGTACTCTCCAGTTTCAACCTTTAATTGATCAAGAATATTAGAAGATTGAATCTTCTTGTTGTAATAAGATATGACTTCATCCATAGGACTGCCTGTTTTTATGATTAAATCAGGGCTAAGACCTTCACGCAATAGGTAATCACGAGCTATATCACTATAAGGTAGATTAACATCTGCTATATGATCTACGATTTTCCTGTTAATTTCTTCAGGAACTCTTAAGTCAAAGCAGCGGTTACCTGCTTCCATATGAAAGATTGGAATTTTTCTACGTTTCGCTGGTATTGCAGCCATAGCACTATTAGTGTCACCTAAAATCAGTATGGCATCAGGATTGTGTTCATTAAGAGCAATATCGGAATTTAATATTACTTGGGATATTGTCTCAGCTGCATTTTTACCAGCGCACTCAAGAAATATATCAGGAGTGCGAATTTCTAAGTTATCGAAGAAAATTTGATTAAGCTCATAGTCATAGTTTTGACCTGTATGGACTAAAATATGCTCAAAATAGGTATCTAGCTTAGGGATTATACGAGATAGTCTTATTATCTCTGGCCTAGTTCCAACAATGGTCATTACTTTAAGCTTTTTATCAGTTTTTAAAATAGAGGTTGTATTCATAATGCATCTTCTTAATTAAGTCTTGCCAATTAGGAGGTGTATAGCTAAGTGTACTTTTTAGTTTTCCAGAATTGAGGCTTCTATTAATTACAAAGTCTGGATACTCTATAATATCAGTTTTAACATCATATATCTCTTTTACTAGATTGAGTAATCTGTACTTGTTAATAGGTTCGGCACTTAAATGATATAAGCCTGAGAAGTCAGAGTTATTAATAATATAGTAGTCAATAAATTCCGCGATATAATAGGTAGGTAGACCTGAAAAAACAGCATTTGAAAAACCTTTAACAGGGTTGCTTTGATTTAGAAACCAATTAATTAAGCTTACGTTAGACTCAAGCTCATGGCCAATAATAGATGTGCGAAAGGTAATATGATTGTCATATGCTACTTCACCTAGTAGTTTTGAGCGACCATAAAGATCAAAGGCATCTGGTATAGAGTCTTCATTGTAATTTCCTGTCTTACCACTAAATACGCAGTCAGTTGAAAAGTGGATTAGTTGGCTATTGTATTTACTGCATAATTGAGCAATTTTGTGGGGAAATAAACTGTTAATTTCAATTGCTAAAGTAGGCTGCTGTGACGTAGAAAGCTGCTTAATTAAACCAATACAATTAAACACATAATCAGGTTGATATTCTTTTATTAAGTTTTCTAGGCTTCCTTCTACTAGAACATCTATACCGTCTACAATATTATTAAAACCGAGTTTACTAATTAAATTCTTGGAAGAGGCAGATCTAACTGTTCCAAGAGTTGCATGTTGAGTTTGAGAAAAGTATCGATGGATACTACTGCCTAGCATTCCATTCGCACCTAAAATTAGAAGCTTCTTATGCATTGACTGTATCCTTCATTATAAGTTTTTTTACTAAATCTAATTTAAGAAGAAGCTTTTTCATTTCACTAACGTTTAAGCGTTTTGTATTATGAGAGTTATAGTCTTCTATCTTAGAGAGCTCTTGAGAGCCTTCATCAAAATATTTTTCATAATTGAGGTCACGATTGTCAGCAGGTATTCTGTAATAGGATCCCTGATCTTCAGCGATTAACATTTCTTCACGACTACATAAAGCTTCATATAACTTTTCACCATGTCGAGTGCCGATATTATTAATTGGATATTGTTTAATATCCATTAATTCTATTAGAGCATTTGCTAATACATCGATGGTAGCTGCTGGTGCTTTTTGAACAAATATATCCCCATTTTTACCGTGTTCGAAAGCATATAGAACTAAATCTACTGCATCCTCTAATGTCATCATAAATCGAGTCATATTAGGGTTTGTAATAGTAAGTGGCTTGTTCTGAAGGATTTGATCGATAAATAGTGGAATTACCGAGCCGCGAGAGGCCATTACATTTCCATAGCGAGTACCACAAATTACCGTATCTAGGCTTTCTAAGTTACGAGACTTAGCCACCATTACCTTTTCCATCATGGCTTTAGATATACCCATTGCATTAATAGGGTAGACCGCTTTATCTGTGCTTAAGCAAACCACACGTTTTACTTTATTTTGGATAGCAGCTTCTAATACATTTTCAGTACCAATAACGTTGGTTTTCACTGCTTCCATTGGGTGGAATTCACAAGAGGGGACTTGCTTTAAAGCTGCTGCATGGTAGATATAATCAACGCCACGTGTGGCATTTAAGATACTTTGATAGTCACGTACATCACCGATATAAAACTTTAATTTAGGATTAGAGTACATTTTACGCATATCATCTTGTTTTTTTTCATCACGGCTGAATATACGAATTTCTCCAACATTTGTATCTAAGAAACGAGTAAGTACGGCATTACCGAAAGATCCAGTACCACCTGTTATTAACAATATTTTATCTTTAAACATTTTTGTTAGTTCCTTTTCTTTTTTTATAAGCATAGTTAAACATATTGATATTAGCTTGGACAGCATCAATCTCAGTAAACTTTTGTTTGGCCCAATTTAGTATATGATTTCTCATTTTTAAATGCTCATTAATGGGCATTTGTGCCAGCTCATTTATTACAGAACTGAATGTATTAATGTTATCTAAAGGTAAATCCCAACCAAGACCTGAGTGTTTTAAATTACGCCAAGGGGTAGTATTAGATATAACTAAAGGTAATCCAGCGCATAATGCTTCAGCTATAACGTGACCGTAATTTTCTCCTTTTGTTGGCATGTAAAAAAAATCATATTGAGATAGCTTTGTTATGACTTGTTCGGGAACTAGATCCCCCTTATACTCCACGGTAATATGTAAAGGCATTTCAGTTATTAGTTTTTGACATTGATTCCAGTAATCCTCATCTTCAACTGGTCCATATATGTGATAAACTAAAGGATAATCTACATCATTTAAAGCCTGTAAAGCAAAAAGCAGGTTTTTCTTAGGAGATATGCGAGAAATAAAAACAGCCTTAATAGCCTCACTATCTTGTTTAGGTATCTCTTTTGCAAATTCTGCAGAGCCAATATCTTCTGCTATAAAAACATCTATCTTATCTCCTAGTTCTTTTTTTATATCCTCTTCTTCATGTAAACTTGAGGCTTGAAATACAGTGTTATTATGTAACTTTAATTTCTTATAGAAAGAGATATATATTTTTTTTCGAAGAGGTTTTAAGCTAAGAGCACCTTCTGAAAACTCACCCCTAGGACCTAAAACAACTTGTTTTTTTTGACTCTTAGCAATTAAGAGGGGGAGTAAGGAAAAGCGTATAGAAAAAAAACTATTCAAATATAATAGATCATGACTATTTTTAGTTACGGTTTTAAATATACTTATATATCCTTTTGTTCTTGGTTTTATATAGAGTACGTCGGTATTATCTAAGGTTTGCCAGTGGTTATATTGAATATTAGGATATGGGGTGCTGTCACCCAAATCTCGATCACTTGTTATTAGTTTATAAGATATAATATCTCCGGTTCTATCGAATAAATTTTTGAGGGTCTTTATAGGTCCCCCTCCCTTAAAGCCAGGGATATAAAAATTACTAAATACAAGGACTTTCACTTGTTAGTGCTCCTGAAAATTATTGTGCAGGTCGATAAAATTAATATTATTCACATAATATAAACTAGCTATTATAAGCTTCGTTTCTAATGAAATTATTTTTGAAATACTCTGCATATTGTTGTACAGTATGATTGTTTAAAATATAGTTGATATTATCATAATTGATAAATGGTTTTTTAAATAAAAGCTTTATCATTGCGTCAACCAGTTCACTAACATCCTTTTCGATTAAGTAATTGTTGTAGTTGACTTTTACTATTTTTGAGGTATCACCAAAGTTAGTAGCTATTACTGAACAGCCATGAGCCATTGCTTCTATTAATGACTGTGATGGATAGTTGTCATAGTCTTGAAGGCTTAGGAAAATATAGCTATCTTTTAGTAATTTATCAATATTTTCATATTTTTCTAAAAGAATATGACCCACCTCACCTTTATTAAATAATTGGATTTCGGTCATTAACTTATCAGGTATGCTTGGTGCAACAATTACTAACTTAGGTATTTCATCTAGTTCTTTTATATCTGGAATAGATACTAATTTCTTATAACCATCAATTGCAAGTCGATAATTTTTTTGAGGAATTAAGGTGCTACAAAATAAAATATTATAGTTCTTGTTTTTGTTAAAGATTAAGTTTTCAATGGATGTAGTATCATACTTCCAGCTAAAGCTTCCAGGTGACTGAATACATTTATTTTGAAATTCAGGAAAACCACTAGTGGGATATAGACAATCTATTTTATAACTATCTCTTAATAAATTTTCATGGAGTTGATAGTATTTACTATTAAAATCATTACCTACTAGCATTTCTAAGTTTTTAGATCCTATTGATGTGTGAATTTGTATTTCTTCGGATGATATCTTAGATAGTAATTTAATGTATTTAATAAAGTATGCACCACCAATAGTTAAATGAAATTTAGTTATTTTTTTTATAGTAACAAGGTATAGTAGAATCGGAGGGACCAAAAACAATGAGTCTATTTTAAAGTCTATAATGTCTGGAATAATATAGACTTTCTTTTTTATATTTAAGCTTATATTATTTGACAATGTCTTATCGAATAAGCTTTGGTTTATAATTAAATATACATCTTCACCACTATCAGCAAGGGCCTTCCATAATTGAGGGATTCTAAAAGCTAAACCACTTGCAGCTTTATCTGCTCTAAATAAGCATAAAAAACAATAACTCATAAAAAAACCTTATTTCCTTAAAGTTCAATATAAATATTAGATTAAACCACTCAGCAAACAGAGTCAGTTTTTTATTCTTCGGTTAAATGTATGTATATAGCCTAATAAAAACCATGCGTAGTACCAAGTATATGACTTAGAGGTAACAATTAGTAATACTAGATATATAGATAAGTTGAAATAAATAGATGATTTTAGCTGTTTTTTTTCTTTAAGTGCGCAGTAGGCTATATATAAAGGTTGTAGTATGAAAAATAAAACTGCCAATATAAAAGGAAGAAGTCCATAGGTTTGCCAATAGGAAAGTATATTGTGAATATATGAACCTAGATTTCCAAACTCATGTATTACACCACCGTAATCTCCAAGTATGGGAGACTCTAATGTACGTTTTAATCCTACATGTAATAATGCATTACGAGCTTGCTGCGAAGCATCTCCTTCTAGATCTGTCAGAATAGAAAACATTCTTTTATTTGTCTGTAAAATATCTTGAGCAAATGAAGTAGTAAAGAATATGAATATAATTGATGCTAATGATACGAAGCTAAAAATACGTGACTTAAAACTAGAGTATAGTGATTGATATAATAAATATATAGCGATAAATATATATAAAGATGAGCGTGAGCTTAAAAAGAACAGAGCTATACAGCCGATAATAAATATTATAATACGTAAGCTATTTTTTTTTATATTTGAAATAAAAAATATTAAAAAAATGGAAAAAAGATTAGATAGCTCTAAGTAAACTCCTTTTTTATCCTCATCGAACAAATCAAAGTTAAGACTGTAAGTACTAATATCAGCTATAGAAGAGATTAGTATAAGCAGTATCGCTAGTATTATATAATTTATAGTGTTGACTTTGAAGCTTACATACCTACCATATAGATAAGATGCAAAGTACAGAAGGTATAAATTGTAGTGATATTTTGCTAGACTCCGATTATGTAAGTCTATTAAGTCATAGTGTGAATAGTGTATAGTCGTTAGGCTTACACAGTAAATTAAAAAAAATATAACTAAAAAGTAATTTAAGTCCAACTTTATCTTGTTTAATGAAATAATAATATAGATTATTATTGATGCTATAACTAAAGTATGGGCACCGACGATAAAAGGGCTACCTATTACCAATAGAAGCCATAAGATAAAAGTTATAGGTAAGTAAACAATAAACAGATATTGTTGGTAAAAGTCTGATAGTTTATTTAAAGTCATTAGTCTTATATGTCGAAGTTGATTATGTGTTTTTTATCAGTCTTTTATAAATGTATTTGTCGCCATCATACTGAAAATGGCTATTATGCCATAATAAAGTAAAACAACCTTTGATACGTTTGCAGGTATCTTTTAATTGCATAAACTTGTCTAAAGAGCCTTGAGTATATCCTAACCCTAGATAGCGCTTATCGATAACAGAGCACTCCATCGCAATAAGTGGGCGAATTCTTACATCTAATATCTTTTGGGTCATTGGATTAAATGCTGGGTACTCAAAACAAGTACCACATCTAAAACCAGGCATATCTGCGTAACCTAATGTTGAATCATAAGATAAGCTAGCATCATTCCAAGCTTGTAAGGTTAGCGGGTGCGTCCAGCGTAATACATGCATTCTACCCCCAATATCTGGTTGATTGATGTTTTCTTGATCCATTACTGTTCGGAGTCTATCAGCCTCTCTTTTAATTATATTTGGTGATTTAAAGCTATTATAACTTGGATGAAGTCCTATTTCATGACCTCGCTTGTGTATTAATTGTAGAAGGTTCCTAATAGAAGGGTGTTCTAGTTCATAGTCGGCATCCATTAGAGGATCTGTACGCCCGCAAATAAAATAGAATGAGCTTTGTAGGTTGTTAGCTTCAGAAAGATCCATTAACCAATTAAATGTATTGAAAGGGTCTAGTTTACTAAGCTGATATCTATTATTCATACGTACAATGGGTGCTAGTGTAGCACCTTTAAAGTCTTTTCTTTTTATGATATCTGCAAGCATACTCCTTAGCAGCTTGCTTGGAGATTTAAATCCATAACGACTTGGAGCATCTACATCATGACTAACTTTAATAGAGAATTGATGTTTTTTGAGTTTCAATTGAGACCAAAGTCCTGTAATAACTTGTCCTAAAATATTAAGCCATTCATCTACTATGGGGCGTTCTATATATCCGTATTTACAGGCATGAGAAGACGTTGCAGGAAAACGTTGGTGTTCATCTAAATCTGTTCGACCAATCTCTTCAATGCGGTTTAACATCCAGTAAGTTAGTCCCAATATATCGTAATGAACAGTAAAGCAATCATTATTATTATATTCAATAAGTGGTTGCCGTAACTCAGCAACAGCTGGTGCTGGAATAGGCTCACCTATGACACTGTCCCAGCCTTCTTTGGTTGCATCCCAATAACTACAAGGCATATCTGAACTTGATTGATGAAACATTTTATTTAGATTTGGAAACAATATGTACCTTTCAGGTTTATTCTTTAGAGAAAGTTTAAGACCCTGATTTGATTGCATTATATAAAAGCTATGCCCAAATCGCTCTTCAAGGATTAAGATAAGCCAGTCGATAGCTTCTTTCGTAAAGAAAACAGTCATAGGTTGGACTCTAATATTGTTAGTACATAAAATTAATATAAATTATAGTAAAGTAGTTTGGATAGTCTAAAAATAGATTCAATGAATTATTTTTTTTATGAGTTTTATTAGTTGTTTGGGTAGTAGTTTATGGGCTATTACTTTAGAAAGCATAGGATACATAACTATAGATAGGTTTTTATTTTTTCTAATAATATTTAAAGCTCTGATTAAACTTAGGCTGAGAGCTCTATTTAAAAAAACAATACCTTCAATATCATCTTCTTTAGAATCAACACCGAACAGGTATTTATTAAAATTCGCATTATTCCTTAAAGCTAATTCACAAGATGCCCAGAATTTAGCATTTACTTCCATAAATACAAAGTCTTGTCGCCTACTGCACCATTTAAATTCAGCAAGACCCCAACCAGAATAGTTAGATTGTTTCAAGAATTGCTTAGTTAGTTCTATAAGTCTAGGATTTTTGACTGGCTTTACGACAACAGCAGAACCTCCAGAAGATGGATAACTGATTTCCTCAAAGTGACAATAGCTAGTTAATAAGTTTCCCTCATTAGCTATGAATCCAACACCATAGGTACCTTGAGTATCAATCAGCTCTTGGTAGATAAGATCTTCTTGAAAGGATTGTGGTAGTTCTTTGGAAGAGTTTGCTATTCCTCTAATACCTCCACCCTTTTCATGTTTTTGTTTATAAAATATAGGGTAAGCTGTATCTGGAATTAAAGACTCTTCTAAATATGTCTTTGGTACTGGAAGATCATGTTCAGTACAAAATTTTAAGAAATTTGGCTTATCATAAACAGCCAGTACGTTTTGTGACATAGCCACTTTATTAAGTCGTATTTGACTTTGTTTAAGTAAAGACTCAGTTGACGAAGCACCAAATGGGACAAGGATGTTGTTTTTATTTAGTTCTTCATAGCTATCGACTTTAATAATATTATTATATATTCGTTTTAAGTATTGCGGCTCTTTTTCATGAGCTAATAGAACAGCAGTAATTAAAATCAGGCTATGATCGTTTAGGATCTTTGCAACACTGATGGCTTGGTCAGATGTAGGTTGTAGAAAGTATAAATTTTTATCGACGGGCACGTCTATTTCCTTTTAGAACATAAATTCGTAAAGGTTCACTTAATATTGTAATAATATTACGACCGAAAAACTTTATTAAGTAGTTATTGGTTTTAGTAGTCTTGAACCTGCTTTCAGCTCGTATAGATGCTATATTTGTTTTTTCAATAACAGACCATAGTTTGAGCTTATGTTTATAAGCATAATTTATTTGTTGTTTGCAAATTTCGCCTCTAATCCTTTGACCTCTATAGTTAGGATGAACGAAATTAGATCCTAATCTAGCTTCATTAGGTAAAGTGGGTAATGAATCATTCCATTCAATAATGTGTGGAATGTGTAAGAAACTGTACCCCATAATTATATTATTATCATGGTAATAAAAACATACCCAGGCAGGGTTGTTTACTCTCTCTTTTATAGTAGAAGAAAGCGGTTGATTAGAGTTATGAACTTCTTCTAGTTTTCGTATAATATCTAAAGCATTAGCATCAGTCATTTTAATTATAGAAATCTTATTGTTGTGTTCATAGCTTCTAAGTGCATAAGCAAATATATATCTTTGTTTAAACAGATAGTTTTGGAAAAACCTACTCAGCATCATAGTATCTGCTCCTTTATATACCAAAGCGGGAAAACCGCTATGATAGAAACCGCTACGTATTTAATATTTGCAAAAATGATTTTTGTGATGGGTGCTCCAGCTTTATTAATAAACCAAAGCATAACTATAAGATAAACGATAGCACTAACTATAGCAAAAACTAATATACTATTGTCGGAAGATAGTTCGAGTTGCCATGCTAATATAAGGCTTCCAAATCGAAAGCTAAAAGATAATATCTGTGATATGAAAGATGCCCGTTGTAACTCTAATACGCTAGCTAGCATTGACAATGGAGACCATTGTAGTTGTAGATATATCCAAGGAGCCATCCATTGAGCATAGACTCCAGCTTTTAACCACTCTTTCCCAAAGGCTAATGAAAATAAATCTGGGGCAAAATATAAAAGTATGGCTAAAGGGAAGGCGCCTATTAAAGCTAGCTTATTATGTAATTTGATTATTAGGTCAGGCAGTGTACCTTCTCTTTTAGCTTTTGGAGCTTCAGATAAAAATACACTACCAATAGCATTACCTACTAAGCTGATAGGCATAGATAATATACGTAAAGTTAAGGCATATAACCCTGAGATAGTTGCTCCATAGAGTGTAATGAACACTATTGGTGCAAACTGTAAACTAGCTGTATTGAATAAAGCAGTTCCAGTAGAATATATGGGAAAATCTTTATATCGTATGGCTTGCGATTTAATGTCCTTTAAGGAAACTGTTTTAAACTCACTTTTTCTAAATGCCGACCTAGCTAAGCCAACTGCACCTATACCTTGTCCAGTGGAATACCCAAATATTAGTGATATTGCTCCAAAAGAACTACCAGTTAACTGAATAGCAATGGTACCAAGGGATTGATAAAGCGTTGTTTTTGCTATAACACTAAATTCTTTTTGTCTAATAGACCATTTAGAAAAGATCTGATAAATACCCACAAAAAAAATACCAATTGGGATTAGTAATAAGTAATTTGCTAGTTTTGGTGATTTAAGAAGTAGGGCAATATTGTTAGAAAAGAATAGGATAAATATAAAGGATAAGAGGGTAAAAGTTGATACAATGCAAATGCATAATACTGCTAAATTAGCAGCATCTTGATCACCTTCAGGTAAAGGTATAGCTAAGTCATAACGACCAGCCGAAACCACTGTGAAAAATGCCAGAATAGCTGTGAATACTGCTAATAACCCAAAGTCTTCAGGAGTGTAAAGTCGAGTTATTAATGGAGTAGCAAGTATCATCAAAGCTTGAGACCCTACAGTCCCGCCGACTAAGACACTAACTCCACGTGCAAAAGAGTTTTTAGGTAGCAGGTTCTTCAACCAATTCATGAACTTGCCTTTTCTAAAGCTGAATATTATTAATGATTAATTTAATGTCACTTTCATTCAAGTATGGATGCATAGGTAAGCTCATTACTTTCTGAGCAACAGCATCACCCACTGGCAGCTTAGCATCGCTGGCAACCGCAGGTTGTTTGTTTAGCGGGATAGGGTAGTGTACGGCTGTTGGGATTCCCTGATCTTTGAGCTTAGCTTGTACCTGATCGCGATTATCTACTTGAATGGTATATTGAGCCCAAGCACTCTCATTATGTGATTCGATGACAGGCGTGGTAGTAATACCTGCTTCATTAAGCAGCTTAGTATAAGTAGCTGCGACTCGACGACGAGCAATCATTTCATCATCTAGAATTTCAAGCTTAGGCAGTAGGATGGCTGCTTGCAAGGTGTCAAGACGGCTGTTTACGCCTATACGGATATGATGATAACGTCGATCTTGTCCATGACGGGCAATTTGGCGGATGACGGTTGCTAGCTCTTCATCGTTGGCGAAAATCGCACCGCCATCACCATAACAACCCAATGGCTTGCTTGGGAAAAAGCTAGTACAAGCGATGGTAGACAGGTTGCAGGACTTCTTACCTTTATAGATAGCGCCAAAGCTTTGTGCCGCATCTTCAATAACAGGCAAATTGTGCTTCTTTGCAATTTCATTAATCGTATCAAAGTCTGCACATTGGCCGTATAAGCTTACGGGTATTATGGCTTTGGTACGAGAAGTAATGGCTGCTTCCAATAAGCTTGGATCTAAGTTATAAGTTGTTGCGTCAATATCAACATAGACAGGCGTAGCGCCTAGTAAGGCTACCGTTTCAGCAGTCGCAATATAAGTAAAGCCTGGGGTAATCACTTCATCGCCAGGTCGGATACCTAATGACATCAGCGCAATTTGTAGCGCATCTGTGCCATTAGCACAGGTAATACAGTATTTGGCACCTGTATATTCAGCAAGCTTTTCTTCGAGCTCGTAAACTTCAGGACCTAAGATGTATTTGCCATGCGCCAATACGTTTTGAATATTTGCTTGCAGCTTGTCTTTAATACGCTCTTGCTGCGCTGCTAAATCGATAAATTGCATCTAATAATCCTCAACCTAAATTATGTCAGCCTAATTAAGCGTTAATTGCTTTTAGTAACTGTGCCGTTCGCAAGTGTATATTTCGCACCAGTATGCTTGCAGTAAGCGTCCCCACTACCTGTTAAGGGTAAGTCTAGGCGTTCACCATATTCACTCATCCAGCCAATTTGACGTGCAGGGACACCGACCATAAGTGCGTAATCTGGCACATCTTTGTTAACGACACTGCCCGCACCAATAAAGGCAAACTTGCCGATGGTATTGCCACAGACAATGGTACAGTTTGCGCCAAGTGTGGCACCTGTCTTGACAAGAGTGCTCATAAATTCAGATTTTCTATCAACAAAAGATCTGGGGTTATAGACATTGGTAAATACCATGCTTGGACCACAGAAGACACCATCCTCTAAGGTAACATTGTCATAGACAGAAACGTTGTTTTGAATTTTACAATCATCACCGATGATGACTTTATTACCAATAAATACATTTTGTCCCATTGAGCAGTGACGGCCTATAACAGCACCGCCACAAACATGTACAAAATGCCAGACACGGCTATTTTCACCGATGCTTGCACCAGCATCAACAATAGCCGACTCATGGATGAAAACGGATGGATGGATGGACTGTGACATTAAGTACGCTCCGCTAATAGTTGTTTCACATTGGGGTGTAGTCTTGATTCGTCTGTTACCTTGTCTTGGGCATGACGAATGTGCTCTACTGTTTTTACACTAAAGCGAGCGTCCTCTAAGCCATAACCACGACCCGCTAATATCTCTTGATATGATACTGTGTGCAAGTCGGTAAAGCCACCAGAAAATTCAATCTCTTTGCCTTCAATATTGATTGAGCGATAGGTTGGCTGTTTGCCTTTCACACTTTCAGGTAAGTCATTGGCATCAATTGATAAGAACCAACGCACACGTGCCTTATCATACTCTAGATAACCACCGGCTTTAGTTTCTGCTGTGTAGTACACTTCACTTTCAACCAGATCACCAAAGATAAAATGCAGCATATCAAAGAAGTGAACACCAATATTGGTTGCAATGCCAAAAGACTTGTTGAGATCGCCTTTCCAGCTTTCAAGATACCATTTGCCACGTGAGGTAATATAAGTCAGTTCAATATCGTATTTTTCAGAGCGGCTATCGTTAGCTATTTGCTCTTTTAGCTTTAAGATGGCCTCATGATGGCGTAGCTGTAGGATATTATAGACCTTATGACCTGTTTCTTGTTCAATGGCAATTAACTCATCGAGTATGGCTTCTGTTGGCACCAAAGGCTTTTCACAAATAACATCTGCGCCCATTCTAAGACCCGAAGCAATATGTGGGTAGTGTAAGAAGTTGGGAGAGCAGACAGAAACAATATCTATTTTTTTTTCTGTATTACGCTTGAGGTTGTGGCAGTAGTTGCTAAAGACTTCAAATTGAGTGAAAAACTCGCTGTCAGGTGAGATGCTATCGATAATACCCACAGAGTCATTGATATCATAAGCAACCTGTAAATGATTGCCTGTTTCTTTAATCGCTTTCATATGACGTGGTGCGATATAGCCAGCAGCACCTATTAGCGCAAAGTTTTTCATGTTAACTTCCTATTAATTTTACTAACAAATAAATACTCAGATTGATAGCTTGTAATAACTTAATTAGCTATAAATATAAGCTTAGAGACGCAGATCAGTCTCACCTTCTGCAAACACATACTTAACGTCGTAAATGACATGGTTTTCTTTTGCTAATGAACGGATATAGTCAATGCCTAATTCTTTATAACCACTGTGATCAACGGCAATAATGATACCGTCATAATAGCCTGCTTTTAGCTCATCGATTAGCTCAATACCATAATGCTCTTTAACTTCTTGTTTGCTTGCCCAGTCGTCATAAACATCGACATTGATATTAAAGCTTTGTAGCTCTTTTATTATTTCAATAACTTTCGTATTACGTGTATCAGGACAGTCGCCTTTGAAGGTAAAGCCCATAACCAATACTTTTGCTTCATCAATATGAATCTTTTTACGTGCTAGTTTTTTGACCATCTGGGTTGCAACATACTGCCCCATGCCATCATTGATGCGTCTGCCAGCAAGGATTACTTCAGGACGATAGCCTACTTCTTGTGCTTTATGCGTCAGATAGTAAGGATCGACACTGATACAATGCCCACCGACTAGACCTGGTTTAAATTTTAAGAAGTTCCATTTACTGCCGGCGGCATCAAGTACAGCTTGGGTATCGATGCCAATAATATTAAAAATTTTGGCAAACTCATTGACAATCGCGATATTGAGATCACGTTGGGTATTTTCGATAACTTTTGCTGCTTCAGCAACTTTTATAGAGCTGGCACGATAAGTACCCGCTTTAATAATAGACGCATAGAGGCTATCAATCAAATCAGCAGCCTCAGGGGTGGATCCTGAGGTGATTTTAGTAATCTTGGTTAAGGTGTTTACCTTATCACCTGGGTTAATGCGCTCAGGGCTGTAGCCAGCAAAGAAATCTTTATTGAAATTTAAGCCAGATATTTTTTCGATGATGGGAATACAAACTTCTTCAGTTGCGCCAGGGTAGACAGTTGATTCATAGACCACAAAATCTCCAGGTTTGATGACTTGTCCCACAGAGGTGGAAGCGCTTTCTAGAGGCTTTAAATCTGGTGCATTACTGTCATCAATGGGTGTAGGAACAGTAACGATATAAAAGTTGGCATCAGTCAGGTCTTCTAAACTTGTGGTAAACGACAGTTGTTTAGCCGAAAGCAAGTCATTACTATCCACTTCACGAGTACTATCAGTACCATGTCGTAGCTCATTGACGCGAGCTTCATTGATGTCGTAACCAATAACAGGGCGATATTTACCAAACTCTGCAGCAAGCGGTAGACCAACATAGCCAAGACCAATAACGGCAATTTTTATATCATCAAGCTTTATCATAGTTTACCTTCGGGTGTTAGTGTTATCTGTTTTCTTGTAAAGTCGGTTTATATGCGCTATTTATTGGGTTAACTTGGTTTATACCCTTCCACATAATGCATAAACTGCTGCTTTAACCAAGCGACATCGTGTTGCTGTGAGCGGACGTTAAGTTCATCTAACGTCGCTTCTATCTCAGCCAATGCAAAGCTATGCTCACGTGCCTGCATAATCAGTGGATGCTGGGTCGGCTCGACATTGTCATCACCTATGATCAGCTCTTCATATAGCTTCTCACCTGGGCGCAGACCACTATAAACGATTTCAATATCGCCATTAGGATGTTCATCGTCTTTTACCTGATAGCCACTTAAGTGAATCATACGTCTGGCTAAGTCTACAATTTTAACAGGATCTCCCATATCTAGCACGAATACTTCTCCGCCTTGCGCCATCGCACCCGCTTGGATAACCAAGTTTGCCGCTTCTGGGATGGTCATAAAGTAGCGGGTGACGTCAGGATGGGTAACGGTAATTGGACCACCTTGAGCGATTTGTTTGGTAAATAGAGGCACTACCGAGCCAGACGAGCCTAGTACGTTACCAAAGCGTACCATGCTGATAGTTGTATTAGAATTTTGCGCGGCAAATCCTTGACATACTAGTTCCGCCAAGCGTTTGGAAGCACCCATAATATTGGTCGGGCGCACGGCCTTGTCGGTTGAGATCAAGACAAAGGTCTCAACCTGTGCTTCAATGGCGGCTTTTACACAGTGGTAAGTGCCTTTGGCATTATTGATCGCCCCTTCAAAGGGGTTAAACTCGACGATGGGTACATGCTTATAAGCGGCCGCATGATAGACTGTTTGAATATGATGTAAGTTGAAAATCTTGTGTAATCTGTCGGCATTGGTGACGTTGCCGAGTAGGGCGAAGATCTCAATGTGTTGGCTTTCAGGATGTTGCTGTTGCCAAGCCAGTAGCTCTTGATGGATGGCGTAGAGGGCATATTCAGACAGCTCATACAATACTAAGCAGCTGGGCTGATGCTTAATAATTTGACGGCATAGCTCGCTACCGATAGAGCCGCCAGCACCAGTGACTAGCACATTTTTGCCGGTAATATTTTTAGCCAGTAGTTTTTCGTCAGGTTCGACTGTTTGTCTATCCAGTACATCAAGGATATCTACTCGGCGCATGGTGCTAACTGACACCTTACCTTCGGCAATGTCTTGTAAGCTTGGTAATTGCTTAATTTTCACCGAAATGGCGGTTAGATTATCAATGATCTCCCGCCGGCGTTGACGACTGACCGAGGGCATTGCTAAAAATACTTGCTCCGCCTGCAGCTCATTGATCAGTGACTTGATGTCATCGGCCAGATAGATCTTTTTGCCCAAGATATGCCCACTGGTCAAGCGACTGTCATCATCGACAAAGGCGACCACCTCATAGCGAGGTGAGTCTTGTAGCGCTTCTAGTAGCAGGGTACCAGAAGCACCAGCACCATAGATGATGACCTTGTCTCTGGCTTGGGCGACTGCTTGACTGTCTTGATAGACAGGCTTGCCTTGCAAGCGTAATAATAAATCTCGTAAAAATAAGCGACTACCCCACAGCCAAATAAACAGCATAAACAGATATAGCAAAGGTACTGAGCGAGGAATACTGGTAATGCCTTCCAGTAGATATACGCAAGTGTAGGCTAGAATAATAACCACAAATAACAGCAACACTCGGCGCATATCGGATTCAAAGAAGATGCGGGTGACACCGCGATAAAAACCAATCAGATACAGGCCAGCGACTGGGATAAAGGCATAGAAGGCTACCAGTACTGGGCTGGCATTCACATCAAGCACACCTTGGCGTAGCGATAGGGCTAAAAACAGACACACAATTGACAGTGCGTAATCACCAATGAATAAAATAGCTTGCTTAGCAGGGCGTGGCAGACTCAGTAAAGACTCCGCCACGCTATTGGCAGCATGGTGATGGCTAGATTTAGGACTGTGATTATCAGACTCTATCATGCTATGACCAATGTGTGAATAAGATAATCAGGGCTATAAAAATAACACCTGTGATGGCTTTGTATTTAAGGCTTTAAGTTTAGTCTTTGGAGTTACCATAAGCATAATTATAATGGTAGCTATATTTGCTAGTAATGCTTTGGACCACATCATTGAGCACGATGCCATCCACTTCGATATGTGCTTTGTGCATTTGTTTTAGCGCATAGTTCAGTTGACCCTCAATCGAGTGATTATAACGAGTCACCATCAGTACCTTATCTGCATATTGAGCAGTGACGATGGCATCGGAGACGGCCAATACCGGCGGGGTATCGATAATGATATAGTCGTAGAAGCCCACCAGCTGTGCCAGCATCTGTGCAAACTTATCGGTTGATAGCAGCGAGGCTGGGTTACTAGGATGCTTACCACGTGGCATAAAGTCGATAAACTCAAAGCTGGTCGGGTGGATAAAGTCCGCAAGAGCCGCCGCTTCTTCAGTGAGATAGTCACCAAGCCCATTGGTTTGGGCAATGGTAAAGATATGGTGTAGCTCACCGCGGCGCATATCGCCATCGATGACCAGTACCTTCTTATTCAGCTGTGAGAAGGTCTCCGCCAGATTTGAGGCGATAAAGGACTTACCAATACCAGGCGACTCTCCAGAGATGACGATGATTTTGCCTTGCTTATTAGGCTGTACGCTTGCTTGTGTCTCGCCAGTAGATAGCGTCTTTGAATAGATGTCTGAATATAAGCTGGCTATTTTGCTTTGCTTGGGCATTGCAAACATCAGGGCAGTGCGTAAGCTTTTAATACCTTCATAGCTAAGCCCATCATGGTCAACTGTTGCCAATAGACGACGGTTTTTCTTACTGTTTTTGCTTAAGCTAAGTGCTGTTTTTGAGCGTGGAATGGTAGCCAGTACTGGCACGCCAGTCTTTTCTTCCAGACGCTCTGGGTCTTTAATAGTGTTGCGCAGTAAGCTTTTAATAAATACTAATAATGTGCCGAGCATTGTCCCTAGTAACAAAGCCAATACCCATATTTGAGCTTTCTTAGGGGCAATGGGCTCATAGGTATTAATAGGCGTATCGACCACGCGTACATAACCAATCTCACCAGCCCGTGCAATTTTTAACTGTTCATAGTTTTTCAACATGGTCAGGTAAATTTCACGGTTGATCTCCGCATCTTGCGACAGTTGCACAAATTCACGCTGTATTTCAGGTAAGCGGGTGGTGGTGTCTTTAATATCAGCACGACGTTGGTTAAGCACAGTCAACTGTTCTTCAATTTGTACTACCAACGGATGCTCTTCGGTATAAAAGGTTAACAGCTCTGCTTTTTTTAGATTTAGCTCGCTCAGTTGGCGTTCTAACTGTGAGCTTTCGGCCAATAAGATTTCTGCTTCTTTACTGACATCTATGGTACCGTACTGTTCACGGAATTGGTTAAAGGCTTCTTCTGAGTCTTCTAGTTTTTGTTTTAACTGTGGAATTTGCGATTCCATAAACTTAATGGTGGTGGTGGTCTGCTCTGAGCCACGCGATAAGTTTTGATCCACATAAGACCGCACCACTTGGCTTAATACCTGGCTGACTTGCGCTTGATTAGGACCGGTTAGACTCAGCTGCACGATACCAGTTTGTTTACCTCGTTCAGAGACAGATAGGGCGTTACTTAGCTCATCAATGGCTTTTGGCATAGACTGTTTGGCAATATTAATTGGGTGTCCCACCGCTGGCAGTGCGGTGACTTCGATTAAGATATCGCCATCAGGGGTAGTGAATGTTATGGGTGTGCCCAGTTTGCCATTGATGCTGATATTGCCTTTGTCTTTATCTTCACGGCTTAGCTCAAAGCCAGTATCGGTTTTGACTAGGGTAAAGGTTTTGTTTTGATAGGCTAAAGGCATTTCTAACTGCTTGATCTGGACTAAGCCGCTGTCTGTCTCTAGCATCACCCCATCAGTCGTGCTGCTTTGACTGGGAATATCAGATTGAGCAATACGGTCTAACACACCGATTTCAGCATCAGTGAGCTGAATGTCAAGATGCAGCTGCTTTACTACTGGCTCGAGTACCATACGTGATTTGATCAGCTCTCGCTCGGTTTCTGCTGGGCTGGCTTCGGCACCGACCAACTCAGAAATATTAGCACCTAGAGCAGCAATACCTTGTGACTTTTGATCTATTTGGATCAGTGCATCTGTCTGGTAGGTGGGCTGTGCATAGCGGCTATAGGTGACACCTAGGATCAGTCCCAGTGCGGCACACGCCACAATAGTCTTCCAGCCACGCAGCAGGGTCAGCAGTAGTGCAATCAGATCTATTTCATCATCATGTTGATCATGTTGAGTGGTGCTGTTAACAGCAGGGTTTGGCACAGAGTTGCTCATAAAGTTTCGCTATTGTTCAATCGGTTAGTAATCGGTAAAGTCATACCTTTTCTGAAACATAATCTATCTTTGTCAAACTCGTAAAACCTACTACTGGTAGCGTTTGCACTCGTTTTTCTCGATATCTTAATTTTCAGATTTGGTATCAGTTAATAATCGGTAACGCCAGTTAATAATCGGTAAATGGCAAGCATAAAGATCTAAAAAGAGATCAAGGTCTGGATGTTGGTTAATCCAGCTTGTCTTGCCATTGGTCTATACCACGCACGATGTCCTGATAGGCACGTTCAAAAGCGCTTATCTCATGCTTATAGGGGTCAGCAATATCATTGCCCTGCCAATGACCCAGTTTAAAGGTTTTCCCTCGACAAAATGGAAAGCTATCTTCAATCCACTTGGTTTGTCGATCTGACATGGTCAGGATTAAGTCTGCCTTGACTGCCAGTTTTTCATCGATTTGCTTTGCAATATGCTTATTGATATCGATATTAGCGTGCTCCGCCATCATTTTGATAGACGCTGGATCTGCAGGATGGCCGACCAATGCACCGACACCTGCAGAGTCAATATGTTTATTAGGGAAGCGTTGTTTTAACAAGGCTTCTGCCATAGGGCTGCGGCAAATATTACCGATACACACTACCAATATATTATCAAATGCCATAATGGGTTACCAAAAATACAAATACAATCAAAAAAAGCCATCAAAATTTCAGGCAGTTTTGGTTTAGCCTAGTCTGAATATTTCGTTCTGCTTATTTTGTCAATTTATTAATACGCCAACCAATTAATGAATCTACCCATTTATTCAGCTTTTACCTACCTTATTCAGCTTTTATCTACCGATGACTGGTAGGTGGTACGCTAGATTAAAGTCTTGATATCTGAGTAATCGCAGAGGTTGATGGCAAGATATTACCGATGAATCTAGACCAACGGGTCAGACCAGTTGGATCGACATAGATGATATCGTTGGGCTGCATCTCAAAGCGATTAGCAAGCGCTAGATTGGCTACCGACTGCAAGTTCACATGATAAATATCCGTATAAGAGGCATTGCCATGATCTCGTACCACATAGACTTTTGCCGCATCTGCTGTACGTAGGTCTAGCCCTTGGACTTCACCCAGTAGTTGAGTCAAGCTTAAGCCCTGATCTGGGATTTCTACTGGTTTGATAGTACCAAGCTCACCAAGCACATAGATACGGTTGCGGTTGCGGTTATTGATATGAATGGCATCGCCATCTTGTAGGTAGATTTGGTTAGCAGAGATTCCCATAGTCTGTAAGTCACGCAAACCTAGCAAATACTGCTGTCCGTTACGGGTTAAAGTCAGGCTGTTTGCGTCACCAGTTGCAGTTACCCCACCAGCCAGTGAAATGGCACTATATAAGGTAGCAGGCGCATCGTCAATGCTGAACTCACCTGGATTGCGTACTTCACCATCAATGAAGAATTTGTTACCACGGTAGTTAATGACTTTCACCTGTGGATCTGGATGCTTGAGATAGCGCTGCAACTGACTGCGTAAACTGGTGGTAAACTGGCTCACCGTCATGCCACTGGCTTTGATACGACCAACTAATGGAAACTGCACATAGCCCTCTTGATCTACTGGATAGCCAGAAGCAAAGGGGTTGGTTGCAGTAGTGATGGCAGTACTTGGTACAGGTGGCGTGATCTCAGGATAACCTATCAAGTTGATACTTAAGATATCACTATTGGTAATGCGATATTCACTGCCACGAGGCGCACCTAAAAGCTCGCGTACTCGGGCATTTTTTTGTCCAGTGATTGATGTCGTGCCCATTGCATAAGTCGGCGCCGCTGGCAAATTCGCCAAGCTTAGTGGCTGTACATTAAATTGCATGCCATTGTCAGCAATAAAGGTACCTTGTGGTGGCAGGTCACCTGCCTGAAAGCCAGAGTTGAGAGTGGTACAGCCGGAAGTTAACCCGATCAGCACGGCAAGAGTGGTACTGGCAAGCAGTGAGTTTGGGTGTAAAACAGTCATGTTAACGTCTCTACCTTTATATATTGCTTTTATTGATGCATTACTAATTTAATGTTGCGCTTCTATTGATAGCTGGGCTAAAGCCACAGCCCACGCAAAGAGTTGAGAGTGAGGTATATTGTATCAACTGTATCAATAAGTTTGGATAATTGTTATCGATTATTGTCACTATTTTAACATTAAATTAAGGTGATTGTCTCAATATTGGCGTATATTACATAAAAAAGTGCTCATATACTAGCATATCAGTGATTCGAGTAAGGAGTTTATTGATTATGGGCGCAGGTGGTGTGTATTTAAGTGGGTGGGGCTACAAACAGTAACATAGATTCTATCTAAATCTATTTATAATTACTTACTATGAATAGATTATTAAGCATAAAACAAGCAGCTGACCGATTAGGCGTTTCTGTCTCAACTCTACGGAGATGGGATGAGACAGGTGTGCTTGTCGCCCAAAGAAC
>NZ_KB907664.1 GCF_000382145.1 Psychrobacter lutiphocae DSM 21542
GTGCATTATGGCATCAACCAAGCTTGAATCAGGGGAATGTCACTATGCTTAAATTACCACCGTATTCACCTGAGCTTAACCCCTCTGAGAACGTATGGCAGTACCTGAAGCAAAATGAGTTATCTAATCGCTGTTATGAAAGCTATGAAGCTATTGTTGATGCCGCTTGTTTGGCTTGGAATAATCTGCTCAAACAGCCACAAAGAATTCGCACTTTAACCACTCGTGCTTGGGCTCAACTTTAATTATTGGGTTTGGTATAAGATATCGAGGAAAACGAGTGCAAACGCTACAAGTAGTAGGTTTAGCAAAGTAGTAGGTTTAGCAAATCAGTAGGTTTAGCGAGTTTGACAAAGATAGGTTATTTTTCAGAGAAGATATAAGATGCAAACTATGGAGCTTACGTAAGTGTAAGCCTAGCGTTATATTAATTTACCATGCACCCAAAAACCGACTAACATGGCTACCATAAACAAAATTGACTCGCTATAACCAGCCAAAGCTGTGATCAAAGCAGGTGCAGGACAAAGTCCTATTAATCCCCAACCAATACCAAATAAGACGCTACCAGTAATAAGTTGTGGTGTAATCTTAGTTGCTGCTGGCAAATCATAAGTGTGCTCATTGATCGCATTTTTACCTTGCTTAATACGCGATTTAACATAAAAAAAGGTGGGCATTGCAACCGCGATACCGCCCGCCATTACCAAGCCTAAAGATGGATCCCAGCCATGAAACAAACGTAAAAACCCCAAAACTTTTTGGGGATTCACCATTTGCGATACAATAAGACCTATGGCAAAAACAGCTCCAGAAATAAAACTTATGACCAAAGTTAACTGGTTTAAACTATTTTTTTTATTTACTACTGACTGACTCATAACATACCTCAAACTGATCTATTTGAGGCTAGGGATTGATAGACACTCCATACCTCAAATTAATTACAAGCAACTTTGCCACACCTATACTTATGACAATGCGGCACAGACAGTAGCTGTTACTATGCCAGTAGATAAAAATACCATAGTGGCTGTTATTGAGCGAGTCGATAACCGAGAGATACCACAAATACCATGACCACTGGTGCAACCTGAACCTAGGCGTGTGCCAAAACCGACCAACAACCCAGCGACAATAATCTTCCAATACGAGTGCTCGATTTGAATATCTGGAAAACCAAACAACAAACTATAACCCCATGTGGTCACTGCCATCCCTAGAAAAAATACCAGTTGCCAATTATATTTACTTGGCTTAGTGACCTGACGAATAGCTTGGTTTAAAATGCCACTCATCCCCATGATTTTGCCAATACCAACGATCAATATTGATGCAGCCAAACCAATCAATAGCCCGCCTATTAAGGCGCTAATGGGTGTGAAACTAGCCATATCTATTCCACTTTGCATTCACAGCTTCCTTTATTTCAAACGCTTATTATGCTTCTTCACACTTTTTATTAGATACCTTTTTATTAGATACCTTTTATTAGATACCTTTTATTAGATGCCTTTTATTAGATGCCATTATCCAAGTCATGAGCAAATCCCGTTTATTTTTAAGTCCAAGTAATTTGCAGTCTTTTGATAGTCACATCTTTTTAAATCTATGACGTTTCCTGTTATTTGAGGTATTGTGAAAGGGCTATGTCAAAACCTTTTGTTAACAAACATAGGCGATACAGCAAGACGCTTCCTAAACGTTACACAGGTACATCTTCCGATTGCTGATGTATTTGCGCCAGCTTAGCTTGCATACGCTCAGCATGCTGTGGCTCACAATACAGGTGATACAACACCTGCATCACAGCTAAGGCTTCGGCACTGGTAATGCTATAAAAAATCTGTCTGCCTTCACGGCGAGTACTCACCAAGTTATTATCACGTAGCACACCCAACTGCTGCGATAAGCTTGGCTGTTTAATACCAGTCGCTATCTCTAAGTCACGGACACAAGACTCAGCCTGCACCAGCTGGCACAAAAGCAACAGCCTGTCAGGGTGTGATAAAGACTTTAGTAAAGCAGATGCTTTCGAAGCAGATACTTTTAATTCTTCAAAATCAACATTATCTAACTTATTGATATTGTTTAACATATACCGACATACCTATTTAATTTCATGTGAATGTCAGCCATTATATACCTCATTTAGGCATCAATATTATACAATAATATATATTATTTGGGCATAAGTATATGCTAATTTACCATTAGTAAACAATTTTTTTGAAAAACAGATTTTTTTTGCAACTGCTTTGGTGACTTATATAAACAGCTTATGATATCAAAACAAGGTTAGCCCAAATAAGAGCTAAAGCCATTTAATAACATTTGAACCGAGATAGAAATCAATATCATCCCCATTAAGCGCTCTACCGCCTTCAAGCCTCGATGACCCAATATTTTGTAAAGCTTGGTGGAGAAAAACAAAATAACCGAAGAAACAGACCAGGCCAACAGTAAAGCCGCCAGTGACTTAGGGATGCTTTCTGGATTTTTTTCGGTTAATAAAATCAAAGTTGCTAAGATTGACGGTCCTGCAATTAACGGTACAGCCAATGGTACAATGAAGGGCTCTCCATCGTCATCCTCATCATCACTTGCCATAACCCCGCCTCGAGTCGGGAAAATCATGCGAATGGCAATAATCATCATTACCAATCCACCGCCAATAGCGACAGCTTCAGTACTTAGGCCAAGGGCGTGTAATATGCTGCCGCCAGCGAATAAAAATAGCATCATCAACCCAAGCGCAATCAACAACTCCCT
The DNA here is from genome assembly GCF_000382145.1 of Psychrobacter lutiphocae DSM 21542. Lineage (GTDB taxonomy): Bacteria > Pseudomonadota > Gammaproteobacteria > Pseudomonadales > Moraxellaceae > Psychrobacter > Psychrobacter lutiphocae. The sequence goes on from NZ_KB907664.1 coordinate 2,773, forward strand.
AGCAATAATAAATTTGCGCCTTTCTTCTGGAACCTTATCCAATACCGATAAAAAAATGGGAATATTACCCAAAGGATCCATAATCAAAAACAAAGTCAATGCTGTTGCATAAATCTCCATAATGCTCCTTGATTGAATAACCGACTCTACAACACAGTCTTCTTATCTAAGTATCGTTGCCAAAGACCAAAGCGAACTTAAATAATGATAAACGTCAATATGGTTAACTCACCATAACCAACAGGTCGTGGCCAATTAACAGCTTTTTTTGGAATATCCTGACCAGCTGCAATCATTTTGGCCGTTGTAATCCATCCTGCGTGTCCAATAGCTAGTATTGGCTCTGCTTGCTGAGGAACTTCCCTATTATTTACGGCTGTTTGACGCTCTATAATCCAGCCTTCAACCCTTGCAAATAAATGGCTCAAGCTTTCACCTTCTGTGGGCGCAAACTCAGCAAAATTCTCACACCAATTATCAATATCTGACTTGGCTATATTAGACCAAGGCACCCCTTCCCAAGCCCCAAAATTGCATTCTGCTAATCTCGGCTCAATATGGCATTTAAAGCCATGACTGATCAAGAGCTGTCCAACTTGCTTTGAGCGTTGTAAATCGCTGACCCATATAACTTTTGGCAACTGATGTTTTTTGACATAACTGAGTATCTGATTGGCAAGCCGCTTTAACTTGCGTTTATCCACTGTCACATCTGTTTGTCCAAAACACAGACCTGTACTATCAATAGGTTTGGGATGACGCCAAATGTATAAAATCATAAAATGTATAAAGTCTTGTAAAGTTTATTCAGTTAGAAAGCTTGTTCACTAAAAATGACTAGGGCGTGTCTTCAACTCGTGAAATGACATTTAAATGGGCTAAAAATAATCTTAGCCAGAGTGACATTTTTTAAAACTATTTTTTTGTAAGTACTAATTTTAAAACTATTTTATTGTAAGTACTAATTTTAATACTATTCTATTGTAACTACTAAAAAAAGGGGGATTGTTGCCGAAAACCCATCCCCAGCCCCTCCTTTAAAAAAGAGCGCCAAACCTACACAAAAAAGCCTGAATTTTAAGTTGAGATTGGCGTTATATTTATTCAAATTTATTCAAAAATTAGGCAGACTGACACACAGACCAGCGTAAATAGCAACTTCAGTTAGTTGTTGCGTAGCACCAAGACCATCTCCTGTATAACCGTTAAGGCGCCGCTGTAATAAATGATACATATAAAGCGCTGTCAATATGGCTAACACACCCGCACATACCCATTGCCAGACAGCAATCTCTCTTATCGCCATCGGCACAATCAGCCACAATAGCACAAAAACTATAAACAACCATAAACTACTAGCAAGCCACTGCTTGAGCGTCATCTGTTGCGCCATTGGCTTAGCTTTGGCATGAGCCACCTCACCACCATAAGGTAAGAATACAATTAAGCTGGTGCATAGCAGACGTGATGCACAGTGAGCTACTATCAGCGCAACTAGCGCCGTCATCACTGGCATGGAGGCGAGCAAGCTTATTTTAATTAATAATACACAGACTAAGCCTAATGTCCCATAAGTTCCAATACGTGAATCTTTCATAATGATCAGTGTGCGCTCTCGTGTCAGCCCACCACCCAAACCATCACAAGTATCAGCCAGCCCATCTTCATGAAAAGCGCCAGTTAGCTTAATGCCAAAGGCTGTCGTAACCACTGCCGATATCAAAGAGCTGTGCACTGAAGATCCAAAAAACAACCCGCATAACCAAAACACAAGCGCACATAGCACACCAACCAATATACCCACTGCTGGAAAGTGGCGACTACTTTTGTGTAGCCAATCTGGTTGATATACTTGAATATTTACTGGAATACGAGTTAAAAACTGAATGGCGACCAGCAGTAATCGCCATTCGTGTGTAACTGATGGTTTTGCTTGCTTTGAGCTTGGCTTAATAGAGGACATTGTTCATATTTCTCAGTTATTTATCAAGATGTCACATTTCAAAGGGCTGTATAGAATTCATTTACTAAACTGACAGAGACTATTTTTATTCTCATACTCCAATTAGGGACAGGCCCTAGGCTGTCTTAACAAACAATTTCGATATAACCTTTATTACTTCCTAGCATTTTTATTATCGATACCTGCATCTTCAAAGCTTGCCATCTCTTTCATAATGGCACAGGCTGACTGCAACAAGGGATATGCCAGTGCTGCCCCACTACCCTCACCTAAACGCATATCAAAATCTAATAAAGGCTCTGCATTTAAGGCATTTAACAGTTTTGCATGACCAGGCTCTACCGAATGATGAGCAAAAATAGCAAACTGTATCACACCTGGAGCTAAGCGCTCTGCAACCAATAAAGCACTACTGGCAATAAACCCATCAATTAATAAAACACGTCTGTCATGAGCCGCTTGTATAAATGCTCCTGCCATCATAGCTATCTCTAAGCCACCAAATGCCGCTAAAGCCAATAAAGGTCTGGTTGCTTGTGCATGACGATCTAAAACCTGGCTTAGTACATCCAGCTTATGTGCAAGCCCTACATCATCTAGCCCTGTACCACGTCCAATACACTCAGTAATCGGAATACCTTCAAGCTTTGAAAGCAGTAAACTGGCAGCGGATGTATTACCAATACCCATCTCACCTGCTATAAACACCTCACCCTCTAACTGCTTGGCAATACTCATGCCGGCTTGCAGGGCTTGCACACATTCTTCTAAGCTCATTGCAGGCTCAGTCAACGCATCACGGCTTCCCATGCGTACTTTGTATTGCGTCATCAATTGCGGATGGTTATCCACACCAAAATCGGCAAAGTTGGCTGCCACACCTGCATCAACCACTTTTAGTTCAATATTATGCTGGCGGGCAAGGACATTTATTGCAGCCCCTCCATTTAAAAAATTTAAAACCATCTGAGCTGTTACCTCACTAGGAAAAGCTGATGTGCCATGCTTGGCCAATCCATGGTCAGCGGCAAAGACCCTGATATGAGGGTTATCAACTTTTGGTGTGGTTGTGCCTTGAATCATACCGATTTTTATAGCCAATGATTCTAGGCGACCTAGTGCACCTTGTGGTTTGGTTTTATTATCCAGTATATGTTGTAGCTTAAGTTTAAGCTGAGGATTATCAACATGATCGATAGTAGGTAGGCTTATAGTATTCAAGTGTATTGTCCTTTTTTAGAGGCTATATATTAGGAGGCTATACGCAGCTTGCGACTTATTACCATGTTCTGTTAGCTCGGGCTTTTAGCCCACCAAAACATCTTTTTTTTCTAAAAAATCTGGGCTAAAACCACAGCCTCATCAAGAGTTGATATTGGAAGTAACCTATATTATAGAGTTGATATGTTAACAGTTTTTATTGTTCAATAATCTGTCTATTCAGTTCTACACTCTAGACATAAGGACTAATTAAGTGCATATTTAAGCTAAATTGTGTTCAATATAGCCAGCAAACTGACATTGGTCATAAACTTTTCTAACATTGGCGGTATCGTATTAGCTTAGAGGTTATACATTTCGACCATATACACCACTACAATATATATCTATACCATTACAAAATCATTTCTCCCTTTAAAATAAGGAGCATCCATGCAAGCCCTACCCATCCCACCGCTTAGCCAAACCCTTAAACGCTTTGTGATAGGTATCTCTCCACTACTTGATAACAAGCAAGCTCAACAAACCCAACAAGCCGTTGAAAATTTTGAGCAAAATGGTGGGCAACTACTACAACAGCGCCTAAAAGAGTATGCTAATACGCAAACAAACAAGGGACTTAGCTGGCTAACCGAGCTAAAGCTAAATGAATACTTGAGTGATACTCGCCCTAAATCCATCACTAATAATGCCAGCTTACAGCTTGACTACCCTATGGCAAAAACAGGAGAAACGAGTAGCCTATCACATGCCGCTTCTTTAATTCACCGACTGGTTCGCTTACACATTGATTATATAAATGATGACGTACCACAACCTGTCGATGGTCGCAACCAACCTATCTCAATGTATAACTGGAGAATATTAACAGGGGCAATGCGCATAGCAGATCACTCAAATGCTGGTACAGGCGATTATTATTACTATGCGCCTAAACAAACAGCTAATCGTCATATCAGCATATTTTGGCAAGGCCATCATTTTTGCCTACAAGTTACTGATACTGATGGTAATATCTATGCTACCAGCGCAATTGAAGATGCACTTCGACAATTAACCGAAGGCAATTATGCAAAACCAGAATTCAATTTCAGTGCCCTTAGTGCGCTTGATAGTAACAAAACTGCTACCTATTTAACTGAACTTTGCCAGCAATCACATAACCAGCTAACTTATGACGCACTAAAGGACAGCTTATTTTGTTTCGCACCTTATCACTCAGGTGCAGAGGATGTCGTTCAAATTAAAGAACAGACATTTATGCCTGGCAATGCATGGCAATATAAACCTAATACGTACCAAATGGATTTGGACTCGGACTATGTGGCCATTCACTTTGAGCATAGTGAAATTGATGGTGCTGCTCTGATGCATATGTTTACCTATGCATTTGGGCTAGCGCTCAACTCAACAAAGCTAGCCAAAGGCACTCCTAGTCTGACACAACTAGACTGGCAGCTTGAATCAGATATTGCCAGTCGCATCCAGCAAGATATACAGGCTGTCAGCGCTCAAGCAGATCAACTCAATGTTAAACAGTGTACAGCAAACTATACCGATATTGCCATCAAGGCTAGTCACGATGCTTTAATGCAGTTCGCTTTAATTTACGCACAGTTAAAAGTATTTGGTAAGGTACGTCATACTTATGAAGCGGTAGATACCAGTCATTTTATGGCAGGTCGTACAGAAGGCTTACGTCCTAACAGTGCTGAAGCTATCAATCTGGCACAATCTTTATTAAAAAACAATGCTAGCTTAGAGCAATTACAAGCTGCCTTAGCTGCCCATAAGCAACGTGTCATAGCCTGTAAAACAGGACAAGCCTTTGATCGTCACTTATCGGGATTAAAATATATGATAAAAGCAGAAGATAATGATGCAAGTGTTTCTGCTTTCTTTGATAGTCCTGGCTACAAGGTACTAACAGCAGGAGACTTTTTATCTACATCCTCTATGGGAGTGCAATCTCCCGTTAAGCGTATTTTGTTTGCGCCTGTTATGAAAGGTGGCTTTGGTGTTAATTATAGCTTAGATGACAAAAACTATGAGTTTGTGTTATTTGCCGATCAAGACAGTAGCCCATATCTAAGCGCCATGTGTGAAGCCTGTGTGGAAGCCGTTGCTAAGATGGTTGCTTTGACCCAAAACAACTCATGAAAATTTGGCCAAACTCAGTTAGTTCAAGAAAATTAGTTGAACACAATCATTTGGTCAAACAAAAATATGACCATAGAAATCAATAGAGATGAGGTAGGATAACGATGACGGATGTGTTGAATACGCCACCTATTTTTACCCCAAAGATTATCTTTTTTGATATTGATGACACGCTATGTCGTGAGGGTAAGCTTGCGCCACAAAATAAAGCCACACTTGAAGCGCTGGCTGCCCAAACCGACATTAAGCTTGCTATTGCTACTGGACGTTCTAAGTCGTTGATTCCTGATGATATTCTTGAGCTTCTTGATCGGCAAGTATTTGATGCGATTGTCTGCACCAATGGACAATACAACTTTACTAAGCAAGGGTTGATTAGCCATTATCCGCTAACTCTAGCTCAAGCAGAGAAGATAGATGCCTTGTGTCAGCAAGATCATTTGATGCACAAATTTGACTCAGATCGACATTTGGCTTGGGCCACTGACAATGAAAAAATTCGTGCGTCTTTGCCAGACTATCCAAGCGCCATCATTGATCCTGACTATTACAAAACCAACACCGTTTATCAGTGCTCAGTATTCTTTAGTCATAATGCTGATCGGATGCAGGATGTTGACTTTGCCAAAAAGGGGTTGAAGTTGGTGTACTGGCACCATGTTGGAGGTGACATACTTCCTATTGAAGCATCAAAAGCCCGTGGTGTTAGTGATGTTTGCCACTATTTTGATATTGATATTAAACAGGCAATGGCAATAGGTGATGGATTTAATGATATTGAGATGTTTAAAGCGGTTGGCTTTTCAGTGGCAATGGGTGACAGCGAGCCTGAGCTAATACAAGTGGCCGACTTTGTCACTGGTACCATTGAAGACAAGGGTATTCAAAAGGTATTACACCCTTTGCTACCGAATTTATCTCAACAGACCTAGTTGTTTTAGCTTAATTGTTTAAGAGCAAGTTGTTTGCGCTTATTATTAGCTGTTTTTTAATTTATTTATAGCTTTTAATTTATTTATAGCCTAATAACAACTTAAGCCTGTTTTAAGTCAACTTTTTAGCTCGCACGCACGGCAACTACAAGTCAGCTGCGAGCATAAGCTTCTTTATCAAACTTTATCAAATGCCCAAGCGCCACTACCACGCACCCATAAATACAAGAAAATAAAGCAGTATAAAACCGCAGCTTCCCCTTCATTATTTAATGGCAACCAAAAGTTATCTAACTGGGCGTGAAAACCAAAGTAGGCCACCGCCATCATGCCAGCACTAAAAAAGGCGGCGATACGTGTTTGGAAACCAACCAGCATCATAATACCTAACACAAATTCCAACACGCTACCAAACCACATAAAGGTAAAAAATTCTGGCATTGGATGCTCACTAACAGGTATGCCAAAAAGCTTGGTTGTACCATTGAGTAAGTAAGCATAGGCGGTCACGATGCGCAAGATGGCGAGCATTTGGGGCTCAAACCGGGATAAGGAGCTAAATACTACAGGTTTCATTGACTATCTCCTCTTTTTAATCCGTTGTTTTTATTCAGTTATTTTTAATTACTGACGCTTGTTTGTCTTATTCTTCAGTTTTTATTAGTCAGTGTCTTTATCTTTTTTTTGACCTATTGTTTATTCTTTTATTTGCTCTTTTTTATTTTTTATATTGAGAAGCTTTATATTAAAAAAACGGCTCAAAATAAAAAGGCCAGTATGATTTCTCATACCAGCCATATATTATATTGATTAGATATATTTAGTTTATATTTTTTTGTTAAAGATTTGTTTAATAATAGTAGGTTTCTAAACAAGTCATGTAAACAAAATATTAGTTCAAATTCCTCAGCACTCTATCTATAGCCCAGCCTTTAAGCTGGCAGTAATAAATTGATCCAAATCCCCGTCCAATACCGCACTGGTATTAAAGGTTTCAACCCCGGTACGCAAGTCCTTGATACGTGAATCATCTAATACATAAGATCGAATCTGACTGCCCCAACCTACGTCTGATTTATTGTCCTCTACTGCTTGCTGCTTCTCCATCCGCTTTTGCATCTCAAGCTCATACAGCTTAGCACGTAGCATTTTCATTGCAGTAGCTTTGTTGCCATGTTGACTGCGCTCATTCTGACATTGCGCCACAATACCAGTGGGCTCATGGGTAATACGTACTGCTGAATCTGTGGTATTAACGTGCTGACCTCCTGCGCCACTTGAGCGGTAAGTATCAATACGCAGATCTGCTGGATTGATATCAATCTCGATATCATCATCAATCTCAGGCGATACAAATACTGCTGCAAACGAGGTATGACGACCATTGTTACTGTCAAAAGGCGACTTGCGTACTAAGCGATGCACACCTGTTTCGGTACGTAGCCAGCCAAAAGCATAATCGCCTGTTACTTTGAATGACGCTGATTTTACCCCTGCCACGCTTCCTGCTGACACCTCAATGATATCTACTTTAAAACCATGTGACTCACACCAACGGGTGTACATACGCAATAACATTTCTGCCCAATCTTGGGCTTCTGTCCCACCACTTCCAGATTGAATATCAACAAAGCAGTTATTGGCATCCATTTCGCCATCAAACATACGTTTGAACTCAAGATCATCAACCTGTGCTTGCGCTGCGTCTAATTCACTTTGGACATCTGCCAGCAGTGATTCATCTTCGGCTTCAACTGCCAAATCTAACATGGCAGCGGCATCTTCAAGGGTGGTTTCAAGCCCTGTGATGGTATTGATGACACCATCTAGTTGGCTTTTTTCTTTACTAATTTTGGTCGCACGCTCAGGATCATTCCATAAGTCTGGCGACTCCATTTCAAGATTGACTTCTTCTAGACGCTCAGATTTACCATCAAAGTCAAAGATACCTCCGCAGGTCCTGAGATCGAGTGGTTAAGTCTTTAATTTGTTCTTGATATTGATTGATTTCCATAAAGATCCCGCTAACGCTTTGCAGTTAAAAAAATAAAGATAAAAGATAATGACAGTTAAAAATAAAGGCTGTTTAAAATAAGGACAATTAACAGATAAAAACTATAAACCCCAATCCTCAACCGCCCAGCGATGTGATAAGGCATGCGCATGCAAAGTATCATCTGGGGTGACCGCAATCGCCACGTCCGCCCATTGCAATAAAGGCAAATCATTTTTTGAGTCCGAATAAGCATAAGTTTTATCGTACTCAATGCCCTGCTGCCTCTTTGCGTCAAGCCATTTATTTAGATGGTATATTTTACCTTCTTTAAAGTTAGGTTTGTCACTAAGTTTACCGGTATAACGATTGTCTTTGACTTCAAGTGGCGTGGCCAATACATTAGCTTGCTCAATCCCAAAGCGTTCAGCAATAGCGCACACCACAAAATCATTGGTGGCAGAAATAATCACCACATCATGACCGGCATCCAAATGCTGGCGAATGGTATCTATCGCTTGCGGACGCATGTGTGGCACGATTTCTTGTTTAATATAGTCATCACGTATTTGACACAATTCATCCATCGGCAAACTGGTCAAAAATTGTGCCACAAACTCATTATACTCGGTCGCATCAAGCGTACCTTCGATATAATCTTGATAAAACTTCTGGTTGGCAGTGCGATACTGTGCTTCATCTACCAAGCCATTATTGACAATATACTCACCCCATAGATAGTCGCTATCAACATCTAGCAAGGTGTGGTCTAAATCAAATAATGCCAATGTTTTTTGCGTAGTGTTCTGATTGCTCTGGCTGTCTTGTTGTGTTTGCATACATCCTCTCATACGATTATCAAATCAGCGTTTACTCAGGCTGTGCCACGACTTGTAGACCTGTTTTAAACTGCTGGCATTTTTCAGCATAATGTAGCGCCGATAATTTTAACATGGCCACTTGTTGCTCATTCAAGGTTTTCACCACTTTCGCCGGTGCACCCATCACCAATGAATTATCCGGAATCTCTTTGCCTTCAGTGACCAAGGCTTTAGCGCCTATGATACAGTTTTTACCAATTTTGGCATTATTTAGCACCACCGCACCAATACCAATTAAGCTATTATCACCCACCGTACAGCCATGTAGCATCGCCAAATGCCCGATGGTCACATGATTACCAATGTTCACCTCAATACCGGCATCGGTATGAATGACAGCATTTTCTTGTACATTGGTAAAATCACCGATATTAATGCGTTCATTGTCGCCACGAATTACAGCCCCAAACCAAACGCTGGCTTTGTGACCCAAATACACATCACCAATCACTTGTGCGCTGTCGGCAACCCAGCCTTGAAAAGGTACAGCAAACTCAGGCGCTTTGTCTAAAAACTGATATATCATTTTTGAATTCCCTTTATTTTTAAGTTATCTTGGTAAAATTTGCTTTATCTTGGTAAAAATAACAACAAAAGTCAATTTATTGTCACTGCATCTCATGCTATGATTTGCACACTTTTTGCGTATCTGCAAGCAGGTGCTCAACAGCAACAACTATAGCATTATTTATCTGGACACCCTATGCGTCATTTTTTATTCGATATTGTTTTTACCATTGTCTGCTTAATCGCAGCCGCTTGGTGGGGCTACTCTCACAGCGGTATTCCTGGCTTATTTAGCGCACTGGCAATTACCGCCATCTTAGCCATTATGGAGATCTCTCTGTCTTTTGATAATGCGGTGGTCAACGCTTCTATTTTAAAAGGTTGGAATGATTTTTGGAAAAAAATCTTCTTAACCCTCGGTATTTTGGTCGCTGTCTTTGGGATGCGTCTTATCTTTCCCATCGTCATCGTGGCAGTCACGGCCAAGCTTGGCTTTGTAGAAGTCATCCAATTGGCGCTCAACAATCCTGCCCAATACGCAGCCCATCTAAATGCTCACCATGCCGAAATCTCAGCTTTTGGTGGTATGTTTTTACTACTGGTTTTCTTAACCTTTATATTTGGCGATAAAGAAGTGCATTGGTTTAAATGGTTTGAGGAAAAGCTAAATCGATTTAGCAAGGTCGATGCAATGAGTACCTTTGTGGCGTTAGTGACCTTAATGATTTCATTAACTTGGGTAGATGCCACAAAACAGTCGGTTATTTTAATGGCTGGTATTTGGGGTATTTTGGTTTATCTTGGTGTTAATGTTCTTTCAAGCTTACTTGAAGGAGGCAATGACTCAGAGGACGAAAACGAAGTGTTAACAGATGCTCATGGCAATGTCATAACCAATACTGCTGGTGTATCAACCACTATTTTAAAAGGGGGGATTGCTGGCTTTATCTATCTTGAAGTGCTAGATGCATCCTTTAGTTTTGATGGGGTTATTGGTGCATTTGCTATTACCAATGATGTGATTATCATTATGCTAGGTCTGGCAATCGGCGCTATGTTTGTGCGTTCGATGACTTTGTTTTTGGTAGATAAAGGTACCTTGAGCGAGTTTGTCTATTTGGAACATGGCGCACATTATGCCATTGGTGCCTTGGCTATTATCATGTTGTTGTCTATGAAGTATCATGTACCTGAGCTGGTCACTGGCTTGATTGGCGTCGCATTTATTGGGTTATCACTGTTTAACTCGATTCAGTACCGTAAACGTGTGGCATCCAAACAATAATGGACGGGTGATAAAATAAAACAAGGTTGCAGGCATCTGATTGTCACCACAAAAACCTTTTAAGATATATTGTCACTTTTTAGGATACTTCTACAATGCACCACAAAACATTGCACCAAAAATACCTCTTAGCGCCCAGCACTTCAGCTATCATATTACTATCAGCAGCTGCCCTATCGTCTATGCCCGCCTATGCAGGAAAGTCAGATATCGAAACCGCTGGTGATATCGTGATGGTCGCCATTCCTGCATTGGCTTATGGCTCAACTTTCTATATGGATGATGCCGAAGGTCGAAACCAGTTTTATAAATCTTTTGCAACCAATGCAGTAGCGACCTATGGGCTAAAAAAAGCAATCGATCGTGAACGCCCTGACCACAGTGATAATGACTCCTTCCCTTCAGCGCACACCTCAATAGCGTTTCAAGGTGCCAGCTTTATTCACAAGCGTTATGGTTTTGAATACAGTATTCCTGCTTATGTCGGGGCTACCTTTGTGGGTTATAGTCGGATAGATGCAGATAAACACCACACTACCGATGTACTTGCAGGTGCTGCCTTAGGCGTGGCCAGTAGTATGTTATTAACCAAAAGCTATTATGATGATACCTTACACATCAGTGCAAATTTGGCACCTGAATCTTATCAATTAGCCGTACATTATCGGTTTTAAGCCAGTATACTCAGGGATAAATACCCCCATATCAAAGTCATATTGGGTTTGATTGCTTAACACCTCAAAAAAATTGCATAATAGTTATAGCCATTTAATGCTAGGTTTTGTATAATATGCAAAATCTGTACCTAAGCGAGTGGATATGACACAGTTGGCAACAATCACTAATCAATTTTTATTTAGTGATATCGTTGTTTTCTGTTGTTATTCTACTCGTTTTTTTTGTGACTAAAATTTGTTAATTATTACATTTTTTAATACGCTACGGTCAGTATTTATATACATTAGGTCATGATAAACACGAATTAAAAGGGTGGTAATATGGGCGTACATCAAGACACAGAGCACAATAACTCTATCGAGGCTGAGGCTGTATTAGCATTAGCAGATGGTAGTATTTTTCGTGGTATTTCAATCGGCGCTAAGGGTCAGCGTGTAGGAGAAGTGGTATTCAATACGTCGATGACTGGCTACCAAGAGATCTTAACGGATCCTAGCTATGCCAAACAAATTGTTACCTTAACCTACCCTCATATCGGCAATACAGGCACAAACAACGAAGACGCTGAGTCTGGTGACATTCACCAACTTCATCGGGTTTGGGCAGAAGGACTTATCATTCGTGATGCCACCATGATTACCTCAAACTTTCGTAATACTGAAAGCTTAACTGATTATCTTATCCGACATGAGACAGTAGCAATAGCAGAGATTGATACCCGTAAGCTTACCCGCTTATTGCGTGAAAAAGGCTCACAAAATGGCTGTATCATGACTGCCAGTAATGGTGAAACTTTAAGCGATGACGATATCGCGAAAGCATTAGAGCTTGCTAAAGGCTTTGCTGGTCTTGAAGGTATGGACTTGGCAAAAGTATGCTGCCATCCAGATGGCTATCAGTGGACGGAAGGCACTTGGGAACTGGCTGATCGTGGCACTCATGGTGTCACCGAAAGTGACACTGGCGGTTATTTCAAAAAGCTTGGTGAGCATATTGAGCACAAATATAATGTGGTCGCTTATGATTTTGGGGTAAAAACCAACCTACTGCGTCTATTGGTCGATCGAGGCTGTAAAGTAACCGTCGTCCCAGCACAAACACCAGTTGCTGAAGTATTGGCACAAAATCCAGATGGTATCTTCTTATCAAACGGTCCTGGTGATCCAGCTGCCTGTGATTATGCCATTGACAATGTGCGTGAGATTATTCAAAACACAGATATTCCAACCTTTGGCATTTGTCTGGGTCATCAGTTGATTGGTCTGGCTAGCGGTGCCAAAACGATGAAAATGAAAACTGGTCATCATGGCGCTAACCACCCTGTACAAGATTTAAAAACCAAAAAGGTAATGATTACTAGCCAAAATCATGGTTTTGCTTTGGATGAGACCACCTTGCCAGATCACATCAAACCAACGCACCGCTCCTTGTTCGATGGGACAAACCAAGGTATTGAATTGACTAACAAACCTGTTTTTAGCTTCCAAGGCCATCCTGAAGCCAGCCCTGGCCCACATGAAGCATCTTTATTATTTGATAAGTTTGCTGAGATGTTGGCTAACGCTAAAAGTTAGTTTATATGGTCGAAAAAATAAAAAATATTTTTATAGCTAGTATTCAGCGTTGTAAGCGCTTTTGTAAAGTGAGATCTGCATCTAACGAGAACACTTGGCAGTTAGCCGTTAATAATTTTAGAAATCAGTGCCAATTTAAGATGCAATCCTTAAAGCCTTACGAACGCTGGAATTGGGCATTCTCTATACTTTTAAAGCTTAATAAGATCTACCCTTTTGAATTATTAGAGCGTGTTATTCCCGATATCGTATATATTCATAATGATGATTTTAACGATGAGCTCACTGCCGTTCTTAAAGATGACATACTGCAGGCTAAATATGAATATGGTTTTACAATATCTGAAATGGGGGAGTTTGCCGAATTGTTAGCTAATAATGAGTATTTAACTTTCGATCAATCTCTACAAGTCATTGAACATATAGTAAATATTGGTAATTACAACTATTCGAACTCAATTGAAAGCTGGGAAGAATATTTTAAAGACCTGAATATAGCATTTGATAATATTCATTAAAGTTTATGTAATGCTCATGCCATTTTAACTTTTTCAATATTTAAGCTTTAAAAGAGCGAGTTGATATTACTTACTAATACACATTTGAAGAAATAAAAGAGAGACTTATGCCAAAACGTACCGACATTAAAAGCATCCTAATCATCGGCGCCGGCCCTATCGTCATCGGACAAGCCTGTGAGTTTGATTATTCTGGCGCGCAAGCCTGTAAAGCCCTGCGTGAAGAAGGCTACCGAGTTATCTTAGTGAACTCCAACCCTGCCACTATCATGACCGACCCTGTCATGGCAGATGCGACCTATATCGAGCCAATTACTTGGCAAACGGTTGAACAAATCATAGCCAAAGAGCGTCCAGATGCTATCTTGCCAACCATGGGCGGACAAACTGCCCTAAACTGTGCCTTAGACTTAGATAAAAACGGCGTATTAGAAAAATACAAGGTTGAACTAATCGGTGCCACCAAAGACGCCATTGAAATGGCAGAAGATCGTGATTTATTTGACCAAGCCATGAAGCGCATTGGTCTTGAATGCCCCCGTGCTGAAATTGCAGAAAGCATGGACGAAGCCTTTGCCATTCAAGAAAAACTTGGCTTCCCTTGCATTATTCGCCCTTCATTTACTATGGGTGGTTCTGGCGGTGGTATTGCTTACAACCGTGATGAATTCATCGAAATCTGTGAACGTGGCTTTGACTTATCCCCCACTCACCAGCTATTAATTGATGAATCATTAATCGGATGGAAAGAGTACGAAATGGAAGTGGTACGTGACAAAAATGACAACTGTATCATTATCTGTGCCATTGAAAACGTCGATCCTATGGGCGTACACACAGGGGACTCAATCACCGTTGCCCCAGCCCAAACGCTCACTGATAAAGAATACCAAATCATGCGTAATGCCTCGTTGGCAGTATTGCGTGAAATTGGGGTTGAAACTGGTGGCTCAAACGTACAGTTTGGTGTCAACCCAAAAACTGGCCGTATGGTCGTGATCGAGATGAACCCACGTGTGTCACGCTCCTCTGCGCTAGCCTCAAAAGCAACTGGCTTCCCGATTGCCAAAATCGCTGCAAAACTAGCGGTTGGTTACACCCTTGATGAGCTACAAAACGACATTACTGGCGGTAAAACACCAGCCAGCTTCGAGCCATCAATCGATTATGTTGTCACCAAGATTCCACGCTTTAACTTCGAAAAATTCCCACAAGCAGAAAATATTCTTTCAACTCAGATGAAGTCTGTTGGTGAAGTGATGGCCATTGGTCGTAACTTCCAAGAGTCAATGCAAAAAGCACTACGTGGTCTAGAAACTGGTGCTGACGGCTTTGATGAGCAGATTGACTTCAACGCTTTAAAAGCAGGTAAAATTAGTATTGACAAAGTTAAATCTGAAATCAAGCAACGGTTAACGGTTCCTACTCCAGAACGTATTTTTTATATCGCTGATGCCTTTCGCTTAGGATTTGGTGTAGATGACGTCTTTAAATTTACCAATATTGACCCTTGGTTCTTGGTTCAAATTGAAGATATCGTTAAAACCGAAGAGCAGGTTAAGCTATTAGGCTTTGGTGGTATTAATGCAACAAACCTACGTAAGTTCAAGCGTAAGGGTTTATCTGACCTACGTTTAGCCAAGCTATTAGGAATATCACAAAAGCAGCTGCGTAAAAAGCGTTGGGATTTAGAAGTTTATCCCGTCTATAAGCGTGTGGATACCTGTGCTGCTGAGTTTGCTACCTCAACCGCTTATATGTACTCAACCTATGATGAAGAATGCGAAGCCAACCCAACCGATAACAAAAAAATTATGGTTATCGGTGGCGGTCCAAACCGTATTGGTCAAGGTATTGAGTTTGATTACTGCTGTGTCCATGCTGCCCTTGCGATGCGTGAAGACGGCTATGAGACCATCATGGTCAACTGTAACCCAGAAACTGTTTCTACCGACTATGACACCTCAGACCGTCTATACTTCGAATCTATCACGCTAGAAGATGTATTAGAAATAGTACGTATTGAAAAGCCAGATGGTGTCATTGTGCAGTTTGGTGGACAAACACCGCTTAAATTAGCACGTGCCCTAGAAGCCGCTGGCGTTAACATCATAGGTACTTCTCCTGATGCGATTGACCGTGCTGAAGACCGTGAGCGCTTCCAGCATATGATTCAGCAGCTAAACCTAATTCAACCACCCAACGCCTTGGCCACCAGCTTAGAAGATGGCTTGGTAAAAGCAAAAGACGTAGGCTACCCCTTAGTTGTACGCCCCTCTTATGTATTGGGCGGTCGTGCGATGGAAATTGTCTACAACGAAGACGAGCTTAAGCATTATTTACGCACTGCAGTACAAGCTTCAAATGAAGCGCCAGTACTACTTGACCGCTTCTTGGATGATGCCATTGAAGTCGATGTCGATTGTGTCAGCGATGGTAATGAGGTCGTAATTGGCGGTATCATGCAGCACATTGAGCAAGCTGGTGTGCACTCTGGTGACTCTGCTTGCTCATTGCCACCCTACTCGCTATCTGATGACATCTGCAACGAGATGCGTGAGCAAACCGTGGCTATGGCCAAAGAGCTTGGCGTAGTAGGCTTGATGAACGTACAGTTTGCCGTCAAAGATGGCACTGTCTATATCTTGGAAGTCAACCCACGTGCCGCACGTACAGTACCTTTTGTTTCTAAGTGTATTGGCACCTCATTGGCACAAGTTGCTGCCCGCTGTATGGCTGGCAAGTCATTACAGGATCAGCAGTTCACCCAAGAAATCAAACCTGCTTTCTTTGCTGTGAAAGAATCGGTATTCCCATTTGCCAAATTTCCAGGTGTTGATCCAATCTTAAGCCCTGAGATGAAGTCGACTGGTGAAGTGATGGGCGTGGGCAAAACCTTTGGTGAAGCCTTCTACAAAGGCATTATCGGTAGTAATGAGCGTCTGCCAGGTCTACCAGAAGCGGATGAAGTCAAAACTGTCTTTATTTCAGTACGTGACAGCGACAAGCCAGGCTTAACCCCAATTGCCAAACAGCTCCTCGCATTTGGCTTTAAATTGGTGGCAACGTCTGGCACACAAGCCTTCTTAAATGAGCAAGGTATTGAGTGTCAACGTATCAATAAGGTCACTGAAGGCCGTCCACATGTGGTTGATGCCTTGAAAAATGGTGAAATTGACCTTATTATAAATACAACAGAAGGCAAACAGGCGCAAGAAGACTCGTTCTCAATCCGCCGCAATGCGCTACAAACCAAGGTATTCTATGTGACGACCTTGGGCGCTGCAGATGCGGTTTGTAAGTCTTATGCCATTGATTTACCGTTTGATGTCTATAAATTGCAAACGCTACATGAGCAAGCAGCTGCCCAATAACGGTTAACATCAGCCCTTATTTTGCTCAAATCTTTTTTATTTTTTAATTGCTAATCGACAGTTTCGGTTAGCAATTTTTGTTAGAGGCCAAGACAGTCTTTAACACGACAACTGAAAGTAAGACATACGTATAAGCAACACTTATAGCAACAGCACCTATAATAATAGGTGCTGTGGTCTTTTTTTATTTAAGTGTTTGGTTAATTAATTTTACCCCTTTATCTCTTTATCCATATATACCCTTTATTTAATAAGGAAAATGATATGCAACGTTATCCGATGACACCGCAAGGGCACGCCGCACTTGAAGCCGAATTAAAACAATTAAAAACCGTCGATCGCCCTCGCATCACAGCAGCCATTGCTGAAGCACGCGAGCATGGTGACTTAAAAGAAAACGCTGAATACCATGCAGCCCGTGAGCAACAAGGCTTTTGTGAAGCCCGTATCCGTGATATTGAAGCCAAGCTTTCTGGCGCACAAGTGATAGATCCAGCCACCCTACCACGTGAAGGTCGTGTGGTGTTTGGAGTGACGGTTGTGATTGAGAACTTAGACACCGAAGAAGAGCAACGTTATCAAATCGTTGGTGACGATGAGGCAGATTTTAGAAATAACAAAATCTCAGTCAACTCCCCTATTGCCCGAGGACTAATTGGTAAAGAAGAAGGTGACGAAGCTCGCATACAAACCCCTAGCGGCTTAGTCGAGTTTGAGATTATTGAAGTACTTTATGATTAAAGGCTGTACATATTTGAGTTAAGCTAGGGGCTGTATAGACTTTATTTACGAAACTAATAAATAAAGTCTATACAGCCCATAAATTACTTAAAACATAATACTTGTAGGTATGCTAGTAACCTAATTACTGCCTACCTTTTTTCTTTATTATAAATTGGGACTATCTTTCTTTATCATACCCCACTCTCAACTTATTACAATCTATTGTAGGCTGGTGCTTTTAGCCCAGCAAAACCTAATTTTTAGCCAAATATGCTGGGCTAAAGCCACAGCCTACGCAAAGAGTTGAGATTGGGGTTTATCATGTATAACTCAGCTTAGATTAAGCTCAATCTTTCGCATTATCTATGCCAAAATCTATGCCAAATTGTACTACTAACTACTAGATATCAAAATATTTTAGAATAAAACGCTTGCGTCACTTGCAAAATAGCTACGTTTAATGTTAAGTTACAAAACCACAACATATACATATTTATATGTGACACTTGTTATGTATCTTAATTAGCATCGTTTTTGAGTAGCACAGCTTAGCTAATTGCTACTACAAATACTAGCAACGTTTAAACTGACCTTGTTGCAACTAACCAAGTTTAAACTAGATACGCCAAGTTTAAACTAGACTAGATACGTTATAGCTTATACGTCACACTAACAACAAGTGCAGCACTTAGAAAACATACTTTTTTTATATAAACAACTAGGAACATCCTTGGTATTGATTTATATAATATTTTTATTAGTAAACGCATAATCTTTTGAGCACTATTTCATAAGATACATGCTTACGAGGCAATTATGAAGAACTTCTCATCAGCTCTATGTGCGCTAGCCTGTCTAGTTGGTGCTAGCAATCTAGCCAACGCTACTGAGTCTAAGCCACCTATCAGCGTTAAAAGCCCAAGCGATATCGACAGTGTACTTAATGAGTTGGCAAGCAAGCAAAACCATCCAGCTTCTTTGTTGCAGACTTCTTTTGAGCCATCTACTTTAGCAACAAATAGCTCGCTATTAACAAGCAAATCATCGAGTGTGGCTCAAGACAATGATGATGTTTTGTCACACCTCACCTTAGTAGCTTCCAATGCAGTTAACAAATTCAAGCAAAGTGGTCGTGCTTCATGGTATGGCGGTAAATTCCACGGTAGAAAAACTGCCAGTGGTGAACGCTTTAATATGCATTCATTAACTGCTGCGCACCCCTCGCTACCTTTTAATACATTTTTAAAAGTTACTAATAACTCTAATGGTCAGAGTGTGGTTGTCAAAGTCAATGATCGTGGTCCTTTTCATGGTAACCGTGTATTAGACTTATCTTACGGTGCTGCGAAGAAAATTGGCTTAGTTAGCCGCGGCATTGCTAACGTAACCATTGAGAGAGTCAGTGCCCCTTAGCGACATTGATACAGTAAGCATAGGCTTATAGAATAATTAAGCGAAACCAAAAAAAGATCTGCTATATGCAGGTCTTTTTTTTCACTGATATTTGTGAACAGCATAGTTATACCAAATCTAAAAGTTAAGGTAACAAGGAAAACGAGTGCAAACCCTATAAGTAGTAGGTTTAACGAGTTTGACCAAGATGGGTTAATTTTCAGATAAGGTATTATAAGTACAAGCGCTTATGATTAACTGGTACGGCTACGCTAAGGACTATATAAATATTTTTTATAATTTTTTCTTATATTTCATTGATTTATAACCAGATGTGTCTAAAATGGTACCAAGAATATCGAGTATCATTATGGCTAAAATAGGCCAGACAAAGCGAATGCAATCCATTTGGTTCACAGCCTGCCGTTTGCACTTAAAGTCTGCTTTACCATCCAATTATTTTAAAAATTTGTAACAACTTATACCAAACCCAAAATATATAGTATAATTCAATTATGACCAAACTAACAAATACCCTAGACGATCACGACTTTGGCAAATACTCAAAAACTGAGAGCAATCCCAGAGCCCGCCTACGACTGCTGATCTTACACCAGTACAGCATAGGCAAATCCACGATAGATATTGCCAAAGACCTCTGCATACACCCCGAAACTGCCAGACGTACTAAGAAGCGATATTATGAACGAGGACTTGAAAGCATCTACGATCGTCATCGTCGA
>NZ_KB907665.1 GCF_000382145.1 Psychrobacter lutiphocae DSM 21542
TGTCGTAGATGCTTTTAAGACCATATAGCCAGTAGTGCTTTCTGATGATACCTATGCTTTGAGGATGATAGCCAAAGTCTTTACCTATGCCTTCTAAGGATTTGTTTTGACTGAGTTGATGTAATATAAGCAGTTTGACCCGTGCTCTTGGTTTAGATTCAACTTTTGATAGCTTCAGAAAGTCGTGATCACTTAACTTATGATTTCTAGGCGTTATTTTTGGCATACTGGCGTCGTAATAGTAAATAATAATTTATTATATATTATTTCTTGGAATTGGTATAACTTTCAGGCTCTGTTGCTAATAGACACCGTTCCAAATAATGGATGTTTTGTGCCTGTGAGGTAAAGCTAGGATCTTGCAAAATAACATCTCTATGTAGTGGAATATTGGTTTTCACACCTTCAATAATTAATTCATCTAACGCGTGTAGCGTCTTGGCAATCGCTTGTTCACGGGTTTGACCATGACAGATTAACTTACCAATTAACGAGTCATAATAAGAGGGAATGGTGTAGCCAGGATAAAGATGTGAGTCAAAGCGTACGCCTGATCCACTGGGGATAAAGTATTGAGTCACTTTGCCAGGGGAGGGTGCAAAGGTCTTTGGATCTTCAGCATTAATACGGCACTCTATCGCATGACCATGAACACTGATTTCATTTTGACGATATGATAAGCCATAGCCAGCGGCAATTTTAAGCTGTTCGACGACGACATCAATACCGGTAATCATTTCGGTGATAGGGTGTTCAACCTGCACTCGAGTATTCATTTCAATAAAATAAAAATTACCATCTTCAAACAAAAACTCAAAGGTACCAGCACCACGATAGCCTATATTTTCAGATGCCCTAACGCAGGCTTGTAGGATAGGCTCACGGATATCTTCTGGAATATCTGGTGCAGGTGCTTCTTCAAATACCTTTTGGTGGCGGCGTTGTAGTGAGCAGTCTCTATCATATAAATGAATGGCATTGCCATTACCATCGCCTAAAATTTGCACTTCAATATGGCGTGGGTTTTGTAGATAACGTTCCATATAAACACTGTCATCTCCAAACCAAAGCTCAGCTTCTTGTTTGGCAGCTTGTACTTGTCCATTAAGCTGTTCAAAGCGATCTACGATGCGCATTCCACGACCACCCCCTCCTGATGCTGCTTTAATCAGTAGTGGAAAGCCAATGTTTTTGGCCTGCTCTTCAGCATTATTTAAGGTAACAGTACCCACAGAGCCTGGTACTGTGGGTACGCCTGCTTGTTTCATGGCGTTAATTGCAGAAACTTTGTTGCCCATCAAGCGGATATGATCAGGATGTGGACCGACAAAAGTAATACCTGCTTCTTCAACGGCTTCTGCAAACTCAGCATTTTCTGCCAAAAATCCATAGCCTGGATGAATGGCGTCACTGCTGGTGATCTCAGCGGCAGTAATAATAGCGGCGATATTTAAATAGCTTTGATTGGCATTAGGTTTCCCAATGCACACAGCCTCATCGACAAAGCGCAGATGCATCAAGTCTTCGTCAGCAGTGGAGTAGACACCAACGGTCTTGATGCCTAGCTGCTTGCAGGCACGCACAATGCGTAGAGCAATTTCGCCACGGTTGGCAATAAGCATTTTTTTTATCATTAAGGTGCCTATATCTTAGCTTTTATAACGAATGACGGGTTGACCAAATTGAACCACGTCACCATTTTCTACTAAAATGGCATCAATAATGCCGCTTTGAGTAGCTTCTAGTGGATTCATGATTTTCATGGCTTCGATAATACCTAGGGTATCGCCTGCTTGTACTTTTTGCCCAGGCATGACAAAAGGTGGATCATTAGGGCTAGGGGCGACATAAAACACTCCAACCATGGGCGAGGTTTCGACACTGCCTGGATGCACCGCTTCCACTGCGGTTGTTTCTGGCATGTAGGTTGCGCCTGCTGGCATTATTGATGGGATCGGGGTGTTATAGTGTCGAGTCAGACTGACACTATCTTCTCCATTTTTAATCTCAAGATTAACAAGGTCTTTCTCTTCCATTAGCTCAATGAGCGTCCGAATTTTTTCTATGTCCATACGGTTGCCTACCGGTTATTCTAAAAATTATGAATTATATTGTAACAAATTTTTTCATCTTTGATGAGTCTAAATTGATGTAATTCGGTTTCAGCTTCCAAAAATGAGATGGCTAATTTTATAAATCCAGCTCTTTCAGTATACAACTGTTTTCTAAATTATTGTAATCATAGGTTTAAATTAAGTGTTAAGTCAATCAAAATAAAAATAAATTTTTATTAAAAAAAATAAAAAAATTAAAAACGTTAAAGAATTTCACAAAAAAGTCCAAAAAAAGGCGAAAAAAACTGTTTTTCGTACTAAAACTGTAATACTTGGCGTTGACGATAAACTAAGCGTAAGGTCAATAATATTGAAGCTAGTGTCAAGCCTGTCACCAGTGCAATCCAAAATCCTTTTGCTCCTGTGTCGGTAAAGCGTACTAGATACGTGCCTAACGGTAAGGCTACCAACCAATAACAAAATAAAGTAATCCACATTGGTATCTTGGTATCTTGCATGCCACGTAAGATACCAGCAATATTGACTTGCCAACTGTCAACGAGTTGATAAGCAATGGCAAACAGCAATAAGAACATAGCTTGTGCTTTTACTTGCGGATTGTCGGTAAAGGCGTTGGCTAGATTTTCTCTAAATAGCCAGACTCCTAGCATGCTGCACAGGGCAATCATCACCGCCCAAATTAGCCCAGTAGTTTGTACTTGCCGCAACGCAAACCAGTTTTTCTCACCAAAACGATTAGATACCATAATTGTCAGCCCCATTGCTACTGACATGGGTACCATAAATAACTGTGAAGTGACGGCCAAAGCCACTTGATGGGAGGCAACCGCAATTGCACCAAGGGGGCTTATCACAATCGAGGCAAGGCTAAACAAGCTGGCTTCAAAAAAGATAGAGATACCAATGGGCACGCCCAAACGAAACAGTTTGCTAATCTGCTGCTTATCTGGTCGACCAAAGTTGTGGAAAAATCGAGTAGCAACAAAACTTTTGTTTTTTGAAAAATATAAATAAGTTGCCAACAAGATAACGTTAATCCATAGCACACAAGCAGTTGCTAACCCACAGCCAGCACCCCCTAAGGCGGGCATGCCATACAGTCCATGAATAAAGATGTAGTTAATCGGGATATTAATGAGCAGACCGATAATACTAATAACGGTGACTGGCTCTGGACGACTTAATGCCTCGCAATAGCTACGTAACACCGCATAGCAGGCGATGGCAGGAAAGCCGAATGCCACAAAACGTAAGTACATGGATGCTTTTGGCTGAATGTCTTCAGGGACACCCATAGCCCCTAAGATATTGGGGGTCAGTGACACCACCACCAATCCGATAAGACCAATCATCAAAGCCGCCCAGATTGATTGTTGCGCAATATGTGGTACATCTTGCGGACGCTGCTGTCCTATTTTTTCCCCAATCAAGGGCGTGGTGGCGATTAATGTGCCGGTAGCCAGTAAGAATAATGGCAGCCAGACACCGGAGCCAATAGAGACAGCTGCCAAATCCAGTGCAGACACCCCACCTGCCATAATGGCATCGACCACACCCAAAGCAGCTTGGCTAAACTGAGTGATCAAGATGGGAAAGACGAGGGTGCCTAGGCGTAAGCTGTATTGTTTAAAGTCTTGAAATGATAAATTAGGCAACATAAGACAACTTCTTTTTTGTTAACTTATTTTTTTGTTTTGGTATTTTTGCATTTTGTGTTAGTTAAGCACGTATAATACAATGTCCAACTTAAATGCCAATGTCCAACTTAAATGCCAATGTCCAACTTAAATGCCCTAAATTTTGCACATGTCATACACAACTACTTATATTTTATATTAATATTGAAGAATTGATATCTCATTACCAGTGTTATGGATTTTGCCTATCACATAATTTGCCTATCACATAAAAGGCAAGACTATACCATTATCTGTCACCAAGTATAAGACCCTATCTTTATGCCCTTATTGTTTCAACCTTCATTAATCCAACTAACTGACATTCCTTTAGCTTTGTATATTCACATTCCGTGGTGTGTTAAAAAGTGCCCTTATTGTGACTTTAATTCTCATACCCTACCAACTTTTGATATGCAAGCCAGCACAAAGCAAAGTGAGGGCTCACACAAATTGTCAGCTACTTTGTTTGCCGACTATGTGGATGCGCTAATAGCAGATATCGATTCGCAATTGCCTTTGTTACAAGGGCGAGAGATTACCTCAATTTTTATCGGAGGTGGCACACCATCATTGCTACCGATTGAGCAGTATCAACGTTTGTTTGCCCATCTAAAGCAGGTATTGCCATTAGCTGCTGATATAGAGGTGACGATGGAGGCCAATCCTGGTACCTTAGAGCATGCCCCTTTTGCTCAATATCTGGCGGTCGGGATTAATCGTTTGTCTCTAGGTGTGCAAAGCTTTGCTGACAGTAAGCTAAAGGCGCTAGGACGTATTCATAATGCCAAGCAAGCACAGAAAGCCATCCTAGTGGCCAAAAAAGTGGGATTTAAGCGCATCAATGTTGACTTAATGCATGGGCTACCACAACAGACAGTGGCAGAAGCATTAACAGATATTCGCTTAGCGCATCAGGCTGGGGCGACGCATATTTCATGGTATCAGTTAACCATTGAGCCAAATACGGTGTTTTATCGTAATACACCTGTCTTGCCAGATGATGACAATTTGGCCGAAATTGAAGCACAAGGAAGTCAGCTATTATCCGAACTGGGCTATCGCAATTACGAGGTTTCTGCTTGGGTGAGTGCGCAAGATATAGGCAGTCGTCATAATATTAACTATTGGCAGTTTGGTGATTATTTGGCAATCGGGGCAGGCGCTCATGGCAAAATAACCATTGCGCAGACTGGTGACGACAAAGCTGAAGAACCAGAAACCATAGAAAATAATATAGAAGATATCGAAGCACCAGAAGGGCTGGATATTCAGCGTCTACAAACCGGTATTTACCGCTTTAGCAAGACCAGATTGCCAAAAGATTATATACAGTATCATCATTATCCAAAAATGGTTGGGTTTGCCCCCATTGCTGACGATGATATCAGCGGTGAATTTATGCTTAATGCATTACGGTTGACTCAGGGCATTTCGTATCGTGTATATAGTGCGAGAACGGGGTTGGCCGTAAGCGATATTGTACCCATAATTCACAAGTTACAGCAGCAAGGGTTGTTAGTTGATAAGGCGGACTGGATTGAGCCGACTGCGCTAGGTCGCCGTTATTTAAATCAAATGCTATATGCTTTTTTATAACCCTTAGATTATCGCTTGAAAGTTAAAAATTAAAAGTTACTCATATTGAAATAAGGAAGCAACCATGGCCGGTTATATCTTAGCTTTGGATCAAGGCACTACCTCAAGTCGCGCCATCATCTATGATGACAAGGCTCAGCCGATTCAGATATCACAACAGCCAACTACCTTGATGACCCCCAAGGCTGGATATGTCGAGCAAGATGCGATGCAAATTTGGCACACTCAAATAAGCTGCGCCCATGATGCCATTAACCAAGCTGGATTATTAGCGACCGATATCTCAAGCCTTGCCATCACCAATCAGCGTGAAACCATCGTGTTTTGGGACAAGCGTACTGGTAAGCCGTTAGCGCCTGCCATTATCTGGCAAGATAGACGCTCAGATAGCTGGTGTCAACAGCTGCAACAACGACAACTCCCAGATTTGAATATAAGTATGCAGCAGTATGTACAGCAGATCACTGGACTGCGTATAGATCCTTATTTTAGTGCCAGTAAAATAGTATGGATGCTTGAAAATCATCCAAATTTACAGGATAGGGCACAGCGTGGCGAGGTGGCGGTGGGCACCATAGATAGCTGGCTGATGTTTAAGCTGACTGGTGGAGAGCATGTGATAGACATTAGCAATGCGTCACGTACTTTAATGTATGATATTAATAAGTTGGCTTGGTCTGATGAGCTGTTGGACAGCTTTGGTATCTGCAAGCAAATGCTGCCAAAAGTACTGCCTTCTGATGGCGACTTTGGCAAAACCAAAAAAGGACTGTTTGCCAAACAAATCCCCATTCAAGCGGTACTGGGCGACCAGCAAGCAGCTTTGTTTGGGCAAGGCTGTGTGTCTGAAGGAATGGCAAAAAACACCTATGGTACGGGCTGCTTTATGCTTATGAATATCGGCAATGAAGTACAATTAAGCCAACACCAGCTATTAACAACCGTGGGCTGGCGACGTCGCTTACACAATCAACAACGGCTACCAAACCAAATTGAACATCCGTCTTTATCCAAATTGGTAAAGTCTGGTCAGCGTATCCTAAATCCTGGCAAACGTGAAGTGACTTATGCGCTAGAGGGCAGTGTATTTATGGCTGGTGCTATTGTGCAATGGCTGCGTGATAACCTAGGACTGTTTCATAAGTCACAAGATGTGGAGCGACTGGCAAAAGAAGTAGCCAGCAGTGAAGAGGTGGTCTTGGTACCCGCCTTTACTGGCTTGGGTGCGCCATATTGGCGCTCAGACATTACCGCCAGTATCTTTGGTATGACTCGAGGCAGTACCAAAGCACATATTGCACGTGCAGCATTAGAGTCGATTGCGTATCAGACTTATGATGTGCTGACTGCGATGCAAAAAGACAGCCCAGCGCCACTGACAGAGCTTAGGGTCGATGGTGGCGCATCCAATAACAACTTATTGATGCAGTTTCAGGCAGATATGCTCGGTGTGCCTGTATTGCGGCCCAAAGACACTGAGATTACCGCCAAAGGGGTAGCCTTGCTGGCAGGCATTAACGCTGGACTCTATGATGAAACCACCATAGATAATTCTTGGCATTTGGACAGATGCTTTGATCCAAGTATGTCGGAAGATGAGCGTGAGCAGCATCTGTATAAGTGGCATCAAGCGATTAGCAAGACATTACAATCGTTCACCTAGGGGCTATTTTTTGCCAATATGTTTTTGCCCATATGTTGTGACGTTTTATCAAACAACAGCTGCAACTGAGAATAATTAAGCGTCAAAAACCTCCCTGCATATTGTCTAAAAATAATCACAGCCAGTTCCAGTTTTGAATATTCACCCGACCCAAATTAACCCTAACAAGCTTCAAGACGTCATCTAACTTTGGAATAACAACAATATGAGCAACCATCATAGAAGCAGTCAAGATAAAGAGTTTACAGTAGCGACCAGTAATTTACTTAACTTGGCGTTACCAGGACGTCTTTATTATGAAAATATGCCGGCTGCAACCGAGGCTGAGTATCAACGTAAGCTTGCAGGTCTGGCTAATTTGATGACGAATGCCAATGCTGATATTTATGCAGTACAAGAGGTGTGGGATGAGCAGGCGCTGCAAGATTTGGCTATTAGGCTAGGTTTTGAGCGTTCACAAGTATTGGCACCGCAAGCCAGTAATGATTCGACAAGCCAGTTGACCTTGGGAAAGGGGGCACAAGGTACACCAGCGGTAGGCATACTCTCTAAATTCAAGGTACTAGACTGGCAATTGCTCACTGACTTTGACCCCTTGGCGGTGGTAGATATTCCAGATATGGGACGCTATGAAAGATTTAATCGTCCGCCTTTAGTGGTAACTTTGGAGGTATATGGTCAGCCCATCACCTTTGTGACAGCGCATCTAAAAAGTAAACGCCCTCAGTACTTGCGTGATGATCAGGGCAATCGTTTGGAAGATTATAATGAGCCAAAGGTTCGTGTACGTGCCAAGCTGCGTAGCTTGTGCATGCGAGGGGCAGAAGCGGCAGCGTTACGTATCTTTATGATAGATATTTTGCGCAATACCAACCATCCATTAATACTATTGGGTGATATGAATGATGTTACTGATAGCGTCACCACACAGTTGTTAGCAGAAACCAGTGAGGTTGTTTATGATAAATCAATGCGTGATGTGGCCTTATTCGATGCTGCTCGGATACAAGTCAGCTATGGCTGGACACGCAGTGTGGCTTATACACATTTGTATCAGGGGATGCCTGAGGTGATAGATCAGTTGTTTGTGTCAGAGGAGTTTTTGGTCGATAGTAAGTTTTCTCTTGGTGTGGTGAAGCAAGTTGATTACTTTAATGACCATCTAAAAAAAGAGTATGACAACCGATTCTCAGATCATGGTATTGTAAGAGCGAAAATAAAGTTAAAATAAAAGACATGAGGATATGAAGACGTAAAAATAATCCAAGGAACTATTAATCCAATCCAAGGAGCTATTAATCCAATCCAAGGAGCTATTAATCCAATCCAAGGAGCTATTAATCCAATCCAAGGAGCAATTAATCCAGTCCAAGGAACTATTATAGACAAACAAACAACTACAAAGAAAGTCAAATAGGGTAAAAAGATCAATTGATAAGCAAGTCATATAATAAACTTTTAGGTATAACTTTAGTTTTGCATTTGTAATGGAATACTGTCATATTAATAACATACAGTAAGTGATAGATTAATGAAAACTTAGATAAAAAAAGAAAGCAAACTAGAAGAAGAGACCAACGCTATGCCAGATAGATATGATGGCTTAATTCAAGATATTTTAGTAGATTCAGAACTTGCTAAAATCCTTGTCCCGAATAAATTTAAGTATACCAGCAAGCAAGGTCGAGCACGCCGTCAAAAGCTGTTACTTAGTGCCAAAAAACTTAGTGAAACCAAGGATGTGGGTGATATTAGTCTTGCTGATGTCTGTGAAGATGCTGATATTCCGCGTGCTTCTGCGTATCACTTTTTTCCAAATGTCGAGTCTATCTTTTTGGCATTGCGTTTTTTAAATTATATTGAAACTTATCAAAATTTAGAAAAAATAGTAGTTGCTGATTATAAGCAATGGGATGGGTATATAGAGAAGGTACTGCTTCAATCTGCTGATTTGTTTAATAAAGATAGCACCAAAAGTAAGCTGATGTATGGCACCAATAGTCCCGACTTTGACAGCGGTGATTATGATGAAAAGGTCGATATCAATATGGTGCAAATGATTACAGAGAAGATCGCCACTTATTATGATGTGTCTGACTATCCAGAGCTAGAGGTTAAGTTGCTGATTGCTTATAACTTAGCGCATAGTATATTTGCTCTGTCCTATAAGCAGCGAGGTAAAATTACGCCTGCTATGCAAAAAGAAGCGGTAATAGCTTGCCTAGCCTATTTGCGCAGTTATTTACCAGAAAAGCTAAACAAGCTGCCTGAGAAGTTAAATAAGCGCAAATAAGCAGCATATAACATACATATAAAGTATATATATTAAAGACACAGCCATAAAAAAAGCTACTCATTGAGTAGCTTTTTTTATTTGAGTTACCCTAAAGCCAGTTTAAGGTAAGGAATTAACACATAAAGAGTTTAGCCTATTTCCAAGTATAGGTTAATGAGGTAAAGAAGTTGGTACCGTCATCTGTGCTATACCCTGGAATGGTGACATACTTTTTGTTAAATACGTTATTTAAGCGCGCTGCTAACGATAAGTTTGGCGTTAGCTGATAGTTGCCGCTGATATTAAATAAGTTGTAGTCGTCAACCTTGGTTGTGTTCGAGGCATTGGCGTAGTATTTGCCCACATACTGATATTCAGCACGAAGATCAAGGTCAGCCAATTGATAACCAACATAAACCATTGCTTTGTCTTTTGGGCGATTGGTTAAGTAGTTGTCATGATTAGGTTTGCTACGACCGCTATTATTCTTGGCTTTTTGATAGTCATAACTAAAGCCAAATAAGTAATCATCAATGTTCCAGTCCGAGGTTAAGGTAATGCCTTTAATTTTTGCCTCATCAACATTCTCTGTTCTGCCACTTAACCAGTTACCGTTGGCATCAAACTGAGAAACATAACTAAGTAGCTTGTCAGCTTTGTTATGATAGCCTGTTAAGCGGGTTGATTGCAGTAATGTATCGTATTCAATGAAGGCTTCGTAGTTGTCACTGGTTTCAGGTGCTAAGTTTGGATTTTCTGAACCTGGCCAGTATAGGTCATTAAAAGTCGGCACTCGGTAGCCTTTGGCATAGTTGACACCAACACGAAAATCAGGGGTAAAGCGGTAAGCAGCGCCTAGGTTATAGGTGGTTTTGTCATCAAATTTTGAGTAGTCATCATAACGGACGTTGGCTTGCACATCGATGTTATTATATGAGGCAACATAGCCCAAAAAGCCACTGCTAACTTTACGATCATCGTCACGATACTCACTGGTATCGAGCTTTTGCTTTAAGTACTCTGCACCATAGATAGCTTTACCAAAAGGTAGGGCATGCTGACCTATTAAGCTAATCTGATCTTGCTTAGTATCATAATGACTATTAAAGGTTGGGTTATCAGACTTATCGATTGAGTGACCATAGGCCAATTTGATATTTGAGCCTGGTGCATAGCGCCAGTCAGCATAGGCTTGAGCAGCGCCATTTTTTTGTTTGGATTTGGTATTGTCCTTGCCAATAGTTGGACCATTATCAAACTCTGTTTCTGAGTCACTATATAGACCGCTGACACCAACACTAAACTCATTATTAATCTTTTGATCTAAACGTAAGCTAAAGTTGTTGCTTTCAAAACCGTCATCATCGCTATTGTAATATGAGTAAGGATTGCCAGGATCTGGTAATAGGGCGCTATGTCCTTTGGTCTCATTACGACTAGCGCCAAGGCTTAAACTGGTACCTTGCTCATTATGAAACTGTGCTGATGCGCCATAGAGGTAGTGATCATTAGTGCCTGCACCTAGGGTAATAGCCAATTGATTTTGATCAATAGCCTGACCTTTGGTGAATACTTGAATCACACCACCCATCGCATCCGCACCATAAATACTACTACCAGATGCGCCATATAGCACCTCGATACGATCTATTTGATCAGCAGGTAATAAGCCCAGTGCTGTACCACCAGCACTGAGTGAGCTGTAACGCACACCATCAATTAGAACTAAAATTTGTTTGTTATCATAACCACGCACATAGAAGTTGCTGGTCGTCCCCATGCCACCATTTTGAATAAAGTTAAAACCTGGTTGGCGTTTAATCACATCTAATGCAGTTTGACCCTGAAAATGCTGTAACGCCTCACTGTCAATAACCCGAGTCTGAGCAATGGTGTTATTAATTGCTGTCGGAGTACGGGTTGCGGTTACCGTAATGGCTGGCAAGGTCACACGTGGCATCTGCTGGGTGTTGTCATTTGTCTCAGCTGCAACGGCAGGAGCACAGGCAACGGCTGTGGCGAACACAGCACTCACTGCTTTGCCAAGAGGGCGAGGGTAGGTTGAGGCCGTAAACAAGCTTGTGTATAAATGACTATAATGGGTATTCATAAACTTACCTAGAAGTGAAAAAGTTAACAGTTAAGAAATAATAGCGTATTATCGCTTAAATAGTCTTAAAATAAACTTCATTTAGACGATTTTTCCTCATGTTTTCCTTAGTTATTTTCAATGTGCTAGTAACCGTTGGTAAGGTGAGGCATTTGTATGGTTATCAATAGGCAACTTATCTTATAAGGAATGATAGTTCTTGCACTCATTGTTTACTGCTACATGTTACAATTAATCTATTTTTTACACTTAATCTATTTTTTACCTAATCTACCTTAATCACAAAACATACTGATCAAAAAAACTGCACCTATGACAACAAATCAGATGATAAAGACAGCCGACTCTAAACTACAAGCACTAGGTTCTAAGCAACAGATACAAGGCATCTTGTTTGTTGTCACTGCAATGCTATTAAGTATTTTTTTATTGCTACATCCTATGGCTGCTCAAGCAGAAGATCCTGACGCTACTGCTCAAAACATAGTGTCTGAAGAAGAAGTCATCGACCCTTTTGGGCGTCAAACTCCCAGAAGTACGGTGCAAGGCTTTATTAAGGCTTTGTCAGAGAATAATGCGTCGTTAGCATCGAATTATTTAAACCTGACCACAGGGGAGAACCCGATTGAGGTGGTGCGCCAAGTCAAGTTGGCGTTAGATACAGGAGGGCGGTTAAACGCTGAATTACAAATCAGTAATTCACCATCAGGCGATCTGGCAGATCAATTGCCACCGAATTTAGAAAAAGTCGGTACCATCACTACTCAAGGTCATGTGATAGATATCATATTGGTACGAAAAACCACCGCAGAGGGTAGCAAATATTGGCAAATTTCCCGTAAAACCTTGCAAGCCATTAAAGGCTCGAATATTGCGGCCAAGACCACCATTGTCGATAAATACTCGCTTAAGCCGCTACAAAATAAAACCATCGGTGGTTATGGTGTGGCGGATATGTTTGCGGTATTTATCTTGGTGCTATTTTGTATCGCTGTCTCTTATATCTTTGTTGGTTTGTTATATTTATTCTTAAAAAGTTACTACCCAAAAGTACGTAAAAAGCCCTTACCAGCAGATACGAAGGTGTTGCTGCCACTAGCTTTAGTGGTGACCTCACTGATTTTGTATGAAGTGATGGTATATGCTGGTGTGTCGGTGACGGTGCGTGAACCAGTAAACCGTATCAAAGATATTGTTGGTTGGTTTGCTTCTACTTGGCTGCTGTTGCGTATTGTCGATGCGGTATTTCATCGTGCAGAGCGTCAGAGCTATAAGCGAAATCAGACCGAAAGAGTGTCCATTTTAAGCTTGTTACACAAGATCATTAAGACTTTGTTGCTTATATTGGCCAGTATTTTTGTCTTTGGGAACTTAGGATTTGACTTAACCACAGGGATAGCAGCACTGGGTGTGGGTGGTTTGGCGCTGGCTCTTGGTGCTCAAAAAATGATCGAGAACCTAGTTGGTAGTGTTGTTGTTGTCGCTGATCAGCCAGTACGTGTGGGTGATTATTGTAAATTTGGTGAGCTTGAAGGTACGGTCATTGATATCGGTATTCGCTCAACCCGCCTTCGTACTCTAAACCGAACCATAGTAACCGTGCCTAACGGTGATTTTTCATCAATGTCGATTGAAAACTTTGCGTCACGTGATATGTTTCACTTTTTGCATAATATTTATATCAAGCGCAATGTTGCTGCTGCAGAGCTTGAGAAGTTTTTGGTAGAAATGGAGGAGTTTCTGGTTGCGCATAAGTTAACTAACTCTGAATGGACACAGGTTAGAATATCTGAGTTGCGCCAAGACTCGATGGTGATTGAGTTCCGAGCCTATATTTATGCCAGTGGGGCAGATGAGTTTTATGATAAGCAAACGCAGTTGCTAATTGATATTCTAAAAGAAATTGAAAAATATCCAGTAGAGCATGCGCTTGAAACACAGCGTATGGTTATTGAAACGGCCAGCTCAAGTAATGCAGATCCTGCCAGTAATGTATTTACAAAGCCAGGGTCAGAGTCATCACAAACGCCAGATACCAATATTTAAACGGCTCCAGTATCTAAACAGCTTTAGTGTGCTATTTTGGCATCATAAATTGAGCCATAGTAGACATAAAAAAAGAACAAGACTTAAATCTTGTTCTTTTTTTTGATTTGTCTGCTTTGAAGTTAATACTAAAATTAACCGTCAAAACCTATAAAGTTAAAAGATTGGGGATTTTTGCGATGCTTATTGATAGTCCATCCCCAGCCCTTCCTTTGGAAAAAGAAGGGAGTCAAACCTTGCATAAGCCATATCTATACTTTTCTAACTCAAGACAGGTATATTTAACTCAAGACAGGTATATTTTAGTCTAAACTTTATTCTTTTTTAATAGCACCAATACCGCACCATTGCCACCATCTTTTGGTGGTGCAGAGCAAAAGCCCAAGACTTCAGGTAATTGACGCAGCCATCCGTTCACACAGGTCTTTAATATGGCATCTGAGCCTTTACCATGCACAATTTTGACCACAGTTTCATTGTTGGTTTTGGCTTGTGCAATTAAGGTGGTCATGGCTTCACGTGCTTCATCAATGGTACAGCCATGGATGTCGACCGCATCATACCAGCGCAGTTTGCCTTGCTTTAACTGATTGAATACCTTGTTTTGTAAAGTCGGGGTTTTGTAGATTAAGTAAGCATCACCACTGACAGGGTTTAATAAGGCTTGCATGTCTGACAAGCCAGAGCCTAAGCTATCGGCTTCTTCGCCTTGGGCAGCCGCACGTTTTGATAAGGTAGCTGCATCGAGCTTATTTACTTTAGGTTTACTAATTTCTGAGATGGTATTGTTGTCTTTAATTGGTTGTACACCCGCCATGGCTTGCATAAACAGTACTTTGTCATCATCAATATGTTCACTATCAAGCTGTTTGACGGTTTTTTCAACTTGTTTTTTGGTGGGTAGTGCCACTGGGTCTGCTGGTTTTTCATTCAGTGGGTTGGTTGGGTCTGTGGCACGACCTTTGCTCAATTCACTTTTTAGGTCTTTGAGCTGTTGTTGCATTTCTTTAGAAAATAGCGAGTTTGCCATAATAAAAACTACCTTTTTTAATGTGTATTGACTTATTTATTTAGTCTGCTATTTGGTTAAGCTATTGAGTAGATTTTCCAGCGTCTGTCCTGGATGATCAGTTTTCATAAATTGTTCACCAATTAAGAAGCAGTGAATATCATTATTTAACATTAGCTGCATATCTTCACTGCTATGAATACCACTTTCGGTGACCAAAAGTCGTGTTTGAGCTGAATCCTGGGGAGGCTGGCTGTCAAGTACTGCTTTTAGCTTAATAGAAGTTTGCAAGTCGGTATTAAAGGTATTCAAATCTCGATTGTTAATACCAATGATATTATGTGGTGAGTCAGCCAGTTGTAGTGCACGCTCAAGTTCATGTTGTGTATGGACTTCAATGAGCACATCAAGGCCAAGCTCACAGGCGATATGATGCAGCTTTTGCAAGGTGGGCTGATCTAAACAGGCGACAATCAATAAAATACAATCTGCCCCGAGTAGATAAGACTCATATATTTGATAAGGATCAATCATAAAGTCTTTACGTAATACTGGCAGATCACAGGCAGCTTTTGCTTGTTGCATATACTGACTATGTCCTTGAAAGTACTGCTCATCAGTTAATACGGATAAACAAGCTGCCCCTGCTTGCTGATACTGAGCTGCAATGGCATCAGGCTGAAAGCTTTTAGCGATAATGCCTTTTGACGGTGAGGCTTTTTTGACCTCAGCAATAATGGCTGGCTGTCCTGCTTGCTGTTTGGTAATAAGTGCTTGAGCAAAGCCTCGCCTTGGCGTTGAGCCAGAAGCAAATAGTTGTTCAGCCTCTGCTTTTATAGTCACTATATCTTTTGTTGCCTTGGCTTGTGCGACTTCTTGTTGTTTGGTAGTTACAATTTTTTGTAAGATTGAAGGAATGGTATCTTGGGTCATAATCGGCTCATTAATAAAATAAATCGGTTTATTATAGGACTGACACAGAAGCGACGGGTGTGGTATAAGTCACAACTAGTTAGCGCTAAAAGACTGAGTGAACTCAGCCAGTTGCTGCATTTTCTTTAATCCATCGCCACGTTGGATAATAGTTTGTGCCTGATTTACCCCATTGGGTAAGTTGCTGGCAAGCCCAGAGACATAAATGGCAGCACCAGCGTTTAATGCAATCATATCACGGGCTTTATTAACCACAGTCTGAGGGATGCCAAAGTCATTGCTGTCTTTACCAGATAGCGCCGCTTGGATCAGTTGTAAGCTTTTTGTGGAAGAGTTAACTTCTAAGCCGACTAAGGTTTGTGAATCAATACCAGCGTCTTCTGGATAGATATCATAGACAGTCACCTCACCATTTTTTAGCTCGGCTACTTTGGTGCTGGTAGCCAGACTGATTTCGTCAAGACGATCTTTGGAGCCTACTACCATAACATGCTCTGCCCCTAGGTTTTTTAACACATGGGCCAGAGGCTCGCACAAGGTATCAGTAAAGACACCAATAACTGAGTTTTTGACTCCAGCAGGATTGGTTAAAGGTCCTAGAATATTGAAAATAGTGCGTACTTTTAAGGCACGGCGTACGGGAATGGCGTATTTCATCGCAGTGTGATGGTTTGGTGCGAATAAGAAGCCAACCCCCTTTTGTTCGATACACTGACGCGCTTGGTCTAAGCTGATATTTAGATCTATTCCTGCCTTTTCAAGTAGATCAGAGCTACCAGACTTCGATGAAACACCGCGGTTACCATGTTTAGCCACAGTAGCCCCTGCCGCCGCCGCTACAAAAGCCGATGCAGTAGATACATTAAATAAGTTACTGCCATCACCGCCAGTACCGACTATATCCACTAAGTTATGACACCCTTTAGGTTCAATTTTTAGGGCAAAATCTAGCATAACACTGGCTGAAGCGGTGATTTCGTCAATGGACTCACTTTTCATATTCAGGCCAGTTAATAATGCACCCATCATGGCATCAGGACAACGCCCATCCATGATAATGGTCATGATTTGACGCATTTCTTGTTGGGTCAAGTCAATTCGCCGTACTATTCGTGCCAAGGCGGTAGTTAGAATGTCATGAATTTGATCATCAGTTAAGCTTGCGGTTCTTAAAGGGGTATCATTTGTCATAGTGTTATAAACTTTTTTTATTGAGATGTGTTTTGAATTAAAGGTCATATATTTAGGTTTGTCAATTTAATACTGATTGGGGCTTATTGCAAGTTGCTTAAATTATATGCAACTAAAAAGTTAGCAAACAACTGTAATCCAGCATCGCTTAAAATTGACTCTGGGTGGAATTGGACGCCTTCAATGGGTAAGTATCTGTGACGTATAGCCATGACTTCCTGTGCTTGAGTCCAGCCAGTTACCTGTAATTCTTTTGGTAGGCTGTCGCTGTCAACTATCAATGAGTGGTAGCGAGTGAAGCGGGCAGGGTTAGGTAGATCTTTGAAAACGCCTTGTTGAGCATGATAAATCTGGGAGGTGCGGCCATGCATCACTTGGGGAGCAGAGACTATGCGTGCGCCAAAGGCTTGGGCAATGGCTTGATGACCTAAGCAAATGCCTAATAAGGGCACTTTATCCGCAAAATGCTCGATACATTTCAAAGTAATACCAGCTTGTTCGGGTCTACCAGGTCCTGGACCGAGCACAATAGCCGTTGGCTGAAGGGCGGTGATGTCTGCTAGACTAACGTTGTCATTGGTACAGACCTGAACGGTGACATTAAGCTGTTGCAGATATTGCATGATATTATAAGTAAAGCTATCGTAATTATCTAAAAGTAAAATCATAGCGAATGTCTGTCATCATATTTTAAGGCTGAGCTCAAAGCTAGCGTGCTTTATTGATTAAAGTGAGTAGTTTACCCCAAATTTAGCGCTGGGTTGGTTGTTGTTCGTTGCAGATAGGTATTCCCTCTATTAACAGTTAATTTAATTAGAAGTAGCGCTCACTTTTAGAAGTAGCGCTCACTTTTAATTAGAAGTGGTGTTTACTTGGTTTGATGCATTCGCTTTGTTTTACAGATAGGTTTAGCAAAAAATGCACTAAAATAGAAAGTGCATGATATATATGCACATGAATGGTGCATTAATAATGTAGTTTTCTATATTTTGCACTATTTTGGAATGTTTTCTTAGGTAAGCCCAGTTGTAACCCCTTAAATCTGATATATCGGGACGATATCTGATATATATTTTACCGATTTAGTCGAATCAAGGGCTGCTGTTAGATTTATAGTGGATTTCACTTATGGCTTTAATCGGTTTTGTAATAGCCGCTGCGTAACCAGTCGCAACAGTTTTTTGGAATAATTATAAAATAATTATAAAGCTGGCATATGATTTGCAATATTTAACCCATCAACTAGATTAAAGGTGGCGCGAATTTAATAAGACCTAGATATATATTTATGACAGTTGTTGTTTGATTTTAAACAGCTTGATTGTAAAATTAATACTAGGATTTTAAACAGCTGTCACCTATACTGGATATTTAAAGAATTCAGAATGATGTACTTGCTTGGACAACGCAATAGCTATCACTTCTTATCACGCAATAATATATTTATAACGTCAGTAAGTAGCGCAATCAGTTATAACGTAATAAACCTAAGTGCAACATTTTTTTAAAACCAGTTTCGCTTATAACCCCCTTCACAAACTTTATTTGTGAGCAATTAATGGAGAGGCATATCATGTCAAACAAACTATTTGATCTTATCAATGAATCTGGCGCAAAATGGGTAGATTTTCGGTTTACTGATACCCGCGGTAAAGAGCAGCATATTAGCTACCCAGCATCTACAATTGATGAAGATGTGTTAGAAGATGGTAAAATGTTCGATGGATCATCAGTAGCAGGTTGGAAGGGCATTGAAGCTTCTGACATGATTTTACGTCCAGATCCAGAAACCGCATTTGTCGATCCATTCTTTGAAGCAACGACCGTAGTAGTTACCTGTGATATCATCGAGCCAACGACGATGCAAGGCTATGATCGTGACCCACGCTCTATCGCACGTCGTGCTGAAGAGTATTTAAAATCAACTGGTATCGGTGATACTGCCTTCTTTGGCCCAGAACCAGAATTCTTTGTATTTGATGATGTAAAATGGTCTGTTGACATGTCAGGTGCACGTCACCGCATTACTGCTGAAGAAGCTGCTTGGTCAACTGACAATGATTATGAGTGGGGCAATATGGCTCACCGTCCACGTGTAAAAGGTGGCTACTTTCCAGTACCTCCAGTAGATAGCTCACAAGATTTGCGTTCAGTAATGTGTCAGCGTTTAGAAGATATCATGGGTCCAGATCGTGTTGAGGTACATCACCACGAAGTAGCATCATGTCAGTCAGAGATCGGTGTTTCTTTCAACACTATGGTTCGTAAAGCGGACGAAGTTCAGCAGTTCAAATACGTAGTACACAATGTAGCACATCAGTTTGGCAAAACTGCAACCTTTATGCCAAAACCAATCGTAGGTGATAACGGCTCTGGTATGCACGTGCATATGTCAATCTCCAAAGATGGTGTCAACACCTTCGCTGGTGATGAATATGCTGGTCTTTCAGAAACCGCTCTTTATTACATTGGCGGTATCATCAAACACGCTCGAGCCCTGAATGCCATTGTAAACCCATCAACAAATAGCTACAAGCGTCTAGTCCCACATTATGAAGCACCTATCATGCTAGCTTACTCAGCTCGTAACCGTTCAGCGTCTATCCGTATTCCATACGTAAGCTCGCCTAAAGGTGTTCGTGTTGAAGCTCGCTTCCCAGATCCAACAGCGAACCCATACTTAGCCTTTGCTGCTTTATTGATGGCTGGCCTTGACGGTATCCAGAATAAGATTCATCCTGGTGATGCCGCTGATAAGAACCTTTATGACTTACCTCCTGAAGAAGAAAACTCAATCCCAACAGTGGCTGAAAACTTAGAAGTTGCTCTCCAAGCATTAAAAGATGACCATGAGTTTTTATTAAAAGGGGATGTGTTCACAAAAGGTATGTTGGATGCCTTTATTGAGCTAAAAGAAGAAGAAGTACGCCGTTTAAATACGACTGTTCATCCAGTTGAGTTTGATATGTATTATAGCCTGTAAGCTACACAGTCATTAAAAATAGCATACCTTACACAAAAGCCTCGATTCAATATCGAGGCTTTTAGTTTTTAATATTGGGATAGTTATGTTCTTATTGCATCCAAGGAAGTAGCTCAATGGTGCCGCTGGCAGTGACACTAAGACGAGTATTGCCACCTTCGAAGTTTTGAGAAGGCACACCGCTTTTTGCAGAAGCATCACGCATCATCATTATTGGACGAGGTTGGTAGCCACCATTGGTATTAATTGATACATTAATCACTTGATAACCACTCATATCCCAAGTTTCAGTCAAAGATTTGGCTTGTTGCTTAAAGTCCAATGATGCTTTTTTAATCAGCTCTTTTTCAACTTGATCTTGTTTGTTTTCTGATACGCCAAATTGAATATTTTGTATAACTAGATTTTGTTGTAAGGTAGCAATCAGCTCACTGGTGCTGGCAAAATCATTGCTTTTTAAGTTAATACTGACACTGCCTGTCCAGCCAGTGATTTCATTATCTTTATTGTATTTAGGGTAAGTATGTTGTGTGCCTGTGGTAGCGATGACATTTGGATAACCTTTTGCGGTAGTTAGCGCTTGGTCGATGGCCGTATTTAACTCGGTTGCCAATTGTTTTGGAGAGTTGGCCTGCACCTGCTTGTACAAGGTAGCAGTGATTTCATCATTTTCGACCTCTTGACTGGCATCAACACTGAAGCTAATTTGATTGTATCCTGTGGGTTCAGCTTGTGCATTTAATGACAGTAGCGCCACCGAGCCAAGCGTGACAATGAAGCTCACCTTATTTAGTTTTTGCATGACAGATGTGGTCATTGAAATATCCTTAATTAAATTGGTATCACGATAAAAGTTGCCAAAAGTCTAGCAACTCTCAGCCTTGTTGTAAGTGCAAGACTTGTGAAAAATGTTACACAATCTTAGGTAGGTTGAGCCTTGCTTAAACATAGCTTGAAAGTTACCCTGAGTCAGCGAGTCAGCGGTTTGGAATAAGTGCAAGGTTAAATTCTCGAATCTGCTTGAAAATATGAAAACTTTAGGTATAATACGTGCTTGGTAACCTCATTGGTAGCCTCGCAACAATGTACTATGAACCCCGCCAGGACCGGAAGGTAGCAACGGTAGTAGATACAGTGTGTGCCGAGGATGTGCTAGTGGGGTTATCTTTTTTTTGCCCAAAATTTATCGTAGGCTTTATATCAAGGCTTATATATCAAAGCTTGTCACATTAGCAGTGGCAAGCTTTTTTTGATTAAAAATAATATACGCAACCTCACTCTCAACTTATTATAACCCAATGTAAGCTAGTGCTTTTAGCTCAGCAACACGTATTCTTTAACCAAACATGCTGGACTAAAGCCATAGCCTTGTACGCAAAGAGTTGGGAGTGAGTTATACGAAATAAAAAACCAGAAACTACAACCAGTAACTACAAGTTGTCACTTATTGTAAAGTATAATCATATACAGGCCCTAAAAGCGTAATAATAAAAAGGTGATAAACATGAAAGCTGAAGTTATCGCAGTAGGAACTGAAATCTTACTTGGTCAAATCATCAATACCAATGCACAATATATGGCAGAGGAGTTAGCAGATTTAGGCGTAGATTTATATTTCCAAGGCGTAGTGGGTGATAACCTAGCTCGGGTTAAAGAAGCATTAAGCATAGCAAGCAAGCGCTCTGATTTAGTAGTTTGTTGTGGTGGGCTTGGTCCAACAGAGGACGATCTTACCAAAGATGCTGTCGCTGAATTTACTGGATCAAAACTGGTGATTGATAAAGAAGCAGAAGCCAAGATTATTGACTTATTTAAAGACAGAAACCCTTCTTTACTCACTGCAAATAAGCGACAGGCCAATATGATAGCGGGTAGCCGTTTATTAAAAAATGACGTTGGCTTGGCAGTCGGTTTTTTACACCAGTATCAAGGTACTTATTACGCTGTGCTACCTGGACCGCCGAGAGAAATGAAATATATGTTCGAGCATGAGCTTAAACCGATGCTTGATGACATTTTAGGCAAGCGAACCAAACTGTATTCTAAGTATCTAAAATTTGGTGATATTGGTGAGTCTAGCGTCGCTGATACTCTAAAAGACTTGATCAGCAATCAAGGTAAGGTGTCGATTGCCCCTTATGCCAATATTGGTGAGGTAACCGTACGCTTATCAGTAAAAGCGCATTCAGAGGCTGAAGCAGAGTCTAATTTTGCAAGGGTAGTAAGTGAGATTAAGCAACGCTTGGCAGAGCATTTATACAGCGAAAATAATGACAGTTTAGAGCAAGTGCTTGGACGCCAACAAATCGCAAACTTTGGTATATTTGAAGTCAATACTACTGGCTATCTAGCACACAGGGCGCTACATTATGATGATGGCAATGATAATGTACAGCTTAGTACTATTAAGCGGATGCAACCACCGCTAGATAAAGCACAAGTCGAGAGCAGCTTCACCCAGTTTCTTGAGCAAGGGGCGCTGACCAATGCCATAGGCTTATTTCACTGCCATGATCTACCTTCAGCTAGAAGTGCTTCTGGTAAAACTACCAAGAAGTTTTATATTGGCTTATGCGTGGCTGGCAAGATATCAGTGATAGAGCGTGACTTTATTGGTGATCGTCATGCAGTACATATCAGAGCAGCCAAAACAGCGATGTTTTTGTTTTTAAAGGCGTTAGAAGCGAGTGGTAAATAAACGAGTGGTAAATAAACGAGTGGTAAATAAAATTGGTAATAGCTGACAGTTAGAAGACGG
Organism: Psychrobacter lutiphocae DSM 21542; assembly: GCF_000382145.1. Classification (GTDB taxonomy): domain Bacteria; phylum Pseudomonadota; class Gammaproteobacteria; order Pseudomonadales; family Moraxellaceae; genus Psychrobacter; species Psychrobacter lutiphocae. The sequence continues at coordinate 22,319 of NZ_KB907665.1, forward strand.
GCAGGTGATGACGTAAGTCGGTGAGTAGGTGATAGTTATACCAATTCCAAGAAATAATATATAATAAATTATTATTTACTATTACGACGCCAGTATGCCAAAAATAACGCCTAGAAATCATAAGTTAAGCGATCACGACTTTCTGAAGCTATCAAAAGTTGAATCTAAACCAAGAGCACGGGTCAAACTGCTTATATTACATCAACTCAGTCAAAACAAATCCTTAGAAGGCATAGGTAAAGACTTTGGCTATCATCCTCAAAGCATAGGTATCATCAGAAAG
>NZ_KB907666.1 GCF_000382145.1 Psychrobacter lutiphocae DSM 21542
GAATACACCAAAGGTAGCGGTGAATTACTTGGCTTACACTCTCAAACCATTCAAGCCATTAATGAAACCCACGCCAAAAGCCGTAAGCAGTTTAAAAAAGCCAAACTGAACTGGCGTACCAATCGTGCCGATACCAAACGCAAAGCACTTGGCTGGATACCCTTTAAAAAATCCGCCATCAAGCATATTGCCACACACCAAACAGGCAAAAAAGGCTTAATATCAATCATACAGCTATCATTAGCTAAGGGTCAAACATTAGCTAAGGGTCAAACATTAGCTAAGGGTCAAAAGTTAGCCAAGGGTTAAAAGTTAGTTATTGACCTATGGGATAGCTACAACCTGTCTCTATATCAAATCAATACGCTTGAGATAGTAAATAAACGTTACACCACCCAGACTTGCTCACACTGTGGCAAAATAAGCGATAGTAGTCCGAAAGGTAGAGCATCTCTTGGGATAAGAGAATGGAGGTGTGCTAAGTGTGGCACATGACATGATAGAGATATCAACGCCAGTAAAAACATTCTTGCGGTCGGGCTTGACCGTCTTGCGGAAGGTATACCTTCAGTTTAGCGAGGGGAGGAAGTTAGTGGTATAAAAAGTAGGTTGCCAACCTCCGCCTAAGGCTTTATAAATATTTAATAGCATATTAGCCCGTGCCAGTTGCGAGTCAACCATAAGCTCTTGGATTTGTTCAAACTCAATTTGGGCATCCAGAGCTTTGTCTAGGGTTTGATGACCATAACGAAAAAGCTTTTCGGCATCGGAGGCTCTTTTTTGGGCATGCTGATAAGCGGTATTGAGTAGGGCATTTTGCTCATCTAGCGCATGATGGGTTTGATAAGCACTATCGACCTCGCCCAGAGCTTGTAAAATGCTCTTATCGTATTCAAGTAACGCAGTTTGTAACCGTGCATCTGCCCCTTCTATATTGGCTTCAATACGCCCATTGGTAAAGATGGGCACATTAATGCCGACACTTAGTAAGCTGCCCCAACCTTTTAAATCAGGAGCATCACTGTCGAGCTCAATACGCCCGCCTTGACCTAAGAAGTTAATCGAAAATCTGGGTAATAAATCGGCTTCAGCGCTGGCAAGTTTTGCTGAGTAGGCTCTAATTTGCGAGGCATAAGCACGAATGTCAGGACGACGCTCAAGCAGTCCAGGTGGGGTTTGACCACTGGGTGCTTGTGGCTGAGTTGCTAGGATGTTGTTACTGGCTTTGGGTAATACAAACCCTTGGGGTGTCTGACCTGTCAACACAGCGATACTGCGAGCATGGGCATCACGTTCAGCCTGTAATGTACTCATTTTGGCACGAGCCGCATTGAGCTTGCTTTGAATATTATTGACTTCTTGGATACTGACATCACCAGCATTAAAGCGACCTTTGACATAACGCTCATAACGGGTCAAGGTAGCAATGTTTTGTGCCGCTATCTGTTGACGCTGCTCTGCTGCACGAGCAGCTAAGTAATGCTCTGCAATCTGATTGGCAACCAGCAGCTGTGCTCCATAGATTTTTTCTTGCATGCCCATGGCTGCATAGTAGGCCGCATCGGCATCACTTTGCTTTTGCCCAAAGATGTCAGGCTCCCAAGAGGCAGAAAATCCAACACTGGCATAGCCTGCATTAACATCACGGCGGTCGTATAAATCGGAAACACCTGGTAGAGGAATGGGAGTGTTACTAATAAAGTCATAAAGCTTGCCATCTTTAGACGGCTCGACAGATCCAGTACCGATACCCACAGAGCCACCTATACCCGCTTGTGGACCTAGATTGGCGTTGGCTAAACGGCTGATGGCCATCGCTTCTTTTAAGCGGCTTTCAGCAATACGAATGTCATAGCTATTCTGTAAGCCTTGAGTGATTAATTGACTGAGCAAAGGGTCATGCCAGTTTTGCCACCATTGTGTGATTTCTTGGCTGCCTTGAGCGGCTTTGGCTTTATCAAAGCTTGCAGGAATAGGGACTTCACTGCTACGTTGAACTTGAGTACCTTGCGGAGTCTGACAGGCATTAATGAACAAAGCGAGTGTGGTCAAAGTTGCTATTTTTGATAAGCGGTACATAGCTTTATCCTTTTTGTATAAGAAATGCTTTTTATATAAGAAATGCGGTATGAGTTGTAATATGAATGATGCCAAAGCAAAAACATCACACCTTTAAAGTCAACAGTCAACTATTTAAATGCTTGATTTAAGTGCTTAAGTTAAGTACTCAAAACCCAAGCAGTTAGGTTCTTAGTATGTGGCTTATCCTAAGCGCTCTAACATGGTCTTGAAGCGCACGAGTGCAAATATCAAAAAGGCAATACCTATAATAGTCATTACCAATAATTCTGGCCACACAATATCTATACCAGCATTACGAAACAATACGTCTTGAGCGAAACTAACAAACTGAGTGGTGGGCCAATATTCACTGACAGTCTGTGCCAGCTCAGGCATATTGCTGCGGGGCGCAGTAGAGCCTGAGAATAATAACGCCACCACAAATATAGGCAACATCAATAGCCCAAACTGAGGCATACTTGGGGCGATGGTCGCCAGCATAATGCCCAATGAGCAGATAGAGAATAAATACACCACCACTCCAAACCCATATAGCAGTAGAGAGCCATTTAGAGGAATATCTAAGAAATACTGCACAAAAAAAGTCATTGAGAGCATAGAGGCACACAAGATAACCAAGCCATTTGCTAGTATTTTTGACAGCACAATCTCAGCGGCTGAGACAGGCATAACTAATAAATGCTCAATAGTGCCTCGCTCACGCTCTCGAATAACAGCCGCCCCCGATAGCACAATCGCCAGTAGCGTAATCATATTACCCACCTCCATCACTGGCATATACCAGCGGCTTTCGCCATTGGGGTTGTACATAATATTTAACACAGGTTTGACAGCCATTGGTGGATCGGCTTGTTGCAGAAACTCACTGACCTGCTGATTGAAAATTTGGGAAATATAAACTTGTCCTACCCCAGCTTGGGTCATGGTGGTGGCGTCAATTAATAGCTGGACTTCAGGTTTAGTGCCTGATAAAACATCACGTTCAAATCCAGGAGGAAACTCGAGAACAAAGATAAGCTCACCCTTGTCCATTAAGCTATCAACTTCTTCGTGTTTGATGTCGATAGGCGGCTGGAAAAATGGCGGTTGCAAGGCATCGCGTATCTGATAGGTGAGGGTAGTACGGTCATAATCGACTACCCCCACAGGCGCATTACGCACATCGGTATTAATGCCCTCGGCGACGGTATAAATGGTCACGGTGAATACCACGCCGATCATAACCACCAGCATCACATCTTTAAATAAACTGCGCAGCTCTTTGAGTGTTAAAGTGCGTAAATTTTTTAAAAAGCGCATATTACACCTCCTGCTTTTTTAGAAAAATACAAGCAAGGGTGATATAGACCAGTGCAAATAATACTAACATCAGGTATTCGCTACCGAAGCTTGACCAACCTAAACCTTTGGTAAAACCACCAATACTAATGCGTTGATACCAAGATGCTGGAAACCCTACCCCTAAGGCATAAGCAATATCATTCATACTCGACAACGGATACAGCAGTCCAGAGTAGTTAATGGTCGGGATAAGGGTGACAATCGCAGTGACGAATAAGGCGGCCACCTGTGAGCGCACAACGCTTGAGACCAAGAGTCCTAGTCCAGTAGAGACATAAATCAGTAGAAACGCCCCAAATGACATGGCAGACAATGAGCCTTTTAAAGGCACTTTGAATATAAATATTGCCATAAGTACCAATAAAGCATAATTTAGCAAGCCTATAATGACGTAAGGCAATTGTTTGCCTAATAGGTATTGTGCAACGCTGGCAGGTGAGGAGTATAGGTTTGATATGGATCCAATCTCACGCTCACGTACCACCCCTAGTGCAGTCATCATGGCTGGAATAAGCATCAGCACCATCATTAGTACACTGGGGACGACCGCATTAATACTTCTAAAGTCTTGGTTGTACATAAAGCGAGGCACCATGGAAGATGCAGGTCTTATATCAATAGGTAATCCTGTCTCTTCAATACGGTCCTTGATATAGGTAGTCATGATACCGCCAATATAGCCTTCCATATTCGCAGCATTAAAGGGCAATGAGCCGTCAATATAAAAGCTCACTTCAGGCTGTCGCATTGCCACCATGTCTCTGCCAAAATCTGGCGGTACATCGATGACAAGCTTGGCCTCCGAGCTTTTTAGCACTTGCTCGGCCTGATCTATGGAGTGGACTGGTGGCTGAGCCACAAAGTACTCTGTTCCCGAGAAGTATTCTTCTAACTGGCGGCTTTGCGCAGACTTATCTTGATCTAGCATCGAAAAGGGTAGGTTGTTAACATCAAAAGAGATACTCCAACCGGTCATCACCATTAATATGAGTGGTCCTGCTACCGCAAAGAACAATCTTATTCTATCTCGTCTAAGCTCTTTGCCCTCTCGACTGGCGAAGGTTAAAAGTGTCGAAAACCAATACCTTAGGGTGTCAGTTTTATCTGACTTGGCTTGACGGGCAGCATCTGCGCTATTGTCTTCATTATTAATCTTGATTGCCCCCAGCTCCGTCAGTGCGTCATCTTGCTCTTGGGCTTCAGCAGGATCATCAACATAATCGCTATCGGGATTGTTTTGCTTTTCATCATCGATAAGATAGCGTACAAAAGCCTCTTCTAGCGTAGGCGCTTGCTTATTTTCGGTTAGCTCTTCAGGCGTACCGACACCCAGCACCCGACCACGGTGCATAAACGAGATGCGGTCACAGCGGCTCGCCTCATTCATAAAGTGAGTCGAGACAAAGATAGTAATTTTATCTTCTCGAGAAAGCTTGAGTAAGTGTTGCCAAAACATATCCCGTGCGGCAGGATCTACCCCTGAGGTGGGTTCATCCAAGATTAATACTTCAGGTTGATGCAGACAAGCGGCTGCCAGTTGAAGTCGCTGCTTCATGCCCAGTGACAGAGACTCAGGTAGCGTGTCTTCTGCCTCTTTTAGTCCAAACTGCTGCAACATCTGTTCAACCGCTTGACGACCACGCTTGCCTTCTATCTGATACAGACGCGCGTGGAGCTCAAGGTTTTGGCGTACGCTAAGTTCGGTATACAAAGAGAAGGCTTGCGACATATAACCAACACGCATCCGAGTAGACATGTCGTTGGCATCAATAGATTGCCCCAGCAGCTTCGCACTGCCTTCGGTGCTGTCAATAAGACCTGTCAGCATTTTCATGGTGGTTGACTTACCACAGCCATTAGAGCCCAAAAAGCCGAAAATCTCGCCTTTTTCAATACGAAAGCTAACATGATCAACAGCAGTAAAGTCACCAAAGCGTTTGGTAAGACCGTCCGCCTCAATAGCAGGGGGCGAGTTGGGGTCAGGCTTAAAAGGGGTAAGGTGCAGCGCGCCAGCTTGCTGCTGCTTTTCTTCTGGTAATAATTTAATATAGGCTTGTTCTAGGGAGTCAACATCATACTCTTGCAGGACGGTCTTAGTCGGCTGGTTGATGAGCAATTTGCCATCGTCCATCGCCAGCAAATGCTCGAAGTTCTCTGCTTCATCAATATAAGCGGTGGCGACCAATACGGTCATACCCTCACGCTCAGCTCGTAAATCCTCAATCAGCGTCCAAAACTGACGCCGTGCTAAGGGGTCTACCCCAGTGGTAGGCTCATCTAGGATGAGTAAATCAGGGTTATTGACCAAAGCGCAACATAAGCTAAGCTTTTGTTTCATCCCTCCCGACAGCTTTCCAGCAGGACGGTCGGGGAATGGGGTGAGCCCAGTCGCTTTTAATAACCGATCAATACGCTGCTTTCTTTGTTGAGCATTTAAACCAAACAGACGTGCATGAAACTCAATATTTTCATAGACAGATAAGGTCGGGTAGAGGTTATGCCCAAGACCTTGAGGCATAAAGGCAATACGTTTGAGCATCTGCTCTCTATGCTGTTTATCAGCCATATCCTTGCCAAATACGGTGACCGTTCCGTTTTGAATGATTTTTACCCCAGCGATAAGAGATAATAAGGTAGACTTGCCCACCCCGTCTGGACCGATAAGCCCGACAGTAGTTCCTCTTGGAATGGTGAGTGATATCTGCGCTAATGCTTGTGTCTTATCATAATGATGCGACACATCTTGTACAGCAACAGCAGCCGACTCACGGTCTTTATAATCATTATCAGCTTGTATCATTAGTTTACTCGTAAATCCAATTTTACAGTGATGAATTACCCCACTTTCTTACTATCTCTTAAGCTAGTCTCTACCTAATACCTTTTCTGAAAAATAACCTATCTTTGTCAAACTCGCTAAACCTACTACTTGTAGCGTTTGCACTCGTTTTCCTCGATAGCTTAATTTTTAGATTTGGTATAAGTATTCTTCTAAGATGCTCTATACTCAGTGCTCTATACTCAGTGCTCTTGGCTCAGGTTTTCTATTAGCGTTTATGAGTTATCTCCAGTGCTATTATTCGCTGCTGATGCGGTGGTTGATGTAGTGGCTGAAGACGGGTTGTTAGTGTCTGTTGTTTGCTTTGGTGACTGCTTTGAGCTTTGCTCTGATGCCTGTTCCGAAGCGTGGTTAGTAGCTGTTGATGATGCTTCAGATAGGCGCACTTGTAAGTTTTCAGGCCATGCGACATCGGCACTGCTTCGCACATAGCCATTACCCGTCATGCCCCCTTTTAGCAGGCCTTTATATTGTAAGGCAGTATCAGCAGGCAGCTTGAGGCGTACCTTAAACATTAGCTTCTCACGCTCATTTTGGGTTTCCACTGATTTAGGGGTAAACTGCGCTTCAGTTGCGATGTAAGAAACTTCGGCTGGCCATACCATATCGACCCCATCTAGGATAATGCGAGCTTCATCGCCTACTTGTAAAGGGCTCATCTGCTCATTGGGTAAGAAAATATTCATATACACATCAGAGGTGTCTAATAAGCTGACCACCTTATTACCTGCGGCAATCACGCTACCGACTTTGGCAATATGATACTCAACCCGTCCAGCTTTTGGACTGCGAATAGACATATCATCATTGGCTGAAGCTGCCGCAGTTTCTTGCGCTCTAGCTTGTGCTACGCCTGCTTGCGCTTCTGAGATTTGAGCGTCCAGTCTACCCAAAGCGGCAACTGCTTCAGAGCGTGCTGCTCTTGCTGCCTGTACGGCAGAGACTGCTCCATTGTAAGCGGCTTGGCGTTTGTTTAGTTCGGAGGGGGAGATAAGGTTTTCACGGCGCATTTGACGGGCATTATCAAGCTCCATCTTGGCCACTTTTTGTTGTTCCACTCTGGCAGCGATTTCGGCTTCAGCACGGGCAACTGCTTGTTCGCCTTGAGCTTTTCCTGCTTTTGCTTGAGACACCAGCTGCTGTGCTCGCTGTTCACCAGCTTGAGCAGCTGTAAGTTGGCTTTGGCTTTGTGTTGATGATAGTTTAGCCAATAGTTGATCTTGCTCTACATCTTCCCCTTCCTCTACTAAGATATCTTCTACTCTGCCAGGATATAGGCTAGCAATATCAAAGCGCTCTAATTCCAAACGACCGTTTGAGCTGACAATACCTTCTGGTAGCTTTGAGTCTGAATGGAGTTGTTGCCATAAAAAAAGCCCAATAATAGCAACAGCAAGTAGCAGAATGATGAGCCATAACTTATTCTTCATAACAGTTCCTATGCAGTCTTTTTTAAGCCAATATTTTTATTATATGAATAATGAATATATGTTAATAAGTATATACTTGACCTTGCTTAATTAGAAGAGAGGTGGTTTAAGTTTTGTTATGCGTCATACAGTCATAAATCGCATTATCCTAACCCTCATCTTCACCCAAGAAACCGCCACTTTGACGTTCCCAAAGACCAGCATAGACGCCATTGTGTGCCAATAACTCTTCATGGCTACCCTGTTCGATGATGTGACCTTTATCCATAACCACGAGGCGATCAAGTGCGGCAATGGTAGATAGCCTATGCGCAATAGCAATGACCGTTTTGCCTTCCATCATATCATTGAGGCTTTCGGTAATGGCATGTTCTACTTCAGAGTCCAAGGCACTGGTCGCCTCATCTAGCAGTAATATCGGCGCATTTTTTAGCATCACTCGAGCGATGGCGATACGTTGACGTTGACCACCAGATAGCTTGACACCACGCTCACCAACTTGAGTATCAAGCCCACGATTGCCTTTGGCATCATGTAGTTCTTGGATAAACTCCCAAGCCTGAGCTTTTTTACAGGCTTCAATGATTTCTGCATCAGAGGCAGTAGGGCGACCATAAGCAATATTTTCACGCACAGTACGATGCAGTAATGAGGTGTCTTGAGTTACCATACCAATTTGTTGACGCAGACTTTCTTGAGTGACTTCGTCAATGGCCTGATCATCAATAGTGATACGCCCTGAATCCACATCATAAAAGCGTAACAGCAGATTGACTAAGGTAGATTTACCAGCACCAGAGCGCCCAACCAAACCGATTTTTTCTCCAGGTTTGATGTCTAGATTAAAGTTGTCGAGAAGCTTTGTATAACCTGAGTTGCTAGCAGGTATCTGTAAGTCATCTTCGGCCGTAGCAACTTTAAGCCCCATGTTGGCTTTAGAGGAACCCTCATACCCAAAGTCAACGTTTTCAAATTTAATACGACCTTCAGTAACGATCATTTCTTTAGCATTTGGGGCATCGACTACCTTTTGCGGAGCAGACAAGGTGCGGATACCGTCTTGAACCGTACCAATGCTATCAAATAACGTCGCCATTTGCCACATAATCCAGTGCGTCATGCTATTTAAGCGCAGCGCCATGGCGGTTGCCATTGCCAGCGCCCCCACACCGACATCGCCACGTTGCCACAAATATAGACCAATAGCAGCGGTGCTACCAATCAAGGTGATACTCACCACGTGGTTTACAAACTCAAGTGTCGTTACCCAGCGCATCTGAGCATGCACCGTACCCAAAAACTGTTTCATGGCTGACTTGGCATAGCCAAGCTCTCTGCGTGAATGACTAAATAGTTTGACGGTCATAATATTAGCATAAGCATCGGTAATACGGCCTGTCATTAAAGCACGGGCATTGGCTTGGATGCTGGCAGTTTGTCGTAATTTGGGCAAAAAATACCATAAGGTCAGACCAAACATCACTATCCATAAAGCGAATGGTATTAAGAGCAGGCTATCAAGCTGAAACAAAATAATGCCACTGGTGATAAAAAACACCATGACATAAGTCATCATATCGACCACAGTCAAGATAGTGGCACGAACAGCTAACGCAGTCTGCATTACCTTGGCTGAGACCCGACCAGAAAACTCATTTTGATAAAACTCCATCGATTGACCCAGCATGCGCTTATGAAACCGCCAGCGCATCTGCATTGGGAACACCCCTTGGATCACCTGAAAGTGAACAAGCGAAGCAAAACCTACCCAGAAGGGACTTAAAATAAGCACCGCAAACATCAGTGTCAACGCATCACTTTTCTCAGCCCAAAGTGTGCTGGGGGTATAGACACCCATCCAGTCAACCAGATCACCAATCCACGCATACAGCAAGGCCTCATATACCCCAATGCCTGCGGTAAGTATCATAAATAGTACCAACCACTTGCGCAGACCATAGGTACAGGCCCACAAAAAATTCATCAGTCCTTCTTTTGGCAGTGGGACCTTGTTTTCTGGAAATGCCGATAAACGGGTTTCAAAAAAGTTAAAAAGCTTATTCATAGTATGGCTATGTTGTTATTTTAAAATTATGTTTTATGCAGTATGTGCGAAAGATTTGGTGCTAGTCAATTCAATATAGTGTTTATTATTGACTTAAAAAAATAAGAAGAGCAAAAAGGCCAATTAAAAGGTAATATATTGTTACATTTTATTTTATTTGAGATTGACTTTCCATGAGCTATCTAATCATCGCAGTGCTTTGTAGTGTCTCTGTCTCGGTACTACTAAAGGTGTTACGTCAGAAAAATATTGATATTCGCCAAACCATTGTTGCAGGTTATCCAGTCGCCTTTTTATTAACTTGGACCTTATTAAAGCCAGACTTAAGCGCTACGGATAACCTGCAACATACTTGGAGTATCATACTATTATTAGGGGTATTATTGCCGTTAGTGTTTGTTATTTTAGGTCGTGCAATTGACACCGTTGGTATTATCGCTACCGATGCGGCACAGCGGCTGTCATTAATAATTCCGATTATGGCAGCGTTTGTCTTATTTGGTGAAGCGCTTACCACTCAGCGTATCCTTGGTATTGCTATTGGCTTTTTGGCGCTAGTGGCTTTGGCTTATCGTAAGCCTGAAATTGAGCAGGCTGACAAGGCATCCAGCGCCATTGCGCACCCTCACAAAAGCATCTGCGCCTTGCCTGTTGGCTTTTGGCTGGTTTCTGTCTGGCTTGGCTATGGCGTTATTGATATTTTGTTCAAACAGGTGGCAAAGCAGGGTGCAGCCTTTCCGTTAACCTTATTTATCGTCTTTGGTATCGCTGGAATTTTGCTGTTTATCTACTTGCTGCTAAATAAGACCCGCTGGCAGGGCAAGGCATTGGCTTCAGGGCTGGTTTTAGGTATATTAAATATGGGTAATATTTATGCCTATATCAAGGCACACCAAGCCTTATCAGATGCGCCAAGCGTGGTATTTACGGGTATGAATGTCGGAGTGATTGCAGTTGCGACACTCGTTGGGGTGCTTGCGTTCAAAGAATCGCTTAGCAAGCTCAATATGCTGGGCATTGCACTGGCGATAGCCTGTGTGTTGGTATTATTTTGGGGATAAATAGAGGGTGGTAGCCAGCTTAGCTCTCTCAATACCAACCCAGAGAACCCCACTAAGTAGCTGATCCCGCTATCCGCTGCTATCTGCCAGTCTTAGCAAGGCGGTGCGCTAAGCCCTTGGGTGTCTCTTGCTTCGCGAGCCACCCAAGGGCAAGCGCCCGCAACTTGCTAACTCTAGCAGTATATCCGCTACTATTCGGATTAAATCTAAAGCAAGAGGATATGATTATGGCAAAATTAACTGATAAAGTAGCAATTATCACAGGTGCGGCAACAGGTCTAGGCGAAGGCATTGCCAGTGTCTATGCCATGTATGGCGCAAAAATCTGTATGGTTGATATGTCTGATAGCGTTGAGCAAACTGCCGAGCGTATTCGCAAAGAGTATCAAGCTGAGGTCATCACCTACATTGGTGATGTCACTGATAAAGCGCAAATGAAGGAAGCGGTTAAGCAAACCCTTGATGCCTTTAGCAAGGTGGATATTGCGTGTTGTAATGCTGGGGTGTGCCAATTAGCGCCATTTGAACAAATGAGCGATGATATGCGTGACTTCCATATCGATGTCAATATCAAAGGGGTGTGGAATACGTGTCAAGCAGTCATACCGCAGATGCTAGAGCAGGGTGCAGGCAGTATTGTGATTGCGTCATCGGTGACAGGTGATTTGGTCGCTGATGCAGGTGAGGCGGCTTATGCCATGACCAAATCTGCTTTAGTGGGTCTAACCAAGTGCCTCGCGGTAGAATATGCTGATAGAAACATTCGGGTTAACTGTACACAGCTTGGTTATGCGCGTACGCCTATGGTTGAAAAAATGGCGTCAGAATCAAACCCTGATGATCCAGAAGAAGCCATTGATTCAATTGCGCAATCTGTACCGATGAAAAGACTGGCAAAACCGACTGAAGTTGGGGAGCTATTTGCGTTCTTAGGTAGTGATGAGTCGAGCTATTTAACAGGCTCGCAAGTGGTAATCGATGGGGGCGCTACTTTGCCTGAAACCATTAGTATGGGTACGGCTTAGCCCAAAAATCAAACCGCCCGTTGCCCTAAAAAGCGGTTTAGCCCTGACGGTAGCGGTATCCTGACGCAAGCAAAGGCGATGCGGACTGTGGCTAGCGGTAGTGTCGAGGTAACAGCAATACCGCTAGCGACTAGACCGCACGCCTTTGCTCAGGCAGATACAAGCGAACGGCAGGATTGGCTACAAACTATCTTAATAACGCTTTATAAACTCACTCACCTGCTCACTTAATATCTCCCACAGCTTCTCTTGGGCGGCTTTACTGCCCCACGCATTGTGCGGGCTAAAGATGACTCTTGGGTGATTGGTTTTTGCCAATTGCACCAGTGGGTCGTCTTGTGTCACAGGCTCTTGCTCAAACACATCGGTCGCATAGCCCAGTACTTGTTCATTTTGCACCGCCTCTGCCATCGCTTGTGAATCAACCACACCGCCTCGGGCAAGGTTTACCACCAGTGGGTTTTTGTCCATTTTGGCTAAGGTGTTTGCGTTAATCAAATGCTTGGTTTCGTCAGTCAAGGGGGCATGCAGGCTGATGACATCGGACTGTTTTAATACGGTTTCAAAGTCCGTATAGTCGTCATTGCGTGGGGGCTTGCCTTGATGTTCTGCCCACAGTACGGTCATGCCAAAGGCGCGGGCAATCTCAGTGACGCGCTTACCAATAGTGCCAACTCCGATAATACCAAGGGTTTTGTCTTCTAGGTCAATCAAGGGCACATCCATTAAGCAAAAGCTACCAGAGTCTTCCCAGCTACCATCAATGACTTTGGTGTGGTAGTGAAGCACCGCACGTAAGGCACTTAGCATGAGCAAAAAGGTATGTTCGGGGACACTTTTGACGGCATAGCCTGCCACGTTGTATAGCTCGACATTGTTGTCTTTACAGGCATCGGCATCGACGTTGTTCATGCCAGTTGCCGTCAGTTGAATGAGCTTTAGGTTGGGCAGGGCTTGTATGATGTCACGATCTATCATTACTTTGTTGGTAAAGATAATGTCGGCATCTTGACAGCGCTCGATAATCAGGGCGTTATCTTGCTTAGTATCGCCATACACTTCGTAGTCTGTCACGCCCTCAGGCGCAGGCAAGTCCACACTGTCCAAAAACGTCCCTCTGTCTAAAAATACAGCTTTCATTATAAGATCCTATTGTCTTGGATAAGTTTTGGCTGTGTCAGACAGCCACTATAAGCGGTAGTAGTCAGGCCAGTATAGCAAGGATAGTCACCGTATTTAAATCGAGGCTGTCGCATCGTATAGTCACAGCCTTATAAAAGAGTTACAGCGTTAACCTCGTTTAGCCTACTTCAGTAGCACTTGCACTCGGTTGCCTTGTAACTCATTTATCTGACTACAACTATAGTTATGAGGTTAGGCGTGTTTAGTAACAAACTCATTGACTTGTTGACTCAATATGCGCCACAGCTTAATCTGTGCAGCGTCACTACCTGCCCCATGATGAGGGCTCAAGATAACACGGGGATGATGCTGTTTTGCCAGTTGAATGATGGGGTCATTCTCACCAGCTGGCTCTTGTTCAAAGACATCAGTGGCATAGCCGAGTACCAGTTCATCATTGATGGCTGTGGCTAGTGCCTTTGTATCGACTACTTGACCTCGTGCGACATTGACCAGTAAGGGCTTTTTGGTCATTTTGGCAATAGCGTCTTTGTCGATAAGGTGATAGGTATCTTCGGTTAATGGACAGTGTAGGCTAATCACATCTGAGGTGCTAAGTACGGTATCAAAGTCGGTATAATCATCACTGCGTGGAGACCGACCTTTATGTTCTGCCCAAAGTACATTCATGCCAAAAGCACTGGCAAGCTCCCCCATACGTTTGCCAATAGCTCCCACGCCAATAATGCCTAGGGTTAAGTTTTCAAGGTCAATCAAAGGCTCGTCCATAAAGTAAGCCTGTCCTGTTTGATACCAGGTGCCATCAAGGGCAGCTTGGTGATAATGGATACCCGCACGCATGGCATTTAGTAGTAACATAAAGCCATGCTCAGCGACACTGATGCTAGCAAATCCTGGAACGTTAAATACGTCAACGCCATGTGCCTTGCATGCCTCTTTGTCAATTTGGTTTGAGCCAACGGAAGTCACCTGAATCAGCTTTAAGTTAGGTAGTGCTTCGATGACCTCTCGCTCAATCATTAGGGTGCCGACAATAATAATATCTGCATCTTGGCAACGTTCTATAATGACTTGATTGTCTTGAGGGGTGCTGTGATAGACAAGGTACTCGCTGAGTTTTTCAGGTTGTGGTAATTCGATGTTATCGGCAAATCTTTTTTTGTCTAGTAAGACAGCTTTCATGCTTATACTCCTTTATAGTTAGTTTGAATTCAAATTGTTAGTTTGAGTTAAATTGTTAGTTTTGAGCTAAGGTGTGCTTTTATTTTAGGGTATCTATAACTAAGCTAGCACACAAAGCGCTTATGTTTTTTTGTATCAGTTATGCGCTACTAGAAGGCATACAACCCTTAGATCTCTTAATATTAAAATAGGCAGAATATAAAAAAATCGAATAAAGCATTCGACTGCCACTCTAGAGCTTGATGTTAACGAAGATGAGTTTAAAATCAGATATACTATACAAATCAAAAACTTATAACTCATTTAACTAAATAGCTTTGAACGAAATGGCTTTTTGTTAAATTGTCGTATGGATGGTACAAGTTGACTTTTTTTATTTTGTACCCTTTGTACCCTTACCTTTAAAATGGGCTAAAAATAGCTAAATCTTGGAAGACATCTCAAAGGGCTGGTTAGCCAAATAGTAGGAATAGGCTGATGTTCCCTACATGATTATCCTTGTTTGATTGCGATGCTTAATAGCAGTTTATCTTGTTTTTTGTCACTATTTTTAATATGAAGACACCTCCAAGTATAGAAATTACAAATTTTGACCTCATTAATCTAGGCAGAGAGTCGTTATTATCCTTTATAATATAGAGATAACGATATAATGAGTTATGAATAACGTCGTGCAGAGTCACCTTGTAGAGAATGGCGACGTAAAACCCTACATTTTAATAAAAGAACTGACTGCTTTATGACAATAGCCGCTTTAATTCCTGAATTCGCCGTAGGTCAACGTTATTTATCAGACACAGAGGCCGAGCTTGGCTTGGGTGTCGTTATTGATGTTGATGATCGTTGCGTGCATATCTTATTTGCCCAAAGTGAAGAAACGCGGGTATATGCCAAGAACTCTGCGCCCTTGTCCCGAGTGACCTTCAAGGTAGGTGATGAGATAACCGATCAAGAAGGCAACAGCCATATTGTGACTGGTGTTGAAGAGGTGATGGGGGTGGTTAAGTATTTGGTAGAGGGTCATCCTAGAGGTATCATGGAAACCCGACTGGCCGCTAATATTACCTTGGCCAAGCCCTTAGAGCGTCTGCTGGCAGGTCGTGTTGAGCGTGGCGACTGGTATGAGTTGCGTCAAGACATCCTGCGCATGCAGTCAGCCTTAGCAGGACATCCGCTCAAAGGCTTGATGGGTGCACGCGTCGATATCATTCCGCATCAGTTGTATATCGCTCACGAAGTGGGTAAGCGTCTGGCGCCACGGGTATTATTGGCTGACGAAGTAGGCTTAGGTAAGACTATTGAGGCTGGCATGATTATCCATCAGCAGCTGTTGACTGGTAAAGCGCAACGGGTATTAATCTTAGTCCCAGACAGCTTGCAGTATCAGTGGATGATTGAGATGCGTCGCCGCTTTAACCTGAATTTTTCGTTATTTGACCTCGTACGTACGGCGGCGATTAAAGAGCACAATCCAGACCAAAACGTATTTACCACAGAGCAGTGCATCATTGCCAGTCTCGATCTGTTATTAGACCACCATGATTTGTATGAGCAAGCGATAGAAGCAGGTTTTGATCTGTTGGTTGTTGATGAAGCGCATCACTTGCACTGGGATCCAGAGCAGGGTGGTAATGACAAGTATGAGCTGGTTGCCGACTTTGCGCATGAAACGCCTGGCGTATTATTGTTAACGGCGACCCCAGAGCAATTGGGTATTGAAAGCCATTTTGCACGTTTGCGTCTATTAGATGAAGACCGCTTTGATGATTTAGATGACTTTATTGCCGGTCAAGCAGCCTTTGCTGATACGGCAGCAGTGGCTGAGATTTTGATGGATGATAAGCCATTGACTGACGGTCAAATTAAAGCCCTGACTCATTTATTGGGATTCAACGATGCAGATGAATTTGCCGCTATCAATGAAGATGACAAGCTGCGAACTTATGCGCTTAATCAATTATTAGACCGTCATGGCACAGGTCGCGTCTTGTTCCGCAATACACGTGACAGTGTGCAAGGTTTCCACGGTCGCACCAGCCGTCCGCATCCATTGCCTTGTCCAGATGCTTGGATTGGCAACTATCAAACTTGTGGTAAGTTGCGTGAGCAGCTGTGGGGTGAAGAAAATCAGCCCGATGGCGGTTGGCTTGAAGATGACCCCAGAGTACCTTGGTTGATTAACCTATTAAAAGGTGAGCTAAAGCAACAAAAAGTATTGTTAATTGCCCGCAGTGGTGCCACGGTAGAGAGCCTAGAGGCGGTATTGCGTCTGCATGCTGGCATCAAGACTGCCATCTTTACTGAACAAATGACCTTGCTTGAGCGTGACCAAGCGGCGGCCTTCTTTGCTGATGAAGCAGGGGCTCAGATTTTACTGTGCTCTGAGATTGGCTCAGAAGGGCGCAACTTCCAGTTTGCCAGTCATTTAGTATTATGGGATTTACCGGCCAATCCAGATACGCTAGAGCAGCGTATCGGTCGCCTAGATCGTATTGGTCAAAACAAAAAAATCACCTTGCACGTACCTTATATTGAAGGTACTGCACAAGAGCGTTTGTACCACTGGTATGACGGTGCTCTGAATATCTTTAATCAGATTTCACCGACTGCACAAACGGTGCAAGAGCAGTTTATTATAGATCTAAAGCCTTTGCTTGAAGGCGAAAATACAGCGGATAATCGTCAAGCTTTAAATGACTTAATCGATGAGGCCAAATCACTACGCCTAGAGCTAGAAGCACAGTTGCAGTCAGGTCGCGATCGTCTGCTTGAATATAACTCGTGCCGTCCACGTGTGGCAGCCCGTATTGCCGATGCCATGAGTGATTTTGATGCCAATAATCTGTTACCCGCCTTTTTAGGCCGTTTCTTCTCTTCGGTCAATTTAGATCACAGTGTGCAGCGTGATGGCTCTTGGGTGGTTCACCCACCAGAGGCAGAAAACAGTCAGCACACTGATGTGGATAACCTGCCAATCTCAGAAGACGGCATGACTTTGACCTTTAAGCGCAGTCAGGCCTTGATTCGTGAAGACATGGACTTTATCACCCATGAGCATCCATTGATGCTGGCGATTTATGACATGGCCAACTCTGGCACCTTTGGTAATACCACAGTGGCGATGCTCAAGAGCAATACCGTACCAGAAGGTATGCTGCTGTTAGAGGTCAACTTTAGAGTGACCACCATTGCGCCAAAAGTTCTTAACTTAGCGGCTAATTTGCCAACTCAAAACTTACGCGTATTCTTAGGCGAGCAGGGCGGTGATTTAGCAGATCGCATTACTGCTGATATGATTGTGCCGCACATTGAGCGTCTGGACAGAAACCGTGCCCGTCAGGTGATTAAGGTGCGCAGTGGTGTGATTGAGTCTCGCTACCATGATGCCGAAGCCATTGCGCAAGGTAAATTGGAAGATATCAGCGCTCAAGCCTTGGCACGCTTTAGTCAGGTGTGGGAGCGTGAAATCAGCCGCCTGAAGCAACTACAACAGGTTAACCCGAACGTACGCAATGAAGAAATTGAGCGCCTAGAGAGCTTAAAAGCGCAAGGCGAGCAGGCATTAAATAACTTATCATTAGTACCAGACAGCATTCGGGTGTTGGTGGCAGTTAAGCCTTAAAGCTTGTAGTTGCTTAATCTATTGATAGTTAAGACACTTAATCTCTAGCCATTAGACGAGAGAGATAAGAACTTATAACGCTGGGCTTTTATGATAATCTGTCATAAAAGCCCTTTTGCCAAGAGAGTAACGCTTATGACCCCAGCTGTCAATTTAGCCAAAAAACTCAAACTTGATTACCAAGTTCATGAATATCATCACGATGCCAACGCCGAATCTTACGGACTAGAGGCCGCTGACAAGTTAGGCTTACCGCCAGAGCAGGTGTTTAAAACCCTAGTGGTAGCAACCGAAAGTGATAAACTGGCAGTGGCAGTATTGCCCGTGAGCCACACCCTAAACTTCAAAAAGATGGCCAAAGCTTTGGGAGCCAAAAAGGTGCAAATGGCCGATCCAAAAGTTGTTGAACGTACAACGGGTTATGTCCTTGGCGGCGTCAGCCCACTGGGACAAAAAAAGCGCTTGCCAACCATCTTGCATAACAGCGCCGAATCATTAAGCGTAATGCACGTCAGCGGTGGGCGTCGTGGGCTTGAGATTGAGTTGCCACCTGTGCAGTTGGCTGGTGCCTTATCCGCCAAATTTGCTGACATCATTGATTAACACATGTGATTAGCATATATGATTAAAACGGATGATTCATACAAACCGACCTCTAACCGAGACAACAACCACGCCTAAATCATCATAAAAAAGAGACCTGTTATGCCACACCTTATCGTTCAAGCCAGCGCCAATGTCAAAGTCAAAAATCCAGAAGGCCTATTAAAAAAGCTCAATAGCACTCTTTGGGAGACTGGTCACTTTGGCACACCACAAGCGATCAAAGCCCGCATGCTCGATGTCGATACCTTTTTGGTCGGCACCGATGACCACCAGCAAGCTGAGGGCTTTGTTTATTTACAGCTGCGCTTAATGCCAGGACGCAGTCAGCAAATCCGAGACGACATCGCCGACAAGCTATTGGCCTGTGTACAAGATGAGCTGGGCGCTGACCAATCGGGACGAGTTACCATCCAATATTGTGTGGAAGTGGTGGAGTTAAGCGAGGCTTATCGCAAAGTTCGGGAGTGAATTAGAGCATATCCCTAATAAAAAGTAGCTTAATATCAAGGAGCCAATCTTGCTTTACGCTACTATCTGCCGCTCTCATGGCGTGCGGACTATCGTAGCGAGAGTCGTTACTGCTACCACGACACCGCCTCTCGCCACAGTCCGCAACGCCATGAGCTACGTCAGTATATCCGCTTCAATCAAGGCTAAACCGCACCTCCGATTCACATTACGTGCGCAAAACCAAAATCCATCCAAGCCACGATTCACATAAGGTTTGGCTCCCTTCCTTTCTCAAAGGAAGGGCTGGGGATGGATTTGTCTTTAGCCAAGCACAGCTTGACTCTTGCGAAGCTAAAAAGCTCCCCCAGAGCTTTTATTAACGTTTCTTAGGGCTGGGGATGGATTTTTTCACACTTGCACGATTTGTAGGTTGGCGTCGAGGTACGAGACCCAACATTTTGACGTAAGAAATGCGTTTTATTTATGCCTTGAATGTGGCCTTGGGGTGCGGTTTAGCCCCGACAGTAGCGGATATCCTTGGACGACCACTGGCTTGCAGTGACTTGGTTAGGAGTGGTCGCTCGTATGTTGGAACGCTCCTAGCCAATAGTCACTGCGCCAGTGGGTGGTCAAGATATGAGTGGATGGCGGGATTGGCTCCAACAGGTGTTGGATGCGAATGGTAGCACATTGCAAATATATGATCCGCTGGGTGTCGTTACCGCTACGCCAGCCATATATTAGAAAGATTTTACTGGAGTTGTTTAACTATTCCGATTAACTTTTTTGTGCACAAATCGCCACATAATCGCCGCGATCATAACCGTCAATGACGTCTTGTACTTTGTCATTGGCAAACATAGGATGGGTCAACAGCGTTTGGGCATATTTAAAGTTGGTTAAGCCAGCAGCTTGCATCAGCTCAATTTTCTCATCTGAGGTGCGCCAGTTTGCAGTGCGTACCAGCTCGATAGGGTACGGGTCTTTGGGTGAAATCTGCGCCAAAAGCTGGTGATCCCAAGTACCAACAGCACTGGCTAGATTATATAAGCTGGCAAAGCCACTTTCTTTTGGCACATCGATCAAAATGAGCTTACCGCCAGGCTTTAACGCCGCACATGCTTTATTGATGCATAAGGCTAGGTCGCTAATATAGCTGACACTGCCGTTAAACATAATAATATCAAAGGTGTTTGGTTCAATGTCAGCAGCTTCTGCGGTATTTACCTCGACATTTAAGCCACGCTTTTTGGCGATTTCTGCCATATCTTTTGACGGCTCAATACCGTGCTTGATATGGATGTCATAGTCTCTTGCCAGTAGCATCTCAAATAAGCCACTGCCACAGCCGATTGATAAGATGTTGCTGTCTTTGTCCAAAAAATGGGCAACTAGTTTTAATTCGCTCAGCAGTAGGTTTTCGTTCTCCATAAACCAGCTGTCATAAGCATTAGCATGTTTGTCAAATACGGCCATGATTCTCTCCTTGGTTGTTTTTTGATAAAAAGTTATCGTGCTATTGATGCGTTTGTTTTGATTGTTAATGATTGATTGTTGATTGTTGATTGTTGATTGTTGATTACTGATGGCTTGATTGACTCATAGATTAGGATAAATCTAATGCCATCTGCCAGAAGTTAACCTCCATCCGTGAGGCGGTATTAAATAAGCGCTGGAACTTAGCTTGTTGTGCAGGGTTGGCATCTTTGAAGTGGCTATTAATGTGCGCCTCATTTTGGGCAGTGACCGCTTGAAACTCATCACTGGCAAACACATCAATCCATGCCTGATAAGGGTTGTTCTCGACATAGTCTTGTGCTTTTAAGCGCTGTCCGATTTCACCATAACCCATCATGCAAGGGGCTAGAGCAGCATACAGCTCGGCCAATGAGCCAGCCATAGCAGCATCGAGTAGATAGCGGGTATAAGCGATGGTGGCAGCTGACTCTGGCGTATTTTCAACCTCTTCAAGAGGAATGCCCCACTGTTGGCAAAAGTCCAAATACATGCCAATCTCTAGATCCAGCATGGCATTGATGCCGGCTTGACCTACACGCATTTGCTCCAAATTGTCACTTTTATAGACGCTTAGTGCCATGACTCGGGTGTAGTGCAGTAGGTAGTGGTAATCTTGCTTGAGATAATGCTGGAAGCTTTGTTTCGGCAAGGTGCCGACCGCCAGCTGAGTGACAAAGTCATGCTGGATATAGTCTTGCCAAGTTGGGCAGTTATCACGTAGGGTTTGATAGTTCATAACGCTTATTTGTTTCCAAGAATGGGTGGCTTGTCTGGGTATGGTTGGAGTTTGCTCTGGGGAGCTGTGAGCCAGATGGAAACAAGGTAAGCGAGGACACAGAGCAGATATACTCTGTGTAAAGTGGGTTAGGTTTTGCTTGTTTCCTACGTCAGTATTAACTGCTTCAGGTTCACGGGTGACTCTCAGCAAGGACCAGCTTTCAATTCAAAAATCTTGAAAGTATGATCCAAGCACCCCGACAAGAGTGTTTATCGTCAGCGAACTACTAAAGAGTTACAGTGTTAACCTCGCTAAGCCTACCTTTGTAGTACCTGCGCTCGGTTGCCTTGTAACCATTTTAGACTTCTTTGACTATAATTAATAATTGTTATCATAGGCAGCTTTCTGTTGCTTTGCAAGTCAGCTGTTCCTTTATAAGCTTTTTTCGTAAACTTATACCAATTCTAAGAAATAATATATAATAAATTATTATTTACTATTACGACGCCAGTATGCCAAAAATAACGCCTAGAAATCATAAGTTAAGCGATCACGACTTTCTGAAGCTATCAAAAGTTGAATCTAAACCAAGAGCACGGGGCAAACTGCTTATATTACATCAACTCAGTCAAAACAAATCCTTAGAAGGCATAGGTAAAGACTTTGGCTATCATCCTCAAAGCATAGGTATCATCAGAAAG
>NZ_KB907667.1 GCF_000382145.1 Psychrobacter lutiphocae DSM 21542
CAAGTGGTTTTGTATGTCGCCAATTATTTCGATATCATCCTGATGATTGCTTATTTATAGCAACCTTGATTCAGGTTCTTGATATTACTAGTCAATACAAAGTTAAGCTAACACCTTAACCAACTCATATCTATACCCCCTTTGCTGACGACAATAGCACGATGGAACCACCTGATCCCTTCCCGAACTCAGAAGTGAAACATCGTAGCGCCGATGGTAGTGTGGTTCGCCCATGTGAGAGTAGGTCATCGTCAGCTCCCTATACCTTAAATCCCCCGTTCATTAATTTGAATGGGGGCTTTTTTTTGTTACATATTTCATATAAACCTAGTTTTAATTTTGGGTAGCAGCAGGACCAGCAGATACTACTTGTACTTGTAGATATACTCCTATCGATTCAGGGAAGCATAGCTCATCGTTTTCATCAACAATCCTCCAGTAAGAGAAGACAGAGGCAGGAACAGAGGGCGCAATAAACTCGACTGTTAAATCAACGGTTTCACCAGGTTTAACTAAAGGTATTGGAATTGATGTTTGTAGAGGTATTATGTGAAAGTTGAATAAACTATTAAATTTATTTAAGCAATCTTCATGGTTTAAAGGGTCATTAGTATTTTGACAAACTAATTTACGATTTTCCCATACGGTATCCCCTGTATTCTGAATACGCCACGTCTTACTGAAGCGCTCATTGACACAAACGAGACTACCATCAGAGATAGTTTCAGCGATAAAGTGAGAGTTATCATATGACGATGTATTAAACCACATCATAGGTTCATTTAGTGGGTCTATTGGAGTGACATCGTATCCTGATAGTTGATACTTTTCCCATTCGAGTTTGATTAAATATTGAGGGTGAACCTGCATTGCTATGGCAAGCTTTGTTAAATTGAGTAATGTGGGGTTTTTATCTTTTTCCATCATCCTATACAAAGTGCTGCGTGACATATTGGCACTTCGCGCTAATTTTTCTTTGCTAATTTTATGTTCTCTACAATATTGCAGAATAAACTCTGCTAAATTCATAACTTCCTCAGATCAATCAAAAACTTATTAGTTTTTATAAATTGTTGGCTTAGTTTGATTTTACAGAATTTATGCGTGTATTTCCTTAATCAATTTAATATTTCTTTAATTTGTCTCACTTGTCGGACATTATAATTTTTATTTAAGTATTATTTTTTCTTTATTTTATCTAAGTAAAGATGAAGTGATAAGAATGGATGTATTGTTAAAAAAATGATAAGTGTTTTTATTATATAAATGTAACCAATAAAATAATCTAGTAAAAATAAAATATTTTAACTGTGACTTAATACTCCCCAAACAAATCCCTAACCCCAATATCTTCCTCAAAATCTAACTCTATTTGCTGTCTTTGACGAGCACGCATTCGTTCAATTCTTTGTTTTCGACCTACAATCAGCCTCAACACCTCTCGTCTTTCTTCATTACTCATCTTTAACCATAATTGGCGTTCTTGACGGCTACGCAAACAGCCAAAGCAATATCCTTTTTTATTGCTTTGACAGACACCGATGCAAGGACTTTCGATTTCAAATAGTTCTATTTGGTCAAACATAAGTTGCTACCAGTCAGGGTGGCTTGTGACTATATACTTGTAGTTATATAAGTAAAAAAGCTATATAAGTAAAAACAAAATAAAAGCTGTAAAGAATAAGCTTATTTGATTAAATCAATTTTAGCATGATTTCTTTCTTTCGTTGTTTGATGCATCATAGTCTGATGAACTTATTTTTGATTTTTTACTAATACAGATGGATAACAAGAGGATGTTATGAAGATTATTTATGTGCATGGATTAGATAGTTCAGCAAGATCTATGAAAGGTTTGTTATTGGAGCGTTATTGTAAGCATCATCATCCTGAAATACAGGTGCTACGTCCAGATCTAAATCAGCCACCTGCTGAGGCGTTTGCTAGTCTATCTAGTTTGGTTCAGCAACAGCAACAAGCGGACAGTACGGTGGTGCTCATGGGTAGCTCGCTGGGTGGTTATTTTTCAACATTGGTCAGTAATGAAACAGGCTGCCCTGCTTATTTGCTCAATCCAAGTACACAGCCTTATATTAGCTTACAGCGCTTTATTGACGATTTACAGTTGACACCTGACCAGTTGCAGCCTGAGACGGTGGTCTATAAAACTACTGGAGGCTGGGAGATCCAGTTGAAAGACTTGAATTGGTTTGCTGCGCATCAGCTGACCTCTGTTAAATATCCAAACAAAGTTGCGGCTCTTATCAAAGAAGGGGATGAGCTGCTAGATCCACAGATAGCGACTCAGTTTTATCGTGGTGAGCAAGCGACAGTAACTTTGCAGCCAGGTGGTGATCATCGATTGACTGATTTTAATCAACAACTGCCCTTAATTATGGAGCAGATAAAAACGCTGATAGTATGATTTTATAATGGATGAGTGACTGCTTAGCGTCTTTTTATGCCAGTATTTGAAACTATGCGCCAAATACTGTCGTGAATCCATAGACAGACCACAATTGTTCTGCCAATTTTAGTTATAATAGTGAATATAACCAAATAAATAAATAGAATGAAACGCTGAATAAAGCAAAGGATGTTATTGTGAGTAAATATACAGCCCAATCACTTGAAGTTTTAGAGGGGCTAGAGCCAGTTCGTCGTCGTCCAGGTATGTACACAGATACCACGCGGCCCAATCATCTAGCGCAGGAAGTTATTGATAACTCAGTTGATGAGGCATTGGCAGGTCATGCTAAGACTATTAAGGTGCAATTGCATAGTGATGGGTCATTGTCAGTAGAGGACGATGGACGTGGGATGCCAACCGATATTCATCCTGAGTTTAAGCAAACGGGTATTGAAATTATCTTGACTCGTTTACACGCAGGTGGCAAGTTTAATACCAGTAATTATCAAGTATCTGGTGGTTTGCACGGTGTTGGTATATCCGTTGTTAATGCCCTATCAAAGCGGGTAGAAGTCACGGTATGGCGTGATGGTACGCAGTATGATATTGCGTTTGAAAATGGTGTGCCAGTCACCAAGCTGACCGAGTCGGTGAGTTCAAATAAACGTAAAAAAGGTACTAAGGTTCGTTTTTGGGTCGATGAGTCGTTTTTTGACAGTCCCAACTTTAGCGTTAAACAGTTAAAACACAATCTAAAAGCCAAAGCGGTACTGGCGGCTGGTTTAACCATCGAATTTGTGGATGACATTCACAATGACAAAGTGGTTTGGCAGTTTGCTGACGGTGTGGTGGAGTATCTTAATGAGCAGCTTGATGGGTTAGAAACATTACCGCCAGAGCCATTTTACTTTACCTATGATGCTAAAGAAGGCGAGCGTGCGGGGGTGACTTTTGCTCTATCTTGGCTGCCAGAGGGTGGTAATCCGATTCAAGAAAGCTATGTCAACCTGATTCCAACTGCGCAAGGTGGTACCCATGTCAATGGCTTGCGTACCGGTATCTTAGAGGCGCTACGTGAGTTTTGTGAGATTCATAATCTATTGCCACGCAATGTAAAATTAACCGGTGAAGACGTTTGGGATGGCGTAAACTATATTTTGTCGCTGAAGTTTTCTGAGCCACAGTTTTCTGGTCAAACCAAAGAGCGATTATCAAGCCGAGAAGCGGCAGCTGCAGTGCAAGCGCAAGCAAAAGATGCGTTTAGCTTATGGCTTAACCAACATGCTGAGTTGGGCACTCAGATTGCAGAGTTAGCGATTTCAAAAGCAGGTAAACGCTTAAAATCTGCCAAAAAAGTGGCACGTAAGAAGATTACCCAAGGTCCTGCGCTACCAGGAAAGTTGGCAGATTGCCGAGGTGGTGTCCGAGAGGGTGCTGAGCTATTTTTGGTAGAAGGTGACTCTGCAGGTGGTAGTGCTAAGCAGGCCAGAGACCGTCATTTCCAAGCCATTTTACCGCTGCGTGGTAAGATTTTGAATACTTGGGAGGTGTCTCCTGATACCGTTTTATCCAGCCGTGAGATTCATGATATTGCGATTGCCATTGGTGTGGATCCGGCTTCCGATGACTTATCAGAGCTGCGTTATGACAAGATTTGTATTCTAGCTGATGCGGACTCTGATGGACTACACATTGCGACCTTAATTTGTGCGCTGTTTGTGAAGCATTTCCCAGCGTTGGTCGATGCGGGTCATTTATTTGTTGCAATGCCACCTTTGTATCGAATTGATATTGGTAAAGAGGTGCATTATGCGCTTGATGAGAGTGAGCTTGAGCATATCTTAAGTAATGTTCCAGGCAATAAAAAGCCTCAAATCACTCGCTTTAAAGGTCTAGGTGAAATGAGCGCCGATCAGCTACGTGAAACGACGATGAACCCTGATACACGCCGTTTGGTGCAGTTAGATATGGATGATATGCAGCTGACCAACCGAGTAATGGATATGCTACTTGCCAAAAAACGAGCTTCTGATCGCAAGACGTGGTTAGAGAGCAAAGGCGACTTGGCAGAGATTATGGTTTAATAGAAGAAAGAAGGTAATTTATGGGCGATTTTTGACAGTCGCTTAGGGTCTGTAAAACAGGTGCAGACCCTAATACATTTAGAAAAGAAAAAAAGTAGGGATACAATTTAATGTCTAATAATGACACATCAAGCATAAACAATACCATGACCACGCTCAAGCGTTTGACCTTCAAAAATCTGGGTGATAAAGTGCCTCGACGTGGCGGCACAATTGCGCCACCTATTGCACGTTGTCTTTTTAAACTGTTGGGGTGGAAGGCGGTTGGTGAAATACCTAATGTGCCAAAGGCAATATTTTTAGCATTACCACATACCTCAAACTTTGATGGGTTTTATGCGATTCCTCTCATCTTAGGTCTTGATTTAGACATGAAAATTATGGGCAAAGACAGCCTGTTTAAGAATCCAGTGCTGGCCAGCTTTTTTACATGGGCGGGTATCATCCCGATTAACCGCAGTAAGAAGGGCTCGGTGTTACAAGCCAGTATTGAGCGAATGAAGTCGAGTGAAGCTCTATTTTTAGGATTGTCCCCAGAAGGCACTCGTGAATATACCGATAAGTGGAAAACTGGATTTTATTATATTGCTGATGGGGCGCAAGTACCGATTGTTCCTGTGGCCATGGATTATAAAACCAAGCAAATCCGCTTTTTAAAGCCGGTATATACCACTGGCGATTATGATAAAGATTTGGTAAAGATACTTGCTCAGTATAAAGGGGTAGTGCCTAAGCATCCTGATAAAATGTCGCAGTTATTAAAAAACTTAAACAAGTAATCCGCCTTTAAATAAGTAGCTCGCCAAAGCGAACCTTACATATTGTTTGGGTTGGTAGATGGCTGGCTTGAACACTAGATGCTAAGATGCATGGACACCACGAGCCACTAATACGCTAGGTTCTACGAGCTTAAAGTGTTAAGCTTAGGCCACTGTCAACAGGTATAGTGACGCCTGTGATTGAGTGGATGTCTTCATCTGCCAAAAAGGAAATTGCCTCGACCGCCTCTTTTAAGTCAACCAGTCTGCTTAGTGGACTTTGCTCTACAAATTCTGCTTCTATATCACTGCTTTCGCAGTTATCTGCATTGGTTAATCCAATAACAACTGCATTGACCCTAATCTCCTGAGTGCTATATTCTAGCGCAAGCTCTTTGGTACGCTGAATCGTGGCATCCTTCGCTTTTGCATAAGCTGTTATACTCCAAGCAGTATCTGAGTCAGACAGTAAGCAGACATTAACAACAGAGCCATTGTGTTTGCTAAGCTCGGCGAGGAGTGGCTGTTCCATGATTACTGTGGTGTTGATGTTGATGATGGCATCAATACGGTGGTATTTGTCAATAACGTGATTGACTAGCCTTTCCACTTGCTCATGGTTGGTAATATCAGAGGTGACAGACAGATGGTTGCCTGCATTAATCCATGAATGATCTTCTGGTAGTTCCTCGGCGATATAGCTAAGTACCCTATTGTTCATACCGATAAGCACGATATTAGCGCCCTCTTTGGCAAGTCTTAGCGCAGTGGCACGACCTAGACTTGAGTCTGCGCCAGTGATGATGATGACTTTATCATTAAAACGTTTCATGGTATGTCCCTTTTGTTTATAAGTTTTTATTAACATGATTTTGACAAGAATTAGGATGTATAGCAACTGCTGATAATCTGTGATTACATAACATAATCATTTTATATGACTGAAGGCACAAAAAAAGGCAACCTAAGGCTGCCTTTTTTGTTATGTCTTTCACACTAGTTTTTGAGAATTAAGACTACTGGTCTTCAGAGCCAGGTAGGGTAGGCTCATCACCTGAAACAGTGGTAATAGAAGGTTCTTTACCAGTTTGTTCAGCAGTATCTGCAACAGATTTTGCAACTTTCTTTTTCTCAGCTTCAGCTTCAGCTTTGTCTTGTAGCTTGCGTAAGAAGCGAGCAGCCGCTTCTTGACCACCAAGACCAAATGAGATGGCAAAAGCTACGGCAACAGCACCTAGCGTTAGACCGAAGGCTAAGTTTACAATAGAGTCTGCAATACCCATTGCTCTTAGACCCATCGCCAATACAAGACCCATGATAAGGATACGGACGATATTTGCAAGGAACTGAGTGCCTTTGTCAGAGCGCTCAATAGCACCTGCAATCAAGTTGGCTAACCAGAATCCGATGAAGAGGATGATTGCACCTAAAATAATATCTGCGCCAAATGCGATGAACATAGTAACGATATTAGAGATTTGTTCAAAGCCTAATAGATCAGCTGCCGCAATACTTGCAAATAGCATAGCAAAGAAGACGATGACATAACTAACAAGGTCAGAAACTTGTGTGTTACCCATGATGCTATCTAAGCCAACTTTGGCAGGCAGTGCATTGATATTTGTATTTTCTAGTAAGCTTTTTACGGTATTAGCGACGATTCTGATAATGAAGTAGGTGATAATCAAGACAGCTGCTGCAGTGATGATATTTGGCACAGCGTCCAAGATTTTATTTAGCATATTCATTGCTGGACGAGAAATAACTTCAATATTTAAGACGTCAAGAGCAACAATAGTAGTCGGAATGATAATCAATAAAAAGGCAAGTGAACCAGCTAGGTTTGGTAAGCTGTTTTCACGCTTATTACTGATACCTGCTTTTTCTGCAAAGGATTGTAGGTTTAGGCTGGCTACCATATTTGTCACGATACCACGGACAATTTTGCCAACAATATAGCCAACAAAGAAGACAAGGCCTGCTAAGAAGATGTTAGGGATAAAGCCAACGGCTTTGTGTAGCATAGCGGTTAAAGGAGCAAATAAACCATCTAGCTGTAATTGACCTAAAACGATGACTAAGATGAATAGTAAGATAACCCAGTACACCATATCAGCGATGGTGCTGCTCATTGGTTGTACACCAGCCTCTTCGCTTAGTTTTTCATCTAAGGTCGTTTTGGATAAAGCGGTATTGATAGCACTGCGTGCTACTGTCGCTACAACCCAACCTATCACGCCTGTTACAACAGCGCCTGCCAGTGTTGGAATGAAGGTTAAAACGCTACTAATCATGTTGGAGAAGGGGGTAGATATGGCGTCTAAACTAAGGACACTTAATGCACCTGAGATGGCCATTAAGAAGATAAACCAAAAAATGACTTTTGCGACAATACCTTCGATATCGTAAGTGCGACCAGTTGAGCTATTCATACGTTGGTTTAAGTTCACACGGGCAAGTAGGTTGCGTACGACACCACCAAGAGCCATAGCGATTAACCAGCCGATGACGAAGATTAAAATGGCTGCGATAATCGAGCCAATTGGTCCGCCAAGATTGTTATTAAACCAAACAAACATGTTGTCCATGTTGTTTCTCCTATTAATATATTGCAATATAAAGGCCTAATATAGCCCTTGCATAGAATTTTATCGTGTGAGCTATCTGGCATGATTAAACAAGGCTCATAACTAAACAGTGTTTATGAAAGCGTGCTTATTCTGTTATTCATAAGGAAAATGCGCAGATAGCTCATAACTTTTTAATTAGCTAATAGCCTTATAGATGATTATAAGCTATTTAGCCAGTGCTTATTAAACTAAATATTTAACAAAGTATTTATATATGCTAATTAAATATAAGTGGCTTTGAGGACACATTATATTCATCTCGTGATAGTAACGAGCAACATTAAATATAAATCCTGTTTATAATTGATAGTTTACAACGACACTTTATCGGAATAGTTAACAATAATAAACCGCTATTTTGAAATTTCGCTTGATTATTGGTGTCTTATGGGAAGGATGTTAACATTTTCTATACAATAATCAGCCATATTAACTAAGCTGTATGGTGATTGAATTTCAATTTTGCTATCATGAGCCTTATAATTTGAGCAGATCCTTGTCAAGATGCAAACAAACGGCCCAATTTAATTGAATTGGGTTTTTTAATTCACAACACAGTGTTTAATTCACAAAAGAGATAACTTATTTATGAAAAAAATCATGACTCCTAAACTATTAGCTGTCGCCTTGTTGGGTACTTTCGTATCTGTTGGCTGTGCTAATAATGGCAATAACTCAGATAAAGGTGGCTCAAGCGCCACAGTAACTGAGCAAAGTACTGAACTTGAAAAAGTAGGTTACAGCTTGGGGTATGCCACAGCAGAAGGGTACAGAGAGTCTTTGGATGATCTTAATCTGGACACTTTTGAAAAGGGCTTTCGTGATGCTTATGAAGGTAAGGATTCTGTGCTCAGTGACGAGCATATGAATGAAGTTATGACTAAGTATCAAGAAAGAAAAGAAGCTGAGATGATGGAAAAAATGCAGCAAGAAGCAGTGGCGAATAAAGAAGCTGGTGACAAATTCTTTGCTGAAAATGCCAAAAAAGAAGGAGTGAAAGTCACAGAATCTGGTTTACAATATAAGGTGTTGAAGCCAGGCACTGGTAAGTCTATCACCGAACAAGACTTTGTTAGAGCTCATTATGAAGGCAAATTGTTAGATGGTACAGTGTTTGACAGCTCTTATGAGCGTGGTGAGCCAGTCATCTTCTCTGTATCTCAGATGATCCCTGGCTTCACTGAAGGTCTGCAATTGATGAAAGAGGGTGGTGAATATGAGTTATATGTTCCAGCCAGCTTAGCCTATGGTGAGATTGGCGCTCAAGGTATCCCACCAAACAGTACCCTTATTTTTAAAGTTGGTGTGCTTGAAATAAACCCGAAGATGCCTGAGAGTCCTGCGCAATAAGCGTAACATGTCAGCGATAGTTTGCTTTTGTTTTAAATTAACTAAAAGCAGATAAAACAAAGACTGGCTATAACTATAATATAGCCGGTCTTTATTTATGAGTTTTGATTTTTAGTAAATAACGATTTCGCAGTTACAGTTTTTTTCTAAAAACTTTTGAATTGCGGCCATTATGGTAGGTGGTTTGGCGAGGCTTAGGTAAGGTATCTGCGTTGACTTCTTCAAAGCCTTGCTCCACAAACCAATGGGCGGTACGAGTCGTTAATGCAAAGAGCTGGTGCCTGCCATGACTACGGGCTTGTTGTTCTAAGAACGCCAATAAGTCTGCACCACGACTGCCATTGCGATAGTCTGGGTGAATGGCGATAGAGGCAACTTCAGCAGAGTCATCATCAAGCGGATATAAAGCGGCACAGCCTAGAATCATGCCATCACGCTCAATGACACTATAAAGCTCAATTTCTTGCTCTAAGCGCTCACGTGAGCGTTGTACCAAGATGCCTTGTTCTTCTAATGGCGATAAAAGTTCGATAAGGCCGACCACATCATCGATGGTAGCACGGCGAATCTCTTCATAAGGGTCATGACTGATTAGGGTGCCTGATCCATCACGGGTGAAGAGCTCTTCAAGTAATGCACCATCTTGAGCATAAGAGATGATATGAGTGCGATGAATGCCAGCACGACACGCTTGAGCAGCACAATGCAAGAAATAGTAAATTTCACGATCTAAGCTGCGATCTCGTAAGAAACGATCAATTTCATTAGGTATCATGGCGTGTAGTAAGCGACCTTCTTCATTAATGCCTGTCTCGCCACCTAAAAAGATTAGCTTATCGGCATTTAGCGCAATCGCTGCGGATAGGGCAACATCTTCGCCTAATAGATTGAAAATCTCACCTGTTGCTGAGTAGCCCATAGAGCCTAAAATGACCATATGATTGTGCAATAGGTTATTTTTTATAGCCTCAACATCAATGGAGCGTACCTCGCCTGTCATTTGATAATCGACGCCATCACGGACACCATAAGGCCTAGCTGTTACGAAGTTGCCAGACACTGCATCGATGCGAGAGCCATACATAGGTGAGTTGGCCAGCCCCATCGATAGTTGAGCTTCGATTTGTAGACGAATGGCACCAACTGCCTCTAAGATAGTGGGCATCGCCTCTCTTGGAGTCACTCGAATATCGTTATGTAATGGGGAGTCAAATCCAAATTTGGCAAGGTTTTTTTCAATTTGTGGACGAGCGCCATGCACCAACACTAGCTTAATACCTAGGCTGTGCAATAAGGCAAAGTCATGGATAAGGTTGCTAAAGTTAGGGTGGTTAACTGCTTCGCCACCAAACATAATGACAAAGGTCTTGCCACGATGGGTGTTGATATAGGGGGCTGAGTTACGAAACCAATGGACATAATCGGGAATAATCTGAGGCATATCGGTATCTATCATATCAAAGTTATCACAATGGGCTTTGGTTTAAGAGAGCTCAAACGGTTAACCGCATCAAACCGTTAACAGCAACAATATTACGAATAAACAATATTACGAATAAACAATATTTCAAATAAGTGTAGTCAACACTGTATAAGCTTTTACGATAACAAAAAATAGCAACTGGGGCTATCTTTATTTTAGGATAATTAGAGCGTGTCTATCAATTTGTACCATCGCCTTTGATTTGCACAACCACCTTTAAAAATGGATTTATCACCAGTCACTATAAAATCCCGCTGTTTAGGGTAGAGATATTAAGCGACAACAATTGCCATCTAAAATACAACAGGCATTGCAGACAAATTCTAAATCGGTCACACTAACAACATGCAAACCCTTTAGCGAGGGGAGGAAGTAAAACAGCCACTACACTGAACAAGTCAGTAATAAGAAAAGTCAACAATAAAAGTCAACAATAAAGGGTGTTTACTTAAACTGCTATTTTGCTATATTGATGCATTTAAAAAGCTATTATCCGAAACTAATATCTTCAAAAATAAACAAATAGATAAATAACATCCAGCCAATCGGAGTCAGTTTGCATTTATCTAGATTGAACAAAGCCCAATCACATACCCAACAACCACTAATAAAGGAAAGATGTTTTATGAAATCTTATGTCGTAAACTTTTCAAAACGTATCACTGGATTTGCAGTCAGCAAAGCTGTTGCAACTAGTTGTTTGCTAGCAGCTAGCTTGAGCGTACAAGCCATGCTACCTACGCCAGAGACAGAGCAAGTTGCCACTGGGATAGCGCAAGCACAACAGCAACAGGCGCAAGCACCAACTGTGGTGACGAAAACAGTGGCTGCTTTAATTAGTGTCGATGCGCAAGGTCAGCCCGTATTGAAACCAATAGACGCCAATACACGCTTACAAAAGGGAAATGTGATTGAGTATCATGGTTATTTTACTAATAATAGTAGCGACCGTATGCGTAAAATGGAGGTGACCATGAGCATTCCTGATGAGGTTAGATTGGTGGGTGAGGTATTTCCAAATACTGCCTCTGCCAGCCTAGATGGTCGTGAGTACAACCACATGCCACTACGTGGTCGAGTCGATGGTCAGTTACAAGATTTACCATTAGACTATTATAAAAGCTTACGTTGGACGATTGAAGGTTTAGGCATCAATGAGACTGCTGTGGTGAAGTATCGTGCAGTTGTTCGTTAGTTGATAGCTTCAACTGACATACAAGAGCCTGCAACTTTTGGTTGCGGGTTTTTTTGTCTATTTTTTAGCGCTTTTGGCTGCTTGTTGAATGGCAGCTTGTATTGCTGGCAGGCTTTGTTCAGTGGCTTGTACTCCAGCGTTAATAGCCTGCTCTCTATCTAAGGTGTTGATAGTACTGATAGAGCTGACATTTGGGCGAATAATGATATCGGCACGAGCAATCTCCGCTTGATTCAGTGCTTGATAGCTTTGAGTATGGCTTGAGTGGTTGCTGGTATTGGCATAGCTGTTATAGCCTTGTTCTATCAGTGACCAAATGCTTCTCCTGTTTTGACTGTTGTTTTGATGATGGCTTAGAAGGCCAAAAGGCGTAAATTGAGTGCGGCTATTGTTTATAGTTATCTCTTTTTGAATTGTCCCTGTGCCCACTTGCAAGTCAACGGCAATGATCACATCTGCTCCTAGTGCTTTGGCAGTGTCAACTGGCACAATACTGACTACGCCACCATCTACATACTTTTTGCCAATGATGCCTGAGGTTTTTGGATCTGGAATGCGTGGGGCAATAAATACATTGGGCACACTGCTTGAAGCCTGTACAACAAGTCCAGCCTCACCTTCGGTAAAGACTGCCTTTTTGTGCGAGTGTTTTTCAGCAGCGACAGCGGCAAAGCGAATGGGAAATGCTTGAATTGGTTGGTTATGTACTTGAGTGTTGACAAAGTTGCGTAGCTTTTTGCCTTCGATAATACCTTGATAAGAAAGCGTAAAGTCAGTAATGTCACTATCTTTAAAAGATAATGCGAGTGATTCTAGCTCTGTTGCAGATTGCCCACTGGCATAGAGACTACCGACAAGACTGCCGACACTGGTACCGACCACAAGATTGGGATAAATATGATGTGCTTCAAGTGACTTAATAACGCCGACATGCGCCAAGCCCTTAGCGCCACCACCGCCTAGCACTAAGGCGATAATGGGTGTGTCTGAATCTGTGACTACTTGTTGGCTCTGGTTGGTTGGATTTAGGGTCGTACAGGCATTGAGCAATATCAAAGTAGCGCTAAGCACAGCAGTGTTCACAAAGCCAGTGTTAGTTGAAGCGCCTATCCACCCACTTATCCATGCGCCTAGCTTCCAAATGCCTAGTTTCGTACTGGTCACGTCACGCTGTGGCTTTGAGCGGTGGTTAAGATTGTTGACAGGCTTTATGATCATGATGTGGTTAGTTGTCATTTGAGACGGCCTCATCAAAGACAGGTGTCAGCTCAAGTACCTTTATGAAGCGTCCTTCCACATCGATAATTGAAATGTGCCAGTTTTGGGTGATCACGCTTTGTCCTTCTAGGTCACCAACATAGCCCAGCTCCTGCATGACCAAGCCCCCCATCGTATCGACATCTGTGTCATCGAAAGTGGTATTTAGCTCTTCATTACAGTCTTCGATTAAGGTTGAGGCTTGGACGATCCAAGTATTGGGCTTTTCAGGATGAGGTACGATGTTGTTCATATCGCTGTCTTCATTAAAGTCATCATGCTCATCAACGATATCACCGACAATCTCTTCAAGCAGATCTTCCATGGTGACGACCCCTGTCATATTGCCAAACTCATCGACCACCACTGCCATGTGAACCTGGGTACGCTGTAAAGAGCGTAGTAAGGTATCGGAACGGGCAGTTTCACTGATATACAGAGGTTGGCGGATATATGACTTTAAGTGAAACTTGGTGTGATTTTCTTCTTTTTCACGAATCTTTTTTACCAACAATGGAATGAGGTCTTTTGCTAATAAAATACCAATCACAGCATCATCGTCTTGGCTATCAAATACTGGGTAGCGTGAGTGCGTAGTCTCCATTATCATATCCATGATATCCGCTAAGCTATCATGCTCTCGAATTCCCTCAACTTGTGGGCGTGGTGTCATAATCTCACGTACTTGAGTAGCGGGTAAGTCGAGGACACCCTCAAGCATATCTACCGTATCAGGCTCTAAGAACTGGCGTGAGTCTTGTACCAATTTCATTAATTCATCACGTGTTTCTGGCGCAGTATGTAGCCAGCGTTTTAGTCCGCGCATTGACCAGTTGGATGTACTAGAATTGTCATCAGACATGAGAGACGTATCACCTCGTATGGTTGTTAAGTTGCTCTCACTTTATCTCAAGGTGCATTTATATTCAATGTTAAATGCTAATATTTTGCTTACTGTTTTGTGATAGTCATTACAGATGGTCAGTTGCCATGTTATCTAGACTACAATAAACTAAGCGCTTCATTGGCTTTAGGAGCTTAACCTAGTATGTCACAATTTAGCCTATTCACACAGTCAGATTCAGATTCTACCCTGAGTCAGAGGGTAATACCTATTCTGGTCAAAGTGGTGTTGTCGGTGTTGATGCTGCTGACCGCATTTTGGGCAGGGCTAATATTTTGGGTACATCTTAATGACCATCCAATATTGCGTGGGTTGGCTGTTGCTATGTGGGCATCTATAAGTACGGTTACCTTGTACTTTGTTATCAGCCAACATCGTCTGTGGCAGCGGTGGCTAGCAGGATATGGTATCTTCTGGTTACTGGTGGCGGCTTGGTTTGCGTGGTTGCCTGCAAAGCAAGATAGACCGTGGATGGCAGAGGTGAGTCAGATTTTAAGCTATCAGCAGGATGCAGAAGATCCTAACTTAGTCACTATCTATAATGTCCGAGACTTCGATTGGGTGCGCAAATCAGATGCGCAAGAGCTGATACAGCCAACACAGCCGTATTATTACAAAGCGGTGGACAAAGGTGGACAAGATGTGGTGCTCAATGAGCGCTGGCGTGAGCGTACAGTAGATATCAGTAAGCTTAGCGGCATTGATATTATCAACTCTTACTGGATGGGTGAGCAAATTGCACACACTTTATTAAGCTTTCGGTTTGAAGACGACAGGCCGCTTAGCTTTTCGATAGAAATTCGCAAGGAGCAAGATGAGTCCTTCTCAGTGTTTGGTGGTTTTGTCAAACAATTTGAGATGGCTGTCGTTGCCTCTGAAGAGCGAGATATCGTCTATACCCGTAGCAATGTGCGTGGCGAGCAAGTCTATATGTTTC
The DNA here is from genome assembly GCF_000382145.1 of Psychrobacter lutiphocae DSM 21542. Classification (GTDB taxonomy): domain Bacteria; phylum Pseudomonadota; class Gammaproteobacteria; order Pseudomonadales; family Moraxellaceae; genus Psychrobacter; species Psychrobacter lutiphocae. The sequence goes on from NZ_KB907667.1 coordinate 15,009, forward strand.
CGCTGCAGGGTCTGAGTCGTGAGCAGGTTCAAGCATTATTTTGGGCGTATTTACAGCAAGGTGAGGCGTTGCAGCAGGAGGCTAAATGGTATAACACCCTGCTGCGCAACTGTACGACAGTTATCTTTGATATGTTACGTCAAATTGATGATAAAGTATTCCCTTGGGATTATCGTGTGTTGATGTCAGGGTATGTGCCCAATTATCTGTATGATCAAGGCGTACTACCTGATCAGGCAGATTGGGATATTTCACAGTGGTATGTCAAGGCGCATATTAATCCTAAAGTTGCAGACTTTAGCTATGAGGACAATCAAGATCTTGAGGCATTTTCAAAACAGATTCGTGAAGGCTTACCACGCCCTAGTCTAAATCAAATCACGCATTAGCAATATAACAAGCTAGCGAGTCAGCACCTCTGGCAAGATGGCATCTTTTAATAACCACCAAGTTATGGGATCACTGACTTTGCGTAAAAATGGCTCAAAAGGTGGGGAGACAAATACAAGCATCAGCAGTATGGTGTATAGGCCCAAATAATAAAAGCGCTGTGTATGTTTATAAAACTTCATCGCTGTGCCAGAGGAACGCTTTAGACGCTGATTGAGCAAATCTACGCTATACAGCTCATCTAAACCCAAATGCACCATAGCGCCAATGAATAAAAAAATACCATAAAACCAACTGACAATGGACGGTGTTTGCAGTACATAATAATTAAAGCTGGTTAAGGCCAAGGCCAGCACCAGCATATACGGCACAGAGTGAATGATGCCTCTATGTACAGTTAGTCGTGTAAAAACAGCAAAAATGGCATAGCGTACAAAGCCATATCCAGCAAGCCATAATAATATCATCGACAGCAAAGATAGCTCACTGCGCCAATGGATAATCAACGCAAATGCACTGGTGAGTGAGATTAAATCAAAAGCCATCTTAATCGGTGTAGAGTTGTCGGAGTCAATATCTGGCAAAAGTCCACCAACAGTTCCTGCCAACACGCACATCAAAAACTGGTCGGCATTGACCAGCCCAGCTTTATAAGTTACTAAGCCCAAAACCCCACTGACTGCAAAGCCGCCAGTGAGGTGGGTTCTAAAATTTGCCACAGAGTATTAACCTAAAGAATAAGATAAGAGTGAGTATTGTTAGAGGCAATATTGCTTCTAAGCAGTTGATATTTACATGTTAATTACCCCAATCTCAACTCTTTACGTAGGCTGTGGCTTTAGCCTAGCATATTTGGTTAAAAAATAGATTTCGCTGGGCTAAAAGCACCAGCCTACATTGGATTGTAATAAGTTGAGAGTGGGGTATGTTAATTATAACTTAGCGCAACAGCTTATCAAAAAAACTGGCGACTTACAGCACTAAAACTACTTCAGCACTGTCTTTATAGCGAATCTTCTTCTATACCACCAGCGCCGGCTGCGTTATAGTTTTCAAAAATCTCCTCCATACGCTTTGCTAGACGGATATCATGGCTGGTGATACCATTTAAGTCTTCAGTGGTTAGGCGTACCTGCACTTCGTTATAGATATTGCGCCATTCAGGATGATGCTTTAGCTCTTGCGCACGAAATGCTGCTTGCACCATAAAGCTCATTGCTTCTACGAAGTCTTTGAAAATAAAGGTTTTGACAATGGCATTGCCTTCTTTGCGCCAGCCGTTCAGGTCTTGTAATTGTAGCTCTACTTGAGCGTCAGTGAGATGACTCATGATGTCTCCTAATGTACGAAATATAGTCGCAGATAAGTAGTCAAATAAAGGCTTATGACTGTGAGTGAATGTCTGTTGGCTTATAGCAGTTAATTGATGACAGTTAGTCGCTGCTTACTTCACTAAGTCTTGGTAATCAGGATGCTTCTGGATGTATGATGCCACAAATGAGCACTCAGGTATTACCTTTTTGCCTTCACTACGCGCATAATTTAACGCGTGTTTTACCAGTGCTGAGCCAATACCTTGACCGCCAAGCTCTGGTGGCACGATAGTGTGATCATAAACAATGGTATCGCCTTGGTCTTGATAGCTGATAAAGCCAGTATGACCATCGATGGTTGTTTCAAATTGATTGTCATTGGAGTTATGTGTGATGGATGGTTTCATAATAAACGCCTTTTTAATCGAATTTTTTTAGGTATTATCTATCTTATCTGCTTTAGCACAGATTGTCTTTAGTATTTTTATCAAGCCAACAAGATAAGATGATAACTGTACGCCAATATGCGATAATGCCCTTTAACTGATTATCCCTTTTCTAATTGCTTTTAAATAAGGCCTAAAACGAATAACGGAGTCTTAATGGCACAATATATTTACACCATGAACAAGGTGTCAAAACTTGTTCCACCTAAACGTGAAATCTTAAAAGACATTAGCTTGTCATTCTTCCCTGGCGCAAAAATTGGTGTCTTAGGCATCAACGGTGCAGGCAAGTCAACCTTATTACGCATTATGGCAGGTGTGGATACCGAGTATAGTGGCGAAGCTCGTGCCCAGCCTGGTATCAAGATAGGGTATCTACCACAAGAGCCGCAACTGGATGAGAGCAAAGACGTGCGTGGCAACGTAGAAGATGGCATGCGTGAGGCGCTTGATGCGCTAGAGCGTTTGGATCAAATATATGCAGAATATGCTGAGCCAGATGCTGACTTCGATAAGCTTGCCGAAGAGCAAGGCAAGATGGAGGATATCATCCAAGCGTGGGATGCACACAACTTAAACACTCAGCTTGAAAAAGCAGCCGATGCACTGCGTCTGCCGCCTTGGGATGCTGATGTGAGCAAGCTGTCAGGTGGTGAGAAGCGCCGTGTGGCATTGTGCCGTCTGTTGTTATCACGCCCAGATATGCTACTTCTTGATGAACCGACCAACCACTTAGACGCGGAGTCTGTTGCATGGCTCGAGCAGTTCTTGAAGAACTTTAGCGGTACCATCGTTGCCATTACCCACGATAGATACTTCCTTGATAACGTGGCAGAGTGGATTTTAGAGCTAGACCGTGGCTATGGCTATCCATATGAGGGTAACTACACTGAGTGGCTAGAGCAGAAAAACAAACGCTTGGAAGAGCAGCAAAAGCAAGAAGAGTCATTTGCCAAAGCGCTGAAAAAAGAGCTTGAGTGGGTGCGTAAAAACCAAAAAGGTCAACAGGCCAAGTCCAAATCTCGTATCCAGCGCTTTGAGGAGCTGAACTCAAAAGAATTCCAGCAGCGTAACGAAACCTCAGAAATTTATATTCCGCCTGGTCCTCGTCTAGGCAACAAAGTGATTGAGGTGAATAACATCTCAAAATCTTTCGGTGATCGTCTATTGTACGAAAACCTAAGCTTTAACGTACCACCAGGTGCTATCGTTGGTATTATCGGGCCAAATGGTGCGGGTAAGACCACCTTATTTAACATGATGACTGGCTTGGATAAGCCAGACACAGGGACAGTTGAGCTGGGTGAGAGTGTCAAGGTCGCTTATGTGGGTCAGGTACGTGATAACTTGGATAACAATAAGACAGTGTGGGAAGAAGTATCTGACGGCCTTGATATCATCAAAGTTGGTGACTATGAAACCCCAAGCCGTGCTTATATTGGCCGCTTTAACTTCAAAGGTCAGGATCAGCAAAAGCTGGTGGGTAACTTGTCTGGTGGTGAGCGCAACCGTCTGCAACTGGCGAAAACCTTAAAGCAAGGCGCAAACGTCATCCTACTGGATGAGCCGTCAAACGACCTTGATGTAGAGACTTTACGTGCGCTAGAAGATGCCATTCAGGTATTCCCAGGCTCAGTATTGGTGGTCTCGCATGACCGATGGTTCTTAGACCGTATCGCGACCCATATCTTGGCGTTTGAGCCTGAAGGTCCAATCTGGTATGACGGTAACTACTCTGAGTTTGAAGCCTATCGTAAGAAAACTTTAGGCGATGACGCAGGTCCTAAACGTATGAAATATAAGAAGATAAATAGTTAATACTTTGTAAGTATATGTGTTTTTATGTAACATAGGTCTTTCTTATTATTAAGAAAAAATTAATAGTGGAAATATAGAAAAAGCTCTAAGGCATAGCTGAGATTTTCAGCTATGCCTTTTTTTGTGTTGTTGTTTTTTTGGTGAGCGTAGTCAAATAATACCAATTCCAAGAAATAATATATAATAAATTATTATTTACTATTACGACGCCAGTATGCCAAAAATAACGCCTAGAAATCATAAGTTAAGCGATCACGACTTTCTGAAGCTATCAAAAGTTGAATCTAAACCAAGAGCACGGGGCAAACTGCTTATATTACATCAACTCAGTCAAAACAAATCCTTAGAAGGCATAGGTAAAGACTTTGGCTATCATCCTCAAAGCATAGGTATCATCAGAAAGAACTACTGGCTATATGGTCTTAAAAGCATCTAC
>NZ_KB907668.1 GCF_000382145.1 Psychrobacter lutiphocae DSM 21542
AGCAGTACAGCTCAAGCATCTCAATTTGACGCTGCAAGTCTGGCTTTTGGTCATGACTTGATACACGAGCATAAGCTATGGTTTTGCGTTGTTGTTCCACCTTACTGTGAGTCAGGTTTGGGTTTATTTTAGACAAATCGTATCTACGATGACCTTTTGGCGTTCTTTGGGCGACAAGCACACCTGTCTCATCCCATCTCCGTAGAGTTGAGACAGAAACGCCTAATCGGTCAGCTGCTTGTTTTATGCTTAATAATCTATTCATAGTAAGTGATTATAAATAGATTTAGATAGAATTTATGTTACTGTTTGTAGCCCTCTTAATCTGTACGCTGACGCACCTCAAAGTGATCAAAATCCAACACCTCTTGGCGTACATCAGGCACCAGTTGTTGCTTATTATGATTAGCCAACAGCTTTTCAATCATCGCTAACTGTCTTTGCATCGCATCACTTTTTTTAGCGACTAACTGTTGTCCTTTTTTACCTGCATGTTTGGCCAGGCTTGGCTCGGTAAGCCATAGTTTAAGCGCATTATAAAGACTCAGCTCTGGCTGTTCTGGCTGATATTTATCTTTTTTGTTTCTTTTATTACTGTGTTTTGTCACGTTGTCTTTATTATCCTGTATATCTGCTGACGCCACCACTTGCAACGCTCCAGCCAAGCTTAGCTCAGCCACCACCTCATGGCAAGACTGGATATAAACCCCCATAATCACAGGCTTTGCAAAACAGGACGCTTCAATCGGATTATGTCCACCAACATTCACCAGCGAGCCACCAACAAAGGCCACATCCGCCAGCTGATAACAATCGATCAGCTCACCCATACTATCGGCCAGATATACTTGCGTATCTGTCTCTATCAACTGTTGCTCACTGCGCCTATTAAACTTTAGTCCAGACTGTTCAACCAGCTTTGCCACCGCATCAAAGCGCTCAGGATGTCTGGGCACCAAAATTAACAGCGCCTGCTCCATCCCCACCTGTTGCAACAATTTCTTATGCGCCTGTAATACTTGTACCTCTTCACCTTCATGAGTGCTACCAGCCACCCAAATCGGACGACTATGCAACGCATCGGTACCTGCAACCGAAAACCTAGCTTGCAACTGGCACAACTGCTCTGCTTGCACTTGACCGACCAATTCTGATGATAGATCAAGCGGACTGGTTGACCACTTCAGCGAATCCGCCCAGCGAATCTTAGGCACAGGAGCACCCAACTTACGAAATCGCTTCGCAGAATCTGCATCTTGTGCAATAATCATACTAATATTATGCAGCATGCCTTGGCTCACCGTACCAAACTTTGCATAATTATCAAATGACTTTTGCGATAATCTGGCATTGACCAATACTGAAGGAATACCCCTTTGATGCAATACTGCCAAGATATTTGCCCACAATTCTGTCTCAACAAACATCACCAAATCTGGCTTCGCCTGATCAACAAATTTCTGAATCACCGCCACATCATCCACTGGCACAAAGCTATGCACCATCTGCTGTGTCGCCAGCGCTTCTGCAAATAAGCTCTGCGTACGCGCATAACCCGTCTGTGTAGTATTAGTCAACCAAATCCTCGCCCCTTGTGCCAGCATCTGACGTAACATTGGAGCAATGGTATTGGTCTCTCCAAGCGACACCGCATGACACCAAATCATCCGATTTTTAAACACACTCGGCGCAATCAGCTCATCCTTACTTGCCGTCAATATCGGCGCTGACGGATACAGCTTTCCAAATCGCGCATTCACCTCAGTAGCATAATCCGCCATTGGCAACCCCGTCTTTTTTGCCTGCTGATGACGGTGCCACAAAACACACCGATACACAGGCTTAAGCACCTTAATCGCCAATTTGTAATACCAAGGCACAGGGTAAGTCTTTGATACATCATGCGTATTTGAGGTACTGGCACAGATGGGTTCCGAACTATTTTTATTATTAATATCTGCCATGCTCAGCCCATTTCTACCTGAAAATTTATAACATCACCAATTGCCACCGCCCAGCCACACACAACCAAAAGCAGCAGCAACCAAAAAAATAGCAACTATTCTACCCTACTTTATCCTGCTTAGCATAACCATTTTACACCTACCTAACAACTCGCACCCAAGCCACAAGCAACCCAACTAGCAACACACAACCCAACTAGCAACACACAACCCAACCCACGTACAATACCCTGACATACACCAAACCATAACACACACAAGGCTATGCCCCCTTCGTTTTTTAAAAGAAGGGCTGGAGATGGATTTTCTTCACACTTCTCACATCTGGAGATGGCTTTTTAACATATCTCAAGTTAATATATCTCAAGGAATGGATTTTCTTTTTGCCAACCAGCTAACTACAACAAGGGACTAAACAAGCGGATACCAGAGTCAAACAACTGCTTATAGCGTGGACGAGTATTCCAGCGAACTAAATCAAGCATTTCACATTGAGTCAAATACGCCTGTTGACATGCCTTAACCTGCTCCACAATTTGTGACGAATATAAAGCCAAACTCACCTCCATATTCAAATAAAAACTGCGCATATCCATATTCACCGTTCCAAACAAACAATAGTCATCGTCAACCACCACTGTTTTAGCATGAAGCAAGCCACCTTTAAACAAAGCAATCTTCACCCCTGCTTCCATCAAAATCGAATATGAAGATTGCGAAGCGTGCTGTACTAAAAAAGAATCGACTTTTTTTGGCAAAATTAAAGTGACTTCAACCCCACGCTTTGCAGCTGTTGTCAAGGCCGCAAGCAATGCCTCATCAGGCACAAAATACGGTGTGGTAATCTGGATACCGTGGTCAGCACGATGAAAGATAGTCAATAAAGTGTGATAGATAACGTGCTCCGTAATACGTGGAGCTGATGGGATAAGCTGAGCCAACACATTGCTAACTGGCTTAAGATTGGCCAATGGTCGCATATAGTCAAGTGCTTGCTCTTTTAGGGCCTGTAACGCTTGAGGACTCTGGCTTTCTGTCGTTTTCTCCCCTACAACTTGCTCAGGGTCTGGCGTTAGGGTTAAGGTTTGGTTATTGGCCTTAAACTCACGCCCATACTCACTGCTCAAATGAAAAGAAGATATCTGGCGTGCCAAATAGCCAGTAGCCTTGTCATTGACATCATTAATCGCAGGCTTTGGGTGATATAGCTTTCGGGTATAAGTATTGATGATGGCCTCAATACGCTTACCCAGCAGTTTTAGGTTGCGCGAGCTCTCAGCTCCGATATCAGTGACACTCACTGCGGTCAAGGCAGTGACCACACTGACTGACTTATCGCTTTTGATACGCATCATTAAGTCGATCCACTGCCCTACATCTTTATCTTGCTTAAAAAACTCTGGATCAACCAAATTAAAGCTACCGGTATAGCCAATGTCGTCATCAATTACCACAATTTTGCGATGATTGCGCAAATCAGTGCGCTTAAATAAGGTCTTAAACAAACCCACAGGCAACGACTGATGAATAATAATGCCAGCCGTAATTAACCTCGTGTGCCATGCATCAGAAAAAAAGCTAAAACTGCCCACGCTATCGGCAAGTATCTGACACTCCACTCCACGTTTGGCGGCCGCAATTAAAGCTTGAAATACTTGTTGCACTCGCCCTTTGGGATAGATAATATAAAACTCCATCACAATCAAGCTGTGGGCTTGGTTGATGTCCTTAATTAGAGTATCAAACATGATATCGGCTGAGGTTAGCAACTGCATTTGATGCTCGTCATAAACGCCAAAACCAGTGTCATAGGTGCCGATACGACTCACGCCTTGATAGCGCTCAGGTAGGGTGTCATCGACTTTGGCCAGTTGGATGGCCTCATGTTTTGCCAGTCCTTTTAACATACGCTGGGCTTGAGCGTTACGAGATTTGTAGCTTTTGCCCAAAAACGGCTCACCCACTAACAAATAGGCAATAATACTGACAAAAGGAATGGCAAACAGCAACACCAGCCAAGCAATGGCAATGCCAGTGTTGCGCTGAGTAGATAGGATGCGCACTATCATAAAGATGGTTAGCAATAAGTGAACAGCGACACCCATCCACGCCCAACCACCAGCTGAGATGTTTTGCACAAACAAACTAAACGCCTGCCAACCATCTGACAGTATCGGCATCGCAACTGAGCTTGTCAGTATCATACCTGAGTCTGCGACAAAGGTTATCGTATTTCCTGCAGTAATTGCTGCTTCATTTGTTTCAGCCTGTCTCACCATATCATCACCGACCAGCATCATCACCGACCAGCATCATCATCAACTAGCATATCACTTGCTAATATGATTTCTGCCACTGCGCCACATAAAAAGAATACAAGCGTCATCATGGCATAAGATAGACTATTCGTCATCCTTATTAACAAAAAATGAACTTAGAAATGATATCCAGCCCTTAGATCAAATAAATCACTTAGATCATACGGATAGCACCATCAAGACGAATGACATCACCGTTTAAATAGGCATTTTCGATAATATGCGCCACCAAGTTGGCATATTCAGATGGCTTACCTAAACGCTTAGGATACGGCACACTTGCTTTGAGCTGCTCTTGTGCTTTTTCTGGTAAGCCGGCCATCATAGGTGTCTCAAAAATACCAGGGGCAATGGTCATCACTCGGATACCATGACGGGTTAGCTCTCTGGCTAATGGCAAGGTCATACCCACCACGCCAGATTTTGACGATGCATAGCTGGCTTGACCCACTTGCCCATCAAAGGCAGCTATCGAGGCGGTATTAATAATCACCCCCTTATCTTCGTTATTTGGACCACCATCAGCGGCAACACGTTTGGCGATACTAGCAGCAACCAAGCGAGCGACGTTAAAAGTGCCTACTAGGTTGATTTGGATACCTTTGTTAAATTGGTCAAGATCTGCAGGATTGTTCTCACGATCTAACAATTTTTGAACAATGGCTATACCAGCACAGTTAATACTGCCTGCCAGCCCGCCCAGCGCTTCGGCAGCGGTTACCGCCGCTTGTACTTGCTCGCCATTGGTCACATCACAGCGCACAAAACGCACTGAGTCACCCAACTCATCGGCAAGCGCTTGTCCTGCGTCTGCATTTAAGTCAGCAATGACTGCTTTTGCGCCACGTGCGACCAACTCACGAACGGTTGCTTCGCCTAATCCTGACGCACCGCCGGTAACGATAAAGGTTTTTGCTTTAATATCCATACCACATCCTTCTGAAGTTGTTTTATTAAATTATTTAATTGTTAAACTAATGTTTTAATTGAACCAGCGCTTTGATTTAACTGGCGCCTAGTTTAATTGACGTAAGATAAAGCGCTGAATCTTACCACTAGGTGTTTTTGGCAATGCATCAACGAAGGTCACTTGACGCGGATAAGCATGTGCTGACAGTCTTTGATGCACCAAGGACTTAATTTCTTGTACTAACGCATCACTAGCTTTAATACCTTTTTTTAATACAATAAATGACTTAACTACCTGCCCACGCACCTCATCAGGTACGCCAACCGCAGCAGACTCGGCAACTGAATCATGCGCCATCACACAGTTTTCTACATCGGTTGGTCCAATGCGATAACCTGCACTAATAATAATATCATCATCACGACCGACAAACCAGAAAGTACCATCTTCATGGCGTTCAACCATATCTCCAGTTAAATAGTAGTCCCCTTCAAAGGCTTGCTTCTCATTCCAGCTGTAACCATTAAAATAAAATGCAGGTGACTGACTCACAATGACTGCCAACTGTCCTGGCACCCCATCAGCAACTGGCTGCAACTGATCATCTAATACAACCAAAGCATGCCCAGGCAACGGCATGCCCATACAGCCAGTCGGAACTTGATGCAATAAAGCATGGTGCATACAGCAAGTCATTCCAGTTTCAGTTTGCCCGTATTGATCATAAATCGGACACCCCAAGTTTTCAGTGACCCAGCCCACCACCTCAGTATTAAGCGTTTCTCCTGCTGAATTAGCCACACGTAAAACGAGCTTATCAGCAACATTTTCAAAAATACCACTGGATTTCATCATCCGAAAAGCAGTTGGTGAAGATGCGATATTAGTAATCTGATGTCGGGTTAAAAAATCAAGGCTATTTTGCGGATCGAAGCCTGCTTCATTAAAATAAGTAGTTATTCCCATTAATAAAGGTCCAGTAATGCCATAATACAAACCATACGCCCAGCCAGGATCTGCCATATTCCAGTAGTTATCATCTTCTCTTAAATCAATAGCGTAGCGCATATATAAATAAAAGGTCGGTAAAGCAGCTAAGGGAACACTCACACCTTTTGACTTTCCTACTGTACCTGAAGTAAACATCTGCAAAAAGGTTGCATCCGTCTTCAATTGTACCGGCTCACATACGGATGACTGCTGCCATGCCTGTGCAAAAATATCATCATCATAACCACTAGCTTTGGCAGTCGCCTGATCTTCAACCAACACCATGGTGGGTAAATTATCTATGTCATCAAACTTTACCCGATTCTCCAAATTAGTAAACACCACTTTGGTATCGGCTTTATCCAATCGATAGGCAATGGATTCTATACCAAAGGCTGTAAATAGTGGCTGATAAATTGCACCAATGCGCCAAGTTGCCATCACGATAATTAATAACTCTGGTGTGCGTGGCAACATAGTCGCGACCCTATCGCCAGCTTGTACCCCATAAGCACGAAGTAAGTTGGCCACTTGCGCACTTTTTTGTGCCAGATCATAAAAAGTGAGCGTGGTGATACGCTGCTTACTGTCTTCATGCACTAAAGCTGGCTTGTCGGCTAGCCCATTACGAATATGCCGACCACAACAAGCCATATAGGCATTAAGCGCATCTTCGGGATGATCTTGAAAAATTTGTTGCAATAAATCTTGCTGATCAAATTGCTGATAAAAGTCAGAATAATCTTGTCGCAAATCAGTGTTTTTGGGCACTGAGGTGGGATTAGAAGTGAACATAACGCTATTCCTTTAGCATATTCAGCAACCTGCTGAGTTCAATATAATAGGGCTAACAACCTGTTAGCTCACCGAGACTTGGGCGTGTCTTCATTATTTAGCTATTTTTAACCCAGTTAAATATCATTGCACGAATTGAAGACATGACTAATATTAATAACCGATTCTAACTATTATTTCAATACAAAATGTCTCATTAATACAAAATATTAAATCAACAATGGTGTTTGAAAAAAAATGCAAAACATAAAAAAATAAGTAACCGTCAAAACAAACTGACAAAAGCAGTTCATTTTATCAATTACGCCCTGAATTAACTGGTAACAGCGCACCTAAAAAATATACCTATTAAAAAAGAGCTTCCAGAAAAATCTGAAAGCTCTTTAATTTTGGGGTCTGAAATTTTAGGGGCTGGTGAATGCTCAATAACCCCTAGTTACTTTAAATACTCATAGTTACTTTAAATACTCAGCTGAAAGTTTAGCTTATCAGGTTTGTTTATTTAACCAAATCCGTCACCGCATCTACCACAGCTTCTGCAGTGATACCAAACTCTTTGAACAGCTCTGACGCTGGCGCAGACTCACCATAAGTGGTCATGCCAATCACTTTACCGTCAAGACCAACGAACTTATACCAATAGTCCACATGCGCTGCTTCAACTGCCACACGGGCACGAATATTTGCAGGCAGTACTGACTCACGATAGTCATCATTTTGCGCAGTAAATACTTCGGCACATGGCATAGACACCACACGCACGCCCACACCCTGCTCGCTTAGCGTGTTGTAAGCGTCCATCGCCAAGCCCACTTCTGAACCAGTTGCAATGATAATGGCTTGTAGCTCAGCTTGTTCTTTGGCCAGCACATAACCACCTTTGGCAATGTTGGCAACCTGCTCGCTATCACGGCTTTGATGTGGCAAAGTCTGACGGCTAAAGATAAGCGCCGATGGTGTGCTCTCTGATTGTAGCGCATGCGACCAAGCGGTAGCAGTCTCAACCGTATCACAAGGACGCCAAGTATGTAGATTTGGCGTGGTGCGTAAGCTGGTCAACTGCTCGATAGGCTGGTGCGTAGGGCCATCTTCACCCAGACCGATTGAGTCATGGGTGTAGACATGGATCACACGCTGTTTCATTAATGCGCCCATGCGCACTGCGTTGCGTGCATATTCCATAAACATCAAGAAGGTCGCCACGTAAGGGATAAAGCCACCGTGCAAGGCAATACCGTTGGCAATGGCGGTCATACCAAATTCACGCACGCCGTAGTAAATATAGTTACCATCGGCATCAGTTTGTAGACCTTTGGCGTCTTTGAATAAGGTTAGGTTTGAGCCTGCCAAATCCGCTGAGCCACCCATGATTTCAGGTAGCAACGGCTGGAAGGTATTGATCGCATTAAAGCTGGCTTTGCGGCTGGCCACATCATCACCGTCCGCTTGGCATTGCTGGATATAGGTTTGTGCTTGCTTGGCAAAGTCTACTGGCAACTCACCACTTAGACGGCGCTCAAGCTCTGCTGCCAGCTCTGGATAAGCTTTTTTATAGGCTTCAAAATCAGCTTCCCAGTTCTTTTGTAGTGCATCACCTTTGGCTTTGGCATCCCATGCTTCATAGATCTCATCAGCCAATTCAAATGGCGCATGTTTCCAAGCCAGCTCATCACGGGTTAAGGCGATTTCATCATCACCTAGTGGTGCACCGTGGCTTGAGGCTTTGCCCTGTTTGTTCGGGCTACCAATACCAATGATGGTTTTACAAATAATTAAACTTGGCTTGCTGGTTTCTGCTAACGCTTCTTCAGTGGCTTTGGTGATTTCGTCAGCGTTGTGACCATCGACTTTGATCACCTGCCAGCCATAGCTTTCAAAGCGTTTTTGGGTGTCGTCAGTGAACCAACCTTCAACTTCGCCATCAATAGAGATGCCGTTGTCATCGTAATAAAAGACCAATTTGCCCAGACCTAACGTACCGGCCAATGAGCAAACTTCATGGCTGATGCCTTCCATCAAGCAGCCGTCACCTAAAAAAGCATAGGTGTGGTGATCAATGATGTTGTGACCGTCACGGTTAAATTGAGCGGCCAATGTTTTTTCGGCAATGGCAAAACCTACGGCGTTAGCAATACCTTGACCTAATGGGCCTGTGGTGGTTTCTACCCCTGGCGTATAGCCATACTCAGGATGGCCTGGGGTCTTTGAATGCAATTGGCGAAATTGCTTCAAATCTTCGATGCTAACATCATAGCCGGTCAAATGTAGCAAGGCATAAATTAGCATCGAGCCATGACCATTGGACAGTACAAAGCGGTCACGGTTTGGCCACTGCGGGTCGGTTGGGTTATGTTTTAAAAACTTGCGCCATAATACCTCCGCAATGTCTGCCATGCCCATAGGTGCGCCTGGGTGCCCTGAATTAGCCTTTTGAACCGCATCAAAAGAAAGCACACGAATGGCGTTGGCGAGTTTGCGTTCAGATATTGGAGTTGACATATACATTCCTAGGTGTTGGTGGTCTATTGCAACTAAAAATAAAAAAGTAATGAAAAAATTAAGCTGTTAAAGTTTTAGCTTAAATTACAGGCTAATACGCTCAGCACCGCCCATAAACGGACGCAGAGCTTCTGGAATGGTGATACTGCCATCCGCATTTTGATGGTTTTCCATGATGGCCAATAAGGTGCGCCCCACTGCCAAACCAGAGCCATTTAACGTGTGTGCCAGCTCAGTTTTCTTGCCATCTTTCACTCGTGTGCCCATACGGCGTGCTTGGAAGTCACCGCAAGTTGAGCAGCTTGAGATTTCACGATAGGTATCTTGGCTAGGTACCCACACTTCAATGTCATAAGTACGTCTGGCGCTAAAGCCCATATCACCGGTACACAGCTTCACCACACGATATGGCAGCTCTAACTGCTGCAAGATGTATTCTGCTTGCGCTGTCATTTGCTCTAGCAGCTCATCAGATTGCTCAGCAGTACCGATATTGACCATCTCTACTTTTTCAAACTGATGCTGACGAATCAGACCGCGTGTATCTCGACCATGCGAGCCAGCTTCACTTCTAAAGCAAGGGGTATGCGCAGTGAATTTGAGTGGTAAGTCTTTGGCATCCAAACGCTCGCCACGCACCAAGTTGGTCATGGGCACTTCTGCGGTTGGGATTAAATAAAAGCCCATGCCTTCATTGTGGGTGTGGTTGGTTAGTTTAAATAAATCTTCTTCAAACTTCGGCAACTGCCCTGTGCCTTGTAAGCTATCAGAGTTGGCAATATAAGGTAGGTAGCACTCAGTATAGCCATATTTGACGGTATGGGTATTTAGCATATACTGAATCAAAGCACGATGTAATTGCGCCAATTGACCAGTTAATACGCTAAAGCGACTGCCAGTAATCTTAGCGGCTGCGCCAAAGTCTAGCATGTGTAAACCTTCGCCAATATCGGTATGATCTTTGATATCAAAGTCAAATTGACGTGGCGTGCCCCACTTACGCACTTCTTCGTTGTCTTCTTCTGACTCACCAAAGGGCACGTCATCGGCTGGGATATTCGGGATTTGTAGCGCAGCTTGGTTAATTTTATCTTGCAGCGCTTTTAGAGCTTCTTCTGCTTGCTTGATATCACTGCTGATTTCTTGCATTTGCGCCATCAGCTCACTGGCATCTTCGCCATTTTTTTTCAGCTCGCCCACTTGCCTCGCACCAGCGTTACGCTTGGCTTGCAAATTCTCGGTTTCTACTTGCAAGGCTTTACGCTGTGACTCCATTTGTTGCCAAAAGTCGATATCTAACTCATAGCCACGGCCAGCAAGCTTTTGTTTCAGCTCGGTTAAATCTTGGCGTAATAACTTAGGATCAATCATGCAGCACCTTTTTTAGTAAATATCAATTAAAAACGACCAGAAAAATAATGGACACTATCATACCAAGACCTGACATTTTTGACCATGTTTAAACACAGATAAGTGAATAAATTGGCATAAAATATCAAAAAAAGAACGTGGCTTGCATAGAATTCATTTTTTGAGCGAAAAAGTGAATCGCATGCAGCCTATGACCGTCATCTTAGCTGTCTCTGTCACCCTAGTTCTTACTGTCGCAGGGGTTCACTCTACTTTACTTGATTAAGCCTCTTTCTAAACGTCACATCAGACACTCATAAGACGCTACATTAGACAATGCTCAACCATTGAATCTTGCTCACCACTAGATTGCTGGCTATTTTATCGCATCCATTCACTAAATTGGTTTGCATTAACCCGTTTCAATTAATCCAAGTTTTCGGTAAGATAGCCATATATCTGTGACAAGTCACTTTGACAACAATTACTTGTCATCATTTGTTTTATTTCGCCTTTATTAATATCTACTCGAGTATCTATATGGCTCTTTATCCTTACACCCTACAACCTATTGAACTGAATCTTTCTGAAGATGAATTTCAACGTGCCCAATTTGAATTATTTGAACAATCACAACCCTCGTTTGGCTTATCTAGTATTAAGTTAAAAGAGTGGCTTATTATGGCAGTTTTTGTTGGTATTGCTATTGCTGGTATTATTTTTGTCTCAGGCTATTCAACGGCCATCTTTTACATCATGCTAATTTTGGTAGCGCTGTATCTTATTATTCGCACCTTTGGCATGAAGTGGTATGTTAAACGTGAGTTTGAAAAGCAAATGGCTGAGCAAGAAATGCCAGAAGAGATGAAACAGCTAAAACTTGGGGTGCAAAAGCACGGGCTTATCATGAGCATGCCTGCGCCAAATAGTGGCATGCAAAATATGGGAAGCGGCATGTCTAAGTCAATGCGTGGCAGCTTACAAATGCGTGCAGCCAGCCAGCAACAAGCAGTGATCCCTTGGACAGCCGTAAAAAGCTGGGAAGAAACGGACGACTACATCTTTATGATGTTTGAGCTACAAGGCCAGCAAGGTAGCCAAATTATCCCAAAACGTTTACAGTCACAAAAATTCCCTATTGATACGGTACGTACACATCTACTAGAAGTGGTACCAAACAAAGGATTAAACCCTGAAACACTTGGTCAATAGCCCACTATGAACAAGCCATTTATGACTGCTTAATCATATCTTTCAACCTTACTTGCAACTAGGCTTTTTAAGAGTAAGTGCGTTAAGAGGTACAGATAGTTAGGTATTACGTGTGATAAGCGTCGATTGCCAGCCACCTAGTAACTTATACCATCTAGTAACTTATACCACCTACTAATTTATAATAAGTTGCAAGTGGATTTGTCTAAGCAAGGCTAAGGCTTAGCAGTTAATGCAAGTTAAGTAATTTTACTTTTCGATTTGTAAACTACCCTTAACCTGCCATTAGAAATTAGTTATCATAATCTCGTGTCAATAAAGAACAAAACAACAAGCCAAATACAAATGCTGATTTACGCCCTTGTAGTGTTTTATGCCATTGTAGTGTTTTATGCCATTGTAGTGTTCAGTTTTCCAGATCTAGCATTGATACAGCATCGTTTGTATTATATAAAACAAATCGCTATCATTTAAATGATTTATTTTACAAATGATAAGTAATTGATTAAAATTAATATAAATAAAAAGCAGTGCTCATTAACTCATAGCACTGGTATTAGAATTAAAGTATAAGATCAGTTTTTGAATTGATAACAACATTGCCATTTAAATTACTCGGATGTGTTTTCATTTTGAAAATGGTGTTAAAAATAAGACAAATTGCAGGACAAGATTTAACTATTTTTAGCCCATTTAAATGTCATTACACGAATTGAAGACACGTCCCAAAAATAAGAGGAAAATAATTATGACTACTAATCAAATTGGTTTAGAAAAAAAAGACATGACAGCAGTTATTGAAAAACTAAATGACCTGCTATCAAGCTATCATATATTTTATATTAACGTTCGTGGCTATCACTGGAACGTCAAAGGTCCTCACTTCTTCTCATTACATGAAAAATTTGAAGAGCTATACACTAGCCTACAAGTTCAAATTGATGAAATTGCAGAACGTGTTTTGACCCTTGGTGGTACACCTCTACACGCATACAGTGACTTTGCACAACACAGCAAAATCAAAGAAGACAAGCAAGTCTTTGATGGTAATGAGTGTGTAAAAGGTGTGGTGTCGGGTTTACAAGAGCTTATCGAAGAGCAGCGTGGCGTTTCTGCAACTGCTGAAGAAGCCGAAGACCAAGGTACTGCTGACTTAGTTGATGATTATGTTCAAGAACAAGAAAAACTAGTTTGGATGTATAACGCATTCTTAGGTAAATAAATATGTATCACTTATATTAGCGTACTGTTAATATAAATGTATCCTTTATTTTGACTAAGTTTGACTAAACAAGTTAATCAAAAAAATCCCTATCTCAGTGATAGGGATTTTTTATTGCTATGCAATCTAGGGCGATTACAATTACAGTAAAATAAAGTATGCCCAGCAAGCCACGACTAATGAAGCGACAATATTCAGCACTATACCAACCCGCACCATCTCAGATTGCTTGATCAACCCAGTACCAAACACAATCGCATTCGGCGGTGTCGCCACAGGTAACATAAAGGCACAAGAGGCACCAATACCAATAATCATCACCAATACTTCTGTTGCAATACCCATTTGCTCAGCAATGGCCACAAAAACAGGAACCAACAAAGCAGCAGAAGCTGTGTTAGAAGCAAACTCGGTCAAGAAGATGATAAAGGCAGCCACCACCAATAATACTAAAAATAATGGCGTTGTCATTAGCGCGTTGGCAACTGTTTCACCCATCACCAAAGATGCGCCTGACAGCTTTAACACGTTAGATAAGGCGATACCACCACCAAATAACATGAGCACGCCCCAGTCGGTATTGTCCGAAACCTGCTTCCATGACACCAAGCCCAAACTAACTACCGCAACTGCCGCACTTAAAGCAATCACCGAATCCATTGAGCTAATTTCAAAATACCCACCCAATTGCTTGCCGAATATCCACGAAACAGCCGTTGCTAAAAACACAATAATGGTTAAGATACGGCGCTTGGTCCATGGAATCTGCGGCTTATCTACTGAACTGATTTTGACATTCAAATTTGGCTTTAATACCAAATACATCACACCCAGTAAAAATGGCGTCAGTACAAAGGTTAATGGTAAACCAAACTTCATCCAATCAATGAATGAGATGTCCAAAGCCTTAGCCGCAATCGCATTTGGTGGCGACCCAACGATGGTACCAAGACCACCCAAACTTGCTGAATAGGCAATACCCAGTAGCACAAACACGAAAGTGCCTCTGTCTTTCTCACGGTCTACTTGTGACAGCATACCAATGGCCAGTGGTAACATCATGGCCGCTGTCGCTGTATTGGAAATCCACATCGATAGCAAAGCAGTTGCCGCAAAGATAAGCACTACCGCATTACCTAAGCGTCCGCCTGCCATAGAGATAAGACCCAGTGCAATTTTTTCATCCAAACGCTGCACGTGTAATGCCGCCGCTAACGCAAAGCCACCAAAGAACAGATAAATGGTTGGACTGGCAAAGCTGCTCAGCGCACTTTTGGTATCAAAATCAGGAATGCCAATAGCTACCCCGAGAATAATGACCAAAATAGCAGTAATGGTCACGTGCAAAGCTTCAGTAAGCCAGAGCACACCAATAAACAGCAGCATGGCTAAGCCTTTGTTGACATTGACATCAAACGGCAAGTTGTTAAATAGAAGAATACTAATGACAGCAGCAATGGCGGTAATCACCAAACCTTTGACCGTACCTTTCGGGAATGTATCAGTAAAAAGATACTCATTACCATCATTAGGGATATGAGCATCTAGGGCTTCTGTATTATTGACATTGGCCTGACTATCTGGCCTTTTGTTGTTTGACTCTTGCATATCATTTCCTTATAAAGACCAATAAAACAATACATTATATTGGTTTTGCAGAAAGCTAGAAGCAGAAATTTTGAAAGATATTACCTGTTAAAATAAGGTAATATTCGCAGGATAAGTCCAAAAAACTTTTGCTAGAGTGACTAACTATGTCTTCTTTTGAGGCCTATCGACGCCAAAGCTGTTGTAACATAGCAGTAACTTTATTATACATTGTATAAAAATAAATACCTGTTGAACATAAAATTGCAATAAATATTTTACAAATTTCAAAAAACATTAGGATCGCATGTGACCACTCAATCTAATCATTCGTCCTCAGTATCCCGCCCTAACTATCAGTGGGCAGATGGATTCAAAAAAAGCCTACCAGTGGCAATGGGCTACTTGCCAGCCGGTATTGCTTTTGGTGTTTTAGCACAAGTTGCTGGTGTGCCTATTTGGGCCACTATTATGCTTAGCATAGTGCTCTATGCTGGTGCTGCCCAATACGCCTGCTTACCTATGTTAAGTACTGGCTTACCCATTGGTACAATAGCCACTAACATTGCCGCTATTAACTTGCGTCATGTCTTTTATGGAATGCCCTTATTAAAATCATTACCTAATAATAAATTGGCAAAAACATACTGCCTATTTGCTCTGACTGACGAAACATTTTCAGTAATGACAAGTCTACCTGCTGAATCACGTCAGACCTTAATACTGCCTATCAGCTTATTTAACCAGTTTTGGTGGGTGTTAGCTGGAGCTATTGGGGCTTTGATTGGTAGCAGTTTAGGGGATTTAATACCTCATTTAGACTTTGCTTTAGTCTGTTTATTTGCCATTTTGGCTTATGAGCAGTTTCAAAGTATCAAGCGCTACTTCCCTGTTATCATTGCTGTTATCTCCTTGATTATTGCCTCTTTTTTTACGACTGATTGGCTGTTACTCATGTCCATTACCATTTGTATGGTGTTTATTCTGGCACGTGGGCTGTGGACACCAAAAAATATGATGGGAGCCAAATAATGACCAGCACATACCTTATCTTGGCGACCTTTGCTATGGCTGGCGTCACTTTTATTATTCGTGCGTTACCTGCATTAATTCCAAAAAAGCTACTTGATACTCCTTGGCTACATCGATTAAACGAAAGCTTACCACTGTCAGTAATGGTGCTTCTCATATTGACTAGCTTATCGTATCAACAACTATCAGCAACAACAGACATTTATAGTACCGAGCTACACTTACTACTTGCTCAAATTGGCGCTCTATTCTTGGTGCTTTTGGTATATCATATTAGCCGCCAACTGTTAATCAGTATGATTGTCGGAATTGCTACTCTCAATGGGATATTGTGGCTACTAAGCAACTGGTTAGTCTAGAGATCAATGAAAATTTTTAGTTTTTAAAATCAATTATTTAGCAGCCATCTATAACCTTTGTTTATTTAAGTCAATAAAAATATTCGTTCGACATATTTATTTTTAAATATATGATATAGTCAGTTCAATTTAACTCTACTACAAGACTGTTGAGCATAGATAGCCACCAGTTTGTCGCAACAGATACATCTGGAACACCCAACACCGTAGTAGGCTTAAAGTTAATTGATTAAATTGCATAAAATTTAAACTAAGACTTCTGACTAGGATGATAAGTATGAGTACCTCTACCCGTCAAGAACACGACTTACTTGGTGAACGTGAGATCCCAGCTGATGCCTACTATGGTATTCAAACCCTCCGTGCTTATGAAAACTTCCATATTAGTGGTGTGCGCCTACATCAATTCCCCCCTTTTATTCGTGCCTTTGCAACGGTCAAAAAAGCAGCCGCTATCGCAAACCACAAAGTCGGTGTGCTCGATGAAACTATCAAAAATGCAATTGTAGCAGCCTGTGATGATTTAATTGAAAGTAAATACCACGATCAATTTATCATCGATATGTTCCAAGGTGGCGCTGGCACTTCGACCAACATGAACGTCAACGAAGTCATTGCCAACCGTGCGCTTGAAATCATGGGGCATAAAAAAGGTGAGTACCAGTTCTTACATCCCAATAATCATGTTAATTTATCACAGTCAACCAACGACTCATATCCAACAGCACTTAAACTGGCATTAGACCACTACTGTCAACGTCTATTGGATAAAATGGATATCCTAATTAACAGCTTTTTGAACAAAAAAGAAGAGCTTGGCGATAGATTAAAAATGGGGCGTACTCACTTGCAAGATGCCGTCCCTATGACAGCTGGACAAGAATTCAATGCTTTTGCCACCATGATTAAGGCAGAAAAAAAACGCATTCAAGATGTTCGCAGTTTATTATATGAGATTAATATGGGTGCTACTGCAATTGGTACAGGAATTAACGCACCCTCAGATTATCCAGAAACAGTCGCCTCTGTTCTATCTAAGCTTACTGGTAAGCCTTTTTATACTTCTGAAGACTTAGTGCAAGCCACACAAGATACCAGTACTTATGTTGCTTTATCAGGTAACTTACGCTTATTAGCAACTCGCTTATCTAAAATTGCGAATGACATTCGTTTGCAATCTTCTGGGCCTCGTGCAGGTCTAGCTCAATATCGTATTCCGCAAATGCAACCTGGCAGCTCTATTATGCCTGGCAAAGTCAACCCTGTTATTCCAGAAGTTGTCAATCAAGCTTGCTTCCATGTAATGGGAATTGACCATGCAATTGCTTTTGCTTCTGAAGCCGGTCAGCTTCAGTTAAACGTTTTTGAGCCTGTCATGACGTTTAACTTATTTACTGGGCTTATCATGATGAGTAATATCTGTGAAACCTTTGCAACTCGCTGTATTGATGGTATCGAGATGAATGAAGATTATTGCCGTCAACAAGTGCTCAGTAATATTGGATTAGTCACTGCATTAAGTCCGCACCTTGGTTACGAAACCTCCTCCCGTATTGCTAAAAAAGCACAGGAAAACGGTGGCAGTGTCTACAATATCGTTTTAGAAGAAAAACTACTGGATCAAGACACACTAGATCTAATTATATCCCCTGAGAATATGGTCTATCCTCTTAATAAAAAGAAAGCAAAGCATTAATAGGCTCTGTCTTATACCAAATCTGAAAATTAAGATATCGAGAGAAACAAATGTAAACGCTACAAATAGTAGGTTTAGCGAGTTTGACAAAGATAGCTTATTTTTCAGAAAAGGCATTGTTATTGATTAGGTTAAAAAATATCCGATGGGCTTTTATCCTGAAAAGCCCATCTTTTTTTGGTTGTTTATCGTCTGTGTTTATAGCTTACGACTTATAACTTACAGCCTTGTACAGAAGGTTAAAGCGCAAGGTAGCTACCTAAAGTGACTGTTAGTAAAGTAAATCTTGGTAAAAAATTGACTAAATAGCAAGTACCACATTTTTTTCTTGCTCCGTAAACCTCTGTTGGATACCTAAATTAACTAAGTTATAGTCACACAACTGCTTATGTAAATTGACCACATCACCCATAATTAATAATGCTGGCGTGGGTAGATTGGCAACAGCCTGTTTGGCCGCAATATCGTCAAGCGTTCCAATTAAAACTTGCTGAGAGGGTAAGCTTGCCTGACTGACTAGAGCAAACGGAGTCTCCCTATCTCTACCCGCTTGTATCAAACCTTGCGTTAAGTCTTTTAAACGATGTAGTCCCATATATAGCACTACGGTCTGGGAGGGATCTAGCATCTCTTTAAAGTCTTCATTTGGCGCATTGGTTTTCTTATAAGCTGTCACAAATTTGACCGATTGCGCATACTCTCGATGAGTCAAAGGAATACCTGTACTGCTAGCAGCGGCACTGGCCGCGGTAATACCTGGTATAGACTCAAAAAAGATATCATTTTCGGCCACTGTTTGTAACTCCTCTCCCCCTCGTCCAAAAATAAAGGGATCGCCACCTTTTAGACGAACCACACACTTGCCAGCCTGAGCATGAGTGACCAATAATTGATTGATATCTTGTTGTGGCAGAGCATGATTATCCCGTCTTTTGCCTACGAAGATTTTGGTAGCAGATTCGGCGCACATTTCTAACACATCTTGGGATACCAGACTATCATACAAAACCACATCCGCTTGTTGCATCACTCGATAGGCTTTAAGGGTCAATAACTCAGGATCACCAGACCCTGCACCAACTAGATAAACCGCTCCTTTTTTTACTTTTTTATTGCCAATATTATTTATAATACCAAACCCAAAATATATAGTATAATTCAATTATGACCAAACTAACAAATACCCTAGACGATCACGACTTTGGCAAATACTCAAAAACTGAGAGCAATCCCAGAGCCCGCCTACGACTGCTGATCTTACACCAGTACAGCATAGGCAAATCCACGATAGATATTGCCAAAGACCTCTGCATACACCCCGAAACTGCCAGACGTACTAAGAAGCGATATTATGAACGAGGACTTGAAAGCATCTACGATCGTCATCGTCGAGGCCGTCACAGCAAGCT
>NZ_KB907669.1 GCF_000382145.1 Psychrobacter lutiphocae DSM 21542
TCATATAATGAATTAACTTCGAGTTTTTCTACTAATGTTGAATGATAATTTCTTATCGCTTCCTAAATTAGCAAAAATCCACACAAGTTGTTCTTTGATTCTAGCTTTTAAATAGTTGACTTAGCTTGTCGTCCAAGGTAAGTTGTGCTTGTAATCAATAACTCATCCTTAATTTATGATGGTTAGTGTTACTTGCGAGCCGTTCAGTATATCATCATTTTAATATCTGTCAAGCTTTTTTGGTTGGTTTAAATTCTTTTATTTGAACTTAAACCTTTAATTCCGTTATCAAAATCTCTTAATCAATCTCACAATCGATTTCGTTGTTCCGATAAGGTGCGTATTATAGACGCTTTATTTTGTTTGTCAAGGGTTTGTTTCGTTTTATTTGAAATTTGTTGCCTGAACAACTCGTCCCAATAATTAACTACTCCATTAAACCCAGCCTTCCGTCAATACCAAGTAAGTGTCTGTTTTTACTAGGCTTTTATTATCTAACTTCTGCGCTTCTGACTGAACAGGGGCGTATTATATAGGGTTTGTGGTGGGTGTCAAGGGGCTTGAGGTTGGTTACGGGTGATATGGGTAGGTTGTCTGATGTTGCCGCTAGCCCCGACAGTAGCGGATATACTTGGTCAACCACTGGCTTGCAGTGACTTGGCTTGTTGTGGTCGCTCGAATGTTGGAACGCGCCAAGCCAGTAGTCACTGCGCCAGTGGGTGGGCAAGATAGAAGCGGATGGCGGGATTGGCTTCTGTTGATGGTTATCGTTATTTTGTGGTTTTGTTTTGTGGTTTTGGTTTTAGATCTTGCCAACTGTTTGAAAAAATTGGCGATAGGCTTCGGTTTTTTTGTCTAGTGAGAGTGGGTAGGCTCTTGATGTTGAGGGTAGTCGATATAGTGTGAGGGCACGTCCTGCATAGGGATAGTCTATATGTTGGTTGGTTTTGGGCCATTTTGATTTGGCAATCGGTGTTCCTTGTTCTTGCGCTAGTAGGGTCATAAGGACTTCGGTGGCTTTTCCGCCTGTGGTGAAGATGGTGTGTAGCTTTGGTAGTTGTGCTAAAACATTTTTTAGGTCTACTGGTTCGATAATGGTGAGGTGTTTGTCAGAGGCGTTGCCTTGCTCGCGAATGGCTTTTTTGACTGTTGGGCATGAGGCGATGGCGTGTTGGTGTAAAAATTCGATGATGCGCTTGGGGTCAAATGCTTTGTAGTCTTTGTCACGGAAGTGGTCTGCGTCATTGAAGAAAATGCGACCATAAATGCGCCACATGTCATTGTAAAAGTTGGGGTAGTGAAATGCCATGCCCCATTTGTCAGACGTTGGGGGGAATGTGCCCATCATCATGATGGTGGCGTCTGGGGTAAGCACTGGTGGGAAAGGGTGGCTTTCGATTTGTGGGTGAGTTTCTGTGTTTTGTTTGGCATTGGTTTTTTGGGTCATAGCTTGGTCCTTATGTGATGGTCTGGTTTGTGTCTGGGTGGCTTTGCGATGTTTTTTTTGTATTGACGAGACTGGGGCGTCTGTCTGCTACTTTTTTTGGTATAATTGTAGGTCAATTGTCGTGCTTGTGCTTTATAGCATTTTGCAACTGATATTTTATAGCTTTTAAGCAGCTCGCCTGACTCAAATCGCTTCTAGAGGTCTTATGAATAATCTAAATATAGAAATTATCACTCATCCCTTGGTACGCCATAAACTGAGCTTGATGCGTGAGAAAGATTGTAGCACTTATAAATTTCGCACTTTGACTAGTGAGCTTGCACGCTTGATGGCTTATGAGGCGTGTCGTGATTTTGAGATTGAAGAGTTTGCTATGCAAGGTTGGGATGATAGTCAGATAGTTGGTGAGCAAATTGTCGGTAAAACTGTGACTGTCGTCCCTATTTTGCGTGCAGGTCTGGGTATGCTTGATGGGGTGCTTGATTTGATTCCGACAGCTAAGATTTCGATGGTTGGTCTGCAACGTGATGAAGAGACGTTGCAACCTGTCCCATTTTTTGAAAAGCTGGTCGCTGATGTTGATAGACGTCCTGCGCTTATTATCGACCCGATGCTTGCCACTGGTGGCTCTATGGTGGCCACTATTGATATGTTAAAACAAAAGGGCTGTTGCAGTATTAAAGCCTTGGTATTGGTAGCGGCGCCTGAAGGGGTGCGTCTGGTGAATGAGGCACATCCAGATGTCAAAATATATACCGCTGCGCTAGATAGTCACTTAAACGAAGAAGGTTATATTATCCCTGGTCTAGGTGATGCAGGCGACAAAATCTTTGGTACAAAATAGTTGCTCCAGATAGAGACTCCGCTAGCTCTAGCCCCTTAACCATCCTAATCTAATGTTAACTGATATGATAGTGCCTAATCAGATAAGCTATGTCTGATTGGGTACTATCTGCTTCCTGCTTTATCTCTCCAGTCCACGCCAACCGATCCTCTTTGACCAAAATCAACTGGTTGAAATCTAAAACCATTACCTCGTTGCGTAGCCCTTCTTGAGTACGTTTATTGTGCTTAATTGCAAAGGCCTTGACTTGATCTGATACGGTAGTAATCAGATTGATAATGATAGGCTGTTTGCGTTTTTGAGCTGAATTTTGTCTGTGCTGCTTGGCTTGAGCTTGGTTATTGGCCAAAGCAAGATGGATAGCTGTCACTAGCGCTTGCACTGGATTGACGGTGGTCATTAATAGCTTTTCTTGACGTACATTTCTGGGTATCTGACCAGCAAACAATAGCACTTGATTTGACGGAAGGCGCTGAGTATGGCGCATTAACTCATGTCGGAGTAGCTCTGGCATATCTGCATTAAAAACATCTTCACTTTGTTGATAAAACACACTAAAGCTACGCTGAACATAACGTCCAAATACCGTAAAGTTTGTCCAGTCTTGATATACTCTATTATCCTGTAAGCGTTGGCTAAATGCCTGTTGCCAAGAAATGGCTTGTTGCCAAGAGTCTTGAGCGGTTATCGCTATCTTGTCCTCTGCGTTTACCTTTTGCTTGTTTTTACTACTGATTTTGTCATATTGCTGAAAGTCAGCAGCGTAATCAGGTTGATGCTCTAAACCTTTGAATACATCACTATGAAGCAGGTAACGTAAAAACTGTAACGCTGAGTCAAAATATTGCGCCTGCCAGCATAAAGGATAAAAAGCTTGATCCAAACTTGGCAACTCAGGAAACTGCGACTTAGTAATCGATGACTTTTTGTCAGCTTGAGACTTTTTGATAAACAGTGAAAACATCAATACTCAGCATTACATTAATAGTCAGGTGTGTGTCCAACACTTTTTTCAAAGTCTAAAATAGTGTCACGTTCGCTGTCACTCCAAGCGACTTTGGCAGTGGCCTCTTTATTTAGCTTGACCAATACTGAGTCTGCTGTGGCCACTACGGCACTTTGAGCAGTGCTGTAATAACAATAGTCCATAACAATACTGCTGTTGCCTAACTTCTTGGTTCGTACCCCTATCAACAAGGTATCAGGAAAGGTTACTGGTCTTAAAAAAGTGCAGCTCGACTGTGCCAATACTGTGGTGGCATCATCTGTAAACGCTTGTGTTTGAGTAAGATAGTGAATACGAGCCGCTTCTGCATAGCGATAATAAACCACATTATTCACATGGTTGAAAGCGTCCATGTCATTCCAAATAACAGGTTGCACATAAATGCTGGCAAAATGTTGTAACGACTCTGGGATTTTAAAGTCCTCTGAAGTATTAAAACTGCTTGCAACCTTAAAATCGTTGACGTTTTCAATCGTATTATTGGTACTGTTCATGGTCTGTCCTAGTTGTTTTTAGTTCTAGTTGTTTTTAGTTCTAGTTGTTTTGGGTAAATACTATCTGTACGCCCCGCCAAACCTCATCTGTATCCAAATGCTCAAGACGCACGCAAGACAACTGTAAATCAGTAATCATCTGGGTTAAACGCTTGCCAAATGCCAAATAATAAAAATCTTCTAACTGACAGTGCTCGCTATCTAATATCAGCTGTCGCCAATTGCTAAACGCCTCACCACTGCTGATCAATGCTACTGGCTTGTTGACTGCCTGATCTGAATTGGTCGATGCTAAGGCTTGCAACGCTTGCTGCATTTGCAAAAAGTCATCGGGTGCTTGTGCTGGAGATTGGCGCTGATACCAAGCAATGGCGTCAATAACAACCCCGTTATCTTGTAAAAAGTTGACCAGTAACCGTCTGCCTCCACGTCCTCGCCACACCAGAATGTGATTGCCTTGACCGAGTGTATTTAGCTCAGACATTTGCATCATGCCTTCATTACTATACTCGTCAGGGCAGCTTACTTGCCACCCTGCTTCACGTAAAACTTTGGCGGTAGCATGCCCTACCGCAATCACCGCACAACTGGCACTAGGCACAAATCCCTTAGGACAAGCAGCCAATCCTTCACGGGCGGCTGTCGGACTGACGACCACTAGCGCTTGATACTTATCCGGCTGCTGGCAAAAGTCCTGTTGATACTGCTGCTCACGCTCACTAATGGCAAGGGTCGCCAGCTCAAGCAAAGGCATAGACAATACTGTCATGCCTTTGGCTTGCATGGCTTGGGTTAACGGCTCGGCTCGACTGATCGGACGGGTGTTAATAAAAATCATAAAGGCTTAGCTGTCTTGTTTGGCATTATAAATGGCGGCCAAGATACCATCGGCGCCCCGTGATAGCAGCTGAGTAGCCACATCAATACCTAACTGCTCAGCTTGCGCTTCACGGTCTGCTTGATTACCTGATAATACTATGCGCTTATCTGCTTTTAACAAGGTCTGACCATCTTCGGTGCCCACACGGCCACGTAGCCATAGCATCTCTTCTTGCGCCTCATCCTCACCTGCTTCAAGGATTGCATATGCTGCAATTGGCACCTGACAGCCACCTTCTAAGTGACGGTTCAATGCCCGCTCAGCTTTTAGACGGATACGGGCGTCACTGTCATTTAACGGCTCTAATAAAGACAATACTTCCTTATCATCTGCTCGACACTCGATAGCTAACGCCCCTTGACCTACTGCTGGTAGGCTCACCTCAATACTTATCTCTTGTTTAATGCGCTCACTAAGCTCACTACGTATCAAGCCACTGCTTGCAAGGATAATGGCATCATATTCATCGGCATCTAACTTACCTAGACGGGTCTGCACATTGCCTCGCAATGATTTGATCTGCAAGTCTGGACGATACGCCTTAATCTGACACTGACGGCGAAGGCTTGCCGTCCCTACCACAGCGCCTTCTGGCAGCTCATCAAGGGTGGAATAGTTATTTGAAACGAAGGCATCGGTTGGGGTCTCACGCTTGCAATAAGCGCCCAAGATTAAGCCTTCTGGCAGCTGCATCGGCACATCTTTTAACGAGTGCACCGCAATATCGGCACGACCATCGTAAAGGGCCTGTTCTAGCTCTTTAACAAACAAGCCCTTGCCGCCAATCTTTGCCAACGGCGTGTCCAAAATTTTGTCACCTTGGGTCACCATGGTCACTAAATTAACCTCTAGTTCAGGATACAAAGACTGTAGACGTGACTTGATATGCTCGGCTTGCCACATGGCCAAAGGGCTTTTGCGAGTAGCGATGTTGAGGGTTTTTAAAGTGGTGCTGTGCGCTGATTTACTCATAGTATTCTTATATATTGCTTTGGGTGGGTTAATATTTTGTATATATTTTTTAGTCAGTAGGTTTATTGTACTGACAACTGACTATAAGGCAAGTCATAGCACTTAAAGCGATACCAAACCATTACGAAAATGACTATTAGCATGCTACACGACACCATTAGTACGCTGTACAATCTCTGCTTTGTACGCTATCCGCTTAGTACGCTGCACAACATCTACTAAAAAGATACACTAGTGCCAAAAGGCAAGTTTTGGCTGTTTGCGGATGTACTCTAGCATGGCTTAGGTATCCTTTGCTATACTGGCACTTCTGTGCATTTTACTGGATTTAAACGGATATGACTGTAAATAACGAATTAAAGAACACCCTTGCTAACACTTCAAAATCAAGCGGACAAGGCCAACAAATGTGGGGCGGCCGCTTTAGCGAAGCCACTGACAGCTTTGTGGCTGCGTTTACCGCTTCGGTCGGCTTTGATCAACGCTTTGCCAGACATGACATTCAAGGCTCTATCGCCCATGCCACTATGCTGGGCAAATGTGGCATTTTGACCCAAGATGAAGTAGACACCATTATTGACGGTCTCCGACAAGTCCAACAAGAAATTGACGCTGGTGAATTTAACTGGTCGATTGCGCTAGAAGACGTGCATATGAACGTTGAATCACGCTTAACCGACCTTATCGGAACTGTGGGCAAAAAACTGCATACCGGTCGTAGCCGTAATGACCAAGTTGCCACCGATATCCGTCTTTGGTTACGTGAAGAAGTGGATAATATTGTTGCGCTACTGGTTAAGCTACAGGCGGGGCTACTCGGTCTTGCTGAACAGCACACCAATACCATTATGCCTGGCTTTACGCACTTGCAAACCGCACAGCCTGTCAGCTTTGGTCACCATGTGATGGCATGGTTTGAGATGTTAAACCGTGATACCGAGCGCTTAATTGATGCACGCCGCCGCATTAACCAAATGCCTCTTGGCAGCGCAGCACTTGCCGGCACTACCTTCCCGATTGACCGCAACATTACCGCTGAGCTGTTAGGTTTTGAAGGTATTTGCCAAAACTCATTAGATGCCGTTTCAGATAGGGATTTTGCGATTGAATTTACTGCTGCTGCCTCTATCTTAATGATGCACCTATCTCGTATGAGTGAAGAGATTATATTATGGATGTCAGCGCAATTTGGCTTTGTGCAAATCCCTGATAGATTCTGCACCGGCTCATCGATCATGCCACAAAAGAAAAACCCAGATGTGCCTGAGCTGGTACGTGGCAAAGCGGCACGTGTGTTTGGTCAACTGACAACTTTATTAACCTTAATGAAAAACCAACCACTGGCGTATAACAAAGACAACCAAGAAGACAAAGAGCCTTTATTTGATTGCGTTGATACCTTGACCGGCTCGCTACTTGCATTTGTCGATATGCTCCCTAATATAATACCTAACAAAGAAAACATGCGCGCGGCAACCATGAAAGGTTATGCCACGGCCACCGATTTAGCAGATTACTTAGTCCGCCGTGGCGTGGCTTTCCGCGATGCCCACGAAGTCGTTGGTCATGCAGTGGCGCTTGCAATCGAAGAGGGTGTAGATTTAAGCGAATTGCAACTTGAGCAGTTACAACAGTTTAGCGATGCCATTGGTGAGGATGTCTTTGACTATCTAACCTTGGAAGGTTCTCTAGCAGCTCGTGATCACTTAGGTGGTACGGCGCCAAATCAAGTATTGCAGGCTGTTGCTCGTGGTCGTGAACGCTTGACTAAATACAATATCGACACTCAATAACCTTTTGATATTCATAGGATAAGACAATGACAGCTACTTTTGATCCAAAAGCCAACATGGTGTTTTGCCGTAAGTATCAGCAGGACTTACCTAAAATGCCAAACCCGCCTTTCCCAAATGCAAAAGGGGAAGAAATTCAAAATACGGTGTCTAAAAAGGCGTGGGATGAATGGCTGGAATTACAAACCATGTTGATTAACGAAAATCATTTAAGCATGATAGATCCTGAAGCAAAAAAATTCATTAACGAACAACGTGAAAAGTTCTTAGACAATGAAGACTATGAGCGTCCAGCAGGATTTACACCTGAGTCTAACAGCAAGTAACGGCTGTTTAACGAATTGAGTTAACTTAATACAAAAAGGAGTGGTCTTAATGACCGCTCCTTTTTGTTATCGCAACTATAAAAAGATGATAGGCGCAGCTTATTTTTGTAAATATAGTCAAAGAAATCTAAAATGGTGACAGGGCAACCAAGCGAAAGTACTACAAATGTAGGCTTAGCGAGACACCGTAGCCGTATAGTATTTCTCTGGCTATAATACAACCATTACTTAATAGACAATAGTCTTTATACCTATTTTTCTGATATACCTATGTTTCTGATATACCTATTTTTCTAATAAAAATAGAAAAGCCCCCTAATTGCCCTGACGTGCCGCTATATTGTTAGAGGCCTCTTGTACCGCCTGCTCCACTGTCACAAAATCGGTATGACGCACATCTTTGCCACTGGTGCAATAAATCACAAGCTCTGCAATATTGCGTGCATGATCGCCGACCCGCTCTAACGCACGCAACACCCACAAAATATTAATCACCTTTGACACATGACGGCTGTCTTCCATCACATAAGTCATCAGCGAACGGCTAGCCGACTGATATTCTTCATTCACTGTCTTATCACTTTGTAACACGCCAAACGCCTGCTCTGGATCCATACGTGCAAAGGCATCAAGCGCATCAAGTAACATCACCCGTACTTGATTGGAAAGATGTTGTACTTCTGAATAACCTCTAGGTGATGCACCATCTTGTTGAAGCTTACAGGCCATGCGCGCAATCTTACTGGCTTCATCACCGACACGCTCTAAATCCACAACGCCTTTGCTTAGTGCCATAACAATACGCAAATCAATGGCAGCTGGCTGACGCTTGGCAACTAGTAAAATGACTTTTTCGTCAATCTTTATTTCTATTTGGTTTATCTGATCATCGTCAGCGATGACTTTTTTGGCGATGTTAACATCACCATCTATCAAAGCATGGGTGGCAGATGTCACTTGATTTGCCGCCATACGTCCCATGGTTAAAAATAGACTGATACTTTGTTGCAAGTCAGCATCAAAGCTTTTTGAGATGTGCTTATCGGTGATTGGCATCACAGCATCCTAAATTGTTGGTATAGCCTAATATTTACATTAGGGCGTGTCCCTAATTAGCACTATGAAAATTAATGGAAAACGAAAGTTTATCGTAAAAACATACACTTAGCCATAACGACCAGTAATATAGTCTTCTGTGGCTTTTTGTGCAGGATTGGTAAATACTTGATTGGTTTCACCCATTTCTACCATATCACCAAGATACATATAGCAGGTATAGTCAGATACACGGGCTGCTTGCTGCATATTATGAGTCACAATAGCAATGGTATAATCATGCTTTAAGTCTTCAATAAGATCTTCAATCGCACCAGTTGAGATAGGGTCAAGGGCAGACGTTGGCTCATCTAATAACAACACTTCTGGTTTGGTTGCCACGCCACGAGCGATACACAAGCGCTGCTGCTGACCACCTGATAATGACAAGCCTGAAGCTTTAAGCTTATCTTTTACTTCTGGCCACAGTGCTGACTTTTTCAAAGCCCACTCTACTCGATCATCTAACTCAGACTTGCTTAGCTTTTCATACAGACGCACACCAAAGGCGACATTATCATAAATAGACATTGGGAATGGGGTTGGCTTTTGGAACACCATTCCCACACGTGCGCGCAACAAGTTCACATCAACATCTTTCTCCAAGATATTTTTACCATCCAAGATGATTTTGCCTTCTGCATGCATGCCTGGATATAAATCATACATACGGTTAAAGGTACGTAACAAGGTTGATTTACCGCAACCAGAGGGGCCAATAAAAGCAGTGACCTTGTTTACAGGAATATCAATACTGATATCCTTTAGGGCTTTGAAGTCACCATAAAAAAAGTTGAGGTTACGCACTTCTAATTTGGCTGCTGGCATGTTATCAGGTAGATCAGCGAGCGTTTGTTTGGTAAAACTTGTGGTGTCAGGCTGTTGTTGCTGACTACCTGTTTTTATTGGTTGCTCTAGCACACTGGCGCTACTCTTTGCTGTTATCAGTTTTTTGACTAATGTATCGCTCATAACCGTACCTTTTTATGTATGACGTAAATAACTAAATGAACTTGAATATTTTGAATGGCTTAAATTTTAATCGCTTAAAAACATTCACTTTAATACTGTAAAACTTTCACTTTAATACTGTAAAAACAGTAAAAGGCTGAACCAACCTATCTGGCTATTTTTTCTGTCGACCAATAACACGGGCAATAATATTAAGACCAAGTACCGACAACGTAATTAACAATGCCCCGCCCCAAGCGATTATGTTTTGAGTGTTGTCTGGGGCTGCAGCAAACTGATAAATAGTCATGGGTAAGTTGGCCATAGCACTGCTCATGTCCATACTAAAGAAACGATTGTTCAAGGCAGTAAATAGCAATGGTGCCGTCTCACCAGTAATACGCGCAAAACCTAATAATACACCAGTAATGAGACCTGACTTAGCGGCACTCATGGTCACTGATGTCACTACCTTCCACTTTGGTGCTCCTAGAGCATAGGAAGCTTCACGTAACTGATTGGGTACCAAGTTAAGCATCGTCTCAGTGCTGCGCACAACGACAGGGATAATAATCAGCGCCAGTGCCACAGCACCTGCCCAACCTGAAAAGCTGCGATTATTCACCATTAACGTAAAGATAAATAGACCGATAACAATAGAAGGGGCTGATAACAAAATATCGTTAATAAAGCGGGTAGCTTTCCCTAGCCATGAGCCATGTGAAAACTCTGCCAAATAAACACCTGCCAACAAGCCAACCGGCGCACCTATTAATAGCCCCGTACCTGCAATCATGATTGACCCCACAATGGCATTACGCAACCCACCCACAGTATTCGGTGGTGGTGTGTCTGCGGTAAAAATAGGCATGGTTAACATCGCCTCCATGCCTTTGCGCAATAGATCAAATAAGATCCAGCCCAGCCAAAACAAACCAAAACTCATAGCCAATACGGCAAAGATAAGACCCAGTACGTTATAGAACTTACGCTTTGAGTACAGCGACTTATTCATGCGCTGTTCAAAGCGTAACTTAGACTTTGCACTATTCGCTGCCATTGTGGTTGAGCTTGAATGTGTTGTCATAATGTTTTTTCCTACAAGATGTTTTGTTTCTACAAGACTTCAATTTATCCGCTATACAAACTATCTAATGCGACTGGCTATGCCCTGCTCATCACACCTAATTTCCTGCTCTCTTATCAATACGTGACAACATAATCTTAGATATCGACAGCACCACAAAGGTAATCACAAACAAGATTAAGCCTAAATGTAATAAAGTCGCGACATGCATCTCACTTGAGGCTTCCGCAAATTCATTGGCAATTGATGAGGTAATGGTCACACCTGAGCCAAATAAATTTGAGTTAATGTTATAAGTGTTACCGACCAAGAACGTCACTGCCATGGTTTCACCAAGGGCACGACCAAGACCAAGAATAATACCGCCAACCACACCCGCTTTGGTGTAGGGTAAGACGATTTTGTACATCACTTCCCAAGTGGTCGCCCCTGCGCCATAAGCAGACTCTTTTAATAAATCGGGTACCACTGAGAAAACATCGCGCATGGTTGCTGCGATAAACGGGATAATCATAATGGCTAAGATTAACGAGGCTGTAAAAACACCGATACCCAGTGGTGGTCCACCAAAAAAACTACCAATAACTGGTATCGGACCAAAAACATCAATAATAAAAGGCTGTACATATTTTGCGAACAATGGTGCTAATACAAAGAAGCCCCACATGCCATAAATAATAGATGGAATACCTGCCAGCAGCTCAATTGCCATACCCAAGGGTCTGCGCAAAGACTTTGGGCATAACTCAGTTAAGAAAATTGCAATACCAAAGCTCACTGGTACCGCAATCAAAATAGCAATAATAGAAGTCACTAGGGTGCCGTAAATAGGTGCTAAAGCTCCGTATTCATCATTAACAGTACTCCAATTTGAGCTGGTATAAAATCCAAACCCAAACTCTTTGATACTTGGCCATGCACCGATAATCAGCGACAGCATAATACCGCCCAAAGAAACCAACACCAGTAAAGCAAAAAACTTGGTCAAATTAACAAAAATGATGTCGTTTCTGCGTTGCTTTGCTAGCTGAGCGTGTAAGTCAGACATGGTAACCCCAACATTGGTAATTATTTAATGTTCTTTAATTTTATGTTCTTTAGTTTGTGACAAGCTTCAGATAATAAACTGGCAAGTAAGTGTCATATCCTTTACTTGCCAGCTACTTCTATACTTTTATTGCTTTTATACTTTCATTGCTTTTATGCTTTCATTAACAGCAACAGGGACTGGTTAATGACTATTTATTTGGGGGTATAAACTTATTTAGGAGTATAAACTGGCTGACCATCTGAACCGACAACCTGCTTCCACTCCTCTTTGAACAAAGCAACCGCTTCGTCTGGGAAAGGCACATAGTCCAGATCCAAGGCTGCTTGATCACCTTGATCATACGCCCAGTTAAAGAAGTTTAATACACCAGCAACTTTCTCAGGATTTTTTGGATTTTTGTGCACCAAGATAAAAGTGGCAGCGGCGATAGGCCACGCATCTGCAGTATCTGAGTTAGCAATAACTTTGTAGAAACCTTCCGCTTGTGACCAATCAACATTACCAGAGGCAGCAAATGTGTCAGCAGACGGCTCTACGGTATTACCAGCAGCATTAATCATTGAGGCATGTGACATGCTATTTTGTTTTGCATAAGCATACTCAACGTAACCAATTGAGTTAGGGGCTTGCTTAACCATTCCTGCAACACCTTCGTTGCCTTTACCACCTACGCCTGTACCCGTTGCATCGGTAGGCCATTCCACACTTTTATCAACGCCAACCGCTGACCAATCGCTAGACACTTCGTTTAAATAATAGGTAAAGTTAAAGGTTGTACCTGAGCCATCAGAACGGTGTACAGTAGTGATACCTGCATCAGGCAGCGCTAGGCCTTCATTTAATGCGGTAATTGCAGGATCATTCCATTTGGTAATTTTTCCCAGATAAATATCGGCAAGTACCTCTCCGCTTAACACTAATTTGCCTGGCTCAACACCCTCGATATTGACAACAGGTACCACCCCACCAATAACCGTAGGGAATTGGATCAAGCCAGCACTTTCCAACTCAGCTGGTTGTAGTGGCATATCCGATGCACCAAAATCAACGGTATTTGCTTGAATCTGCTTTACACCACCAGAAGAACCGATAGAGTTATAGTTCACTTGACCTTTGGTCGCAGCTTGGTAGTCCGCTGACCATTTTTGGTATATTGGCGCTGGAAAAGAAGCGCCTGCACCACTGATATTCATCTCAATGCCATCAATGTCTATATATTGGTCTGCATTCGTAGTTGATTCACCAGTTGTTGCGGCTGCGTTTTCGGTTGTCCCTTCTGCTGGATCTGTCGCCTCTTTATTATTGCCACAGGCAGTTAGACCTAACATAGTAGCCACTGCAACAGCGAGTAATGAATAACGCATGGTCTCTCCTAAAAATATAATTAATAATGTGTTAAACCTAAATTGTATTAAACCTAAGTTGAACTCAGTCTAAAGCTAGCCCAACAAGGATTATAAAAACTGATTTTGAATTAGATAAGGCACATTGTGCCCTCTAAATATGACAGTTTGATGAAACACAGCTTTTAAGATCTATATGTCTGCCACCCTATTTTCCAGATACAATCTATTTTCCAGATACAATCTATTTTCCAGATACAATCTATTTTCCAGATACAATCTATTTCTGATAGGACTTACGCAAAAATACGCTTTCAAGGCTTAAAAAGCGACTGGTTATTATTTATGGAGCGTCTGGCTCTACCTTCAGAAGGTTCATAAATAATGACCAGTTGCCATAATATCTACTCGTGCGTAAATCCTATCTTAATTAAGTATTCTTTACATTTTACTTACTCTTTAGCAAGATACTCTAAACTTAGGGCTTGTAGACTACTGCCTCGATGTTTTGGTACTGGAATAGAAGATACCAGCCATTTATTAACAACAGGTATGACCTATGAAAAAACTTTTGACCCCTTTGATGCTGTTATCCGCCCTATCGCTAACAGTGCCCGCCAATGCAGGTATGGCCTCATGGTATGGCCCAGGGTTTCATGGCAAAAGAACCGCCTCAGGTGCTATTTACAATATGTACGCCATGACGGCCGCACATAAATCACTGCCTTTTGGCTCAAAGGTAAAAGTAACCAACTTGAACAATAAAAAGTCAGTGGTGGTAAAAATTAATGACCGTGGCCCCTTTAAACCAGGCCGTGTGATTGATTTATCAAAGAAAGCCAATCAAATGATTAACTGTAATTTATGCAAAGTCAGTGTTGAGGTTTTAAGTAAAGGCGATGGCAAGTATCGTAGACAGTAACCATTTGCCGTAACGTAAAGCGTAAGAAAGACTGTTTTAGAAGAAAAACTGTTATTGTGTAAAAAGTTTGATAATATATACTCGTTATCAATACTGAATGTGATAATCAATATTTATTAAGACTCGGGGTGCAGACCTTTTTGATTACAGCCGAATTTTAGGCCGTAACCAACAAAAGTGCGTTTGCTGAGATATCACCCGTTGAACCTGATGCGGTTAATACCGCCGTAGGAAAGTCATTGCAACTCCCCTATCCTTTATAAAGAACTGCTCATTATCATGACTTTTTAGAGCCAGACTCACGCTTATGTTAATCCTTTAAAATTCGCATGCTTATTTATCAATATATAAGCACATAATATTTAAAGTGACATCTCAAGCTACCGTCTGCTGATACAAGGTTTATTTATAAATAAATAGGGTACTGTCAAAACGACAACATCTGCACTTACCGAGTCTTTATTTTTACCTCCGGTTTTTAGCCTTTTATTCTAGAAGCCAACATGGCAATTGCCATTAGCAAAAAATAAGGACATTCCCATGAGTAATGCAGAAAATAGCATCAAAACCCCTGCCCACCGCAATGCCAAAGACGAGCGCTTTGACGAAGAAGCCCGTGATCTAACACGTAGCCTACCTGCTTCAAAAAAAGTCTATATAGAAGGCTCTCGCCCTGACATCCAAGTCCCCATGCGTGAAATCACCTTGACTGACACCCCTACTGGTGGCTTTGGCTTGGAAAATGGTGAAAAAAACCCACCTTTTTATGTTTATGACACCTCTGGTGTTTATACCGACCCTAATGTTGACATTGATTTGACCAAAGGCCTGCCAAAACTGCGTGAAAAATGGATTGAAGAACGTGGTGATACCGAAATCCTAGAAGGTTTATCCAGTGACTATGGCAAACAGCGGGCTCGTGACATTACCACTGCCAATATCCGTTTTTCTCATATCGACAAGCCACGCCGTGCGAAAACTGGCAAAAATGTTACTCAAATGCATTATGCTCGCCAAGGCATTATTACTCCAGAAATGGAATACATCGCCATTCGTGAAACCCAAAAACAGCATGAGCTGACCGATATGCGTCAACATGCGGGAGAAAGCTTTGGTGCCAATACGCCTAAGATTATCACGCCAGAGTTTGTACGTGATGAAGTGGCCGCCGGCCGTGCGATTATCCCGAATAACATCAACCACCCTGAATCTGAGCCGATGATTATCGGTCGTAATTTCTTAGTAAAAATTAACGCCAATATCGGTAATTCAGCACTGGGTTCTAGCATTGATGAAGAAGTCTCCAAAATGACGTGGGCAACCCGTTGGGGTGCGGACACCATCATGGACTTATCTACGGGTAAAAACATCCACGAAACCCGTGAATGGATTATCCGTAACTCTCCTGTGCCTATCGGTACCGTGCCTATCTATCAAGCGCTAGAAAAAGTCGATGGCGTAGCAGAAGACCTAACTTGGGAGATATTCCGTGATACCTTGATTGAGCAGGCCGAACAAGGCGTAGACTACTTCACCATTCATGCCGGCGTACTACTGCGCTATGTGCCATTAACGGCAAAACGTCTGACTGGCATAGTATCTCGTGGCGGCTCTATCATGGCGCAGTGGTGTCTGGCACATCATAAAGAAAGCTTTTTATATACCCACTTTGAAGACATCTGTGAAATCATGAAGCAGTATGACGTGGCCTTTAGTTTAGGCGATGGTTTGCGTCCTGGTTGTATCCAAGATGCCAATGACGAAGCCCAATTTGGTGAACTGCGTACTTTAGGTGAGCTGACGCAAGTGGCTTGGAAGCACGATGTACAGGTGATGATTGAAGGTCCAGGTCACGTGGCGATGAACCGTATTAAAGAGAACATGGATCTACAACTTGAGATGTGTCATGAAGCCCCTTTTTATACCCTTGGCCCATTAACCACAGATATCGCTCCAGGTTATGACCATATTACCAGTGCTATTGGCGCTGCGATGATTGGCTGGTTCGGTACGGCCATGCTGTGCTATGTGACGCCAAAAGAGCATTTGGGCTTACCGAATAAAAAAGACGTAAAAGATGGCATTATCACTTATAAGATAGCGGCCCATGCTGCTGACCTTGCCAAAGGTCACCCTGGCGCTCAAGCTCGTGATAATGCGTTATCAAAAGCACGCTTTGAGTTCCGCTGGGATGATCAGTTTAACTTAGCGTTAGACCCTGATACGGCACGTGAATTCCATGATGAAACGCTGCCGAAAGATGCGCACAAATCTGCCCACTTCTGCTCTATGTGTGGCCCTAAATTCTGCTCAATGAAAATCACTCAAAATGTGCGCGAATATGCAGCAGGCCTGCCTACCGGTGGCGTGGTAACCCCAAGTAGTGGTGAGCTGTCTGATGAGGTGCACTTGATTAAAGAAGTGGATACTGAGCTTGTAGGTCAAGTCGGTGAAGCCAGCTTCGAGGAAGTACAAAAAGGCATGGAGCAGATGAGTGAAAAGTATAATGCAGAAGGGCGTCAGCTTTATAAGGAAATTTAGTTTAAATTCAAAGACTTAACTTAGATTCACCTTAATAGATAGCCAACAAGATAGTCAAAAACTTAAATAATTAGTGTTGTTATTCTAAAATAAATAGTATTAAGTAATCGAACAAAATTAAATACCTATACTTTAAATGTAGAAAAATTTAACGACAGGGAATCACCAATATTAGCAAAAACCCGATTAACTGCATAAGACAACGTATCGAAAGAAACATAATCACAAGGTCTTAGCCAAGCCTGTTTTACCTCCTTCCATAACCGCTCAATGATATTTAGATGCGGACTATAAGGCGGTAA
This sequence comes from Psychrobacter lutiphocae DSM 21542, assembly GCF_000382145.1. Classification (GTDB taxonomy): domain Bacteria; phylum Pseudomonadota; class Gammaproteobacteria; order Pseudomonadales; family Moraxellaceae; genus Psychrobacter; species Psychrobacter lutiphocae. Next base: position 17,055 of record NZ_KB907669.1, read on the forward strand.
ATAAAAGATAAACAAGCCTCGTTCTTGCCAAATGGGTAATCTAGCTTGGATAATCTTGGCATGATGAATACTGGCATTATCCATGACAATCACTGTAA
>NZ_KB907670.1 GCF_000382145.1 Psychrobacter lutiphocae DSM 21542
AACCCTATGAAAACACTCAAGCTACGCATCAAAGACAAACACGCAAACCAGCTAAACAAAATAGCTGGGAGTGTCAACTATGCGTGGAACTATGTCAATGACCTAAGTTACAAACACCTAAGGCGAACAGGCAAGATGTTTTTAGCCTATGACCTATCAGCCTATGACCTAAACGAATACACCAAAGGTAGCGGTGAATTACTTGGCTTACACTCTCAAACCATTCAAGCCATTAATGAAACCCACGCCAAAAGCCGTAAGCGGTTTAAAAAAGCCAAACTGAACTGGCGTACCAATCGTGCCGATATCAAACGCAAAGCACTAGGCTGGATACCCTTTAAAAAATCCGCCATCAAGCATATTGCCACACACCAAACAGGCAAAAAGGCACTTAAATCAACCATTCAGCTGTCACTGGTCAAAGGTAAAAAACACAAGATTAGATGCAATACACAAATTCACCACACAATTAGTTAAGGACAATGCCTTGATAGTGGTTGGTGATGTTAAATCACGCTCACTTACAAATTCGATGACCAAACTGGCTAAATCAATATACGATGCAGCATGGTTTGAATTTAAGCGACAACTGGAATATAAATGCAAGTATGCAGATTGTCGGTTTGAAATCGTAAATGAGAAATACACTTTCCTAGTAACTGTATCAATCCTAGGAGTTATATCAAATAGTAGCTGTATTAAATTGATATATGTAACTGTCACATCCATTTGATACAGCGCCTTGTCAATTCACTTGAAGTTTATCAAGACCGCCTAAGACTATAATAATACTGGGTGGTCTAGATGTACCAGCGTACTTGTTTTTGATAAACTAGCCACTATCAGTAGCTGCTCACCTTGTAGCGCAATATTCTTGTAGCAAAATATTGTAGCAGAGTTAAGTTGAACCGACTATAAACACAAAACACAGGGATAAATATAAATGAAATGGCAAGATAGAGGTGGTAGTAGTAATGTGCGTAAAAGCGGTGGCAAAGTTGCTGGCGGCGGTATTTTAGGTCTTATTATCGCTGCGGTGCTGTGGTTGGTGTTTGATATGAATCCAATGACTGCTTATCAAACAGCACAGTCAGTGACAGCTAGCAATGGAGCGGAAGTTCAGCCAGTATCTGAAATGGACAATGATAGAGATACACGATTTGTATCTGTGGTATTGGCCGATACTGAAGCGGTGTGGCATCAGATATTTCAAGAAATGGGACGCACTTATAAAGAGCCTGAGTTAATTTTATTTAGTGGACGTGTGCAGTCAGCATGTGGCAGTGCTACTTCAGCAACGGGTCCGTTTTATTGTCCTGGTGATCAACGGGTTTATTTAGATACTTCATTTTTTGCCGAGATGCGTCATAACTTAGGTATTAGTGGAGATCAACAGGGTTCAGGTGATGCAGAAAATCAAGATAAGGCAGGAGATTTTGCACAAGCCTATGTGATCGCTCATGAAGTAGGACACCATGTACAGACCTTATTGGGTATCTCTCAAAAGGTCAATGAGGCACGCCGCCAGCTAAGTCAAACACAAGGCAATGAGTTGTCTGTACGTCAAGAGTTACAAGCGGATTGTTTTGCTGGAGTTTGGGCAAACAGGAACCAACAGCGAGTACAGTTTTTAGAAGAAGGTGATATTGAAGAGGCATTGAATGCGGCCAGTCAGATTGGTGATGATCGGTTGGCACAGGCCAGTGGTCGTGAAGTTGTACCAGACAACTTTACTCATGGCACGAGCCAACAGCGGGTAAATTGGTTTGTCAGAGGGTTAGAGAGTGGCGATATTGGCCGATGTGACACCTTTAGTGGTGCTATTTAGTCAGAACTGAAAAAGCTATAAGCTTTTATAGTCACAGCCACATTAAAGAGTTACAGCGTTAACCTCGCTTAGCCTACTTCAGTAGTACTTGCACTCGGTTGCCTTGTAACTTATACCTTTTCTAAAAAACAACCTATCTTTGTCAAACTCGTTGAACCTACTATATGTAGCGTTTGCACTCGTTTTCCTCGATAGCTTAATTTTTAGATTTGGTATTATTTATCTGACTACAACTATTAGGTGGCGACAAGATAAAAATTGCAATAAAAAAAAGAGTCTGGGTGCAGACTCTTTTTTTATCAATAATTTTATAAATAAATAGCTTATCAACTATCTAGCTAGCGATTCACTAGCATACTGGCTATTAACCAAAACCATATTACCTCTGAATAGTCTTATTAGCTTAACGCTGATTTTGGTACTGTTGGTTTTGATATTGCTGATTTTGGTACTGTTGGTTTTGGTTTTTATTTTCTTGATACTTCTCAAGAGCATAACCACCAGCACCCCCCAAGGCAGCACCAGCGATTGCACCACGGGCGATATCTTTTGAGTTACCGCCACTACGGATTAAAGCACCAGCAGCAGCACCAGCAGTTGCACCCTTGGCAGTGGTACTCATATTATTTGGATTAAATCCACCATTGGTTGTGTTACAGCCAGTTAAAAAAAGGGCAGAGCTGGTCATGGTGACTAGTGCAAGTGTTTTTATATTAGTAAGTTTCATAGTCGCTTCCTCAATCATACAGGTGGTGAATGTTCAATAGACCCTAATACTATTTTTTAGAACCGTGTTTTCAGAACAGTGGTTTGATCGCTGTTTTTAAGGGCTTTATCTTAAGAGCTTCAGTTTTTAAGGGTTGCAGTTATTAATGAGTGTATTAGCGCTGTTATGCACATACTTCATTCTATTATTTATTTTAATAAAAGTAATGGCTGTTAACTGTATTGATATGGCAAGACTTTCGCTTAGGAACGTAACGGTTGTTATCGGCATGTATCCTGCGCTGCCATTTATTAGCATTAACAAATACCATAGCTAACAGGATCTGTTGACTGGCAGCGCAACAAAAAAGACCGTTTAAAGCATAGACTAAGCGGTCTTTTTTGTTGTTGTCATATCTGAGCGTATATTAGCTATTACTCAGGGTTTAGCTAAGCAGTTAAGTCTTTAGTTTTGTGATTTACGCGTCATTTGGTCAAAAAAGTCATCGTTAGTTTTTGCTTCTTTTAAGCGCTCAAGCAAAAATTCAGTGGCTTGTACTCCATCCATTGGTTGTAGTAATTTGCGTAGAATCCAGACTTTACGTAGAGTGTCTTCATCAAGTAAGCGTTCTTCACGACGTGTACCTGATTTTTTGATATTGATCGCTGGAAACACTCGCTTTTCAGCCAAATCACGCTCAAGGGTAATTTCTTGGTTACCTGTACCTTTAAACTCTTCAAAGATAACGCTGTCCATTTTGCTACCCGTATCAATGAGCGCAGTAGAGATAATGGTCAAACTACCACCTTCTTCAATATTACGGGCTGCACCAAAGAAGCGCTTAGGCTGGGCTAAAGCATTGGCATCGACACCACCAGTGAGTACCTTGCCAGAAGAAGGGGCGACTATGTTATAAGCGCGTGCTAGACGGGTGATAGAGTCAAGTAAAATAACCACGTCTTGCTTGTGCTCGACCAAGCGCTTGGCTTTCTCAATTACCATCTCTGCAACTTGCACATGGCGCTGTGGGGGCTCATCAAAGGTAGAGGCAACTACTTCACCACGCACAGTGCGCTGCATTTCGGTGACTTCTTCAGGGCGCTCATCGATGAGCAGTACAATCACATAACACTCTGGGTTGTTACGAGTAATAGACTGGGCAATCGTTTGTAATAAAACAGTTTTACCCGCTTTTGGTGGTGCCACAATGATAGAACGCTGACCTTTTCCGATCGGAGCGATAAGATCGATGACACGACCAGTTAAATCTTCGGTCGTACCGTTACCTATCTCAAGTTTTAGTTGTTCAGTAGGAAATAGCGGGGTTAGATTTTCAAAGATAAGCTTATGGCGTGAGCGATCTGGTGTATCAAAGTTGATTTCACCAACCTTTAATAGCGCAAAATAGCGTTCAGAATCTTTGGGTGGCCTGATAGTACCAGCAATGGAGTCTCCTGTTTTTAGGCTAAATCGGCGGATCTGACTAGGACTAACATAGATGTCGTCAGGACCTGCCAGATATGAGCCTTCAGATGAGCGCAAAAAACCAAAACCATCTGGTAGTACTTCAAGTACACCGTCACCATAGATGGCCTCTCCATTTTTGGCGTGTTTTTTTAATATAGCAAAAATGATGTCTTGTTTGCGGCTACGCGCAAGGTTATCTAATCCCATTTCTTTAGCAAGAGTGAGCAGTTCAGAAACGGAATTTTTTTTAAGTTCGGTCAGATTCATAGAGGTTTCGTTTGATGGTTGTTGAGTCATAGTCAGCTGCCAATATACCTAGGTTTAGATATATGCAAATAAGTTATTGAGGTATCGGCGTTAATGGCAGATTGCCAGCGCCATACTCAGGTAGATTTGAGATGAAGTTGAGACAGAAAAGTATCAGTGTCATAGCATGAATAATTTTACTTAGCTTTATTAAAGCGTAAACCAGACTTACTTAATGGATAGTGGTGATATCAGTTTAGAGCTTTATATAAGATATTAGATAAGCACGATAATAAGGTGTAAGTGCTTGATATTTATCACTTACAAGTTATTGGCATATAAGAGTCGTAATTTATTGTGTTGAACTTATATGCCTGATATAGCAACAGCTAAGTACCCAAAATCTATTTTTTGCTAGTTACATTTGCAGTTAGCTTTTTACTTAGTCAATGCCAGACAAATCGGGCTGACAGACTTAGAACTAGATGGTATATATTTTATCAGGTACAGATGGAGTGTACTATTATGCAAGGTAATGAGAAAAGGTATTATGATTGTCAGTATTATTTGGCTTAAAACCCATTAATAAATAACGTATCAGGGCATTATTTGGCACAAAATTGATTGTACACAATACGAAGACAAAGCTTAGATAGAAGGCTTGTCATAATGGATGATTAAGCTTAGGCTGTGCTCTAATAGACACAAATTGACAATAGGTATTCTCTAGAACACAAACTATACGGTGTTTACCCTTATCATGTCAATGATTTTGTTAGTTTAAAGTATCATTTGCGTAGGAATTTATAGATATTTATGAGTTAGAGTTGTTTTTTAGCCTGTTATGAGCCAAAAATAAGCCAGCGTAAGACTCAATAGCAATAAAAATAGCCCCAACATGGTTATAAAACTATGATGGGGGCTAAATAATAACGATGGCACACGATAAAAGGTGACCTGTTATTGTTAAATGCTGGTAGATGTAGCATCTACATTTATAGATTTTTATCAAGTAGCGCAGCTAAGTCTGCCTTAGGTTGTAGGCCCATGACGGTATCCACTTTTTCACCACCTTTGAATACCATTAAGGTTGGGATGCTACGAATACCAAAGCGACTAGCGGTTTCTGGGTTGTCGTCCACATCAAGCTTAACAACCTGTACTTTACCTTGATACTCATCAGCGATCTCTTCTAAGATAGGTGCAATGGCCTTACATGGGCCACACCAAGCTGCCCAGAAGTCTAATAATACAGGTAGATCTGCATTAACAACATCTTTCTCAAAGTTGGCGTCTGTTGTATTAACGATTAAATTTGACATAGTTATTTCCTTTATTAATAAAAAAATTGTTAATAAAAATTAGGTTAGTGAGCATTTGGAAAATATGTATTGAGAGCTTTTTCAATATTAAATAGATTAAGGGTTTATTTAATTCTTAGATTAACAGCCACGAACATGACTTAATTGCAGAAAAACTTCTTAATGACGTCTATTTTACCATTTTTTACCCAAATTTTGTGTTAACCCCGTTAAGTAAGGTTAATAATTGGTATGAGTTAGATTGATGATATACTCATGCACATTTAAAATACCCATTCACCCATCTAGATTGTGATTTATGCCATGCCAATATCAATAGAAACCGTCAATCGATTAAATTTAGCAGAAACTCAGTACGACTCTCAGTTTTTTAAAGATTTTGTTGCACAAATTACTCTATACGAAGATGAGGATATCTTGTTGGTCAATAAGCCAGCAGGACTGCTTAGCATTGATGGTAAAGATTTGAAGGTCAGCTTGTTATCACGCCTAGAGAAAGCTAATCCAGATATTAAGTTGATTCATCGACTGGATATGGATACCTCAGGATTGATGATTTTTGCAAAAAATAAACCAGCACAAACCCATATCAGTAAACAATTTATTGAGCGTATTCCACAAAAAGAATACCAAGCCATTGTGATGGGTACTTTGGCAATACCAGGAAAAAAAGGTGAGATTGATATCCCTGTGCGTTATGAGCCGAGCATTAAGCCAAAGCATGTGGCTGATCCAAATTGGAAAAAACACGCTTTGACCCATTATGAAGTATTGCACCATGAGTTAAGAGAGGGGAAGCCGGTGACACGTGTGGCGCTACATCCGATAACTGGGCGTAGCCATCAGTTGCGGGTACATATGCTACATCTTGGTCATGTCATTATCGGAGATCCTATTTATGCTGGAGGTGAGGCGCTATCTTTAGCGCCTAGGTTGAATTTGCATGCCCATAAATTAAGATTAAAGCATCCGACCATGAATACTTGGATGGCGTGGGAGAGTGAAGTACCATTTTAGATGGTTAGGTTTTGTTAATAGTCGCTGAGAGTCTGTGGTAGACGGTTAGTACAAGGTAGCTGTTTGATTGATAGTTTTAGAAACTGCTTGTCAGGCTCTTAATTCAATAAAAACAGAACCGTAGCGCCTGCATAAAGCACTTTTATTTTGTTAGCGTAAGTAGTATGTTATGAAAGAGTGTTAAAGATTCATTAATAAACAAGGATTGTGTTATGAGTATTATTCAATCGGTCTCTCACTTTAAATCAGCGCGGGATGCAGCCAAGCCACTTGAACGAGTTGAAGATGTGAGAGCGGCGGCCGAAGACTTTCGTAAAACTATGCTAAATAACCCTAAGGTAAAGTTTTATAAAACCTATGAGTTAATTCGCATTCCCTATCCCTCCAAATATGGCTATCTCAATGCCTTTGCCTTGCCTACCCCTTATATCCATATTTGTAATAAGCTATTTGTCATTCAGTTTGATAGCGAGGAGGGCATAAAGACCATGTTGGTCAGCCCTTCAGACTGGGAGACTCAAGATGACACACCTTATTTTTATCAAATGCGTGAGGATGTTGGTATTTTCTCTAAACCCGTCGAAGCTTTAATGGTTAAGCCAAAAAAAACAGTTTTAGGCGCACTAAAAAAACTAGGGCTGGCACCAGAAGATGTCGATTATATTACCTATGACCACTTACATACTCAGAATGTCACCCGTTGGCTTGGTGGTAATGGACAAGCGGCCATTTTTCCAAATGCTAAGCTGTTGGTGATGCGTGAGGAATGGGAAAGTGCTCAGGCTTTACTGCCGTGGCAAAACCAGTGGTATTGTCCAGGTGGTATTGATGGTGTGGATGATAGCCGTATTGAGCTGATTGATGGTGATGTATTCTTGGGTGATGGTTCCGTAGCTTTGATGCATACTAAAGGTCACACAGAGGGCAATCACTCGATTGTTGCGCATACAGATCAAGGCTTATTAGTTACCTCAGAAAATGGTGTGAGTATGGATGCGTATGCGCCGCAACACTCAAAAATCAAGGGCTTGGCTGACTATGCCAAGATGACTGGCTCAGAAGTTGTGTTAAATGGTAATACCCTAGAATTTGGCGTGGATCAGTATTTGTCTATGATTCAAGAAAAAACTGTGGCAGGTGCTTATCCAAAAGACGAGCGTTTTTTTAACATGGCATTATCTTCGGAATCTGCGGGCTACTATTTATTTCCAGGTACTGCTCCAACGGTGCGCATGGGAGATCTTGAGTTTGGCCGCTTTACACCTATATCCAAATCGTCTGATAACAAAAAAAGAGGTGGCATATGGCGCAAACTTATATCGTAACAGGTGCGGCATCAGGTATTGGCTTGGCGTTATGTCAACGATTGTTGGCAGGCAATCATAGAGTTTGTGCTTGCGATATCAACTTTGATGCATTACAAGCTATTTATAGCCATTATCCACAATTTGCAGAGGGTGGAAATCTGATGTTGCAACAACTGGATGTACGTCAGTTAGATACGTGGCAGCAGACGGTTGTACGTGTGGTGGAACACTGGCAGCGCATTGACGTACTGTGCAATATTGCAGGAGTTTTAAAAGAGAACTGGGTCACTGATATTGTAGTGCCTGATGAGGTGGACTTACATTTCGATATTAATGTTAAAGGTACTATATTTGGCACACAAAGCGTGATCGAGACCATGCGATCTCAAGGTTCGGGTCATATTATAAATGTGGCTTCTTTGGCGGCGTTATCACCCGTACCGGGATTGTCTTTATATAGCGCTAGTAAATTTGCAGTACGCTCTTATTCATTAGCGGCTGGTATGGAATTAGGGCAATATGGTATTGCTGTCACTACGATATGTCCTGATGCGGTACAAACTCCCATGCTAGATAAACAAAAGGACAAAGAGCAAGCAGCGTTAACTTTCTCAGGCCATCGTACATTGAGTGTTGATGAGGTTGTTGATGCCATTGTTGGCCCTATTATGCGTAAGCGCCCTCTAGAGATGGTATTGCCAGCAAGTCGTGGGGTAGTGGCTAAGGCTGCTAATATATTCCCACAAACTACTGGAAATTATGTTGATTTTTTCCATAAGCTAGGTAAAAAACGACAGAAGAAAAGTCAGTAAATCTAAGATAGGATGAGTCTAAGAAAGCTAGAGTTTTAAAATGTTAAAAAATAAGAAAAAAGCAACCCTGACTCATCAGGGCTGCTTTTTTTCTTAGTAAGCTTTTTTACTTGCTAAATTGTATTAGTAATACCTTTTCTGAAAAAACAACCTATCTTAGTCAAACTCGCTAAACCTACTACTTGTAGTGTTTGCACTCGTTTTCCTCGATATCTTAATTTTCAGATTTTGTATAATTATTTACCATATACTTTTAAGCGAGTTTCTAGTGGTGCGAACTGTTTTTCACCAGCTGGTTCTACAACGCCACCGAATACTAGCTGAGCGATAAGCTTCCACTTAGGATCTATGTTCCAAGCTTTAGCAACTGGCTCATCGATAATTGGGTTGTAGTGTTGTAGGTTTGCACCAATACCTAGGCTGGCTAATGCTGACCAGATAACATACTGGTGCATTGCACTTGCATGCTCTGCCCATACTGGGAAGCGGTCTGCATATAAAGCAAACTGATCTTGTAAGTTTTCTACAACTGCCTTGTCTTCGAAGAATAGTACAGTACCAGCGCCTGCTTTAAAACCTTCTAGTTTTTGTTTAGTGGCTTCAAATTGCTCGTCATCTTTAACGATCTTACGTAGCTCATCTTCAGTGATTTGCCACAATTTTTTGTGATCTTCACCAAGTAGAACAACTAAACGGCTTGACTGTGAGTTAAATGCTGATGGGGTATGCAGTACAGCATGCTCAACTAGCTTAACAACGTCATCTTTTGAAACTGGAAGCTGATCGTTTAATGCATAAACTGAACGACGTGCTTCAGCAATTTTTTGGAAAGTTTGTAGGTCTGACATAATTATTCTCCATTATCATAACAGTTTGTACAAAGAGATTGGTTAACACAATTACCGCTTGATTTTTCCCTGTTGAGCAGTTACTTATAGTTGTTTTTAGTAGGCCAGTTTTTATTAAGCCAATGCTTATTAAGTCAGTCTATGGCTTAGTAAAGAGGTTGGTTTACTATTAATGTAATGCACTTAAAAACTGATGTACTTAAAAACTAATGCACTTAAAAACTAATGCACTTAAAAAACAGGAGCATACCTAAACAACAGGGCTGTACATAGTATGGCGTTATTATATTAGATTTGGTCAAAATGCATATTGTCTTTTTGTAAAAAAACTTTAACAATAAGTACACTTAGTAAATCTGATATAAACAGTGCTGATTTATAAATTAACCCTTAAAGGTATTATAAATCAACTTTTAAAGCCTTCAGGTAGTGCGGGCGCTTCTAAGCGTTTTAACTCAGAATTAACGTCACCAAAGCGTGGGTGATGGTTGTTCCAGTCTTCAATGGCTTGTTCGATATCTTCTTTATTATCAGCAACAAAGTTCCACCATAGTAAGACTTTTTGATTCAAAGGCTCACCGCCTAATAACATAAAGCGAGTACCTTTTTTGCCTTTCACAGTGACAACGGTACGCTCTTTAATATCATCAAAACGGATCAAGTCATTTTGTTCATATTGTTCGCCTTGGTATTCAATACCATCAACAACCATTAAGATACCATACTCAAAGTCGGGCTCTAATACCAAAGACACCTCTGTATCTTCAACTAGGTTCACATCTAGACCGATCAGTTTTGAGTACTGGATGGTTGGTGCTTTATAGCTATCACCACTTGGGGTTGTGTAGTTGCCTGTTGTTAATACAAACTCTGCATCACCCTCATTCCAGCTTGGTAACTTTGGATAGTGATGGAAGTTGCGCTCAATTTTTTGATCAGTGGGCAATGCAATCCATAGCTGTACCATATTCATACCGCGCCATGCATTGGCTGAGCCCCCAGTATCAGGGAAGACGCTTTGTTCAGTGTGGCTAATGCCTTGGTCATTGCCGGTACCAGCGGTCATGACGTTTACCTGATATTTGGTAATAACTTGTTCGTTACCGAGGCTGTCTTTATGCAGCACTTCACCATCAATCATCCAGCTGAATGTCTGTAAGTTGGTGTGTGGATGTCTGCCAACCTGCATACCCGCTTCATCTTCACCAAATTCAGCAGGACCAGCGTGATCCATAAAGCACCAAGCACCGATTGGTTGTTTGCCCTTGTTTGGTAGTAGGCGGGCAATAGGAATACCACCAACGTCAGCAATACGGGGTTTAAGTGTCTGGGTTTTCATAAGTTACCTCGAGTCGTTAAGTTTGTGTTTAGCTGTTGATTCTTGTTTATAAAAATATGTTGTGCTGGGCTAAAAGTAGCAATGTATATCAAATTTTAATAGGCTGAAACTGGTGTTTGTTTATCCTCAATTTTATACAGCGGCTATTATATAGTTATTAGTAATGGTTATTGGTATATTTTTAGCGCATATCAGATACAAATATCAGTATTACAATAACTTATTTAACAGTAAGTTGAATGGATAAGTCAGTAAGGATTTTGTTTGATGTCTGTTACTTGCTAACTCTAAAAGTTCATAGGTACATCCATTAACAGTACCTGTGCGTTTTCGATCACATCCATCGTAAAGTTTTTGCTATCTGTGATGCCTAAGCCATCTCGACCATCAAGTCGCTGACCGTTGATCACCACAGAGCCTGAGATAACGAATACATATACGCCATTTAATGGGCTACGTAAAGAATAGGTAGTAGTAACGCCTTTATCAAACTCACCAATGCTAAACCATGCATTTTGGTAAATCCAAACGCCCGCATCTTCAGGACTAGGTGATAGCACTTGGTTAAACTGGTTGCGCTTGAGTAAGTCACGCAAGCATTGTTGCTGATAACGAGGCTTTACATCCAGTTTATTTGGTACAACCCAAATTTGTAAAAATTTAACTGGTTTTTCATCATCACCATTCATTTCTGAATGGACAATACCAGTGCCTGCCGACATCACTTGGATTTCACCGCTTTCAATGACGCTATGGTTGCCCATGCTATCACCGTGGCGAAGTTTGCCGGATAAGGGGATACTGATGATTTCCATATTGGCATGAGAGTGATCACCAAAGCCTGTACCGCCGTCAACGTGGTCATCGTTAATCACACGCAACGCACCAAAGCCAACTCGCTTTGGATCATAGTAATCGGCAAAGCTGAAAGTGTGTCTGCTTTTTAGCCATCCATGATGAGAACCACCACGGCTAGCATTAGCATGATATATGGTTTTCATAAAACCTCCTTCACAAACCAACTAATAAACTATTCTTAATAAACATATATGCATATTCAATATAACTAAATAATAGTATTTTAAAAAAATAATTCAAGTAACAAACCGTTAAACTTTTGTACAGAGTTAAACTAGACGATAGGCAATGGACTGGCTATGATAGATTCGTTGCATCACTAATCAATTTAATCATTAATTAACTAACTAATGATCAATAACATATGATCAATAACATAATAAGAGAGAAAAATTATGACAGCCAAAGAACAACCAAGTTACGAAGTCATTGATAACAAAGAAGCCAGTCGCTTTGAAATCCATGTAGATGGTCATATTGCGTTTGAAGAATATGAATACTTTACCACCAGCGAAGGTGAGTCAGGTATCGCATACCTACATACTTTTGTACCTAAAGAGCTGGGTGGACGTGGTATTGCGGGCTACTTTGTGAAGTATTTACTAGAATATGCTGCTGCGAAAAACTTGCGTGTGAAGCCGATTTGTCCTTTTGTGAAGTCTTATATTGATAAGCATCCAGAGTATCAAGATAACTCAGTGTTTCATAATGCTAAGCCATAGAGTCAAGTATATAGCCGTTAAATAATACCTTTTCTGAAAAACAACCTATCTATGTCAAACTTGCTAAATCTACTACTTGTAGCGTTTGCACTCGTTTTCCTCGATATCTTAATTTTCAGATTTGGTATAATATAGTTTATAAAGAATACAACCTATAAAAAATGCCCGACTTAACATAATCGGGCATTTTTTGTTGTCTATTATCTATATTGCTAGCTACCTATTTCTTAGCGGCTTGAGCTGCTGCATAGCTGTCCATTAGTGGACCGTACTCAGGGATTGAGCCATGGAATAAGTTGGCTAAGCCTTCCATATCCACGCGCCAGTCACGTGCAAGCTCACAGGCGACTGCAAACCATGACATCAATTCAATACCTTCCTTTTGCATGCGTAGCCAAGCGGCTTCACGTGTAATATTGTTGAAAGTACCTGAAGCATCAGTAACCACAAACACATCATACCCTGCTTTAGCAGCGGCTAGTGCTGGGAATGCCACACATACTTCAGTAACAATACCTGCGATAATAAGTTGTTTACGGCCAGTCTTTTCGATGGCTTTTACAAAGTCTTCGTTGTCCCATGCGTTGATCTGACCTGGGCGAGCGATATAGTCTGCCTCAGGGAACATTTCTTTAATTTCTGGCATTAACGGACCATTTGGACCATCTTCAAAGCTGGTGGTTAAGATGGTCGGTAAATTGAAGTATTTTGCTGCTTTGGCCAAGCCTAATACGTTATTTTGAAAATCAGCGGCTGGTAGGTCGCGAGCTAGTGATAGCAAGCCAGTTTGGTGGTCAACAAGTAATACAACAGCATCATCTACTGACAAGCGGTTATATAGTTTATCATCAGTTTTTAGTTTTGGATCCATCTTTTTTGTTTTGGTTTTTTTAAGTTTTGGCTTAAACATAGTATTTTCCTTTTTCTTTTCTGATGGGTTGTTGACTAAGGTCTTGGGGTAAGTATAAGGTATTCTATACTTATTAAGGTATTTTATACTTATATCAGTCTATCGACTTCATAAGAAAAAGCAATTTGTCGCTTGCTGTGATTTGGTTATGCTTTGTAAGAAATGTAAGTTAAATAGATGAATACATTCAGAGCAAGTCATGTCCAGAGCAAGCTAACTCAAGCTAGGCTATTTTATAAAACTTTCATAGTCGCTAGCTGGTGTACATATTCTGCTGCTTTAGATAGCTCTCATCACGTGCCTTTACCGCCAAGTATAAAACAGCTAGGATAAATGGCGTGATAGACCAAAAGCCGGTATATAAATAAAAGATAGCACCAACAAAAGCCCCAATAACAAAGCTAAAAACCACAGTCGCACTATACTTTAAGCTGTCCATATTGCATTTGGTGCGGTTAAATATATAGTCAGACAAGTCAATCCCAAGCTGAGTGGTATTACCCGTCATCAATAGCGTAGGGCGAGCCTTGCCCATCACACCACGACTTGCAGTGTTGCGAATTGCAAACGCCATTAGGCCTAAAAAGCCAGTAATCGCTACATCAACTGCCCCTGCGGTATGAAATGGACCAAAAAATAAGGCGCAAACCATAAAGGCAGTCAAAAATAGCGCTTCTGCAAATAGCAACTGACTTAGGATTGGCTGTCCCACGCGTCTGGTATTGATGATACGCTGTGTCACGATAACCGTTAGGATAAACACAGGCAAAGCACCAAGCTTAATCCAGAGACCTTTGTCATCTTTGACCATGCCAGCGCCTGCCATCACCAAGTTTCCTGTGACGTGGTTGGTGAAAAATCCTAGTAGCGCCACAAAGCCGATGGTGTTAATCGCGCCACCCACGATAGTCAGTAAAATCGTCGCCTCATAGCGCTTCCACAAACCCTGTTCTGATACAGACTGAGGTGTTGTGGTATTTTTAGAAGTCACCTTTTGGTTGTTGGATGCAGTCTTGTTTAGATCGTTATGTATATTATCGTTGTTATCGCTCATAGTATTCCTCTAGACACTCAGTTAAGTGAGCTTTATGTTTTTTATAGTGTAACCTAGGGTGCATTATGAGATATATAGGGTTATTATTACGGTTTGTTGTACGGACGGTAAATATTGTACAGCCTCAAGACTTGTACAGACCGTACATGTTATAGCCAGTGAACGACCAAAACTTGCGTTTTGGTAAGCTTGCGTTTCACTAAGGCTATTTGCGAGTAGTGCTTGCTACCAAAGAAGCCTCATACACCTAGACAGGGTAGAGGCTTCTTTTAAGTAGTCACATACTCTTTCAAGCAATCACACATATTGTGTGGAAGTTTGCATCATCAATGTCCAGCAGACCCTAACAAATAGATTGCAAGTTATTTGTTACGGTTGTCAAAGGACAAAGGACCTGGACCATGGGCAACAATCATTAAGAAACCACCAGCCATTGCAAGGTTTTTCAAAAAGTCATTTTGCTGCTCTGGATCACCAAATGGATGGAAGATTAGTGCAGACAAAATACTAAAACCAGCCATTAAGAAAGCGATAGCACGGGCTTTAAAGCCGACTAAGATAGCGATACCACCAAGCACTTCTAAAATAATAACCACTGGTAGAATAAAGCCAGGAACGCCCATCATTTCCATATAACCTTGAGTAGCGGCATAGCCAGAGACTTTACCCAGACCTGAATAGATGAAAATGACGGTTAATAAAAAACGGCCGACTGGTGCACTGATATCATAAAACTTATCCATAACGAACTCCTTAAACTTAAAAATAATTAATAAAAAAGTATTTGTATTTAATATCATTTAACGGTGGATATATAGTAATTGTTGAGGCTATCAAGATAAACACCATTTATTGCAAATGATAATTCTTTTTTTGAGAACAATTGTGTAGTATGTCCGTTATAAAAATAACTTCACACTAGATGCGTTCGCACAGCTTTAAGCGTAAAGGTAAAACAAAAAAAGAAGCCAGAAGCAAACGGCACCAAAGATTAAAAAAATTAAAAATGGAGAAGCATGATGGGGCAGTTAGAAGATATGTGTTTGTTTATTCGCATTGTCGAAGCCGGCAGCATTACTAAGGCTGCAGAACAGCTTGATATTGCAAAATCAGCCGCTAGTCGTCGCTTAAAAGAGTTAGAAACTCGCTTAAATACACAGCTCATTAGTCGTACTACCCGTAACTCAACCTTGACGGATGCTGGCCGTCAATACTATGAGCAAGCCCGCAATATCTTGAGTGATGTGGACATACTTAATGAAGAGATCGGTGGTACTAAAGCACATATTGAAGGTACGTTAAAGATGACAGCGCCGCTATCCTTTGGGTTGATGCATTTAAGTGACTTAATTGATAGCTATGCTAGGCAACACCCAAACTTGGCCTTTGAACTGGATTTTTCAGATCGCCATGTTGACTTGGTAGAAGAAGGCTATGAGCTGGGTATTCGTATCGGTGAGCTCAAAGACTCTAGCTATCAAGCCAGACGTTTGACCAAGATTCGTTATGTGTTGTGCGCCAGTCCCAGCTATATTGAGCAGGCAGGCATGCCGACCAGCTTGGATGAGTTGCAACAGCATACGTTTTTGCAATATGGACTTGCCAAGCAAAGCAGTCTGCTATTGACTGACAATCAGGGGCAACAGCATAAGTTGAGTACTACTTCAAACTTGAAAGCCAATAACGGTGACTTTTTGGTAAAAATGGCAGAAAAAGGGCATGGCATTGCCTTTATTCCCACCTTTATTGCTTATGAGGCGTTACTCGATAAGGCGCTAGTACCTTTGATGACTGATTATGAACTGCCCCCTATCAATGCCTATGCGGTGTACCCAAAAAACCGTTATGTGTCGCAGCGTTGTCGCTTTTTTATTGACTTTGTGATTGAGCGGATTGGGGACAATCCATATTGGGATAAGTGCTTACACGAGGCGGGTGTGCTGTCGTTTTTTGACTAATAACAGTGAAGTTAGACAAGTAGACATTTAGGCGGTAGAAAAGAGTGATTAACGCTCAAATAACCCCTAAGAATAAGAGCAAACATTCGAAATAAGCAATCAAAACAAGCAATTAGAACGGTCAATAGTAATAAATAATTAGAACAGTCAATAGGAATAAACAATCGAAATAAGTAATCGGAATAAGTAATCGGAATAAACATCAAAAAGCCATAGCAAGATACACTTATACCAATTCCAAGAAATAATATATAATAAATTATTATTTACTATTACGACGCCAGTATGCCAAAAATAACGCCTAGAAATCATAAGTTAAGCGATCACGACTTTCTGAAGCTATCAAAAGTTGAATCTAAACCAAGAGCACGGGTCAAACTGCTTATATTACATCAACTCAGTCAAAACAAATCCTTAGAAGGCATAGGTAAAGACTTTGGCTATCATCCTCAAAGCATAGGTATCATCAGAAAGAACTACTGGCTATATGGTCT
>NZ_KB907671.1:0-13846 GCF_000382145.1 Psychrobacter lutiphocae DSM 21542
ATTTTAAGCGCTTGTTGATTGCATCTCAGGCATGTACATTAGGGTGGCGTATTATGCAAGCATCGGATAAGCAGTCTCAAGAGTTTGCTTTGTTTCTTGTGCGTCTGTCAGGTCGGCAAATGAAGCACAACAAACCGATAACTGCGCCTGCGCTAATGGCTGGGTTGTTCCAGTGGCTTAACTTTACCGAGCTTGTTAATCATTATCCCCCTGATAAGCTAAAGTACTTTGCTGATGCTGCTAGTAAATTTATGTAGATACCTATGCTTTCTCAAAGGAAGGGCTGGGGATGGATTTTAATTTTAATAAGTATCGTAAAATCCCCCTAAATCCCCCTTTGAGAAAGGGGGACTTGCCCTCCGTTTTAACATATTGCAATAAATAAGCTAAAGATACAGCTAATAACTCAATTATTAATATTCCCAACTATTCATGTTGAGAGTGGGGTAAAGTATCATACTGAGTAATAAAGACTCATACTCTTGACTCAGTTATTAACCCCTATTAAAGCTAATGTCGCTTTCGTAGGGGTTTTTTGTGCCTCAACAAGTTTTATGCTTGAACAGCACAAGAGGTGATACCAAATCTAAAAATTAAGCTATCGAGGAAAACGAGTGCAAACGCTACATATAGTAGGTTCAACGAGTTTGACAAAGATAGGTTATTTTTTAGAAAAGGTATGACATAAGAGGTGGCTTAAACAGTCAACAATAATTCAAAGTTAACAGATGCTCAACGTCCAGAGCTTGGCCAACGTGGGTGATAGTCATCAACCACAAAAGGGTGAGAGTGGCGTATGCCATCTTCAGTATGAACGCCGCTTGCATGAGGGTGATCTTCTGGTAAGTCGGTGTGTACGTGTTCAATCTCTTTTAGATCCACAGGCGGCCAGACTCGCCACGCAACCACCACAGTTAACGCTGTGACACAGCCAAGCACGGCAAATGTTAGGCTCATACTGTAATGCGCTCCAAGCCAGCCAGTCAGTGGATAAAATACCAGCCAACTGACATGCGACAAGGCAAACTGAGCGGCAAACAGTGCGGTACGATCTTCTTGATGTGATGAGCGCCACAGCAATCGTCCAGCTGGCGTCTGAGCGGTAGAGTAGCCAATACCAAGCACAAACCAAAGCGCCATTAGCGTGTACGCACCTTGGATAAACATACCAGCAAACATGCCTATCACCAGTAGAGAGACGCCGCTTAACATTACCCAGCGATCCGTCAGCTTACCCAATAAGTTGGGTAAGGCCATGGCAGCTATCATAGAGCCAGCGCCAAAGCTTGCTAACGCCAGCGCCACTGCTCTTTGCGTTAAGCCCATGCCGCCTTGAATAATGACTACTGTATTGACAAATACCATAGAAGCGGCTGCAGAAACAGCAACGTTGACAGTGAGCAATCCGCGCAGTCTAGGTGTGGCCAAATAGATGCGGATACCACGAGTAGTGCTGTCATAGATACTACGAGGTTCGGACGGCGCTTGTCTGGGTAGAGTCACAGATACCACCAATAAGGCCGAAGCAATAAAGCCGATGACAGTGCCGGTAAATAAGTTATGGAAATTCATTACCGTTAATAATGCTGCTGCCAACATCGGACTCACTAAGCTTTCCATATCATATGCTAAGCGTGATAATGACAGAGCCTTGGTATAGTCATCTTCATCAGGCAATACATCAGGAATGGTGGCTTGAAAGGTGGGTGTAAATGCGGCTGAGGCTGCTTGCAATACAAAAATAAGGACATACACTTCCCATATCTGAGTCACAAATGGCAGTAGTAAGGCAACTCCTGCTCGGATAAGGTCTAATAAAACCAATAAGGTACGTTTGGGAACCCACTCTGCGAAAGCGGTTGCAATGGGGGCAATGCCGACATAGGCGATCATTTTGATTGCCAAAGCGGTACCCATGACCACCCCAGCATTGTTACCTGCCAACTCAAAAGCTAATAACCCAAGGGCAACGGTCGCTAAGCCGGTGCCAATTAAGGCAATGACCTGTGCAGCAAACAAGTGGCGATAAGTTCGATTTGCAAAGATACTTAACATCCGAAAGCCTCTACATTTTAGCCGATTGGTTGTCGCTTACTGGTTCTATCTTATTGATGTATTTATTATAAGTAACGAGTAATTTCTTTAAACTCGTTGATAGAGTGTTGTTGGTCTTGATCTACCGTACCCAATAAGTCTTCAAGACAATGATCTAAGTGATCTTGAATCAATACTTTTTTAGCTTGGCGTATGGCGTTTTCTACCGCTTGTAGTTGTTGTGCGACATCCAGACAGGTTCGACCTTCTACCAACATCTCTATGGTACTGCTTAGGTGACCGTTTGCTATTTTTAAGCGCTTAATAACAGCAGGATGAGTAGCATGTACGTGTGGTTTGTTCATAGTAACCGTGTTTCCCCTCGAAGACTTGTACTGATACGAATTATAGGGTGTAATACCTTTTCTGAAAAATAACCTATCTTTGTCAAACTCGCTAAATCTACTACTTGTAGCATTTGCACTCGTTTTCCTCGATATCTTAATTTTCAGATTTGGTATAAAAATGTGTTTAAGTGTTATCAGTATAAACTAAAACCTCTGCCAATACCCTATTAGCAGAGGTTTGTTTTATGCAGACCAGTTGATTGGACTGTCTTGCTTAGATTGTTATTTAGAGCCTATCTATCTGTGTATAAATAGATGGCATAAACAGATGATATAAATAGATAGATGGCTATTTATTATGACATATAAGCTTTGAATAAAAAGTAGCAACCCACCACTGTCAGTAAGATGGCAAAGCAGCGTTTTAGCAGTTGTGGCGATAAGATGTGAGCCACTTTTGCCCCTAGTTTAGCAGTGATAAAGCTCATGGAAGCAATGCCTAAGAAGGCGTATAGATGCACAAAGCCAATTGTATTGGGCACATCAAGCTGTTGCTGCATCCCAAAGATCATAAAGCCCAAAGCACCAGCGATGGCAATAGGTAGTCCACAAGCGGCAGAAGTACCAACAGCCTTTTGCATGACCACACCATAATGGGTTAGGTAAGGGACGGTTAAGCTACCACCACCAATACCAAAAATAGCGGATGCGATGCCAATCACACCACCGGCTGCCAGTTGATTGGGTGTTGAGGGTAAAGTGACGGCAGTGGCATCAGCACTATTAATATTGATATTGGAATTTGTGTCACTAGCAGATAAGTCATTAGCGGCCGTAGCGGACTGTTGTGACTGAGCGCTGGGTTTTTTGCTTTTGCTAAACATGCGATAGGCAACCCAAAGCAAGAAAATTCCGACAATAATCTGTAAGTGTGTACCAGATATTTTGCCAGCGACACCTGCACCAAAAAAGCAACCCAGTGCCATGCCTGGCGCTAGATTTTTAAACACGGGCCACATCACTGAGCCTTTTTTGTTGTGCGCCATTAATGAGCTAATGGAGGTCACAATAATGGTCGCCAGTGATGTGCCTAATGCCAAGTGCATGATGCTATCAGTGGGATAACCCATCTGGGTAAAGACAATAAACAGAAGCGGCACGATGATGGTACCACCACCGACACCAAATAGCCCTGCAGCAAATCCTGCTAGAGCACCTATTATAAAAAAAATGATTAATTCCACAGGATATTTACTTCTTTATTAAATAAATGATTGCTTTGGTCTGTTGACAGCCAAACAGTTCTGACTGTAAACACGAGTTTAAGCGATTTGCTCTTGACAGACAGAAAGCCCTACTTTGTGATAGGTACGGTTGAAATATACCAGACTTTCTGACTGTCCGCATTGTTTATTACCATACTGTATAGCAACAACTCGGCACATAAAGACGCTATGAGTCCCCACCTCTTGGATCTGCTCGATTTCACAGTCGAAGCTCACTAGTGCCTCTTGTAAGATAGGTGCGCCTGTGACAAGCTTTGTCCAAGTACCTTGCTGAAAGCGTTCTTCCGAACACAGCTTAGAGGCAAAGGCATTTGAAATATGTTCTTGCTCTGCCCCTAATACATTGACGCTAAGAATTTTATTATCTACAAAGTAGCGATGTGAGCGGGATGCCGTATTCATGCATACCAATAAGGTTGGTGGGGTGTCTGTAACACTACAAACGGCAGAAGCTGTAAATCCGTGTGTACCCGAGACACCTTCTGTCGTGATCACATTAACGGCCGCTGTTAACAAAGACATAGCGTCTCTAAAATTAGTAGCGTCTATCATCAGTTAACTCCTAACATTGAATGTGTATCTATACAGTAGTAAGTGTTCATCACAGTAGTAAGCGCTAATCAGAGAGCTCTTGGCGTACAAGCTGACTGCCGGCACTCAAGGCTTTTAGCTTGCCACGTGCTACTTGGCGTGATAGCGGTGTCATGCCACAGTTGGTTGAGGGGTACAGATTTTTTGCGTCAACAAACTGTAACGCTTTACGCAGTACATCAGCCACTTCTTCTGGCGTTTCAATGGTATTGGTAGCGACATCAATAGCGCCGACCATCACCTTTTTGCCACGAATTAGCTCGATTAAGTCCATCGGTACTCGAGAGTTAATGCACTCAAGAGATACAATGTCAATTTGTGATTGCTGTAACTTAGGAAACACTTCTTCATATTGACGCCACTCTGACCCGAGGGTTTTTTTCCAGTCGGTGTTGGCTTTGATGCCATAACCATAGCAAATATGCACCGCTGTCTCACAGGTTAACCCTTCAATGGCACGCTCTAACGCTGCAATTCCCCAGTCATTGACCTCATCAAAGAAGACGTTAAACGCGGGCTCATCAAACTGAATGATATCGACACCAGCTGCCTGTAAGTCTTTGGCCTCTTGGTTTAATATTTTGGCAAATTCCCATGCCAATTTTTCACGGCTTTTATAATGACCGTCATATAAGGTGTCAACCATGGTCATTGGACCTGGCAATGCCCACTTAATCGGCTGATCGGTTTGTGAGCGCAAAAAAGCAGCATCATCAACAAATACAGGCTTTTGACGACTGACATCGCCCACCACAGAAGGTACGCTGGCTTCATAGCGGTCACGGATTTTGACCGTTTCACGTTTTTCAAAGTCAACGCCTTCTAGGTGTTCAATAAAGGTGGTGACAAAGTGCTGGCGGGTTTGCTCGCCATCACTGACGATATCAATGCCCGCATTCACTTGCTCTTGTAGTGACACCCGCAAAGCATCTTGTTTGGCTTCAATCAGCGCATCACCTTCAAGCTTCCAGGGTGACCACAGCTTTTGTGGTTCTGCAAGCCATGAAGGTTTTGGCAGACTACCTGCCGTTGAGGTTGGTAATAATAGGCTCATGTTAACGATCTTCTCTTATTTGTGTTGTCTGTTGTCTGTGTAGCTACTAATGGACTTAATTAAAGCCAGTATTTAGACGCCTAGTATTTAGACGCCTAACCATCACAGCGTGATGCTTTTTACGGCTTGTTTTAGGCAACTTGCTTTTTACCAGCTGTGGCGTTATCAGCTGCTGTTATAGGCTTAAAGTTCGCTGCCCACTCATTTAGTTTGTCTTGATACGGTTTGATAAACTCAGCTTCGGTAAATTTGCCTTGCTTTACTGCCAACTGGCTGCGCTCTTCACGATCATATACCACTTGAGTGAGTGAATAATCCTGATACTTTAAGCTGGGCTGATATACTTGCGCTGCTGCTGAGTTGGCATTGTAGATTTCAGGACGATAGATTTTTTGGAAGGTTTCCATCGTACTGATGGCGCTAATCAGCTCAAGGTCACTATAATCAGCGAGCAAGTCGCCAGCGAAATAAAACGCCAATGGGGCAACACTGCCTTCAGGCATAAAGTAGCGCACAGTCAAGCCCATTTTGTGGAAATATTCATCGGTTAATGAATATTCATCTTGTCTGTACTCGACACCGAGCACAGGATGCACGTTGGTGGTACGGTGATAAGTCTTGCTGGTGGACACACTTAGACAGATCACTGGTTGTTTGTTAAAGTTGGTTTTGTAAGCTTCTGAGCCTAGTAAGTGTTGAAACAATTTGCCATGCAGTACCCCAAAGCTGGCAGGTGGTGGTGTGTTTGGATTTTTTTCAAAATGCTCTAACAGCACCACGCTAAAGTCATAATCACGTACATAAGATGAAAAGCTGTTTCCGATTATACCGTCAATGTGGGTGTTGTGTTTGTGATCAACTATGGTGGTTTGCAACATCTCGATGGCAGGGAAGGTGTTGCCATTGCCTTCAACGTCTAAGTTAGCAGAGATGATGTCCACTTCCACTGAATAGCGGTCGGCTTGTGGATTGTCCCAATGTGCCAGCGCATTAAAGCGGTTGTTTATCATGGTCAACGCTCTGCGCAAGTTGTCTTCACGGCTGTCACCACGTGCTAGATTGGCAAAGTTTGTGGTCAGACGCGTGCTGTCTGCTGGTTTGTAGTTTTCATCAAAACGAATCTTTGAGATAGAATAGGTAAATGGCTTGCTCATGATAATCCTCAGCTTTAATTTTTTGTTTAAGCTTTAATTGCCTTTTTTCATCGTTTTTTTATGTGAGCTTATATGTCAGTTTTTATATTAAAGGTGGCTTGACTTAAAACTGACAGACGACAATGAAGCTAGGCTTTAAATCTTGTATGCCATGAATCATACCTAAAGTAAAACATGAATAAAAACGATATAAATTAAAAAAAAGATGAATTTAATTCATGTATGTAGCCAAGGTTATCCTCTGGATAAATAACTAGGCTGTTTTGCTTAAATAACAATTAATAAAAAATAGAATGAATAAAAACAATGAAGTATAAGCAAGACTTGAGCTATCAAGGTTTGCTAGATAGGAAGTTGGATGACGGGCGTAGATAAATTGTAGCAGAAAGTGACAACAAAGTTATCACAAGAGTTAAGTGTGCTTACCTCTTAAAAAATCAGGATTTATAATTTTCTTGTGGATGTTGAATAATGTTCAGCTTAATTTTAGAAAATATCAGCATATATAGAGGATATATACGCTGATAAACGACTTGAGACGACTTATTGCGCCTTTGGCACTGCTTGGAAGTGAGATACTTGATTGTCATTGGTAATGACTAGCATAGGCACTTTGTTGCTGCTTTGGCTGAGGGTGTATTGACCCATAACCGCTTTCATCGCAGCCGCATCAAACTGTGCCTCTGGCTCCGGGCAAGCCATCATAGTGCTCATTACAGTGTCGAGTATGATGTTGTTGTTTTCGATACGGTAGCCAGCAGACATGTTATTACAAGTATTCATAAAGCTGACTAAGTTATTACCATCGGCTTGCATAAAGTTTAGCGTTAATGGTTTGTTAGCATCTATAAAGAGTGCTTCGACCTTTTCACCACTGCTAAGCTTGGCATCAACCAATTGCCAGTTATAAGCTTGCAACATATCATTGTTCATTGGATAGGTGGTGATTACTGGGTGTGATACGCTAGTGGTGGCCGTGGTTTGACAACCGGTTACCAGTGCCGTTACAGTAAGGGTCGCAGCCAGCATGAGTGGGTTTGAAATTTTCATATTTATTCCTAATAAAAAGGCGCAAAAAGTAAGTCTAAGTGACACTGCAAACTCAACTTTTTGTGCAAGCTGTGTTTAGCTTAGCATTTTTCATAGCGCATTTAATAATGGCATCTACTTTCATTGACCAAGTATCTAGTTTCATAAACCAAAGAGACACACGCCCTAGAATACAATTTAATATGTTGAGAGCAGGGTCTAGCTGATAATATTATATACTGATTTTTTAGAAAAATACGCACAGCTTTGGTAACACAGGATTATTTTTTTGGCATAGTAGCGTATAATAGTGGCCTAAGATAAAACAAGATAAAAGACAAGCCACTCAACTTTAATAACTTGTTTTTAACTTAATGGATTTTTAATTTAATAGCTTACTTTTTAATTTAATAAAAGATTGTTTTAATTTTATTTAACTTTTCATCCACCCCTTCATTCATTAATCAATTGGAATAGGAAATACTATGAGTTATCAACAACAGTTACAGCGCATCAAAAATGACGCAGGCTTTATTGCAGCTTTAGATCAAAGTGGTGGTAGTACGCCAAAAGCATTACGCATGTATGGCGTTGAAGAAAGTGAGTATGCCAACGATGATGAAATGTTTGCTAAAGTTCATGAGATGCGTACTCGTATCATGACTTGTGATACATTTGATAGTGGTCGTGTGCTTGGTGCTATCTTGTTTGAAGATACCATGGATCGTGAAGTGAATGGCAAACCAACCGCCAATTATCTGTGGGAAGACAAAAACATTGTACCTTTCTTAAAAGTAGATAAAGGCTTAGCGGAACAAGAAGATGGCGTACAAGTGATGAAGCCAATTCCAAACCTAAGTGCCTTGCTACAAAAAGCGAAAAACTATCCTATTTTTGGTACTAAGATGCGCTCAGTTATTCATGAAGCGTCACAAAGTGGTATCGAAAAAGTGGTTCAGCAGCAGTTTGATATCGCAAAACAAATTCTATCTGAAGGCTTTATGCCAATCGTTGAGCCAGAAGTCAACATCGAAAGTGCTGAAAAAAGACAGTGCGAAATCTTGATGAAAGAAGAAATTCTACGCAACCTAGATCGCCTAGAAGATGGTCAACAAGTTATGTTGAAGCTGACACTTCCTGAAGAACAAGGCTTCTTTAAAGAACTGGTTGAGCATCCTAAAGTATTAAAAGTGGTTGCTTTATCAGGTGGTTACAGCCGTGCTGAAGCCTGTGAACGCTTAAAACAAAACCCAGGCATGATTGCTAGCTTCTCACGTGCATTCACTGAAGGCTTATCAAAAGGTCAAACTGATCAAGAGTTCAGCGACACCATCAATGCCTCTATCGAAGAGATTTACACCGCTTCAAAAGTGTAATATTAAAGCGTTAGTATTAAGTAATCAAAAAAGCTTGAATCCCCCATTAGTAATAACAGGAGATTCAAGCTTTTTTATTGGTTAACGATTAAGCAATGCTATAGTCGTAGTCAGAGCAATTGAGGTACAAGGCAACCGAGTGCAAGTACTACTATAGTAGGCTTAATGAGGTTAACGCTGTAGCTCATTTATATGGCTATGACTATATTTAAAACTTGGTTTCAAACACAATAGCCGCACCCTGATCATCATAATTATCACGCCACTCGCCACGATAATTGGCAGAGATAGTGGTATTAGCAGTTGGCTTAAACGCCAAACCAATACCAGCAATACCTATGGCTTCTTTGCTCTTTTGACCTTGAGTCATAAACTTATTAGAACCCACTTCAACGAAGCTTGCGGTAATATCTGAGTAGCGATCGCCATTTTCAATCGCACCAGCAAGTTGACCAGTCACAGAGAAGGTTGGCGTTAGTGCCTGATCAAAGCGAACACCAGCAGTCCAGCGTACTGAATCATAACTATTAGAATCAACCGCTAGGTTGTATACCCCAGCACCTGTCTCACGATAGCTGTCACTCTTGGCACGTGCATAATTCACGCTCGCAAATGGAGAGATATTACGGCTAGCGCTGCCAATTCTATGCGCCACACCCAAGCCTGCTTGCAAGGTATCGACATCATAATCAGACTTAGCAACGGCTGAGGTAATACCTGAGATATGACGCTCACCTTTAACGTTAGACTGACCAGCGCCAGCATGGAAGTTAACAGAAGTGGCTTCACTGGCAGCATAATTAGCATAGCCTAATACTTGCCAGTTTTTCGCTTTCAGTTCATGCTTTAAGGCATGGCCATCGGTATCAGCATCACTTTCGATGTAAGAGACAGCCAGGCCAAGGTTTAAGTCAGGATTGACCGAGGTATCCAAACCAAGGATGGCGCCGTAGTTTTCTGAATTATAACCAGTGACATAACCATTAGCATCGTGAGTCATATCACTACCAATAGCTTTTGCCCATAGTTTATGCTCAGGTGTGGTTTGACTATGTTCTTCAATAGCACGGCTTGCCGCATAGTTGGTGTCTGTGATTAAGCGGTTAGCACCACCCATAAATAGCGGTTGTAGCTGTTCTGCTGCTTTACCCACTTGAGCATGACTAAAGTTCTGAGTATTTATAATTAATGCATTGGCTAACGCGTTATTGTTACCAGCAACTCTATCAGCAATCGCCTCATCTAATACGCCAGCCAAGTTCAATGCAGGGTAGTTATTGATTAGCTGAGTTGCTTTTACAAAGGTAATGTCGTCGTTACTTGGTGCAGGCTCAGGTTCTGGCGTAGGAGCAGGTTCCGGAGTTGGTTGAGGCTCTGGTGTAGGAACAGGAGTCGGTTCTGGCTCAGGTGTAGGTTCCGGAGTAGGCTCAGGGGTCGGAGTTGGAACTGGTACAGGCGTTGGCTCAGGC
The DNA here is from genome assembly GCF_000382145.1 of Psychrobacter lutiphocae DSM 21542. GTDB lineage: Bacteria > Pseudomonadota > Gammaproteobacteria > Pseudomonadales > Moraxellaceae > Psychrobacter > Psychrobacter lutiphocae. Next base: position 10,341 of record NZ_KB907671.1, read on the forward strand.
ACAGGCGTTGGCTCAGGCACAGGCGTTGGCTCAGGCACAGGAGTTGGCACAGGCACAGGAGTTGGCACAGGCGTTGGCTCTGGTGTTGGTTCTGGTGTCGGCACAGGCGTTGGCTCTGGCGTCGGTTCGGGAGCTGGTTCGGGAGCTGGCTCTGGTGTAGGTGTTGGCTCTGTTAATGTCAGATGGACTTTATTAGGGTCACTATAATCCGCGTAGAAAGTCACCAACGGACTGTTATCTTCTACTTTTTGGAATTGACCCGTAAGTTTGGTTGCTGAAACAACGTTTTTATATTCTGAGTTTGTGGTGACATCTTCTAAATAGCTGTACACAAAGACTTTAAGGTTACCTTTAGTAATATCAAGATTGCCATCTACTTGTATTTGACCATATTCATTATTATCCACATGGCCGTCTTCATTAACATCGAGTAGGCCAATAACTAAGCTTTCACCTTCTGGTACAGAGTAGTTACCATTTAGCTTTAAAACGCCTCCTACTGAACCCCAGTCTCCTATCCATTGTTTGTTATCAGTAGTTAGTTCTAGGCTTCCTACACCAGTTTTGATAAACCCACCAATATCATAGTCATCTGTAAAATTAAGATCGAAGCTACCAGCATTGCCAGTAATAACGGCATTAGGATCTACTACGACCGAGATGGGCTTCGCAGCAGCATCACTATATTGCGGTATCTCAGTGGTGATAAAAGCGCCTTTAGTACCAATATTAATTATATTTTTATCAGTGAAGTTATCGAATAGAAACTCCTCATCAGACCGTATCTCTATCCCACCACCGTTAATATAGATTTCAGATTTAATTGAGTCAGGGTTACGCCCAAGATATTCTGTTACTAAATCGCCAACGTCATTTACATGTAATACGCCCGAGCCTGTATTTCCAACTATCATTTTGGGAGTAACATAAGTGCTATCTGATAATGTAAACTCACCTTTTGCTTCAGCACTATCAGGACCATACCCGCCAATATAGGTAGCATGCCGAGCTTGAGTAAAACCGCCATGGTAGGGCGTATTTTCAATAACTATATTGCCTTCACCTTGTTTACCAACTATTAAGTTATCAGTAATAAGATATCTATGACCAGAAACGGTTATATTGCCGATGCCTGATTTTTTATTCCCCAGTATCGTATCGCTTACAACGTATACCCCATGAGAAAGATATTGACTGTTTTCTTCAGTTTGACTCATTGAGAGACTACCATTGCTAGTATCTCCAATGATGACATTGTTTTGGGCACTAATACCGCTGGCTGTATTATCAAGAAGAATAACCTGACTATTATTATCAATAATCAAGTCATTTAATGAGTCTAAACTCTCACCGTCACCTAGCTTAATAACTTCGCCTTGATTGATTATTAAATCATCAGGCGTTGTCGCTGCAACTGCCATAGTTGAAGCAAAAACACTGAGCATAGCAATAGATAGAGTTGTTAAGTGTAAATGAGGTTTCTTAGTAGAAGTCGCTGACTTGCCAGAAGACTTACCACGAGATTTGGCAATCTCAGACACACATTGATAAACGCCTAAAGCGCGATTGAAAACGACACGATATACATGGTTCATACGATAAGACCTAAATAGAGATGAGCTAGAACAAAACAGATGTTGTAACTATTAAAAAACATAACAACTTGTAAAATAGTGTTGCTATTCTGGCATAATACTATTTATTTTAGAATAACAACACTAATTATTTAAGTTTTTGACTATCTTGTTCTACTTTATGCAAAAGAAGGTCTAAGTCATCTTAATATAGCTAAGTATATCTAATGCTCAAATATATTCAGCAAGAGTAACCTTGTGTTGCTATAACAGTCTGCTAAATGACGATAAAACATCTATTTAGCAGCTATATATTTGTTAAATAATAAAAAGCCTGAATCCCATATATGGGATTCAGGCTTTCTTTATAACTAGCACTTTTAACTAAAGTTGTCGTACTTAAAGGCACAGTTATACCTTCTCTGAAAAACAACCTGTCTTTGTCAAAATCGCTAAACCTACTACTTGTAGTGTTTGTACTCGTTTTTCTCGATATCTCAAACTTCAGATTTGGTATTAAAACTTAGTTTCAAACACAATAGCCGCACCCTGATCATCATAATTATCACGCCACTCGCCACGATAATTGGCAGAGATAGTGGTATTAGCAGTTGGCTTAAACGCCAAACCAATACCAGCAATACCGATGGCTTCTTTGCTCTTTTGACCTTGAGTCATAAACTTATTAGAACCCACTTCAACGAAGCTTGCGGTAATATCTGAGTAGCGATCGCCATTTTCAATCGCACCAGCAAGTTGACCAGTCACAGAGAAGGTCGGCGTTAGCGCCTGATCAAAGCGAACACCAGCAGTCCAGCGTACTGAGTCATAACTATTAGAGTCAACCGCTAAGTTATACACCCCAGCACCTGTCTCACGATAGCTGTCACTCTTGGCACGTGCATAATTCACGCTCGCAAATGGAGAGACATTGCGGTCAGCGCTGCCAATTCTATGCGCCACACCTAAGCCTGCTTGCAAGGTATCGACATCATAATCAGACTTAGCAACCGCTGAGGTAATACCTGAGATATGACGCTCACCTTTAACGTTAGACTGACCAGCGCCAGCATGGAAGTTAACAGAAGTGGCTTCACTGGCAGCATAATTAGCATAGCCTAATACTTGCCAGTTTTTCGCTTTCAGTTCATGCTTTAAGGCATGGCCATCGGTATCAGCATCACTTTCGATGTAAGAGACAGCTAGGCCAAGGTTTAAATCAGGATTGACCGAGGTATCCAAACCAAGGATGGCGCCATAGTTTTCTGAATTATAACCAGTGACATAACCATTAGCATCGTGAGTCATATCACTACCGATAGCTTTTGCCCATAGTTTATGCTCAGGTGTGGTTTGGCTATGTTCTTCAATAGCACGGCTTGCCGCATAGTTGGTGTCTGTGATTAAGCGGTTAGCACCACCCATAAATAGCGGTTGTAGCTGTGCAGTAGCAGCAGCGACTTGTGCTTGGTCTAAACCATCCATATCTGAGATAAACTGCTTCGCCAGTCGGTTCTCTGATGTTGTTGTATCTAATTGATCATCAATAGCTTGGTCTAAAACGGCTGCCAAGCCAAGAGCAGAGTAATTATTTATAGAGTTCATAGCATCAGAGACAACCGTATAATCGCTACTTGGCTCTGGCGTTGGCTCTGGCGTTGGCTCTGGCGTTGGCTCTGGCGTTGGCTCTGGCGTTGGCTCTGGTGTCGGTTCAGGCGTTGGCTCTGGCGTTGGCACAGGCGTCGGCTCAGGCGTTGGCTCTGGTGTCGGATCAGGCGTTGGCACAGGCGTTGGCTCTGGTGTCGGCTCAGGCGTTGGCTCTGGTGTCGGTTCTGGCGTTGGCACAGGCGTCGGTTCAGGCGTCGGTTCTGGTGTCGGCACAGGCGTTGGCTCTGGCGTTGGCACAGGAGTTGGTTCTGGCGTTGGCACAGG
>NZ_KB907671.1:14146-16595 GCF_000382145.1 Psychrobacter lutiphocae DSM 21542
GGCTCTGGCGTTGGCTCTGGTGTCGGCACAGGCGTTGGCTCTGGCGTCGGCACAGGAGTTGGTTCTGGCGTTGGCACAGGAGTTGGTTCTGGCGTAGGTGCAACCATTCTTAAATGTACGGCATTGCTATCACTATAATCCGCTTCAAAATCGATCAGCAGGTTATTGTCTGTCACTGATGCAAACTCACCCGTACGAGTAGTTGCGGTTACAACATTTTTCCATTCATTACTGCCAGTTAAGGCATCAGATGCTTTAACATTTAATGTACCTTTAGTGATATCAGCGGTACCATTAACTTCAAGTTGACCGTAGTCAGTCAGGCTGTTTAAGCCAATACCCAGTACCTCACCGTCATGCATGATGTAATTGCCGTCAATATGCAACACACCTTGCTCAATGTTAGTAGCGCCCTGCCATTTTTTAGAAGTATTGGTTATGAATAACTTACCACCGCCAGTCTTTGAGAAGTTGCCACTGCCTGTTATTACAGCAAGTGGCATGATATCGACTCTTGCCTCATTACGTATGGTAGCGCCACCTTGATCGATGTTAATAGTGTCAGCTGCATCAAAGCTGTTAAAAAGAGTAGAAGAAAAGGCAGAGTCAGTAGGAGGTAATACGTTTATTTCACCATTATCTATGTTGATAGTGGCATTTGTATCAAAACTTGAAAATATATTTTGAGTATTTAATATGCCTTTATTAATAATGTTTAACGTACCTTCGCCCCCAGATGCAACAACGACAGCTGGAGAGTTAAAAGTAGCATTATCTATGGTCAAAGAACCTTTAGCCTGCTCGCTAGTGGAATTTCCGTATCCTGAAATTCTTGTCACGCCATTTATAGTAGCAGTGGCTTTATTTTTAATGGTTGTACTACCTGTTCCATTTCCACCGCTCGTTAGTGTCGCAGCCTCGATACTTGAGCTCTCACCTTGTACTAGCAAGGTGCCATTACTGTCTTCATCTCTACCAACATAAATCTCTTCACTGGTAATGATTTTAGATGCATTGCTTGCAGTTAAAGATCCTGTGCCAGATATACCAACTAAGATATCACTATTAGAGCTGATAGTTGAGCTTTCGCCAGTTATTACACCACTGCCTTGACTTCCTTTAACACGACCAAATGCAATAAAGTCTTGATTATTAACACGTGCACCATCTGATACAGTAAGTGTACCTTCACCTAGATCACCTACAAGGAGTAATCCGTCATTATCAATCGTACTACCTTGACCTGAAACATCGATAGTACTGTTTTTCGATTCAGCAAGGTTACCTACAGAGATTGCTTTTGTATTTAACTTCGCACCATCTTTAATATCTAATATACCAGTGCCAGACTCACCCACTATTAATACATCCTGTAGGGTAGCTGTTGAATTGCTATCTGTTATTGATAACTGTCCTTTGCTAACCCCCCCTCGACCAAGAACTATTTGCTCGCCAGTTAACTTAGCACCATTACTTATATTAAATTCACCATATCCAGAGTTACCGATATAAATATTAGGTGAATTAAAGGTTGAGTTTGTACCCTCAATATTTATTGTTGCCTTATCCAAAGGATTATTTTGGTAACCAAGTGATGTCAGAGTAGACGCATTGATAGTCGCCCCATTTTTAGCATTTACAGTACCTGCGCCCTGATAGCCGACTGCCAACTCAACCGTATTCAGCTGGCCATCATCTATATTGATAGTACCGCTATTAGTAAGGGCAGTAACTTGGGCATCTACCAAACCATTATTATTTATGTCTAAAATAGATGGCGTAGGCTGATTTGATAAATAAAGTTGATTAACTTTTAAAGTTGTACCATCCCCTGTCACTGTATCGGCATTAACATAAAAAGGATTTTGAGACGGGGTTGTAATTTGCCCATTATCATAAGTCACAGCCATCGCTTGACCTGACACACCAAGCATACCTAAACCCACGGACAGTGCAGTCAGTTTAAAAGTCGCTGATATATGATTAGCAGAGCGAGAAGTCGCCGACTTACCTGAAGACTTGCCACGAGATTTGGCAATCTCTGATACACATTGATAAACGCCTAAAGCGCGATTAAAAACAACACGGTATACATGGTTCATAATTAGTACCTAGATTAACAGACTATAAAAGGGGGTATAACACACTGAAATAAATGATTGCTATTCTGACATAAGTAATCGAACAGAAATACATTATAATAGCAATTTTCCATAACAGACATAAAAAGCCATCATGAAGATAAGACAAGTAGAACTAACCGATGCCGAGCGTAAAGCACTAGACCACGGGTATAAACACGGAAAAACAGCCAGTTATCGAAAACGTTGTCACATTATACTGCTAAAAAGTGATGGCAGAATAGCCAAAGACATCGCACAAATAACCGACACCAACATTCAAAGCGTATACAATTGGCTCAACCGTTATGACGCCGAAGGCATACAAG
>NZ_KB907672.1 GCF_000382145.1 Psychrobacter lutiphocae DSM 21542
CATGGATAATGCCAGTATTCATCATGCCAAGATTATCCAAGCTAGATTACCCATTTGGCAAGAACGAGGCTTGTTTATCTTTTATTTACCGCCTTATAGTCCGCATCTAAATATCATTGAGCGGTTATGGAAGGAGGTAAAACAGGCTTGGCTAAGACCTTGTGATTATGTTTCTTTCGATACGTTGTCTTATGCAGTTAATCGGGTTTTTGCTAATATTGGTGATTCCCTGTCGTTAAATTTTTCTACATTTAAAGTATAGGTATTTAATTTTGTTCGATTACTTATAGTAGCTCTCTTATAGTTAAGCTTAAACTCTAAAGCTTAAATGTGTCGCTTACAGACCCTGAATTTAATCAAATAAACTTAACTTACCACTGAGTGGTTTAAATTATTATAAATAAAAAATATCTACATAAACACTACACGCTTTATTATTATTTTTTCTTCAAAATCATTCCTTTTTAATCTCCTGCATCTTCCGATTTACAAGCCCTCGTATCCCCTATGGGGCTTATTGACTTGTTTTTTTTCTAGCGTAGACTTAGAGCTTTAAAGGTACTTTATTAACTTAGAACAAACCTAACTGAAACACATCATTAACATAAGCATTGTAGGAAACTGATGATGACAACAACAATTCATACCAGGTCACTGTATATCGCAATGGCCTTTGCACTTGCTTTATTAACCTTGATCGGCTGTACAAAAAAAGACAATGAAACAGCTGCTTCTGAAGCTGCTAATGATGCGCTTACTCATATTATTACTGACTTAAAAGGTCGAGAAGTCTCGGTCAAAAAAGACATTGAATCTGTTGCCGTAACCTTCAACCTTGAAGAATACTTGGCAGTGACTGGCGAAGAAGGCATTGATAAGCTGGTTGGTTTTAGTCATAAGTATTGGAAAGGTCGCCGTGGTGATGCTTGGGATACTTATTTGGCCAAATTCCCACAAATTGGCGAGACCACTGACATTGGCTATAACGACAGCATCAGTGTTGAAACCATTATCGCTCTAAAGCCTGATGTGCTTATCATGTCAGCACCGGTGAACTACTCTTTCATAGAGCCGCAACTGGACAGATTAAGCGCTGCTGATATTCCTGTTGTTTTTGTTGATTACCATTCACAAACGGTTGAGAATCATCAAAAAAGCACGCAGATGCTTGGCGACTTAATGGGCAAATCAGAACGTGCAAAAGAAATTGGTGAGTTTTATGCCAAACAGTTGGCCGTTGTAGAAGACAGATTAAGCACGCTTGCAGATGCAGATAAGCCAAAAGTTTATATGGAGTTTAGCCGTGGTGTGAATCAGTATGGTAACAGTTGGGGCAAAAAAATGTGGGGTGGCTTAATTCCTCAGGTCGGCGGTATCAATATTGCCAATGACTTTGGCGAAGGCAACCAAGTTGATGTTAACCCTGAGCTGGTTATTGCTGCCAATCCTGACGTGATCATCTTTACCGGTAGCCCGCAAGAAGACATCACCAACAACGTCGTTTTAGGCTATGGCACAGACAAACAAGCGGCACTAAAAGCCCTTGCCTCTTATAAAAATCGTCAAGGCTGGAGCGATCTTGCTGCTGTAAAAAACAATCAAATGTCTGCGATTTATCATGATCTATCTAGACATATTTTTGACTTTGCTGGCGCTCAAATGATGGCCAAATCTATCCATCCTGAATTGTTTGAAGACGTAAACCCTGAAGAGAACTTAAGACAGTTTTTTGAAAAGTACATGCCAATTGAGTTAACTGGCACTTGGTACATTACCCTTGCAGATGAAAAATAGTTATTAAAATAATTGCTGGGAAAAAACAGCCATGTCTACCGTTAGTTATCAATACTTAAATCGTAAAAAGCTCGTGATATTAGGCGCATTAGTGGTTCTGTGTTTTATATCATTTGTGGTAGATGTGGCGGTTGGTCCCGCCATGCTCTCCATCGAGCAAGTATTAAAGGGCATCTTCACACCCAACGAAGTAGAAAGCAATATTCGCGTTATTATGTCCCAAATTCGCCTGCCAATCGCCTTAATGGCGTTGCTAATTGGCTGCTTATTAGGGACAGCTGGCGCGGTGATGCAGACCATCTTACATAACCCCTTGGCCAGTCCCTACACTCTAGGTGTGGGTTCTGGTGCGGCATTTGGCGCGTCATTAGCCATTGTTTTAGGTTTGGGTGCGACCAGTGTCTCTTTACTGTCTTTTATCTTTTCTATCAGCGTGTGTATGCTGATTTATTTAATGGGAAAAAATAAAAACTTATCGACAAACAGTATGGTGCTTTCTGGTATCGCGTTGACCTTTTTATTCCAAGCACTACAAGCTTTGATCCAATATGGCTCGTCAGAAACCCAAAACCAAGCCATTGTGTTTTGGACCTTTGGTAGCCTACAACGTACCAGTTGGACCAATTTGGCCATCACTGCCACCGTTACCTTTATCTGCGTGCCTTTGTTACTAAAAGATGCGTGGAAATATACTGGCTTATTGATGGGCGATGAAAAAGCGGAAAGCTTGGGGATTCGAGTGGATGCCATCAAGTTAAAAGCCATGATTTTAATCTCGTTAATGGCTTCGGTCGCGGTCAGCTTTACGGGTACCATTGGCTTTATCGGACTGGCAGCGCCACATGTGGCTACTCGTCTGGTCGGCGAAGAAAAAAGATATCATCTAATCACTTCTGCCTTATGTGGCATGTTATTGCTGTCATTTGCCTCTATTATTAGTAAAGCCATCATGCCAGGCATTATTTATCCGATCGGTATTGTGACCTCAATTATTGGCGTACCATTCTTTTTCACATTGGTTCTCAGAAGAAAAAAGGGGCAAAAGATTTGAGTGGGTTAAAAATACAAAACCTGTCATTTGGCTATTCACAAAATGGGCCATGCATTCTCGAAAACATCAACTTCACTGCCAACCCTGGCGAAGTGACCAGTTTAATCGGTGCCAATGGTGCTGGTAAAAGTACGTTATTAAAGTCGTTGATGGGTCTTAATAAAGCAAAGGGCGACATTTTTATTGATGGTAAAAATAAGACAACTTACGCACCACATCAGTTGTCTAAGACCATCAGTTTTTTGACTCAAGACAACACTCATATTCCGTCTTTGACCGTATTTGAGGTTGTGCTGCTCGGACGCATGCACCAGCTTGGGATGAGTGTTGACAGCTGTGAGCTTGATAAGGTTCACAATATCTTGCAGACCTTGCATTTACAGAATCTAGCAGACAGACCATACAATCAGCTCAGTGGTGGACAGCGTAGAGTGGTAGATATTGCGCAAGCCATTGTCAAAGAGCCAAAGATATTGATTATGGATGAGCCTACTGCCAACCTAGATATGCAAAATGATTTAGAAATCATGGAGTTAATTCAGGCTTACACCCGTGCTAAGCAGACCACGACTTTACTAACCTTGCATGATTTAAATATGGCGTGTCGCTACTCTGATAAGTTGGTGATGTTAAAGTCAAAACATATTTATGCAGAAGGAACACCGCAACAAGTCATCAATCCCGCTTCTATTCAGGAAGTGTATGGCGTCGATGCTGATATCACCCAAGATGCCAATGGCATTCCTCAGCTGAAGATTTTGAATTCTACTCGGGCCCAGAACTATCAGTTTTAACCGTCAGTAGATTTAGCTTTCAAGAGCGGTTTAGCCCCGATTGCAGCGGTTAGCTTGGTGGGGTGTGGCGTATACAGTGCCTTGGGCAGCGGTGGTATCGAGGTAACAGGAACGCCGCTGTGCTTAGGCACTGTACGCCACGACCTGCCAACTAAAAGCGGAAAGCGGGATAAGCTTCATCATAATGACTTAATACCAATAACGAATATCGTCTTAAATAAACTCCCGTCTTACCTCCATAATCCGTGCCTCAACCACCCGCTGAATTTTGTCCTCAATCTGATTAAATTCAGATTCAATCTCACGCTTATTTAGCCCCACCACCACAAACGTCCATTCGCTGGCATCATGACGATTGCGCTCACCGCTTTCACACACCGCCACCGCAGGATTGCGCCCAAAGCGCTCATGCAATCCGCCCATCCGCATTCGCTTTTCTTTCAGCGAACCACAACCAGGCAATGAAAAAGTTAAGGTTAAAATTCCAATTGGCATAGCAGTCACCATCAATATTTTAAATTAAGACATGATACCTTTAGGATTTGGACCATATTTATTGGCACCTGGCTCACTGTCTAAACAGCAGAATATCAATAAGATAAAACTACCGATATAAGGGACGGAACCTATCAATATCCACCAACCACTTTTACCAATATCATGCAAACGTCGAATGGTAACCGCCCACATTGGTACGATAAGACCCAACATAAAGATCAAGGCTATGCTGAATCCTATATTCATCACCTTTTCTGAACTACCAAATCCAAAAATAATCCATATAGCTAATAAAATTAGCCAGTAAAACAGATTAAACAACCAATACTCTTTGCGTCTTGCTCGGCCGTCAAACTGCGCATATCTATTTTTTATCGTATCCAAAAACCAGTTCATTTTTTAAATCCTTTGTGTTCAAGACAGTTAAATACTGATACCAATCCAGCTCAGTAACGTTAAACTCGGTAATGTTAAATGACAAACCCAGTTATACCATTGAATCCGCGTCATTCTCAATATCACGCCACCTTTGATAAAAATTAAGCCGTGAAATAAAGACCGCATTAATGTTAAGGTTAAACTAAATACTGATCTCTAACTACCTGAAAGGATGCCACCATGAGCAGCTTAATGAATCGTCAACGACTGAAAGTAATAACCAAAAGTGTGGCGCTGCTATTAGCCGGACTGATCGGCATCCATGCGCCCAGTGTTGCCAGCTCAACAAACCACTCGCTCACAGCCAGTCAACACCAAGAGCGACCGACACTCTCTGACATCGTCCCACCCGAAATGCTGGCAGCCTATAAAGGCTTTCAGGCAGATGCTGACATTGTGCGACTGCAACAGCTCAAGTATTGGGTCGACTTAATTGAAGCCTATCACAATAAAACAGGGCGCTATCCACTGCAAAATAAGCAGCAAAGAAACCTGACTGTCTTTATCGCCACCCCTCAACAACAGCAATATACCTATCAATTGCCCGGCTCTGAATACGCCACCATGACCCAATTCGTTAATGATTTAGAGGCAGGGCTTGGACACCCTATCGAAGAACGTTATGACCCGCAATACGCACCAGACGTTAAGCCCAATTATTATATTTATATGCTCGATGGCGATGATTATTTCTTCGCCATTCACACCCATCAAGATTACTCATTTAGTCGCCCTGTCGCGCCCGATTACAACAAGGTTGAGGTGTCTAATCGCTATCATAATTATACGCCAAAGATATTAACCTCCAGTATGTTATTTCAATCAAAAGCCTATAAACAAGCTGCGTCAAAGAGACTACAAAAACCTGAATTTTTCTCACAGCGTGAGGCGCTAACCTTACAAGCAACCAAATCTGAACCGTAGCCAATACGTCAAAACACAATAACCACCTTAAAAATAACCACCTTAAAGGATATCTACGCCAGTAATCAACCGAATAAATGACCAAGATATCCTTTTGCGCCAACGCCCTTGATGAAATTTGTGCAGAAAACAGCGCCAGCGATTGCTGTTATCTATCCCTGCCTGCTAAAATGCAGGCCTTATTAACCACAAAACACTATATTTAGCGACCCTAACGTATTATCCGCTTATTATTATCTTGAAAGGAATGTCGATGTCGGCACCACAATCACCAAAACCCACACCCTCTAATCAAACTCAAAATCAGACGCCACCCAATTCAGTCACTCGGACAGACAGTCCGAGACAGCTCGGCGCCGTTTATGTCAAAGGCATGGCGATGGGTGCTGCCGATATCGTGCCCGGTGTGTCTGGTGGTACCATCGCTTTGATTGCTGGTGTCTATGAGCGCCTGATTAACGCTTTGGGCAGTATTGGACCACATCTGTGGCAAGTCTATCGCCAACAAGGCGGCATCAAAGGCTTAATTACGGTATGGCGCTATGTGGATGCCACATTTTTATTGGCGCTGCTATTGGGAATTGTCACCAGCTTTGCTACCCTAGCCGGCATTATTAAACATCTACTAGACAATCAGCCCCTGTTAATCTGGTCATTTTTCTTTGGCTTAGTCGTGGCCACTGTGCTAATTTTATTAACTGAAATTAAGCAGTGGAATCTGTCGCGTGCCTTACTGTTCGTGGTCGGTATTGGAGCAGCAGTCGGTGTTAGTAGCTTGCCACTGATGACCACAGAGCCAAGTCTGCCGTATATCTTCTTTTCTGGTGCATTGGCCATTTGTGCCATGATTTTGCCCGGTATTTCAGGGTCATTTATTTTATTGCTACTTGGTGTGTACGATCATATTTTAGAAGCCGTGCATGACTTTAATCTGACGGTAATCTTAACCTTGGTCGCTGGCATGGCAACTGGCTTATTGGCTTTTACGCATGCGCTCAAGTGGCTCTTGGCCCGTTATTATCAAGGAACATTGGCACTATTAACTGGCTTTATCGCTGGCTCTTTGGTCAAAGTCTGGCCGTGGAAAGTCGATGCTTTGGGCACCTTAAACAGTGATGCCATTCATAATGTGGCACCTTGGCATTATCCAGGTGGTGCTCAGTGGGTCATGACAATAGGCTTAATGTTACTTGGTGCTATCTTGGTATCGGCAGTGTCTTGGTGGGGCAAGCGCCAACAGCAATAATAGAGCTTTAATACGAAAATTAGATAAAACTTAGATAAAAATTAGATACATAATCTGGACACCCACTCAATTTTAAAATATGAAATAGACCTTAAACCATGACCTATCTAAATTACGCCCAGCAGCAACGCATTACCCGCCTATGTGTGCGTTGCGGGCTATTATTAATGCAGTATGGCGCTGAGTCTGCGGTTGTGGTGGATTTATCAAAACGCTTAGGTCATGCCTTAGGTGTGGACAGTGTCGAGTGTGCGCTGGGCTTTAATGCCATCACCTTAACTACCATCTTTCATGAGCGCTGCATCACCACCACCAGAGATACCATTAACCAAAGTATTAATGTCAATTTGTTGGTGCAGATTCAGCAGATTGTGAATAAGGCAGAACAAGATGCTCTCGCCTATGCCACGGCCTCAAACATCAGCTACGCCGATCTGACTAATAAATCTTGCATAGACACCAATATCTCTGCATTTACCAACCGTCAGGCAATGATTGATGATATCAGCTGTGCCTTTGATACCTTGGACAAAACCGTCTATCCGCCTTGGCTGGTCGGGCTATTTGTGGGCTTATCTTGCGCCACCTTTGCTTATTTAAATGGTGGTAGCTTGCCTATTGCAGCGGTCACCTTTGTGGCCGGCATGGTGGCAATGTTAACTCGTATCTTTTTATCCAAGCATCATTTCAATCCGTTTATTACGGTGATTGTCACCGCTTTTATTGCCTCACTGATTGGCGCAACCACCTATTATTTTGATATCGGTAATAATGCTGATATTGCGGTGGCATCCAGTGTGTTGCTGTTGGTTCCTAGCTTTCCACTGATTAATTCATTGTCTGATATCTTAAAGGGCTATATTAATATTGGTATTGGACGGGCGGTATTTACTTATATGCTGACCTTATCGGCGTGCGTGGGTATTGTGATTGCACTGGTATTATTACGCATTCAGCACTGGGGCTTTTAATATGTGGGATATGTGGCTACTTCAAACCATGGTACTCTCCAGCATCATTACGCTGGGCTGGACGCTAATGTTCACAGTACCTAAGCGTTATATTCTGCCCTGCCTGCTGATGACGGCCTTTGGATTTGGGCTAAAGACTTATTTGCTCCAACATGACGTGCATTTAGTGATTGCCAGTTTTTGTGGCGCTATGATTGCCAGTTTTGTTGGGGTTTATTTTTCAAAGAAATACACCCTTACGCCAAAGGCACTTATCTCACCAAGCGTGATCTGCATGATGCCCGGTATTCCTGCATACAAAGCGATGGTCAGCATGGTACAAATTGGCTATTTCGGCTTTTCTGATGCCTTATTTAATCAAATGATGACCTACTTTTTTGAGGCTTTATTTGTGACTTCGGGGCTGGTATTGGGCTTATCGATTCCTGGATTATTGTTTTATCGTCGCCGTCCGATCGTTTGAGCCATCCGATTGTTTGAGCCATCCGATTGTTTGAGCCATCCGATTGTTTGAAATAAAGCGTTATCAATTTAGCCAAACTTAATGTTAAACAAATCACTATAAACAGTTACCCGCTTATCCTTTACAATAGCTGTATATGTTTTAAAAACTTATCATTTTTTTCTTTAATCAGCTTTATGTTTAATCCGTTTAATAAGCTGAATAGTGACTCTATTTTATCTTTAATTCGTTTAATTTTAATAATAAAAGGCAGTAACTTAATATGACAAAACATTATGATTACATCGCAATTGGTGGCGGTAGTGGTGGTATTGCGTCAATCAACAGAGCAGCCATGTATGGCAAAAAATGTGCCATTATTGAAGCCAATCATTTAGGTGGCACCTGTGTCAACCTAGGCTGTGTGCCCAAAAAAGTCATGTGGTATGGCGCACAAGTAGCAGAAGCCATGCACAAATATGCGCCAGATTATGGCTTTGATGTCGATATTAAAGACTTTGGTTATAGCAAGCTGATTGAGACCCGCCAAAAATACATTGGCAACATCCATCGTGCTTACGAAAAAAACTTAGGCAACAACAATGTTGAAGTGATTAACGGCTTTGCCAAGTTTGTCGACAAAAACACAGTTGAAGTCAATGGCGAGCACATCACCGCTGATCATATCTTGATTGCCACTGGTGGTCGTCCGGTCCTTCCAGATGTCAAAGGTGCAGAGTATGGTATCGATTCAGATGGCTTCTTTGCGCTCAATGAATTACCAAAACGAGTTGCCATTGCTGGCGCCGGCTATGTGGCGGTAGAAATCGCTGGTGTATTACGCAGCCTTGGCTCAGAAGTAGATCTGTATGTTCGCCACGACCGTCCACTGCGTCAATTCGATGACAGTATCGTCGAAGTCTTACTGGAAGTATTTGAGCAAGATGGTATCAATTTGCATCCAAATACCTCAATTGTCGAAGTCACCAAAAATGCTGACGACAGTCTAACCTTGCATCTAAAAGATGGCAGCCAACAAACGGTTGATTGCTTAATCTGGGCTGTCGGTCGTGTACCTCAAACAGACAGCATTAACTTAGAAGTCACCGGCGTTGAAACCACAGAAGACGGCAAAATAAAAGTGGATAAATACCAAAACACCAATATTGAGGGGATTTATGCAGTCGGTGATATCATCGAAAATAGCATTGACCTAACCCCTGTGGCTGTGGCTGCTGGTCGCCGCTTGTCTGAGCGTTTGTTTAACAATAAACCAAACGAACATCTTGATTACAACTTAGTGCCGACCGTTATCTTTACCCATCCACCGATTGGTACCATTGGCTTATCAGAGCAACAAGCCATTGAGCAGCATGGCGCTGATAACATCAAGTGCTACAACTCAACCTTTACCCCTATGTATAGTGCGGTTACTCAGCATCGTCAAAAGTGTAAAATGAAGTTGGTATGCTTGGGTGAAGAAGAAAAAATCGTTGGTTTACACGGCATCGGCTTTGGTGTTGATGAAATGATTCAAGGTTTTGCAGTAGCGATTAAGATGGGCGCAACCAAAGCAGACTTTGATAACACGGTTGCCATCCACCCTACTGGCTCAGAAGAGTTTGTGACCATGCGCTAAGCGGCTCAATCCTGACTAAAGCCCCATAAAAGAAGCCACTTATCAATCTGATAAGTGGCTTTTGCTTAACTTAAGTTTCTACTTAGTGAAATAGTCTTTTGACACTAATCCTTAAACACTAGCACTAGCCCTTTGACAGCAGCCAAACACCGGCCAGCCCCATAAACGAAGAGCCGACACGATTAAAGCGTTGCCGTGCTTTTGCCGTCTTTAACTGTTGCTGAGCATAAGAGGCCATAAATGCATACAGCATCATGCTCACCATGGCGCTACAAAATATCACCACACATAAGACGCTGATATCTATTCCTGTTAAATTTGCCACTGGAAAAAAGCTGGGCAATAAGCTGACATAAAACAAAATCACCTTAGGATTACTTAGCGATACCAAACAGCCGGAGGTAACGCTTTTTAGGCTGTCTTTTTCACCTGACTTTTTGGCATCTGCCGTCAACACCTGAGCTTCAATCTCGGCTGGCACCATTCTCCACATCTATAAAAGTGAGCAGTTGTAGGCTGGTTATGGTCATAAAATTGGCCTAGTCTAGATGCTGTTTAAAGCCACGCTCTTTATCACGTTGCCAGTCTCTTTCTTTGATGGTCTTACGCTTATCATGCAGCTTCTTACCTTTGGCCAAACCAATTTTGCATTTTACCAATGAGTTTTTCCAATACACCTCTAGTGGAATACAGGCATAGCCTTTTTGATTGACCGCACCAAATAAGGTATCAATCTCTTTGCGATGCAGTAGCAATTTACGGGTACGGATACTGTCTGGCACCACATGAGTCGAGCTTGAAATCAGCGGCTGAATGTGAGCGCCGAACAAAAAGGCTTCATTATTGCGAAAGATGACATAAGCTTCCGTAATACTCATTTTACCAGCTCGAATGGCTTTAACCTCCCAGCCTTGTAGCTCGAGACCAGCTTCATAAGTTTCTTCAATAAAATATTCATGACGCGCCTTTCTATTTAGCGCAATCTGATTCGATGGTTTTTTTGCTTTTTTTGCCATAATACACTCTCTTAATAGCCAAGCCAGTTGACTATCCATAAGGATACCCGCCATGCCTAGCTTGTCGTACATGTCCCCAAACTTAGCGTAACGCCAAGTCAGGTCGAACCCTTAGTATAACAAACCGCTGGTTGCAAGCGACAATAATCTTACCTCTTGCACAAAAATTTGATACGATAGGTGCTCTAGCTCTATTAGTAACTCAACTAAGTGAGCTGAGTGAGCGATTGTTATTCACTTAATTTATCTGATTTATCTTTTTATTCAACCAACGACTTTAAGCCAAATACCATGACTCAATCTTCCACCCTACATACAAAAGTTGTTTACCCCGGCACCTTTGATCCTATTACCAATGGTCATATCGACTTAGTTAACCGCGCCGTAAAACTGTTTGATGAAGTGGTTATCTCAGTGGCCTTGGGTCATCATAAAAAGCCCATGTTTAACTTTGAAGAGCGTGTCGAATTGGTAGAAACCGTCTTTGCAGACTTACCACAAGTCACTGTGGTTGGCTTTGAAGGGCTATTGGTTGAGTTTATGCGAGAGCAAAAAGCCACTGCGGTATTGCGTGGGCTACGTGCTATGTCTGACTTTGAATATGAGTTCCAATTGGCCAATATGAACCGTGAGCTCGATGATAATTTTGAAGCTGTGTTTTTAACCCCTGCCCCTGAATATTCATTTATCTCATCTACCATGATTCGTGAGATTGCAAAACTTAACGGAGATGTTAGAAAGTTTGTACCAGAGATTGTACAACAAGCCTTTGACAATAAACGTGCCAACCATTGGGAGTAGAAAAATGGCATTAATGATTACTGATGAATGTATTAATTGCGATGTGTGTGAGCCAGTCTGCCCAAATGATGCCATCTATGAAGGTGACGATATTTATGAAATCAACCCTGACCTATGCACTGAATGTGTTGGTCACTTTGATGAGCCTCAGTGTGTCGAAATCTGTCCAATTGATTGTATTCCTAAAGATCCAAACCATGTCGAATCAGAGGGCGATTTAATGGCCAAATACAAGCGGATCACTGGCAACTAATCAACCTCACTAGCGATATAATAGCGTAATATGGCAACAACTTTTAGGTGTTCTACCAACTGCTATGTTCTACCAACTGCTATATGCCTTATCCTACATAAGTCAGATTAATCTGAGTGGGTGCGACAAATAACTAGCGGAAAAGTGGCAATAACCATCAAAAATATATACACCACCAATCCAAACATATAGTCGCCTAAATAAGGACGGTTGCCTTCAAAATCCAAAAAAAGCTCATACATTAAAAAAACAACCCCCAATACAGGGAACATCAAGGCCATCAAAAAGTGGGTGTAAGCAACCTTATCAGATCGGTACTCACCTTTAACAAACAATACAAGTGTTGCAATAAGATGAATGAAAAAAAAAGGAATAATAACCAGCCAAAAATAATTGAGGCTAATGCTTTGAAACTGCCATGATGCATAGACAGGGCTAGATATCAGCAGTATGGATATAAACACTGTCAGTTTGTTGAGTCTAGTAACGTCATAAGGCAAGGTTGCTTTGTTTGTCATAATGTTAAGTACTCAGTGTTAATTGCTATTGGTCATCCAAATTGGAGTCGCAGTCTAGGGCGTGTCTTCGATTCATGCAATAACATTTAAAAAATAAAGATGCGCCCTAGTCACCTATCATAGCTTTGTCTGTGCTTACTGGGGGGTGATACTATTCAATCCGTATCCGCTCTCTACTGTATGTCAAAATTAGGGAAAAATGCAACTTTAATTGTGCTGTTCATCACCGAATCCAAGTGGTAAACCCACCCATCTACTCGCTCAAGGTGTTACAATAACCAGCCTGTTGATAAAGCAACAGCAGGAACCTTTAGTAACACCTTTTCTGAAAAATAACCTATCTTTGTCAAACTCGCTAAACCTACTAATTATAGCATTTGCTCTCGTTTTCCTCGATATCTTAATTTTTAGATTTGGTATAACTATGGTATGAGTAAAATGCACGGTAGTGTCACTGTTCTACATTTTTAAAAATATCATTAAATTGGTTGTGACGAATGACCCAAAAAGAGGAGTAAAAAAAACCCTCTTTTTGTACTATTTAAAAATTTATATTTAAATCAAAGAGTTATAATATAGCTCAAAAAAGAGGGTAAAAACAGGGTTTTTGCCCTCCAAGCTTTGTCATAACTCATTTTTTTGAGGTATAATTCCTCTTAACCACCGCACAGGTGGCTTAGAAACCTAGCCCTCACTGCTATACAGCAAAGGTCTGCTTAACCACCGCACAGGTGGCTTAGAAAGTTTGAGGTGGTAGCAGACTCTTTTAAACCTACTTAACCACCGCACAGGTGGCTTAGAAATCTCGTATTTTCCACTCCTCTTGTTCTAAGAGCTTAACCACCGCACAGGTGGCTTAGAAACCGCATATCCCTACACATAGGGAGAAGACTAGCTTAACCACCGCACAGGTGGCTTAGAAACTATAACCGAAGATTCTATCACCAAGTTATACCTTAACCACCGCACAGGTGGCTTAGAAAAATGCAAGATAGATTAAATTTCTTGCCGATGCCTTAACCACCGCACAGGTGGCTTAGAAAAAGTACAGCAAGCCCTGACGACACAGCAAGACCTTAACCACCGCACAGGTGGCTTAGAAACTAAAGCATTTGAAATGAATTCAAATACTTTACTTAACCACCGCACAGGTGGCTTAGAAATACTACGATAAGGCAGACCGCCCACTGGTTGACTTAACCACCGCACAGGTGGCTTAGAAACTGTGCGTGCAATGCTTCGGCTTGTTGTCGCTCTTAACCACCGCACAGGTGGCTTAGAAATTATGTAAATGGTCGCCTGTTCTCAAGACAATCTTAACCACCGCACAGGTGGCTTAGAAAAATAGGATGTTTATCTATATCAACATCTGTTACTTAACCACCGCACAGGTGGCTTAGAAATTGCGATAGTTGATCGACATCATGAATTTAAACTTAACCACCGCACAGGTGGCTTAGAAACTGACGGCACAGCAGGACACGATACAGCGACACTTAACCACCGCACAGGTGGCTTAGAAAAAAGACTTAGTTAACAAATATGGGGTAGCGGTCTTAACCACCGCACAGGTGGCTTAGAAATTAAATAAAAAAAATAAAAAAATAAAAAAGTCCTTAACCACCGCACAGGTGGCTTAGAAAAGCTCTGCTCTAAGCTTATTTTTATTAGTAAACTTAACCACCGCACAGGTGGCTTAGAAATATATTTGCTAAAAGATCGGCCCAGCGAGCTTCTTAACCACCGCACAGGTGGCTTAGAAATATAAGGCTTGATGGAGTCTGTATCTAAATAAACTTAACCACCGCACAGGTGGCTTAGAAAATTATTTAACAAGTCATACCGCTGTTTGAGGTCTTAACCACCGCACAGGTGGCTTAGAAATGCTTGCGCATACTTGCTTTTTCGATAAAGTACTTAACCACCGCACAGGTGGCTTAGAAAGTGCTTATATTCTTTGTTAAGCTCGTCTAGTACTTAACCACCGCACAGGTGGCTTAGAAAAACAACTACACGACTAGCCGTTGATACTCATGCTTAACCACCGCACAGGTGGCTTAGAAAATGAACGGCATTTTTTTCTAAAGCGTCAACAACTTAACCACCGCACAGGTGGCTTAGAAAAACTGGGTAAAGCTCAGAATGCAACAGGACACCTTAACCACCGCACAGGTGGCTTAGAAAACTTAAAGACGAAGAAATTTAAACAAACAAAACTTAACCACCGCACAGGTGGCTTAGAAACAATGCGTATAGCGTAGCCTTGGCTTTAGATTCTTAACCACCGCACAGGTGGCTTAGAAATTATCCAGTATTTAGCAGAGTCGGTTATTGCCCTTAACCACCGCACAGGTGGCTTAGAAAAAACGGCAGTGGATTGTTTTCACCAAATCTGACTTAACCACCGCACAGGTGGCTTAGAAATTCAAGGGGGAGACGCAGCAGGGTTAACGTCCCTTAACCACCGCACAGGTGGCTTAGAAATACGGTATCGTCTACCAATAGGGCTTTTGACGCTTAACCACCGCACAGGTGGCTTAGAAATACTGTATAGATGCACCTACAAAACCGCCAAACTTAACCACCGCACAGGTGGCTTAGAAAACCAATGGTGGAGATTAAAACAGCGACACGCCCTTAACCACCGCACAGGTGGCTTAGAAATCGAGGGTATTGACAACACATTACCTAGCAGGCTTAACCACCGCACAGGTGGCTTAGAAATCTGTTTGCTGTCTGATAGACTCATGGCAGCACTTAACCACCGCACAGGTGGCTTAGAAATTGTAAAAATGGCGCAATGCAGAATGGTCGTTCTTAACCACCGCACAGGTGGCTTAGAAATAAGCAGTTAACGCTAATCTTGTGGGGGTGGACTTAACCACCGCACAGGTGGCTTAGAAATTGCAGCGCAAGACGCTCTCTTGCTCGTCTGGCTTAACCACCGCACAGGTGGCTTAGAAATCGCCTTTATAATACCGTTTTTTTGCAATCTCCTTAACCACCGCACAGGTGGCTTAGAAGCTGTATTCACAAGTTAAAGAGTCCTTAATATGAGATGGATGTGAGCCAACTTAACGAAATTCTCAGCAGAGGTCACAGTAACTTCGAAATCCTTAGCAAGACGACGTGAGTTATTTAGCCAAGCAAAGGTACGTTCAACAACCCAGCGTTTAGGAATAATCTGCCAAGAACCTGCAATCTTAGTTGAGATATCGACAGGTAACTTAAAATCTTGCATCATTTGTTCCTCAAAGGTTCTACGATAACCTGCATCAGCAGATACGGCTTTAATA
>NZ_KB907673.1 GCF_000382145.1 Psychrobacter lutiphocae DSM 21542
ATTGTCATGGATAATGCCAGTATTCATCATGCCAAGATTATCCAAGCTAGATTACCCATTTGGCAAGAACGAGGCTTGTTTATCTTTTATTTACCGCCTTATAGTCCGCATCTAAATATCATTGAGCGGTTATGGAAGGAGGTAAAACAGGCTTGGCTAAGACCTTGTGATTATGTTTCTTTCGATACGTTGTCTTATGCAGTTAATCGGGTTTTTGCTAATATTGGTGATTCCCTGTCGATAAATTTTTCTACATTTAAAGTATAGGTGTTTAATTTTGTTCCATTACTTATCCAGTAAAAAAAGATGGGAACAGCAAAAACAGGAGTCAGCTATTAGCCAACCCCTGCTAAAAAAAAGATAGTCTCTTTAATGCGCCTCATCCCAATTATCACCAACACCAGTTTCAACCAATAACGGTACCGCGAAATCAACGTCCCAGCCCATTTGCTTGGCAGTATCGCCAAGTACATTTTGCATGGCATCTTTGATGAGTTTGCTAATGTCATCGACCTTGTCAGCATCGACTTCAAACACCAATTCATCATGCACTTGCAGTAGCATCTTAGCACTATCGGCTGGCAATACGTTGTTGACGGCGATCATCGCCAGTTTGATGATGTCAGCAGCGCTTCCTTGCAGTGGGGCGTTAATGGCAGCACGCTCTGCACCTCGGCGCACCATCTGATTGCTATGATTGATGTCCGGAGTATATAGCTTACGACCTAAGATGGTTTCAATGTAGCCTTTATCTACGGCGCTGCTACGGGTGTCCTGCATATATTGTCTAACGCCAGGATAACGCTCGAAGTATTGGTTGATATAGTCTTGAGCTTCATTGCGGGTCATCTCAAGCTGCTTGGCGAGTCCAAACGCACTCATGCCGTATAGCAATCCAAAGTTAATGGCTTTGGCGTTACGACGTTCGGTGGGAGTAACGTCATCCACGGGTTTGCCCAGTACCTCAGCAGCAGTGGCACGGTGAATGTCCAACCCATCTTTAAAGGCTTTGGTTAAGTTTTCATCGCCTGAGAAATGCGCCATCAGACGCAGTTCAATTTGAGAATAATCCGCTGCTAATAGGACACGACCTTCTGGCGCAATAAAGGCTTGACGGATGAGGCGACCTGTTTTGGTACGAATGGGGATGTTTTGTAAATTAGGGTCAGTAGAAGACAAACGTCCTGTACTGGTTAAGGCTTGATGGTAGCTGGTGTGTACACGGTCGGTGTCTTTATCTGCGACGGCATCAAGTGAGTCAGTATAGGTGTTTTTTAGCTTAGATAAGCTGCGATATTCCAGCGCAATGTCAGCTAGGGGATGATCAATCTTAGACAGTACCGCTTCACCTGTTGAGTATTGACCTGATTTGGTCTTTTTACCGCCGACCACGCCAAGCTTATCAAATAACACTTCGCCTAATTGCTTGGGTGAACCTAAATTAAACTCTTCACCAGCTTCATAATAAGCCTGCTTTTCAAGCTCGCCGATTTCTTCATCAAAGCGTTGTGACAGCTCATTTAAAAAGGTGCGTTTGATTAAGATACCAGTGGCTTCCATCTCACACAGAATTTGTGACACTGGAATTTCAAGTTGATGTAATAGGCGTTGGTTTACCTCATCATCTTTTAGTTTTTCTTGGAAGACCTCAA
Source organism: Psychrobacter lutiphocae DSM 21542 (assembly GCF_000382145.1). Lineage (GTDB taxonomy): Bacteria > Pseudomonadota > Gammaproteobacteria > Pseudomonadales > Moraxellaceae > Psychrobacter > Psychrobacter lutiphocae. Next base: position 1,653 of record NZ_KB907673.1, read on the forward strand.
ACAGTTGATAAGTAATGTCTGCATCTTCACAGGCATAATCACTAGCGATATCTATCGCTACCTTGTCAAAGGTCACTTGTTTGGCACCTTTACCAGCGACATCTTCATAAGTGATGGTCTGAGCATGCAAGTAATGACGGGCTAAATCATCCATACCGTGACGGGTTGCGGCAGCGTTTAGGACGTAGCTGGCAAGCATGGTGTCCATTTCCCAGTTATTTGCAGTGATATTCAGATCAATATCATAGCGACGTAATACATGCGCATCATACTTTAAGTTTTGACCAATTTTGCCGATTTTGGGGTTTTCTAGGATGGGTTTTAGTTTTGCCAATACTTTATCTTGTGAGAGCTGTTTGCTAATTAACTCATCTTCTTCTAAGTTATGATTAAGCGGAATGTAATAGGCTTCATGCGCTTGTAAGGAAAAGGACAAGCCGACAATATCCGCCTCACGCCAATCGATACTGGTGGTCTCTGTATCCACCGCAAAATGACTGGCTTTGGATAATCTCTCAACCAAATTATCAAAGGCTGGCTCATCTAAGATAGTGTGCCAGGCTCTGTCATAGTCTTTGCTTTCAATAATATGTTCAATAATGGCAGCCTGCTTTTGGTTTTGCAGGGTTTTTGCCATTTGAGCCTGCGATTCTGCATCGGCTTTACTGTCAGCAACGCTATTGGCACTTGAGTTAGCAGGATGATTTGGATGGTCAAGCGATGCCAGTTCATTTTTGAATTCAAGCTCAGTATAAAGCTCACGTAACTCTTCAATGTGCGCTGTGGGGTCAGTATTAATAAGTAAGTCATCCCAGTCCTGACCCAAATCAAGATTAGTAATGATGGTCGCTAGCTGTTTGTCTTGTTCGATGGTCTCGACAGACTCTTGTAAGGTAGTACCCACTTTACCTTTAATATTGGTTGCATTTGCGAGGATATTATCAATATCACCATATTCTACCAATAGGTCTTTGGCACGTTTTTTACCAACGCCTGCCACACCTTTGATACCATCTGATGAGTCGCCCATCAAGGTAAGAAAGTCAATCATTTGTGATGGTTTAATGCCGTATTTTTCTTCTACGGCGGGCACATCCACAACCTTGCCTGCGAAGCTGTCTTCTAATATCACACAATCATTGACCAGCTGCATCATATCCTTATCACCACTAGAGATGACTACATGGTGACCCTCTTCTACGGCACGATGGGTTAAGGTACCGATAATGTCATCGGCTTCCGCCCCTTCAATACGAAGTAGCGGAATACCAAGTGCCCGAACCAAGCGATGGATATACGGAATTTGCTCAGCCAATTCGGCATCCATTTTGGGGCGGTTGGCTTTGTACTCTTCTGACATGGTGTGACGGAAAGTAGGGGACTTGGTGTCAAAGCAGACCGCCATGTGCGTTGGGTTATAACGGCGCATCACTTTTAACAAGGCGTTTAACGTGCCTCGAATGGCATTGGTAGTCAAACCCTGAGTATTCATCATGGTTTTTGGCAACGCATGATAGGTACGGAATAAATAATAGGAACCATCCACTAAAATAAACGGTGGTTTTTCTTTATTGACATGACTGGTATCCATCGTCGCCACATTAGGCATGCCTTGAAAGTCTGGCATGACATTGGGGTCAAGGGCTTCGTGAGAGGTGTCAGTCGTGGTGTCTGGGGCTTCTGGTTTTGTTGAGTTGTTATCAGTCATAGGATGTCACTTTTTAATAGAGAAATAGAGAATTAAATTAGAGTCAAAATTAAATAGATATTAATGAAATAATAGTAAAAAAATTAGTTATGTGGGTAATGGCTTTTGCTTGTATTAAATAGTTGTGACAGTCATTATAACTAAAATTTGAATACTCTATAGGGTCTTTACAAGTGAGTTATCTTTAAAACTTATCTTTAATATCGGGTTAATATCAGACCCTAGTATAAAGTAAAAATAAAAACCCAAACCGCCATAGACGATTTGGGTTTGTAGGCTATCAAACTACTTGCTTAAAACTATTTTTTTATATAAACCCCATCATCAGCTTATTGCAGTCCATTGTAGGCTGGCGCTTTTAGCCCAGCCAAATGTATTTTATAACTAAATATGCTGGGCTAAAGCCACAGCCTACGCAAAGTGTTGATAATGAGGTTGTATAAATAGCCTACAAAAGCTATTTAACTTCAGAAGTCACTTCTACATCAATGTTGCCACGGGTAGCTTTTGAATAAGGGCAAACTTCATGAGCGGCTTCAACTGCTTTTTGTACGTCGTCTGCACTCAAGTCGGTGTTTGAGGCAATGACGTGGATTTTGGCAGCAATGCTATAATCATGGTTCTCGCCTTGATTTAGATCCACTTCTACTTGAGTTTCTGAGTCAAATTTAGCTTTTTGCATTTGTTTAACCACACTTAAAGCACTATCAAAGCAGGCGGCATAGCCCATTGCAAAAAGCTGTTCTGGGTTATTGCCATCACCTGTGCCAGGGGCAACCATATTGATAGTTAGGTCGCTGTCTTTTAGTTTTGCTGTGCCTTGACGACCGCCAGTTACTGTTGCTTGTGTAGAATATAAAGTTTTCATAGTGATTCCTTCTTGTTGTTTTGAATAAATTTTAAAAGCTACCACTTTTTCATTACCATCATTAGGGTAACAAAAAAGGGAGTTGTTATCGTTTTGAGGTTGTAAGGTTTTGCTAGGGGTTTGTAAATTGATATGAAGCTAGAGTTGCAATGTTGGGCAGGGTGGATTTATCGAGTCTGGATGCAGGTGTTAATTAATGTGGAGAGAAGCACTGCTTCGTTCCGATTTAAGACGGGAGCTATGCTCGCGTGTGGCATCTGATATGCTAGTTCAAGACAGCCTAAACGTATATTGCTAATCAAAAAAGCTAGCTGAGAATTATAAGCATATTAGCAAATATAAGCTTTTGGTATTGTTAGAAGTAGCTATTAAAATACTGCCAAGTTCAAGTCTATAAATATGCAAGTCATTAAACTTAAACCTAAAAACTCCCTTAACTGTGCAGTTAAAGGAGCCTTAATGCTGGTAAGACATTATAAGCGTACTAAAAAAGTCAAACATTCATTTTATTAACTGAATTAATCCGAATATCTATAGCTTCTTACTCTATAGAAGCAAACTGAGGTTTCACATTCGTACATGGTAACCTCTACGTCATAATCACCACTATACTCTGCTGTAAAGTCGACTATAGCAGTGGCTGTATCATCATCATCATAGCCTACTACTTTCCCATTTTTATCGTAAACGTATAAATCTAAATCTGTACAATCATCATCACATACTGCTACCAAAGAATATTCTTTATTTCTTGTAAATGGGAATGATTCTGTTTCTTCATCATACTCGCCGAGACTACCTGACATATCGTTTTCGTGTGAGGGATAGTAGTCAACTATAGACTTCAAGCCGTCAATAAGTTCAAGCTGTTCGGAAGTGGTAACCGCATAAGCAGTCGTAACAGATGCTAAAATAGCGATAATAATGGTAGCAAAAGGTTTTAAAGCTTTCATTTTGAGACTCCTAGCTCTAGGGTGGTTAAAATTAAATTAGAGGCCATTAACACAAAGTATTTAGGTAAAAACAAGGTTCATAGCCAACCAATATAGAAACACTGTAGAATAAATTAGTATAAACAGATACTTTAGTAAATTCAGCTAACCTAATACCACGAAATACCGCGAAAATTAAGTTTATACTCAAAATTATTTAAGAAACCTTTGCACGAACACTCATACATAGGTCAAAACTGATAAACTATATAAAACTATAATTAAAAGTCAAAAGGCATCAATCATGGCATGGAAACAAACAGGACAACTTGGACTCGCTGACGCACTAGCAACTCATCATGAAGCCTTAGAAGAACTTGATGATCTTCATGCCCTAATTGACTGGAAGCATATTTTCCCTCAGTTTCATATTTTTTTAGTGAAAGTTGAGATTTAGGGGTGGCTTGTTCTGATCTGCAAAGGTTTCTTTAAGGTATATATCCTACTAGCTAATACACTAAATGATGACTATAAAAAAATGATATCAAAAAAAACTAACGAATAATGTCCCAAACTCGGGACAAATAAGGACTACTTAATGCTAGGTTTAATAGATGCTTCTGCACGATTTGAGCAGACCACTACAAATAGGGTTGGGTAAATTAAGCTGAAAGCACAACAAGAGGGTGGTTTTATGCACCAATAAATTAACTACTAGTAAACCTAGCTGGGTTTATTGGGAAATTCTATTCATCACAGTATCAACAAGGTGCTTAGGAGCATCATATGGCTGTTTCTCATGTTTAAATTTTTTAAACAAGCTTGTCCTTAGCTCTTTATAGTTTGTTGTTAAATAAAGGATTGGTAAGATATGGTTTTCAAACTGAGTTATTAAGTTATTTAAAATCAATAAGTAAAAAATATTTGAAGCTTGGGTTGAAATAATAATTAGGTAAATTTATGAGAAGTCTAGTATCACTAATGACTTTAATAAGTATTATGATAGTTTGTGGCACTTCCTCTGCTACGGCAGCAAGTGAAGAATTCAATACAGGCATCCATATTTACGAAGACCATCATGGGTGGGTGTATACCACTACATGGATAGCATATCCAATGACTATTAAGCGCTATATAGACAACTCAGATAAACCAGCTGAGTTATTAGTGGCATTAACCGCAGATGGTAAAATGAGTTTTTTTAGAGGCATTATCAGCTTAAATTGTTTAGACTCTAACCCTGCATACTCAGAGATTGTAAGCTCAGAAGAGTATATAGGATTAGATGATGCTATAAGGTTAGCCGATGATTTCGATCCTAAATATGGTATTCCACGTCCTGTGGTGAATAATTTGTTTAATGAGTTCTGCAAGTAACAGATACTATGTTGATGAGCTTAAGTCGGTAATCTTTTAGCAAGTATAGGGTGGGTTGGTTTATCAAATCTCGCAGAGGCAAAGATAAAACGTAACCTAGCGATTATTTATGATGTTTGGTTTATTGGTTGTATTTGGTGGGCGTGCTTCGCTCACTGTACCTAGTGTTTTGTATTTCAGTTTTAATCACGATAAATGTTAGTACGAAAGGGATGTGACCGCTAGCCCTGATTGAAGCGGATATACTGTACGGTTGAGTGAGTTGCGAGGGCTTGGTTTTGGCGTGGCGCGCAAAGCAGGCGACACGCCAAACCGTAGCCCTCGCCTCACTCAGACGTGCAGATAGTAGTGAAAAGCAGGAATAGCTACTAAAACAGTAATGTCTTTATGGGTTGGTGATGTGTTCATGCGTTTTTGTCTATTCTATCTGCATCATTGCCCAAAATCGGCTACAATACGCTCAATCTTTTTTATCACTTTTCATATCACAATATTTTAAGCTGAACCCATATTATGAGCGTAGATCCAAAAACATTAGCCATCGAGGTTGCCAAACGTCGCACCTTCGCCATCATCTCTCACCCCGATGCGGGTAAAACCACCATGACCGAGAAGCTACTGCTTTGGGGTCAAGCCATTCAGGTCGCAGGCGAGGTCAAAAGCCGTAAGACAGACCGTCATGCTACCTCAGACTGGATGAGTATGGAGCAGGAGCGGGGTATTTCGATTACGACTTCGGTGATGCAGTTTCCTTATAAAGAGCATATCGTAAACCTTTTAGATACACCGGGTCACGCTGACTTTTCGGAGGATACTTACCGCACCCTTACCGCTGTCGATAGTGCCTTAATGATGGTCGATGGCGCAAAAGGGGTCGAGGAACGCACCATCAAATTGATGGAGGTGTGTCGTATGCGTGACACGCCGATTATCTCTTTTGTTAACAAGTTAGACCGCCAGATTCGTGACCCACTTGAGCTGCTAGATGAAATTGAAAACGTGCTAAAAATCAAATGTGTACCTGTTACTTGGCCGATTGGTATGGGGCAAGATTTCGTGGGTGTTTATCATCTGACTGAAGACAAGACCTATTTATATAGCAAAGGTCATGGCGGTGAAATTACCGAAATTGAAACCCGTGACGGCTATGATTATCCTGATATTCGTGAGCGTTTGGGTGAATTGGCATTCTCTGCCTTTGAAGAGTCGCTTGAGCTGGTACAAATGGCGCTGGAAGACTTCGACGTCGAGATGTTCCTAAAAGGGGAAATGACGCCTGTGCTGTTTGGTACGGCATTGGGCAACTTTGGCGTAAATATGGTGCTGGATACCTTGATTAAGCACGCTCCAGCACCAAAAGACCATCCAACTAATGAGCGTGTGGTAAAAGCCAACGAAACCGCCTTTAGTGGCTTTGTGTTTAAGATTCAAGCCAACATGGATCCACGTCACCGTGACCGTATCGCCTTTTTACGTGTTTGCTCAGGCAAGTACGAAAAGGGTATGAAAATGAAACATGTTAGCTTAGGAAAAGACGTGCGTATTTCAGATGCCTTGACCTTCTTGGCCGGAGACCGTGAGGCACTAGAAGAGGCCTATCCTGGTGATATTATCGGTTTGCACAATCACGGTACCATTAGTATTGGCGACAGCTTTACCGAAGGTGAAGAGCTTAACTTTACTGGTATTCCGCATTTTGCGCCAGAGTTATTCCGCCGTGTGGTGCTCAAAGATCCTCTAAAATCTAAAGCCTTGCAAAAAGGTTTGCAACAACTTAGCGAAGAGGGCGCAACTCAAGTATTTATGCCTCAGATTAATAATGATTTAATTTTGGGTGCCGTCGGTGTGCTTCAGTTTGAAGTGGTGGCACATCGCTTAAAAGAAGAATATAAAGTACAGTGTATTTTTGAGCCAGTATCAATCGCTACTGTACGCTGGATTCACTGTGATGATGAGGCGGTATTGGCGAAGTTTAAGAAAAAAGCGCATGATCAGCTGTCTATTGATGGAGGTGGCTATTTAACCTATTTAGCGCCTAGCCGAGTCAACTTACAGCTCATGCAAGAGCGCTATCCAGAGGTGACCTTTAGTAATACGCGTGAGCATTAAGCCTGGCTGGATACACAAAGAGCTGGACATACAAAGAATCTTTAATATCATTAAGGCGCCCTAATTTCAGGGTGCTTTTTTGTAAGTGCTGTTAAAATGTTAAAACAGAGTTTAAACATACGTTGTCTTGCAAATAGGTTAATATTTGCTATGAGCTATAAAGCTAGTGCAAATAAGAAAGCGAATAAGGTAATGACTAATTTAACAACTCGTATATAAATTTAACAATCAACCTAATAAACAATCATTCAAAATGGAGGTCTTCATGACAACTTCGGCTAATAATTCTTGGACGTTAACCGCAATTAGCGACTCGCTAGGCGATCTAAAGCAGACATTTGGTGAACAACTGACGGTTGGACGCAGATATGATAACGATGTGGTTATCAGTAGCAATCAAGTGGCACTGCAACACGCTATCTTAAACGTAGAAAATGATCAGTTAACGGTAACTGACTTGGACACAGTGCATGGCACTTTTATCAATAACACACAAGTTACGCCCAATGAGCCACACCCTGTTAACTCAGATGATGTGCTTACCTTTGGTCAAGCACGTTTCTTGGTGCATTTCGGTGATGGTGAGTCTGAAGTTGTGGAAGAGGTCGAAGAAGAGGTTGCTGTTGAAACTGTTAAAGAAGTACAACAAGAAGCACCTCAAGCAGACGCTGAGCTACCTTCTATTGCAACCGTTGCTGACAGTGCCGTAGCCGATGCCAAGCCTTGGCAGTTTATCGCCATTTCAGAAAGCTTAGGTAACAGTAGCTTTGGTGTCAGCGATGAGCTAAGCGTAGGCCGTAGCGCAGACAATGATGTGGTGATTGACAGTGAGCAAGTGGCTGATCAACATGCCAAATTTAGCGTAAAAGACGGCCAGCTATATGTCACTGACTTAGGTTCAGACAGTGGTACTTTTGTACACAGTGTCCAAGCGCCAGCCAATGAAGCGGTTGCGGTTCATGCCGATGACGTGGTGAGCTTTGGTGCGTTAAGAGTATTAGTCACGCATCATGCCGATGCGACAGAAGCGCAGAGCACCACTGATACCGCTGGCGCAACTGCTGGCGTAGCCGGTGTGGCTGCCGCTGCTAGTGCAATTGATGCTGCTGATACCGATGCCGTTTGGCGTCTGCTTGCCATTACCGATACTCTAGGTGATCTAGACGTTGAAGTAACCGATGGTCTAACTGTTGGTCGTGGTTCAGACAACAATGTTGTCATTGATAACGAACAAGTGGCCGAGCAACATGCGAAGTTAAGCTTAGAAAATGGTCAGTTATATGTGACGGACTTAGGCTCAGAAACCGGTACTTTGGTAAACAGTATCCAAACAACCGCAAACGAAGCGCATTTAGTTGAGACAGATGACGTCTTAACCTTTGGTCAAGTGCGTGTATTAGCGCATCTCAATACCGGTGAGCCAGAAGTTGAGGAAGTAGTAGAAGAAATTGCTGTTAAAGAAGTACAACAAGAAGCACCTCAAGCAGACGCTGAGCTACCTTCTATTGCAACCGTTGCTGACAGTGCCGTAGCCGATGCCAAGCCTTGGCAGTTTATCGCCATTTCAGAAAGCTTAGGTAACAGTAGCTTTGGTGTCAGCGATGAGCTCAGCGTAGGCCGTAGCACAGACAATGATGTGGTGATTGACAGTGAGCAAGTGGCTGATCAACATGCCAAATTTAGCATAAAAGACGGCCAGCTATATGTCACTGACTTAGGTTCAGACAGTGGTACTTTTGTACACAGTGTCCAAGCGCCAGCCAATGAAGCGGTTGCGGTTAACACAGGTGATGTGGTTTGCTTTGGTAAGCTAAGAGTATTGGCAACACAACAAGATGCAGCTCCTGCAGCAACGACTGGTGCTGATGAAGCAACAGCTTGGCAGTTAGTTGCCATTACTGAAGCCTTAGGTGATCTGACCTTAAGCGTTGCCAACACCTTGACCGTCGGGCGTGGTACGGACAACGATATCGTTCTTGGTAGTAAGCAGGTTTCTCGTAACCACGCTAAACTAGAGGTCTTAGCCGATGGCAACTTGACGGTGACTGATTTAGGCTCGTCAAATGGTACCTTTGTTAACAGTACTCAATTGGTTGCTGAGCAAGCCGAGACTTTGGTAGAGGGTGATGTGGTTAAGTTTGCAAGCTTTGAGTTTAGCGTATTGCCAGCGGTTAAAGCTGTTACAGAGGCAACAGAGGCCAGTAGCACAGCGCCAGTGACTCCTGAAGCAACCGAAGCAGATGAGCAACTAGAGGAGGCGCTTGAGCCAACAGCGGCCACTGATACTCCAGATGAGGTAGCCACGCCTGAAGAAGCTCAACACGATGCTGAACACAAACAAGAATTGATCAAAGAAGCAGATCCTGAAGTTGAAAAAGCTAGACAAGCGGCAACTGGTCAGCTGTCAGGTATCGAAAATACGAGCTCGATTGCATCAAATACGGTCTCTGAGCCAGAGCCACGTCCAGTTGCTCATGCAAACAGCCAAGTACCAGCAAACAAAGCAAAACCAAAAAGCAATAGCTTTGTTCTTTGGATTGTGTTGATTTTGGCAGCTTTATTCATTGCTTTATGGTTGTATTAATAGTCGCAAATGCATAACAGCCTGTGATCTCATGTAATTGATAACATAGATGGATTTAAAAGCTGTTGTGATTGGTGATTGATTAAAAGTCGCAATTTTTAATCTGTGCCAAACTGAGGTTAATTCTAAACGCATCTAACAAGTCTGCTTGTATTGTTAGCATGACGGATAGCATAATCTTGGTTTGGCATTTTTTTATCGTTTTTTAATTTTTTATCGTTTTTAAATTGTGGTTCAAATGATTAGTGATCGCTCATATTAGCGTGTTTGGTAGGTAGTATTGATAGGTTATCAAAGCATCAAAGCCATAAAAGTAAGCTAGAAATGAGTGTATCAGTAGATCCAAAGCGACTTTAACGCAGACAAAAACCAATGAAAAAGACCAAAAAATAGCCAAAAACACAAAAAAATGAAATAATTTAAAAAAAAATGCAATTAGGGCTTGTGTTTTAAAAAATATTTGTTAGAATACTCACCACTTTGAAGGAACAAGCCGACTTAGCTCAGTTGGTAGAGCAACTGACTTGTAATCAGTAGGTCGCCAGTTCGATTCCGGCAGTCGGCACCATTCTTCAGAGTGTTTTTGCTGTTAGCAATTTTAGTAAAGCTATAAATAAAATACTTATTTAAGTTTTACAATTTAGGTGGGGTTGGGGAGCGGTCAAACCCAACAGACTGTAAATCTGTCGCGAAAGCTTCGAAGGTTCGAATCCTTCCCCCACCACCATTTTCTAGTAGTATAATGTCAAAAACACGTTCACGTGTTATTCTACCAAAATCTGCGATACTATCAATCCCAATCGTCTGATTTACTTTTTCAACAAGTCATTTCAGCGTTTATAAATAATTGAGTTATAGAATAAACAAAAATAGACGGTTTGTCCTCGATTGTTTTTCTATATCACAACTGGTAGTATAGGCAAGCATTGATTTGCGGGTGTGGTTTAATGGTAGAACCTCAGCCTTCCAAGCTGATGGCGCGGGTTCGATTCCCGCCACCCGCTCCAATTTATAAATTCAATCGCTTAGCAGTTTAATAACATAACAACTTATGCTCATATAGCTCAGCGGTAGAGCACTCCCTTGGTAAGGGAGAGGTCTCGAGTTCAATTCTCGATATGAGCTCCAGTATTTATTAGAAATAAGCGATAACTCTAATTTAAGATAACTCTAATTTAATTAGAATTTAGATGGTTAAACTTATTAGATGGTTAAACTAAAAAGATAATTAAATTAAACAATTAAATAAAAATAATTGATTAAAAAAAGTTTATTGTTTATTTGAAGTTTAGCCTAACATGGCTTAGACAGGTTGTTAATACCGTCAGTAAATAGGTGATTATTTTAGGTTAAAATACTTACAAGGGCTGAGAATGACCTTGCACCAGTTAACAGTAACAATGCGATAATGATTTGATAGGCAGCACTTAGTGTTGCCTTTTAGTGTTGTTTATATCAATAAAGATTAATTTTTAAAGTGTTAAAAAATTAATTAAAAGAAGTGCAATAGCTAGCGCAAACCGTCACTAGCTTGCAACCGAAACAACTCAGATACACAAACTCAATTTGTTATATTTAGTTAGTTTGTTATAACCTGGTAATACTATTTGTTTAGTAAACCCATAAAAAGAGGAAAGACTCATGGCAAAGGCCAAGTTTGAACGAAGCAAGCCGCACGTAAACGTCGGTACAATCGGTCACGTTGACCACGGTAAAACCACACTAACTGCTGCTATTGCAACTGTTGCTGCCAAGACCTCTGGTGGCGAAGCCAAAGACTACGCAGCCATTGACTCAGCACCAGAAGAAAAAGCACGTGGTATTACCATTAACACCTCACACATCGAGTATGACACAGCGACACGTCACTACGCACACGTGGACTGCCCAGGCCACGCTGACTATGTAAAAAACATGATCACTGGTGCAGCCCAGATGGACGGAGCAATTCTAGTAGTATCAGCTACTGATGGTCCAATGCCACAGACACGTGAGCACATCCTACTATCACGTCAGGTAGGTGTACCCTACATCATCGTATTCATGAACAAATGTGACATGGTAGATGACGAAGAACTACTAGAACTAGTAGAAATGGAAGTACGTGAATTACTATCAGACTACGACTTTCCAGGTGATGACACCCCAATCATCAAGGGTTCAGCTCTAGAAGCATTAAACGGCTCAGACGGCAAATACGGAGAGCCAGCAGTAGTAGAACTACTAGAGACTCTAGACACATACATCCCAGAGCCAGAGCGTGACGTTGACAAGCCATTCCTAATGCCAATCGAAGACGTATTCTCAATCTCAGGTCGTGGTACCGTAGTAACTGGACGTGTAGAATCAGGTATCATTAAAGTTGGTGACGAGATTGAAATCGTTGGTATCCGTGACACTCAAAAAACAACCTGTACAGGTATTGAGATGTTCCGTAAGCTACTAGACGAAGGTCGTGCAGGTGAGAACTGTGGTGTACTACTACGTGGAACCAAGCGTGAAGACGTACAACGTGGTCAAGTACTAGCGGCACCAGGTTCAATCACACCGCACACCAACTTTGACGCAGAAGTATATGTACTATCAAAAGAAGAAGGTGGTCGTCACACGCCATTCTTAAATGGTTACCGTCCACAGTTCTACTTCCGTACTACTGACGTAACAGGTGCCATCACCTTACAAGAAGGTA
>NZ_KB907674.1 GCF_000382145.1 Psychrobacter lutiphocae DSM 21542
AATGCTCAGCAGTTGATCTGTGCCTGTCTTATAGGTATAACGACTTTGTGTGTTTGCATTACCATAAGTCAATCTGTTGCCATTTAAGTCATAGTTAAACTGCTCTTGTTGTCTGCCTTGACTACTAACGCCAATCAGTTCCCCATAACGATTATAGTCAAGCTGCGCATCCTGACTTTGTCCGTCTTTTTGGGTCGTTGTCTTAATAATTTGGCTGTCTTTGTTGTAAGTCAGTGCCTTTTGATAGGGACCGTCTTGCCACGTTGTTAGTCGCCATGCTTTGTCGAATGACTTAAACGCTTCAGGTTTTTCTTGATGCTAAGTATATATTCCTTTTGATTATCTTCTAAATCATCAAAATATTTTGTACGTTCTAATTCATTAAGTTTGTTATATATAAAAACTCTATCTTCCGCAGGAATAATTTCATAAAAAATAAGAGTAGCTTCTCCACTTTTCTGCAATTTATCAGTCAATGTATAAAGTATTGCAACAAAATATTCAACTCTAAGTGATTGTGAAGTATTTTCAAAATCCTCTCTATCCTTATACATTTGCCCTTGCCAAAAGCTATCAAATTTACTTTTAACTATAAGGTTGGTAACCTTTACCCTCATATTTGTTGACTCAATAACTTTTGTTTGATGAAAATTCCAAGCGTATGAAGTTGAAATTAAACCAAATAGAATTATTAATATTAAAGTTATAAATCTTATATTTTTTTTCATAAAATATTCATCTCTTTATTGTAATTTCTCCATAACGTACCAGTTCCCTATCGAAAGCATACCAAGGTTCTTCATAAACTACAGTAGTTTTAGCAGTATTTTTCAACATTTCATCGACTTTTTTCCAAGCATCCATCCCACCTGGGATTGAAGTATCTACAGTAACACATCCATGGCTTAAAGCTCCTGGGTGTAATCTAAAACCACTACGACCATCTATACTTGAGTTATTACTTTGAATAAAATCATCTATCTTTTTGTCTTTAAAAAGAAGTCCATACCAAGTTGGGTTTGAATTAGGATTAGGGTTTTCTGAAATAATATAAGTACCTAATGGAAGAGGAATCTTAGCCCCAACTCCTACATCCGTAATCTCTCCAGATATCGCATAGCCACCACTAAAAGCTTTTACTACAACAGTTTCACCGCTTTCCACATCGACAACTGCTAATTTACCAGTAGTCACATTTAAAACAGCTCTAACTTCTAACCCCCACGGATCCACAGCAGACACAGGATTTTGTCCAGCATAACCATACGTATTGAGTCCCCCATTAAGTCCGATAGGGTCAGAAGTTAAATATCTTCCTGTCTTAGGGTTATAATACCGATGCCAGTTGTAATAATAGCCACTCTCTCTATCCTCATACTGACCCGCAAATCTTAGATTAAACTCGAAGGGTTCTTTGTGAATAGTATCATCCACTGCATTGGCTTGATTAATAATGTTTAACGACCAACCTTTCTTTTTAGCTTTAATATCTTGGGTGTTATTTATCGATATTGCTTTAACCGTCACATTACCAAAGACATCATACTCACCTTGCCACACTGTCTGCTGGTTGTCATTAGTAATTTGCTGCGGTGTGCCCAAATGATCAGTGTGAATAGTATATATACTTGGCGAGTTGTCACTATCATAATCAATCACCGCAATCGGTCTTAAGCCCACATAGATATAGCGACGCGTTAACGTCTCTTTACTGTCTTTAACCTCAATCAGTCCTTGTTGCCATAGATAGCGCTGCTCGTGTTTGTCTTTTTTATCGTTAGTTGTGGTTTTACTCACTCGCTGCATAGCATGGTTATAGCGATAGTTTGTTTCATTACCCTTATCATCTTGATAATCGGTTAATTGACCTCTAGCGCCATAGCTAAACTTACGCTGTTTTGGTGTGTCACTGCTTTGATCTTGAGTGCTGATTAAGGTTGGATTTACTATAAAATAACAATAGAATGTGATTGTCATTATCTTTCTTTAGAGTTATCTGTTCTGCTTTACCTTTAACTAAAGTTGAATTCATAAAAACTAATGACTACTTACAGTTTAATTAAACAACCAGTTTGAAGAATTAATAATTAAAAACTCTCATACTCTAAATCAAATGAAGATATGTTTTCTTTATCACCTTCTGAATAATAATCTAATTCTTGAAAAACTACTCTATCTCCTAAACCTCCTTTTACAATAGGTATTGACTGGCTAGAAATTAAGATTTTATTATTAAATAATTGTTTAGATAATAGAAAATGTGTCTCTATGGGAAACTCAGCATAATCTCCAAAACCTAGAAAGTAACGTGTGTAGATATTTCTTTTATATATTCTTAGCTTGCTATTTCCTCCACTAATAACTCTATCATATTGCAATACAATAGTAATGCATTTATCATCTATGCAATATTTAGCCTTCTCCTTTGGGTTTAATATTGCTAGAGTTTTTAGCATAATAAAAATTAACAAAATACATAAAGTTACCATTATGATTTTTATTCTTAAACTTGATTTCATTAATAATCTACCTGGCCAATTGGTTTAATATTCTCTTCAATTCTTTTTAAGCCTAAATTATATCCATATAAACTTCTGAGATACTGATAATCATTCTCACCATATTTAGGCCCTTTTCCATAAAGTTTCCCGAACAACATATGCTGAGTCAACCCTTTAACGCCACCTAAATGTAAGGCTCCACTTGCTTGCTGAAACTCATCGTAAGTTAACCCTTTTACCGCAGCATTCATTCCTGCTAATATGTTACCACCCTCTCTCAAAGTAATATATTTACCCTTGAATAAAAAACCATGATAAGATCTGTGATCTCCATAATTTACCTTAATGTCATACTCACCACCAGGAATACTTTTTACAGCAAACACTGTGAATATACTTTCGGACCATGCTTGTGTATTTAATTTATATATGTGATCTTCAATACTTTTATTCATATAAATCATACCTACAGCTTTCTGTGTATCAGGACTAATAAAGGCATCATCAAATAATGACTGTCCAATTATTTGCCGACTACATGAAATTTCGCTAGTTATGTTTTGATAAATGTTCGTATCTCCGTCTTTGAAAGCATCTATCACTTTGTATTCTATCCCACTTACAAGTTCAACAATAGTACTAAGCCCCCACGGATCCACAGTAGACACAGGATTCTGACCAGCATAGCCATACGTATTGAGTCCACCGTTTAGACCAATAGGGTCAGACGTTAAATACCGTCCCGTCTTAGGATCATAATAACGGTGCCAGTTATAATAATAGCCACTCTCACTATCCTCATACTGACCCGCAAATCTTAGATTAAACTCAAAGGATTCATTTGGTTTACTATCTGTTGCATAAGCGGTGTTAAACACGTTCAATGACCAACCTTTCTTTTTGGCTTGTATGTCTTGGGTGTTACTTGTTGATATGGCCTTAACTGTCACCTGACCAAAGGCATCATATTCCCCTTGCCACACTGTCTGCTGGTTATCATTACTCACCTGCTGTGGTGTACCCAAATGATCGGTATGAATACTATAAATACTGGGCGAGTTGTCACTGTCATAATCAATCACCGCAATCGGTCTTAAGCCCACATAGATATAGCGACGCGTTAACGTCTCTTGATTGTCTTTAACCTCAATCTCGGCATCAATCAGTCCTTGTTGCCATAGATAGCGCTGCTCATGGTCTGCTGTGATTTTACTAACTCGCTGCATCGCATGATTATATCGATAGCTAGCGTTATTGCCCTTATCATCCTGATACTCGGTTAATTGTCCTCTAGCGCCATAGCTAAACTTACGCTGTTTTGGTGTGTCACTGCTTTGGTCTTGAGTGCTGATTGAGGTTGGGTTACCTGCTTCATCGTATTGATACTGATGCGTCTTATCATCTTGTTCAATGCTCAGCAGTTGATCTGTGCCTGTCTTATAGGTATAACGACTTTGTGTGTTTGCATTACCATAAGTCAATCTGTTGCCATTTAAGTCATAGTAGCTTAGAATTTTGAATGATAATCAGTTGGGTAAAGCTTTTTCACATCATATTTTTCAATATTATTATATATACTCGTGAAAACATGTCTCATGTTTCCTTTTTCGTAGAATAAGTATTCACGACATGCCTGATGTATATCTAACTTAACACCTTCTTTATTACACAGGTATGGATTGTATATATGTTTAATCTTTATATCTTCGTCAAATTCATTAATTAAGTGGATTTTAGAATATTCAATTTTCCAGAAAAAATCTTTCAACTTGTTTTTCAGAATTAGCTCACCTACTATAATAATTAGATAAGCGTAGTATTTCTCTTGAAAGTATAGTGGATTCATTCTGTTTTCTATCTGAAAAACAACCCATTGGTTAATTTTTCTTAGATCAGTTTTTTTAGATATATTTTCAAATCCTAATTCATCACTAGCTACTAAAAATAAACCGCTAATTTTCTGTGGATTATTTACATAGGATTTGAAGAAATTTACCAAAAGAGGGGTTTTTTCAGAATCAACAATATTCATTTTCTCTATAAATGACAACAAGCCTATGTCCCATAAATCTCCCTCCATATTATTTCTTATACTTATATACTGTTCTTCATCATTTTCATAAAAATCATAGAACTCACAAAACTCTTCAGAAGTTAGTCCAAAAATTTTATGTGCTTTCTCGGGTAATGATTGAACATCTACTGCTCTCCAATTTTTCTGTGAAGTTTCAGACATATATTTTATAACAGCTTTCTCACTACGAAATGATTTAAGGTGGATACTTTTATACCACTCATCATTTTTATTAATCATTTTAGTCATGACTTTCAACTCCATTGCCACCAATTTTAACTTTTCTGTTAAGTAAAATAATACCTTGTTCCGCTGCCATTTGATTAATATTTATAGTTGGATTTTGAAGTGTAGGTTGCCCGATATATATTTGTGAACAATCATTATCATTAACTTGTGCTATAGAATGGTAAAGAGCTACATTGTTAGCTGTTGCAAATTTCTTCAAACTCCACCCAATTTTAGTATTACTACCTGTTACTACAATTAAACTATTTCTGCCATTTTTTTTAGCCGCTGTTTTTGATTTAGATAGGACATCAATCATACCTGATATTTGATATTCATTATAGGAAGTAGATATAGATTTTTTGTTTGTTAACTTAAATTCAAACCATACCTTATTAAACTTAAAAGTTTTTAATAATTTTTTAGGATCAATTGTTAATTGAAAGTATGAACCATAACCGATGTTATCAGGTCTAACTTTACTGTATTTCCGACTTCTCAAGGCAGTTTTGGTTCTCCTATAGCTACTTGTATAATCTCTATTATTATGAAAAAATGAAAACAAAGAAGCATTCATATCCGCATCGAATGCCCTACCTGCTAAATCGTTATTTTCAATGCCTGTTAGTCTCATATATTCTGCTTGAGTTAGATCGTAAAGCCCCCACGGATCCACAAACTGAACAGGATTAGCTCCAGCATAGCCATACGTATTGAGTCCGCCATTAAGACCAATAGGGTCAGACGTTAAATACCTTCCCGTCTTAGGGTTATAATACCGATGCCAATTATAATAATAGCCGCTCTCAACATCCTCATACTGACCGGCAAAGCGTAGATTAAACGCAAACGGTTCTTTGTGAATAGTATCGTCTGCTGCATTGGCTTGATTAATAAGATTTAACGACCAACCTGTCTGTTTGGCTTGTATATCTTGGCTGTTATTTTGTGAAATGGCTTTAACCGTCACATTACCAAAGGCATCATACTCCCCTTGCCACACTGTCTGCTGGTTATCATTACTCACCTGCTGCGGTGTACCCAAATGATCGGTATGAATAGTATATATACGTGGCGAGTTGTCACTATTATAATCAATGACAGCAATCGGTCTTAAGCCCACATAGATATAGCGACGCGTTAACGTCTCTTGATTGTCTTTGACATCAATCTCAGCATCTAATAGACCTTGTTGCCATAGATAGCGCTGTTCTTGTAATGTCTAAATTAAGTGACTATAAAACCAGACACTCGAGGATCTAGTTATACTCGTTAATTAATACACTAAACGAAAGGCCTATTAGGTATTATTTGGATCTATTAGAAAATTTCATTTATAAGGAGTTAATGCCAAATAACTCGATTAAAAACTTCAAATTTAGGATTGGATTTTATACATTTCACTTCTGTCACATAGTAATTATGGTTTTCGGTCACATATCTAACAATTAGTCCATAGCTTTTATTTCCAAACTTGTAAGAGTAGTCTTCAAATGATTTTACAGCCAAATCAGAATGATTAGGTTCACCAAGAATCGTGATAACATCTTTCCTATCAAGACCTATTAATCCACTATTCAGATTAATCCCATTAAACTCACAGATAACTTCTTTATCTAAACACCCTGTTAAAAAAAATAGTGATGATAATGTTATAGCTCTGGTAAGTTGTTCTATCATCCTTCAACCCTATGTTCAATTATTTATATTTTTAGGGCTATAAGATGAGTTAATATTTAAGACTGCAATTGAGAAGTAATTTCCATTAATTAACTCGCCTACTATGAATCTTTCAAATCCTATTTCAAACAGCATTACAGAGTAATTCACATCAAATTTCAAACTAATACCTAATTCTTTTAAAGTGTTTATTAAATCTTTCTCACTAATAAACTGCGGCTTAATTTCGGTAATATAAGATTCGTACTCACAATCTCTATATACATCTTCCAATGAATTGTATAAAGTAGCAGCAACAAACTCTTCAAGACAAGTAAACTCTTTATATAAAGATATAATAACGTTAGTATAATATTTAATACAATTCAAATTAAAACTAAAATCTATATATAAATACTCAATATCCTCTTTAGATTTAAAAGAATAATCATTGAAACAATTTATTAGTTTAGTTAAATCAATCTTCTTATTTTGCTTCATATCTTACTGTACCACCTTCTCCAGAGGATATTTTCCAATATGGCTTACCATTATAGTGCCTTGGGGTTCCTGGATGATATTGTATTCTTCTTCCTGTAGGTTGTCCGTTTTTCATCTCTCGTAGAACCCATCCTTCTGCACGTGTACTTCTTGTCATAACAGTTTCTTCCCAGCCCCTAGTACCCCTGAAAATTGTTTTTGCTTGATTAATATTTAAACCTTTTATAAGTGAGGGTTTTAATAATATAGAGTTAAGAGCTGAACTTTGAGATATTTGTCTAATACGTCCAAGACTAGCATTACCTAAACCTACTCCTATGCCATTATTAAACCCATCCGTAAACACATCACTTAATGACTGTTCTTTTTCCCAGGTTAAATTATCGAAGTCTTTACCAGTACCAATAAAATTGATGTAATAGCATGAATTTCTATTATGGGCATATATGATTGGAACCTTGTTTATCACTTTGACGCCTGATGAGTTTGGATCAAACGTTATACTATCAATCTGGTAAGAATCCAGATATTTTACTTCAGGATTATTTCCAAAAGGTATATATTTCCATACACCTTCAGCTTCAATAACCTCATAATCTTGAATCATAGTAATATTGACAACTGCCAACCCCCACGGATCCACTGCCTGCACAGGATTTTGTCCAGCATAGCCATACGTATTGAGTCCACCGTTTAGACCAATAGGGTCAGACGTTAAATACCGTCCCGTCTTAGGATCATAATACCGATGCCAGTTATAATAATAACCGCTCTCATCATCCTCATACTGACCGGCAAACCGTAGATTAAACTCAAACGGCTCACGCTTTACATTGTCTACTGCATAAGCTCGGTTAAATAAGCTAAATGACAAATCCTGCCTCTTAGCTTGCATCTCTTTAGAACGGTGAGGTAATGCAGTCACCGTCACATTACCAAAGGCATCATACTCCCCTTGCCAGACAACCTCTTGATTGGCATTGGTCAAATATTGCGGTGTACCCAAATGGTCGGTATGAATAGTATATATACGTGGCGTATTGTCACTATCATAATCAATAACAGCAATCGGTCTTAAGCCCACATAGATATAACGGCGGGTAATGGTTTGTTGATTGTCTTTGACATCCTTTTGAGAAACTAGCAGTCCTTGTTGCTATAAGTAGCGTATATCTTGACTAGATGTTGCTTTGTTCAGCCGTTGATTCTAAGCTTTAAAAAATAAATTATCCACCATATTTTTCGAAGGTTTCTTTTTCAGAAATAGCATAGTCGAGATAAGATTGAACTAACCTTTTCTCATCCTTTGTCAGTTTTCCAAGTTTCTGCCAAAACAACTGGCTTCCGTAATATTCGTAAAGTTTGTACACGCTATCTGCATGATCTATGAAGACTCCATCGTAAAACTGTATAGTAGTAAATGTCTTTAAATCCTGATCATCATTAAAGGCGGATCTTAGTAGTTTACAATAACTTATATTTTCATAATCAGCATTAATTAATAATAGACTACTGACCTTTATATCATGCGTCCCATAGTAGCATCCTCCATTTTTCTTGAATAAAAATCTTTCTATTGATATGACACAAATTAAAATCAATACAAGTAATAAGGACAACCTTTTAAGTGAGAAGTTCATTATATTAATCTCCAGCTAAAGCAGTTAACGTAGTAAAATATTACCATTACCGATTGCTCTCAAGTATTGGTATATTATCACTGCCAATCACCTTTATTGTGCCATAGTGTTTGATTCTACTGAATGGGTTCAACCATTGTCTCCCACGTCTATCCTGTACCGTTGTAGTAGAAGTTGAATTTAGGATATTCTTAAATACTTCCCAGCCTTTTTTGGCATCATCATCATTTTTATTGAAAGTTACACAACCATAACTCAAACCTCCTAAATGAAGTCTAAATCCAGATCTTCCATTTACATCATATTTATCATTAAAAGGTTGTTCATCCTGAGGGTCTAAGCGAAACCAATCACTGTGGCTTGGTCTAGTATCTCCAGCATTTTCTACTATATCAAAGCCACCTGTATGTAATGCTTTTTGTCCCGGGTCTGCAGCATCCCTAACTATGCCATTTTCACTCGTAACTTTGCCTCCTGTAAAAATATTATTGATAATAAGCATCTGATTCGCTATAAGTTTACCCCCACTATCCCTTATTCCCCCAATAACATAATTTGACGGAGATTTACTAATCGTGGGCAAACCTACCCGATCATGATCAAAATCTATTACCCTCATCTGTTTAGTAGAACGATCAAAAATTGCTAGTACTTTAAGCCCCCACGGATCCAAAGCAGACACAGGATTTTGTCCAGCATAGCCATACGTATTGAGTCCACCATTTAGACCAATAGGGTCAGACGTTAAATACCGTCCCGTCTTAGGATCATAATAACGGTGCCAGTTATAATAATAGCCACTTTCACTATCGTAATACTGACCTGCAAAGCGTAGATTAAACTCGAACGATTTTTTTGTTATTGAGTTAGTAGCTTGCGCTTTTTTACATTATGTCACTACATCAATCATTTAACACGGAAACGGCATAATTAGTGCAAGTAAGATGAAAGCTGTCCAAATAAGAATATAATAAAGTTTACGTTTGGTTTTCATAGACACTATTAAAAGACTGATATTTAGTATAAAGATCTTTAAAAAAATATATAAAAATGCTACACCATATCCCATATTAAATTGCCCATAGGCTTTGCATTTTACTGGTACCATATCTACGAAAAATATAATATAGTTATAGAGCAATACTATTCCAATTAAAAGCTCAATAATTAGCAGAACTTCTGTTTTAGTCTTAATGCTCATTATTACCTCAATCCTTTGCTATATAATTCTAGAGCCAGTCGTAATCTACGTTTTTTACCTTCATTATCATCAACTGAATAATAGAAATGACCTTTACCATCCTTTTTAGCTTAGTTGTCTTTAGAATTGTATGGTAATGCGGTCAGCGTCATATTACCAAACGCATCATACTCGCCTTGCCAAACCGTTTGTTAATTGGTATTGGTCAGTTATTGCGGAATACCTAAATGGTCAACACGGGTTATAAAGTCAACAAGCCATTCGTGATATTACCAAATGTATTGAACTTGATTACAATGAAAATCGATTAGCAAAGCACCGCTTTGCAGCGACTCAAGGCAAGAGCTATACCGCAGTGGAAAAAGAATTCAAAAATGGATAGATATGCTTTCGCTAAGACAGGTATGGTTTGACTATTATCGTCAAGTTGCCTGATTCAAGTCTCCCATGTTTAACTGTACGAATATGACGGCAGAGGTCAGTGTGAATATTATTATCTTAAATGTTGAGCTACTTCATCAACTTCTTTGAATGAAAGATTGATGAGTAATATCGATAGTAAAGGTAGTAGGTTATGATAAACAGAATAACTTGGTGACTTAAAGTTAAATATAATCCATAAACATTTATTATAAATAGTAACTTTATAATCTCCGCCTGGAAAACATTGTTCCGATAACCCCATGACAATATTCACCATAACTAATATAAGTAAGCTAAGAATAACTCTAAGTATTAAGTAGTTTTTTTTAAATAGAAATAAATATAAATATAAAATTAATATACAACCTAAAACTCTCGCATTTAAGTGCGTTATATATAATTGAGATATCATAAAAATGAAGACTAGCAATAGAAGTAAAATCTGTCCCATCACAAAGTATAAATTAGCTTTAGGATTTCGCATTAGTTATCTCCCATTTTCAGTCCAGTCGACTTTATGAACTATTGTGTGGAGTCGATTTATAATTATTTTCTGGACTTAATCCATACTTTCAACCTGCAATAGTTCACACAATCTGTATCTGATAAATATTTGATATCAATATTCATAGGTGGTTTATATTCGCATTTTCTAATTTCAATAGCTGCACCTTTTTTATCCATCAAAACAAATGCTTTTTTTTCTGACTCGTATACATTTATCCCCCCATAATTAAAATCTAACTTATTATAGTAGCCATCACTATTTGCATCCAAACAGCTAATAGGAATTTGCATCAACTTCGTATCAATATAGGCGTTCTGTATATTTTTAGTCCCCGTAAGTATGAATAAAATAGATATAAAAAAAACGATGATAATATATTTATTCATTTTATTTTCTACCAAGAAAAAATGGTTCGTTTTGTAATATCACCATTGTAATCGTTAGCCTTCTGAATAAAATCAGGGCTGACATAAGGAACTCCTCTAAACTCATAGTTAGTATTATCATAAATATAAATAGACTTAACTAAATTATCCATTTTTATCATTCTATTAAACAATGCTTCTGGAGATAGTGTTGGTCTTTTAATAGTAGTGACTGATGGACTAGGTGACATAGCAACTGTACTTTTATATATATCTATACCAGTCATTTGCATAGCGTCTTGAAATGGATTGGTACACATATATACACCATTTTTATATTCTGCTGTTTCCATCAATTTATAAGTGTTTTTCAACAACTCGCTTTCTTGATAGGCAGTTAGTTTTAATTTCAGACCTACTATATCCCTTTTTCTTTTTTGATTTGAAATATAGTTATCATATACTGAAAGGTTTTTAGTTGGACTAAAACTGAATTCTTTACCATTAATTCTATATGCCATATGACCAAATGACGAATGAGAAATACCATCTTGAATTGGATTCATAAAATACGCTTCAACCTCCAACCCCCACGGATCCACAGCAGACACAGGATTTTGTCCAGCATAGCCATACGTATTGAGTCCACCGTTTAGACCAATAGGGTCAGACGTTAAATACCTTCCCGTCTTAGGGTTATAATACCGATGCCAATTATAATAATAGCCGCTCTCAACATCCTCATACTGACCGGCAAAGCGTAGATTAAACGCAAAGGGCTCTTTGTGAATAGTATCATCTGCTGCATTGGCTTGATTAATAAGGTTTAACGACCAACCTTTCTTTTTGGCTTGTATGTCTTGGGTGTTACTTGTTGATATGGCCTTAACTGTCACTTGACCAAAGGCATCATATTCCCCTTGCCACACTGTCTGCTGGTTATCATTACTCACCTGCTGCGGTGTGCCTAAATGATCGGTGTGAATAGTATAAATACTGGGCGAATTGTCACTGTCATAATCAATCACCGCAATCGGTCTTAAGCCCACATAGATATAGCGACGCGTTAACGTCTCTTGATTGTCTTTAACCTCAATCTCGGCATCTAATAGATCTTGTTGCCATAAGTAGTGTTTGGATAACAATAGCAGTAACGATGTCTTTGATCCTGTATTGGATTTTTTAAAAATAATACTTTTATTGCCAACGCCAAACTATTATTTATTCAAATTACTTGCGACTGACTATATTTACCTCTTATACCAATCTCAATTAAAAAGATTGATATGATTGATATAGAAAAATAGAAAAAACCACCAATCAAGCTTTCACTCAACATAGGTATAAACCATATACAAATATCAAAATTTACAAGTTTAAATAGTATAATTGAGTTTGGATAACAATTAATGTTATTTACACCTATAAAAAAATTAAATCCTATAAATATTAAAATAATTGCTATAACCCTTAAAGCTTTATTAATTTTTTTAAAATATAAATATATATATATAAGAATAGATAAAACTAAAAGAAACCCATTAATTATATAAATATAAGAAGGAAGTAGTGGTGATAATATCAAACCCCAAAACAATAACACTGTGATTCCTAAACTAAACGCAATAAAATTCAGACCCTTCATGATAACGTATACCTAGTTTTAGATTTAAAAGAAAATATAGTTTTTTCTATAGAATAAATAATCAGTTACATGTTTACCTCATTACTTCTATAATCTACATTTTGTATAATAGTAAGAAACATGATATAAAATTAAACTATATAAAAAACTTTCCAATCTAGCTACTGAACATTTAGATACAAATACTGTTTAAGTTTAGTCTCCATCTTCTGTCCAATCACGACCCTCTATACTAAATTCACGACCTGTAGTTTTTTCTAAAGCATATTCTGAAGCCCAGTACCATATATTATTAAATATTATATTGTTCAAAATAGGAATACTTTGTCCAACTGAGTTACCTTCTCCATAATTATGCATAATAGTTTTACCACCTACACATTCTAATCCTCTTATCACAATACCGTACCTTAATGAATGATTACTTTGGGTAACGTTAACTACAAATTTACGTCCATTTATACCTGTCCTCAAAAATGTATACACATCGTCAGGACTTACTGCATTAGCAGCTTTACCCGCAAAGGGGCCAAAGTTTGGGGTCGCTGGATTATTCGTACCACCATAAGTTGCTCTTTTTGTATTAGTGTTAGGCGTAGGATTATTAATTATGAAATCCTCTAAGTTATTTATTTCTATAGCCGATAGACCTGTAACTCTTACTTTCATATTGTATTCATGATATTTATTATTATAAAACTGATAATCTTGCCAACCACTTGGAGTTGGTATTTCAATTTCTGGTAACAATTTAAAATTTGTATGTAAAAATGTTCTACCAGTAATCCTATTAGTGTTCGACCATCCTCCTGACGATTGTGGTAACAACCCCCACGGATCCAAAGCAGACACAGGATTTTGTCCAGCATAGCCATACGTATTGAGTCCACCGTTTAGACCAATAGGGTCAGACGTTAAATACCGTCCCGTCTTAGGAT
>NZ_KB907675.1 GCF_000382145.1 Psychrobacter lutiphocae DSM 21542
CTGTGGTTGTTATGGATGGTGCTCTATGGCATCAACCAAGTTTAAACCTACATAATGTGACGATGCTTAAATTACCCCCTTATTCACCTGAGTTAAATCCATCTGAACAGGTGTGGTCGTATTTGAAACAACATTGGTTATCCAATAGGTGTTTTGATGGTTATGAGGCTATTGTTAATGCTGCTTGCAAGGCTTGGAATAGACTTTGTTCCAAGCCCGAGCTCATTCAGTCTATAACTTCTCGTGATTGGATTGGTTTATAGGTTTATTTATGGAATTGGTATTAGCATTGAGGCAAGAATAGTATTTACAATATAACTATTTTTCATACGGTTAATCCTTTAAAATTGGTTGAACTCAAAAATGTTAATTAATGACTTACTATCGATACAATTTCGGCTATTAAGTTGAGATTGGTTCAAAGTTACTACAAACTTAACGACCTCATTAATGCAAACAAATAAGGCTTTGATTATGAGAATATCACCCGAAGAACAAGCAAGACGTAGAAAATCTTGGGAAAGAGCAAAAGGCAATGTCAGTTTGTCTGGTTTCGTTCCAAATAAACATGCTGAACAATGGGCTGAACGTTTTATACTAGGCTATCAGACTTTGGAGGAGACTATAGAAGGATTTCAGAAACTTGCTGAAGGTAAAAGCCCACTGAAACCAAAGACTCAAGATAAGGACACTAAGTCCTCACAACTCAATAACTCCAAGTAAACGTCTTAGTTGCTAAGTCCTCACCTGTATCAAGATCAAAAAAAGTTAAATCAACACGTTCAGGGTAAGCGATTCTATCCTCAAAACGGTAATAGCCAATACCTTTAGCACTCACGTTACGTTTAGAAATATCTTCAGCCACAGCGATATCTTGAACCTCTAAAGAACAAGCCTCGTTAGGAACAATATTTATATCATGTTTTTGTACAGCGAAATCTGCTGCCCAAAAAGGGAACCAGCATGGGTTATCATCACTACCAGCTACGTTGACTGAAATAGGAAAGCTTTTTGTTTCAAAGTCATATCTACCTAGTATTCTACCGTCCAAAACAATATTTTCTCCCATGAGCCCCTTTTTAGCCTGCTCTTGCTCATAATCATAACGTTTATGACCAGGAATTAAATTTATTTTAACTCGGTAAGGCTGTTCATACTTTGCCATTTCAGCGTGTAGTTGAGGCTTAAGCTGTTCTGCCATTGCGTCCTTCTTTTGAGGGTCTTGTTCATTAAGATACTCTGGATACGCTACATTTAGTCGCTTCTCATCAAACATCTCTTCAGGATGCTGGGCTAAGGCTAAATAGATTAAGTAATTAGAGTCTGCTTCTTTATTGACATCTTGATATAAAGAGGGGTCAAATCCTGAATTACTCATCTCTGAAGCTTCGACTGAATCAGCCTCGTTAACCTCTTGACCATTCATTACTTCAGCACTTTCATCAATAACTTGTATGTCATCATCATTGGTATCAATAGAAGTGTTATCACTGCAACCTATAGTGCTTAAAGACAGTGTTATTACCGACAGTAATGACAGCGTAGACTTGTTAAATTTCATAAATGAATTCCTTTTCTAGTGGTATTTAAAGAATACGGAGCTTAGGAGGATTTTTCTTAGTTCTTTTTCTAATTTTTTCAGCAATTTGTGAATAGGTGTAGTCATACATATTAAGTCTGACAAATAGATACCTTGAAAGCATTTTCTCTATAGCGGTTTCAGGGTGAACTTCTGGTATAGGGTAATTCCCAAATCTCCCTGTTCTACACAGTTTCAAAACGTAAGCTATGACCTCGCATATTTCACTCTCTGATTCGAACGCAGTTAGCGTCTTATGATGTTCAAAATGAATGACTTGCTTAATAGCCACTGGAATAAGATCGCTCATCTTATTAACACTGTAAGTATCAAGCGCACTCCTAAATAAGTCTTTAACGTTGTCTCCAATGTATATAGCCGATACCAGAGTTAGGTAAGCCATGCTTAAGACTGGCAACACATCTTGCAATTTGTACACCCTTAACCCATTCTTCAAATTTAGGGTTATTGATATCTTTAATGGTGCATCTTCGTTGTTCAACATCCGCCTCAATCTGCTTAATGGTTTGCTTGTCATAAGCAAAATCAAAGCCAGCATAGGCGTTATTTAAGAATAATTGACCTTCCTCACCCAGCCTCATACTTTTAAGATTTCTATCAAAATTGAACAATAGGACGTTCGCATCTAGAAGATGCTCAAGTACCTGAATGTCTAAGTAATTTGTGGACGTAAAATCGGGTTCGAAAGCGCTGTCCGTATAAGTAGTGAAATGATGTGTAGGTCTAAAATTTTCTTCGATAAATTCCTTCGCAGTAGCAACGAGTAAGATTTTATCTATGATGTCTAGCTCATCAACTTTAGGTATTGAGTTTAGTTGTTCTGCTATCTTTGCTTTTAGAATGGGTGTTACAAGTCGTATATTCTCTTTCCTTATCCGCTTGCCTTCTTGAGAGCGTGCTATGCGTTCTTCGCATCTTTTTAGTGCTTGTTTGTTATAACAGTCTGAACACTGCCAACTTTCACGATTAAGACGTTTGAACGCTTTTCTATCATAAACTACGCAGTTAGCATCACAATCTACACAGTGGAAATCTTCTACAACGATATGACAGCTATCTTGAATGAGCTCTTTAAATTCATAAAACCCCAAGCCACTTTGTGACATTATGTCTGTGGCGTTATGAACAAATTTTGAATCTTCCCGTAGTTTACGTAACCAGTATTTTTCACAAAGTTGTCTAATCTCATCTGGTAGGTCGTCTTTATACACGATTTGAATTTGCATGGCTTTCCAAAATTCGGAGTATACTCCGTGGATATTGTATCGCACGACTGCGAATAATGCTACTTTTGTTATTGGTAGTCATTATGTCAGCAGATAAGAGAGTTTTAACCTTTGGTAAGAGGCTCCGTGAGGTGAGAAAATCAAAGGGTTTATCGCAAGAAAAACTAGCAGAATTAGCAGGAATTGATAGAAGCTATATGAGTGAAATTGAGCGTGGCGAGTATAATATTTCTTTGCTGAAGCTATATCAGATTTGTGATGCGTTAGAGGTTGAGGCTAGGGATCTTGTATAAGCTGTATAAAAAACGAACTCTTTAGCTTAAATTATAGGATATTCATACGGCTAGCTTGTCTAAAATTATTAATTATAGTTACTAAGTTTATGGGATGTTCAGTGGTTCATATTATTTGTTACAATACTAGGGTGTGTATAGAATTCAAATAAGCGGTAACCAGATATAAGTACAAGCGAGAATAATAGCAGCCTCATAGCTTGATTTAAGCTTATCATAACGAGTAGCTATCCCTCTAAAGTGCTTTAATCTGGCAAACGCATTTTCGACTAAATGACGGCAGCCATATAAGTACCAATCCATATCATCATTATTGCTCTTTGAATTGGATTTAATAGGTATGACGACCTTAGCATTGTTTTCCATAATACATACTCTAATGTCTTGGCTGTCATAGCCTTTGTCAGCAGCAACCGCCTCAGTACTTTCCTTAATCGTCTGTTTGATTAAAGTATTTGCTATTTGCGAGTCATGTACTTGACCACCAGTGACTTCAACACGAACAGGGTTGCCACAAGCGTCAACCACTAAATGAATTTTACTGCTATTGCCAGCAACGCTCTTACCAATAGCTTCATCTTGGTGGCTTGCCGCTCCACAACTATGTTGATGTGCTTTAACAACACTACCATCAATAAATAGCCATTCACCATCGTAGTCTTGCGTGATTAATGACATCAGCTTTTGCCACTTACCCGTA
This sequence comes from Psychrobacter lutiphocae DSM 21542, assembly GCF_000382145.1. Lineage (GTDB taxonomy): Bacteria > Pseudomonadota > Gammaproteobacteria > Pseudomonadales > Moraxellaceae > Psychrobacter > Psychrobacter lutiphocae. The sequence continues at coordinate 3,820 of NZ_KB907675.1, forward strand.
ATACGCCAATACCGATACTGTTGATAGATGACGTACCATTTGCCAAAATAGTCAGGTATATCACGCCACGGACAGCCAACTCGTATTCGGTATAACATCGCTTCTATGGTCAGTCTTAAATTGGGCTTGTCATAGACATTAATTTGACGCAATATAGTACGTAGCTTGTGCCACTGCTTGTCTTTGAGCATGGTGCGAGCCATAAGCAATATCTCGGGTTCTTTGTTGTGGTAAACGTGAACTTGAGGTGTTGCTTATCTTTTTTCAACTCCAATTCTATACACGCCCTAACTTTTAATATCAACTACGCTGAAATATCTCGAAGGAAATAATGCGAAATCTACTATATAAAACTAATCTTGGTAAGATGCTAGTTGGCGACTCAGTCGAAATAGCCCAAAAATACTTAAAAAAATATTATAAGGGAAAATTTCAGCTAATTATCACATCACCTCCTTTCCCATTGAATGCTAAGAAGAAATACGGTAATTTAAAAGGTAAGGAATACAAAGAATGGTTCACAAGTTTAGCACCAATATTTGATGAACTACTAGCTGAGGATGGCTCACTAGTTATTGAAATAGGCAATGCATGGGAAGACGGCAGACCTATTCAATCTTTATTACATCTTGAGTGCTTAATGGGCTTAGTTAACCATCCAGAAGCTAATCTGAGACTTATTCAAGAGTTTATTGCTTATAATCCATCTAAATTACCTTCTCCAGCTCAATGGGTGACAGTGAATAGACTAAGAGCAGTTGATAGTTATACTCATGTTTGGTGGTTAGCCAAGTCAGACTATCCAAAGGCGGATAATTCGAAAGTGCTAAGACCGTATAGTAAAAGTATGAAGAGTCTACTGAAACGACAAAGCTATAATTCAGGAAGTAGACCATCGGAACATGATATAAGTAAATCAGGGTTCTTAAAAGACAACGGCGGAAGCATATCTCACAACTTATTTGAGCTTGAACCTATTGATGAAAATCGTGAGGTTAGATTGCCCCATAGTGTTTTAAGCTTCTCAAATACCAGTTCAAATGATTTTTTCTTGCGCCAGTGTAGGGAAAGAGGCATCAAATTGCACCCTGCACGAATGCAAGCTGGACTTATAAGCTTTTTTACGCAGTTTTTAACAGAGGAGGACGATTTGATTTTAGATCCTTTTGCTGGAAGTAATACAACTGGTTATGTTGCTGAGATGCTTAACAGACGCTGGATTGCGACTGAAATAGACCCCGAATATGCTAAAAACTCTATGATTAGGTTTGAAGACCCTGAATTAAACGTAAATCTAACGAAGAATTAAATATATCTAAAGGATATAAAATGCTTAGTGAAAAAATACATGAACTCGCAAGTGGTAATATTTTTGAAGATGGTAAAAAGGAAAACTTATTTGTCGGACGACCCTTTTACCTTGACTATGATAAAGCTCAAATATTAATTGCTGACGCTTGGAAACATCGAGTGAATGGTATACCACAAGGTTCATTTTTATTAGCGTTTTATGAAGGTGAAGACGGCATTGAAGAGGCTATCTTATTAAGAGCTTTAAGACCTTCAAAGCTACCTTCTGATAACGATATTGTGAGCACAATGATTGAGTACTATAAAGAAGGAAGGCCTATACAAGGCAGGGCAGGCTCTGACACCAAGAGTAAATTGGATGACTTCACAAGGTATGAGTTTAGCTTTTCAGGGCTAGAATGTAGAGTATTAGGTACTTATTATAAGACGAAGAATGACAAGGATGGAGACGTTATAGAGTTTGGAGCAGATTTAGAAAACTTTTATTCTGCAAATAACTATAAGGTATATAAAGCATCTGAAGACGTACTTTTCAATATAGTAAATCAACGAGAAGGGAAAAATATTGCTGGCGGTGAAAATGAATCAAAAATTGGTTCAGTAAGATTTAGTTCTAGTCGGAGGTTTCAAAACCTTGAAAATAATGTCGATGTATTCATCAGCCCTAAGGACTTTATAGGCAAGCGTACAGCTTTATTCGGTATGACCCGTACGGGTAAGTCCAATACAGTCAAAAAAATAATAGAAGCCACCGAAGAGATATCAAGCAAAGCACCTTGTAAATTGCAAGACTCAACTCAATCCCAAGAGCCTTTTGAAGAAGGCAAACCCTCTTTTCCAGTTGGTCAAATCATATTCGACGTTAACGGCGAGTATGCTAATGCTAACTTGCAAGATGACGGTACTGCAATATTTGAATTGTTTGAGGATAAAGTTACTAGATATAGTGTTCTTGAGAAAGATGGTTTTAAAGTAATGAAAGTAAATTTTTACGAGGATATAAAAACTGGCTTTGAGCTCATCAAAAATTATTTCGAGGCTAATAGAGTCTCAGGTGATTATATTAACAATTTTACAGCTGTTAGCTTAGAAGAACCTAAGTCAGATAATAAACATGGTTCAGAATGGAAGAGATACAATAGAATAAAGGCGGCTTATCTATGTTGCCTATATAAAGCAGGATTCACGCCTCCAAATAGTAAAAAAGTATATTTTGCAGGTAATGTAGATATTAATAATTTTGAAAATGAGGATGGTGAAGGATTAGACGGTTTAGACCCAACCAAAGGACTTACTTTAGATCAAGCCTCAACTTGGTTTACAAAAACTTGGAAACTTTATAAGCAAAACCCATTTTTCAATACATATGAGAAGAAAAAGGGTTATGAGTGGGCAGACGATGACCTAAAATCAATGATGATATTTCTATCAACCTTTAAGGCTCCTGATGAAAAAAACTCGGTCAGTGGCTATAAAAAGTTACGCAATGAAGACTTACTCCAACTACATACCACAAAGTCTGACAAATCTTTCGAACTTGAAATACCTGAACTGTTAAGAAAAGGCGAGATTGTGATAGTTGACCTATCGCAAGGTTCTCCAGTCGTGCAAAAGCTATTTTCAGAAAGAATATGTCGTTCGGTGTTTAATGATTCAATGTCTAATTTTGTTAAGAATAAAAATAATAACTTCATTCAGTTTTATTTTGAAGAAGCGCATAACCTTTTCCCAAAGAAGGATGAAAAAGATTTAACGGATGTGTATAACAGGTTAGCTAAGGAAGGTGCGAAGTTAAATATTGGTATGACTTACGCAACCCAAGAAGTAAGCTCAATTAGTGCCAATATTTTAAAAAATACACAAAACTGGTTTATTGCGCATCTAAATAACGATGATGAAATGAAAGAACTCAAAAAATATTATGACTTTTCTGATTTCACGGACTCTCTATTAAGGTTTAGCTCGAATAATGATAAAGGATTTGTGCGTATGAAAACATACACCAATCCTTTTGTTGTTCCTGTACAGGTTGATAGATTTTTAGCTAACAGAAAGGGCGATTAATATGGGTACTACTAGCAGAGGCAGAAAGCCTGATGAATGGGCCTCAAAGGTAAATCATACACATATCATTAATGATGATTTTGTTAAGAATTATCTTGATAAATGCTCCTACCCAAAGGATATACAAGAAAAGGATAAAGGTGAGATACTAAAGCTTGTGTATGAGGTAGAAGACGTTGACAACCCTGTAGAACATATCTTAGCTGTCGATGGCGGATATACAGTCATTGAAGTTAATAAGAACTTCCCTTCCTCGGAATTGGCTTTTTTTCAATTCGGCGCTTTACTCTTTGATAAGAAAGACTTGACTAACTTAGCGGTAAAACCTTTTATATTTCCAGAAGATATGCAAAAGTTGCAAAAGCTAAATCGCTTTAAACTTGTACTACCTATAAAAAATATAAACTATCAAAATGAATCCTCTCTAACCAACGCTTTTAGGAGGACATTATACGAGTTCTTTATGGACTTCGAGGGTATATGCTTAATGGAAACGCTAAAATGGTTCCTATTCGAAACATATAAACCCAAAAATGACGGTAGTAGAAAAAGTTCTGAGTGTCAGTTAGAATTTTATACTCTAGGTCGTAATCCAAATAATAAACAAAAGATGGGTAGTATAGATTTGGTTTTAAGTGAAATATCTGATAACTATACCTTTAGTCATGAAGATGGCGATATCTATCTAACAGACGTGTTCAGATTTCATGAAGTTATAGATGATGAATTGGGTGCATCTGGTGTTTTAGGCTATGTTACTAGGCTAGTCGAGCAGATCATCATCATTCATTTTATTAAGGATATTTACCAATTAAAACGAGCATTACTTAATAAATTTTTATTCATCGCTGACGGGCCTTTAAGCTTTTCAGGTCAGACCGCTAATATGCATAAGCCTGCAAGAAACTTGTGTAACTTCTTAATTGATAACTATAACCTTCACTTAGTAGGTATTGAAAAGAGTGGTGCATTTGTAGATCATGCACGCAAAATATGTGTGAAAAGCGTACCTGACAACTTTACCCCTAAAGATATAAGTGGCGAAGGTTCAAATAAAGATACGAATGCGTCAAATACGACAACGAGCAGGGGCTATCTTGAGAAAAACCACTATCTGATTCCTAGTAATGAGTATATCTATACATACATTACAATCGGTGATGCCAAAAGAATGCTATATGGGAGTACCTCCTACTATAGCGGTAAGGTTGTATTCCATTCTAATGACGGTCAAATCATCGTGGTATCGATACCAACTAATGATAAGGAGGATATAGTTAACCCGTCCAAAAGTAACTTTAAAAATATCGATGTCATCTTGAAAAACATCGCACTATTAAGGTGTGATATGTACGATGATTCTATAGTACCAATTGCTTTAGCTAATAAGCTGGTTTCTCTTGCAAACCATCCAAGTCAGATATTAATTGATAAGTTTGCGTCGAGTAAATTTACATGATTTAGTAATAGGTTTGTCACTATTGTCAGACCAATATAAATTCAATACATCGTTAACCTCACTTAACTTATACCAGTATCGCTTCCACTCGGCTACCTTGTCTCGACCTTACCTGAAATGAACTATACCCTGAATAGTTTAATTTATCATAAATAAGGGTGGTCGAAATTGTTATTACTAATCTATGCTTATTCTACTTATTAAGTATCAATAACTAAATTCGATAAAACATATTAGTCTGATAAACAGGTTTCTAGCTTCATAAAAGTAGTCTAGTATACTGCTTATCTACTTCAGCCCCTTTCTATTTATTGAGTGGAGTCCTTAAATTATAGATATTTTAAATCAAATTTCCTCTTAAATTTGATGAGATTCTTTAGATTGCAAAGAACATAGAAGTAAAGCACACCGCTATTAGAGATAATATCCATGTCATGATATCAGACTTTTATATTGTGAGATCTAATACATTGTGGCTTTAGGTATAGACGGGGATAAGTTACTTGAAAGTTTATGAGTTTAGCGACCCTCAAAAGAAAGTAGCTACTTTACGTTGGGTAGTGATAAAAAGGTTAAGCTATCTATTTATTCTTGATTATTGAAAGAGCCTTAAAAGCCCCCATTTATAATTTAAGACTATTGTTAAATATTAAGGGTAAAAAGATGCATTACAGTTGGGATGTTGATCGGGCTGAAAACCATATAGATAAACTATGTGACCAAGTTAAAGAACTCGAAATAGCTAAATATACTCGTACAATTAGTTTAAGTAATATTCCTGTGAACAAAGCTTATGAAATGGATGCAGTTCACATCTATGTCGATATTTTAAATCTTGATGATTTGCTAGTTAATGAGAATGGCAATGAAAACGAAACTTCACACAAAAGAGCTATTAGATTTTTTGATTCACACTTTAGAACTATCAGATATATATTAGATGAGTCGGAATCTTTGTTTGTAGATTTCCATAACCAGAGACTTCATGCAGTAGTCACAAAGCCTTACGATAGTGAGAAAGAGCGCCTAGATAGAGCAATTGCCATTAGCGATTTAATTATGAATGCTGTCGATCAGAACAAGAAAGATAGTAATGACGACTATATAAATGCAGCGACTATACGGATAGGTATTGATTCTGGTGTTGCTTTAGCTGTTAATAATGGTCGAGCTAAAAACAAAGAGCCTTTGTTTTTGGGTAATCCTGCCAATCATGCTGCAAAGCATGCAGCAGGTGATAAAAAAGGGATTTACCTTACTTCTAATGCAAGGGATGTTCTTGAACTATCCAAAGTGGCTGCTGACAAAACTAAGATAACAAAGTTAACTTCTGATGAAATCAAGCTATCCGTTGATAGAACAATCTTGCCTAATGATTTATGTCTAGAGGCTGTTAATGAGAATGCACCTAAACCCAAGCTATTAAAGGACTTCCAGTTTTCACGAGCAGCATCACCTTTGAATGATTTTGATTTTACTAAGTACTACTATAAAACTGCTAAAAGACAAGAGTTGGTTTCTTTATATGCTGATATTGATGGGTTTACAAATTATGTGAGTATAAATATGAACTCAGAAGAAGGTAAAAAAAATATTGTACGCTGTCTACATGTCATTAGATCGGAAATGGATGATTGTATAAATCGTGATTTTAAGGGTAGAAGAGTACGATTTATTGGTGACTGTATGCATGCCATTATCTGTGAAGGTAATACTAAGGATACAGATAGATTGAAGACAGTTGAGGTTAGCACCGAAGCTTCGGGTGGTATAAGAAGTAGTTTTAATTTATCGTTAGAAAAGCTTCATGAAATATTTGGTATACAAACCGATGGCTTAGGTTTAGCTATTGGTTATGAATTGGGCGATGTATCTAATCTTAGAGTTGGTCAAGAAGGTTTAGATAATAGTACGCGTTTTTCATTGGGGATATCTACTATAGCTTCCGAAACAGAACAAATGCAGTGTGAACAAGAAACAGAGACACGTATCGGTAAAATGGCTTTTAAGGTTTTAGGAGGATCTAAATATGCAGATTTATTTTCTGATAGGTCAGCTACAGACATAACCTTTGAGCGTATTGAAGAGGTTGATAGTACGGTAGATGATGAAGCTATAAACGAAAGCTCAATATACGACCATATTTATTCTTCAAAATCTGCTCCATCAAATGATGAGTTTACACCAACCCGACCTGCATTAAAGCCCCATGCCCAGTTTAAGTGATCTTGAGCAGTACCTTAAGGCTACTGGTATAGCTTCCAAAAAAGACAATGAATCTACTCTGTGTTTTGAATTGAATGTGCCGATGTCTAGTGGTAAAAGAAAGGCCTTCGAGCTAACCGCCTCTCAATCTGGTTCTGGATTGTCAATAAAGGAAAGTGGTGGTTGTTTGCCGAATTTTTGTCCTAACAGACATATAAACATGGGTGGTGACTTTTGCTTGGGGTTTGAAGTAGATAGCTTACCGATACATGATTGGGTTTCTTATCTTAAAGACTATTTAAGAGCTCAGGAGTACGTAAGTAAGCATAGAAAATGGCCAAAGCAGGTTAAAGAGTGGAGCCATGGTCATGCAGCATATTATCAAGAGCTTGTAGAGCAGGACTTACTCAAGCTGAGGAACAATGATATCAGCATCGACTTTAAAAAAATTGAGCTTAGAGAAGTCAGTCCTGCCAAATGCTATCCATACAAACCGCATTATCATCTGTACTATGATTCGAAGCTTATTGCGACAGGTACTGAAGATAAGATACTAAATAAGAGAGCCTCATGTATTTGTATCAAGGATGGTAGTGGAAAACGTAGACATAAAACGGTTGGTAACTGTAAAAATCAATGTTCGAAAACCCTCTACCAAATTCCTTTTAATGAAAAAAAGAGAATTTTGGAGGAAGATAAGTTTTGGGAGTATTTTAAGGACGAGAAGTGCTGTATGACCATGAACGAGTGCAAACTAAATAATAATATATAGGGAGTTGTTATGTCGCTATTATCAAAATTTAAAGGTAAAGAGCAAGCTGTCATAAATGAGCTATTAAAGCAAAAATTGGTTAATGGGAACAAGGATTTTGCAGCTGCTATCGCACAAAAAGGTCAGATTGTGGGCTTTGATGCTGGTGATAGCATCATCACCCAAGGGGAGCATGATCAAGATGTTTATTTCATAATTGCAGGTCAAGCCAATATGATTATTAATGGCTCAGAATTATATTCTCGGGGACCAGGTATTAGTATTGGTGAAATGGCAGCAATAAACCCTTCAAGAGCTAGGTCGGCAACATTAATTGCTACCCAAGAAGCAGTTGCTGTTAAAGTCGATGTTGATTCGTTTATTGAATTAATAGAAGCTCACCCAGAAGCTTACAAGTTCATATCAATTGATTTGGCTGATAGGCTGGAGCAGAGAAACGATTTAATAAAAGAATGTAATCCAAAACCTCGCTTGTTTATCGTCAGTACCGCCGAGGCTTTATCAGTAGCCGAAGATATAAGGCTTAATCTAGATTATGAAGACATAGACGTGACTCTTTGGAGTCAACCAGATACGTTTCAGGCTGGTTCTTATGCATTAGAGTCTTTGGAGAGGGCAATTAAAACCCATGATTTTGGTTTGGCTATTATGAGTGCTGATGATATTGTTGTATCAAGAGAGGTAGAATTAGCTGCACCTCGTGACAATGTTATATTTGAATTGGGGCTATTTATGGGCTCTTTGGGTAGAGAACGTACTTTAATAGCTTTTCCACGGGGTCATGAATCTAAGCTTGCTAGTGATTTACAAGGATTAACGCCATTAACATACAAAGATAACGGTGAACAACTCGATACAAAAAATTTAGCAATACAACTTGTGAAAATTATTGAAGAGAAAGGGGCTCGGTAGGCTTGTTTTGAGTTATTTATTTAAGCAACTGTCAATAACAAATTTGTTTTGCATCAATCGATTAATTACGACTATAAAATAATTTATAAAGAAGTATTCAAGTTCATAGAGTATGAAACTTTATTACCCCAAAATGTAACAAGCAGCTGTGTTAAATAGAACTCAGTATGATACTTTATTATTTTTTACTCAAATTGTGAGGTAATAAAATAAAGGGTTTAGCTTAATCTCAGTATGATAGTTTATTACTCGCTGACACTTAATGTCAGCGAGTAATAAACTATCATACTGAGTAATAAAGTATACGCCATACGCCAATCTCAACTTAGAATGTAGGCGGTGACTCATGAGGGATTTGACTCCCTTCCTTTTCCAAAGCATAGGTATCTACACAATTGGTAACAGCTCATAAACCTGTTAGAATAAATTAGTATGGCATAGAGAAAATGGAGCTAGATACGAGGCTCATTAAACGATATCAACAACTCGTACGTAATCACACACACCTAAATGGTTATCTACACACAGGTATGAAAGCTACCATTAATAATCAAAGTAGTTTCGCTCAAACACAAGCATTATGGCGTTTTATTCACAATGATAAAGTCAGCTACCAAATGCTTAACGAACCCTTGATGGCAAATAGCTTACAAGGGTGTAGCG
>NZ_KB907676.1 GCF_000382145.1 Psychrobacter lutiphocae DSM 21542
TATGTCTGTCTGTGCAAGCTTGCTGTGACGGCCTCGACGATGACGATCGTAGATGCTTTCAAGTCCTCGTTCATAATATCGCTTCTTAGTACGTCTGGCAGTTTCGGGGTGTATGCAGAGGTCTTTGGCAATATCTATCGTGGATTTGCCTATGCTGTACTGGTGTAAGATCAGCAGTCGTAGGCGGGCTCTGGGATTGCTCTCAGTTTTTGAGTATTTGCCAAAGTCGTGATCGTCTAGGGTATTTGTTAGTTTGGTCATAATTGAATTATACTATATATTTTGGGTTTGGTATTAGATATTATAGTGGTTACCGCAGATTGAAACTTCAATAGCACCCAAAAATGGTAAAAAAAACCTGTAAGTAGCACACGCTATTTACAGGGGATCACCGTACAGCATCGTAATATTGTTAAAATAAATCTAAGGCATTTGGCATAAAATCAACTTATCTTTGATGGTCACCTGAGCGCCAGCAAGATGACACTCTTTCACCAAATAAGAACGGCTTGCTTGCCAGCCAGCAAAAAAACTGATCGCACACAATAAAAGCACAAACAGCTTTGTTTTTACATTGCGCAAAATCTCAGGTTTAGGATTAACCTTCGCATTATCCGTGTTGTTCGTCATATTAGAACTCAAGCTTACCTCCTTTGGCTACCGCTGCCCGATAGGCTGGACGTGCTTGACAACGCTTTAGCCAGTTTAAAATACTGGTATAACGCACCTCATCTAGACCTTGACCTGCATTGGCGGCTTCAACAAAAAATGCCATTTGAATATCAGCTGCACTAAACTCAGCACCAGCAAACCACTTATCTTCTGACAATTCTGCTTCTATTAAATCCAATGCCTTGGTAATGTTTTTACTAATCATGGACGCTTCAACTTGTTTACGAATACCTTTTGCAATTGGTCGAATGAGCGCAGGTGAACGCTCTACAACTTTACTAAATACCAGACGCATCACTAAGGCTGGCATGGCAGATGCTTCGGCATAATGCATCCAAAAGTCATAGTCACGCCACGCTCTATCATCGGCATCGATCTGAGGGTGTAATTTAAACTCTGTATCATATTTTGCCATCAAATAATCTATGATAAAGCCAGACTCAATCAAGGCAGTTTTGGCTTCTGGGTCATTGGCATCCAGACCTGTCACTTCTAGTATCGGCGCTTTACCAGTTGGGTGTACTTTTTCTAGGCTTTTGGGTGCAAGATATGATTTAGTCCTCTGATAATTGGTCATCTGATACTCAAGACCAAGCTCTTCAAGTAACCATAAGATACGAAACGAACGAGAATTTTCTAAATGATGTAAATGTAGTTGTAGTGACATAGTGACCCCTTAATGAATAATTTGTAAAAAAATACCGACAGAACAAGATTCTATCGGTATTCTATAATTAATAATATCAATAACAAATCGAGATTTTGTTAACTTAAGCAGTAAAAAGGTTAAGCATCATGCTATTGTCTTTATGCTATTGCCTTATCTTACTGCTCAGCATCAAATCTTACTCAGCGTCGCTGTCCGATGCTTCTGTAGTCTCTACTGCATCTGTATCCCCAGATTCAGACTTAGACTCAGTCTCTGACGCTGATTCTGTGCTGCTTGTGTCTACCATACTCTCTAGCAGATCTTCTTCTTCGGTGCTCTCTTCAACACGCGCCATACCAACCAATACTTCATCATTGGCTAAGCGGATTAAGGTTACCCCTTGCGTGTTACGCCCTGACGTTGCTACTTGTGCCACTGGCGTACGTACCAAAGTACCTTTGTTAGAGATTAAGATAATGTCATCTTCAGGATGGACTTTGGTTGCACGCACTAACGCACCATTACGTTCACTGGTCTTAATGGCAATCACACCGCCACCACCGCGATTTTGTGCGTTAAACTCTTCTACTGGCGTACGCTTACCAAAGCCATTTTCACAAGCGATTAAGATTTCTTTCACATCATCTTCAATCACAACCAATGACTTAATTGATTCGTCTTTGGCGATACGCATACCGCGCACACCTTTGGCAGTACGACCCATCACACGCGCATCATTTTCGTCAAAGCGAATGGCTTTACCGCTTGAAGCAAATAACATCACTTGTTGCTCACCATTGGTAATGCGTGCTGAAACAAGCTTATCGCCCTCTTCTAGTCCAATCGCAATCAGACCATTTGATCGAATATTGGCAAACTGTGACAGCTTCACACGCTTCACGGTACCATTTGCCGTTGCAAAGAACACAAAAGGTCCCGTCACTGTGTTAGCGCCTGCTTCTACGTCATCATCAACAATCTCAGCATCAGCGATTTCTGCGGCTTCATCTGCGTCATGTGGCGCTTCTTCTACCGCTTTTGGAATTGGTAAAATAGTGGTAACAATCTCGTCTGGATCTAAGCCAATGATATTGACTAGCGGACGACCACGCGCGCCACGGCTGGCAATTGGAACTTCAAAGCCACGTAAGCTAAACACACGCCCATTGTCAGTAAAGCAAAGCACCGTCGCATGGGTAGAAGTCACTACCAGATGATCAATCACATCATCTTCTTTCATCGCCGCCGCTGATTTACCACGGCCACCACGGTTTTGGGCGACATAATCACCGATTGGTTGAGTCTTGGCATAACCGGTGCGAGATACGGTTAGTACCACAGTTTGTTCAGGAATCAAATCTTCACGGCTAAAGTCGCTGCGTGAGTCAACAATATCCGTACGGCGCTCATCACCAAACTCTTCTAAAATCTCGTGCATCTCATTTTTGATAACCATCATCAGCTTATCAAAGTCTGCTAAGATAGACTCAAGTTCAGCAATTTGACGTAAGATATCTTGGTATTCTTCAGTTAATTTGTCCTGCTCAAGACCAGTTAAACGGTGCAATTGCATTTCTAAAATCGCATTGACCTGCTCAAGTGATAAGCGGTAGTTATTGCCGTTATCAATCAGACCAAACGGATTTTTAAGGTCTTCGCCTTCGATGAACTCAGGACGTACCGAGCGCAAGTCACCAGCAGCCAAGGTGCCACGACCTGCCGCTTGCAACATGGCAACCACAGTACCAGAATCCCACACCTCAGCTAATAGCTTTTCACGTGCTTCACCACGGTTGGCAGACTCTTTAATGGTTGTAATAATGTCATCAATATTGGCCAACGCAACGGTTAGACCTTCTAATAAATGACCACGGGCTTTGGCTTTGTTTAGCTCAAAAATTGTACGGCGAGTCACCACTTCTTGACGGTGGCGCACAAAGGCAGCGATTAACTGACGCAACGTCATCAGCTTCGGCTGCCCATTATCTAGCGCAACCATGTTAATGCTAAAGCTAGACTCTAGTGGCGTTTGCAAGAATAAGTTGTTAACAATAACCTCTGCCACTTCACCACGACGCAAGTCAATGGCGATACGCATCCCGTCTTTATCAGACTCATCACGAATCTCAGAGATACCTTCAATCTTCTTATCACGTACCAGCTCAGCAATACGCTCAATCAGCTTCGCTTTGTTGGCTTGGTATGGAATTTCGGTAAAGACGATGCGCTCACGATCTCGATTAGCACCAGTTTCGCTCATCGGCTCAATATGATAACGGCCACGAATGTGGAGGCGACCTTTACCAGTTCGATAAGCATCCACAATACCTGAACGCCCATAAATAATACCACCCGTTGGAAAATCAGGGCCTGAAATATAAGTGGTCAGCTCTTCACTTGAGATATTGGGATTGTCTGCATAAGCTAAGCAGGCGTTAAGCACTTCGGTTAAGTTATGAGGCGCCATATTGGTCGCCATACCGACCGCAATACCAGTCGCACCGTTGATTAACAGATTAGGAATACGAGCAGGCAACACGCTTGGCATACGCTCAGAGCCATCATAGTTGTCTTCCCAATCTACGGTATCTTTGTCCAAATCTGCCAACATTTTGTGAGTCAGCTTGGTCATACGCACTTCGGTATAACGCATCGCAGCCGCTGGGTCATCATCGATTGAACCAAAGTTACCCTGACCATCGACCATTGGATAACGAAGACTAAAGTCCTGCGCCATACGTACAATGGCATCATAAACCGCGGTATCACCATGAGGGTGATATTTACCGATGACATCACCGACCACACGTGCCGACTTTTTATATGGCTTATTGTAATCATTTGACAACTGGTGCATGGCATACATGATACGACGATGCACAGGTTTCAGCCCGTCTCGCACATCCGGTAGCGCTCGAGATACAATAACGCTCATCGCATAATCAAGGTAGGATTGCTTCATCTCATCGATGATAGCAATAGGACTGACCGAATCACTCATACATACATCTCCATGTGAGCAGTTGCCCTACTTCTAAATTAGGAACTGGCTGCAAACTATTTTTAAAGTTTTTTATTAACTGTCTTTGCTAAACTGACTAATGAACGCTTGTTGTAAGTTTATAGTCAATTTTTGAACCAAATTATGCAAAATATAATCGCTATATATTAGCACAAATTCGCCTGAAACGGGCGATTTTATAGGGTTGTCTCACAGGTTTTAGTACAACTGCTGACTGTGTTAGGGGAACGATTCGACACAAACTGGGTTAAAACTATAATCACATGACATTAAAAGCAAAAAACACCCCCAAGTTTACCTATCGCTATCCCTATTGATTTTAATGGATTAAAATCTAACGTCTTATTTTTAAAACCCTCACACTTTGTTTTTTGGAAAACCGAGCGCTATGAGCATATCTGAAGACCGTAACTTTGATCCAATTACCGAACACTTTGCCAAAAAAGTATATGGTGGCTTAAAAGGTGAGATTCGTCTGGCTGTTCTAAAGCGAGACCTAACTGATGTGGTCAAGCAGCTGTCTGCACAAAACAACAGACCACTTAGAATATTGGATGTGGGTGCAGGACTGGCGCAGATTTCAATTGCATTGGCCGAGCAAGGGCATCAGGTGACCATCAATGATATCTCGCACAATATGCTGGTTGAAGCCAAAAAATACGCCCGTGAGCGTGGCGTGTTAGAGAAGATTACGTGGTTGGTGTGTCCGTATCAGCAGTTTGAGCAAACGCTTGCTGATACCTTTACTGATACTTTTGCTGATAGCTTTTCTAATGCCCCTGCTGAGACCAAAGCAGAAGGCTATGACTTAATTTTATGCCATGCACTCTTAGAATGGTTGGGTCAGCCCAGTGACATCATGCCGTTTTTTGCGCGCTGGCTGGCAGCTGACGGAGTGCTATCACTGTGTTTTTACAATCCAGCCAGCTTTGTCTATCGCAATTTGATTATGGGCAATTTTAATTTGCTGAATAATCCAGAATTTAAATCGGATAACAAAAAAAGCCTCACTCCAAACAATCCTGTCAGCTATGAGCAAGTGGCAGGCTGGCTTGAAGAGCAAGGCTTACAGATTAATAGCATCAGTGGCTTACGTGTGTTTCATGACTATGCGCCGCTCAAGCGTGGCGGTCATAGCAACCCTGAAGCGGTAATCGAGATGGAGCTGCGCTACTCCAATCAAACCCCGTATAAATGGCTGGGGCGTTATTTGCACGTATTAGCGCAGCACAAAGATTGATATTCATAGGCTAATATGAATAAAGAGCGCTTGGCTGGATTAAATTAAATTTAGACTAAATACGATGCCAAGTGGTGACATCTTCCAAATCATCACCTTGGAATAACACCACATGCGCCATCAAGGGTCTAAAACCGATCGATGACCCAATCGGATGATCATGGTGACTGGAAATCAAGGATAACACCTCCTCGCCGCTTTCTAAACGTAATCGGTATAAGAAGTTAGCTCCTCGGAACACACGCCCAACCACGATCGCCTGATGTGGACTGCTATCATCATGGACAATATCATCAGGACGAATCAATACTTTAATCTGAGTGCCATTGGCAAAGTCGTATTCGCACACTTCACCAATATTGTAATAGGTCTCGTAATCGTAGTCTTGATAATGCGAATGAATTGGCTCTGGATAACGCTTAATATCGCCAACCGCAGTTTTTATAATGCCATTTTCTATATATCCATCAATCATCGCCCCTTCACCGATAAACTCAGCTATAAACGGACTACTTGGTAAATGATATAGCTGATCTGGTGTCGCCCACTGCGCCAGTTTCCCCTTGTGCATGACTCCAATCTTATCAGCAATGGCAAAGGCTTCATATTGATCGTGTGTTACTAGTATTGCGGTGGTGTTGGTATCTTTTAGTATTTGTCGAACCCGTCCTGCTAACGACTCTCTTAATATCATATCAAGGTTAGAAAACGGCTCATCAAGTAGCAATAGCTCAGGCTTTGGTGCGAGCGCTCTTGCAAGTGCTATCCTTTGTTGCTGCCCCCCTGATAGCTCGCTAATTTTTTTATTAGCATGCTCCGTCAACTCAACCAACTCCAGCATTTCATTAATGCGAGCCTGTCTATCAGCCTTACTCCAACGATGTAAGCCAAAACCTATGTTTTCACTGACTGTCAAATGACTAAATAGCGCATAGTCTTGAAAAACCATCCCCATATCACGCTTCGCTGGCATAACTTGTACTTTGGCTACCTTGGCATCCACCTCAGTTAACACTTTATTATTTAAAACTATTTTGCCTTGTACTGGCTGTTCAAGACCAGCAATTGCTCTTAGTGCTGTTGTTTTGCCACAGCCACTAAAGCCTAATAAGCAACCAATTTCTCCTTGCTCCAAGGTCATAGTCAACGCCTTTACCACTTCTGTATTACCAAAGCTAACACTGATGTGATCAACAATCAAATAATGCGAGTTATTAGTTGCAGTTAAGGTTGTTTTTTGTTGCATACTTCTCACCCTTGCTTAGGCTATTTTTAATTAAAATGAGGCTAGGCCGTATCTTCATTTTGGAAATGGTGATAACAATAAGATAAATCACAGTCAGACGAGGAAAACAATGCAGATAACATCAGGATATGAATCCGTTATTTGACGCTGTGTGACAAGATTTAGCTATGTTTAGCCCATTTCAATATCATTGCACAAATTGAAAACACGTCCCAATCAATCTTGATTACAATCTTGACCCTCATTCATTAATGGCTGATGTTAAGAGTGTTTTGTTATAGCCACTTACTAATAAGATATCTGAACCTAGCTAGGCTTTATCTGACTGGCGAATTAATAAAATCACCGGTATTAGCCCAACCAGTACAATGGTTAAGCTTGGCAAAGCGGCACGCTCGTACATACCTTCAGAGGTCATTTCAAACACCCTAACTGCCAATGTATCCCAACCTTGACGACGAGTCATCAAGGTAATCGGCATCTCCTTGGTCACTTCCACAAACACCATGATTAAAGCGGTAAATACGCCAGGGCTAATGACTGGTAAATAAACTTGTCGCCAACGTTGCCAGCGGTTAGTAGTTAACAACTGAGCCGCTTGCTCTTGAGAAGGTGTCAGTCGATTAAGCTGCCTATCAATCGGCTGAAAGCCAACAGTCATAAAGCGAGTTGTTAATGCCATTAACATAACCAATATACTACCACTTAGTATTTGAGTTTTAGTTAAACCACTGGCAATAAGCGTATTATCTAACCATGCTACCGGTATAAACACGCCTACTGCCAATACAGTTCCAGGTACTGCATACCCAAGGTTTGAAAGTGATGCTATAAATTGATTGCTACGACTAGGATACTGGCGCAATAGCCATGCTGTCACTAATGCAATTAAAGCAATAACCATTGCTGCAAGACCTGCAATTAAAATAGTATTAAATACAAAGCCCCAATAACGGTTATCTAAATCAATATGATAGTATTTAATTACCCAAAAGATAAGCTGTAACATAGGCAGCGCAAAAGCAACAACAAACACCAAGCTGCAAAATAAAAAAGCCCAAAAGTTTGATACACCTTTCAAGGTTTTTCGCTGTCTTTGTCCTGTACTGGGCAAATAGCTACGTCTTTTTTGCCAATATCGTTCAAATAGTAAAATAATAAGCACAACAATAATAAGTAAGGCGGCCAGCTGAGCCGCTGTATTTAAGCTAAAAAAACCAAACCAGGCTTTATAAATAGCCGTGGTGAAAGTATCTAAGTTAAATACCGAGACAGCTCCAAAGTCTGCTAGTGTCTCCATCCAAGTCAAAAGCAAACCACCAATAATCCAAGGCATAGCTTGCGGCAAAGCCACCTTAAAAAATGCTCGCCTTCGAGTGAGACCTAACATTTGTCCAGCTTCAAGTGCGCGTTGACCTTGTGATAAAAATGCTTGACGTGCTAACAGATAGACATAAGGATAAAATACCAGTGATAAAATGACACCTGCTCCCCAAGCACTACGGATCTGAATAAACGTGGAACTAAATCCCATGCTTCGTAACGCTGTTTGTATAAATCCACTATAATCGAGTAAACCAACACTGATAAAAGCCAACACATACGCTGGTATTGCAAATGGCAACATCAGCGCCCATACAAAAAAACGCTGACCTGTAAAGCGATACATGCTTGTTAACCATGCCAAGTAGGTGCCAAGGCAGCCTGCTATAACGGTCACCATCACCAAGATAAAAACTGTATTTTTAATTACTTGTGGCAGTACGTAACTGTTTAGATGCACCCAGACATCTTCCATAGGCGCAAACCACGAGCGCATAACGATAAGAATAGGGATGAGCATAAACAACGAGACTAATCCTAAAACTAATCTTGCAGTCAATGCTTTTTGAGATTGTGATAACGCCATAAAAATGTAGCCACTTAATGAAAAAAAAGGGTAAATAAGTACTTATTTACCCTCTATGACACTAAAATAATTATACAGAATTATTGATAACCAGCTCTATCCATCAGCTGTACAGCTTCTGCTTGACGCTGACCAAAGATAGTAACATTGATATCATCTTGGTTAAATGAGCCCCATGAGCGTAATAAGTCTGACTCATCAACGCCTTCTTTCACTGGAAACTCTTTATCAGCGCTTGCATATTTAGCTTGAGCAGTATCAGATGATAACCACTCAATTAACTGACGCGCGCCTTCTGGATTGCTAGCATTTTTGGTGATGCCTGCACCTGATACGTTGACATGGGTGCCTGTGTCTTCAGCGCCACTTCCTTGTCCTGCCCAGAAGATTTTGACTGGGAAATCAGGGTTTTCTTCCAAGATGCGGCCATAATAGTAACTATTTGCGATACCCACCTCACACTGACCAGATGCAATGGCTTCCAAAAGTTTAGTATCATTACTAAATACTGGTGCTGCTAGGTTTTCAACCCAACCTTTAACGATTTCTTCAGTTCTTTCAGCACCAAAGTGCTCGATCATACTGGCAACCAATGATTGGTTATATACTTTTTGAGAGGTACGCAAACAAAGTCTGCCTTTCCACTTTGGATCAGCTAAATCAGCATAATTAGATAGCTCTGAAGCATCAACTTTTGCTGGATCATAAAAAATAGTACGTGCACGTAATGATAAGCCTGTCCATAAATCTTTAGATGAACGGTATTTTTCTGGCACATTGGTATTAACAACATCAGAGCCTAAAGGCTGTAACAAGCCCATTTCTCCCGCTTGCCATAAGTTACCAGCATCTACTGTTAACAACATATCTGCTGGAGTATTTTCACCTTCTGCCTCAATACGAGCCATTAAAGGTGGCGCTTTGTCAGTCACTAATTCAACTGGTGTCCCTGTTTCTTCAGTAAATTTATCTAACAAAGGTTGGATTAGTTGCTCATTACGTGATGAGTAAATAGTCACCACATCTGTGCTGGCTTCTGTGGTTGGGGTCGCTTGAGCATCTGCATCAGCTGCCTTGGTATCATCGGTTTTATTACAGCCGACTAAAGTCAATGCGCCTACAATAGCGGCACTGAGTAACGTATATTTATTTTTACCTAGTTTTGATGTTGCCTTTGCAGTACCCATATAGTCCTCTTTGTAGAATATTTTATTCTAGTTAATTAGTATTGTTGATAAAAACCTCAACACAGCTTAAGCTTGCGTTTGTGTTGGTAGTTTATACTTATGATTTATATTCCTTACGCCATTCACTTTATAAATCTTTACACTTTATAAATCCTTAGTTGCTAGGCGTAACATAT
Organism: Psychrobacter lutiphocae DSM 21542; assembly: GCF_000382145.1. Taxonomy (GTDB): domain Bacteria; phylum Pseudomonadota; class Gammaproteobacteria; order Pseudomonadales; family Moraxellaceae; genus Psychrobacter; species Psychrobacter lutiphocae. The sequence continues at coordinate 10,102 of NZ_KB907676.1, forward strand.
ATTCATATTAATAAATGTTTATGTTAACAAATATTACATTTGCTAACGATGGTATGATAATACAAATAATAACAGTTATCAATACCAGTCGTAACAGAAAAGTCATAATACTTTTATTTGACCAATGAAACAGATTTGTTAGCCTGTTAAATAAGATGTTTTTCTAGAGCCTTTATAAAATAGGGTTTTATAAAAAGAGTTACTAAATATCACTGAAAAAGACTCTTTTTGAAGACACGCCCTAGTCAATACACCGTAAAATTTGTGACACTGCTTGGTATGACCACATTACACCGACTCCACCTAGATCTACTCAAAATCAGTGGCTATTGACCTATTAGGCTCAATCGGTTCATCTGGCTCAATTTTGCGGTGATCTGCAATTATCTCTGATAGCAAAGTATTATCAGCATCAAACTGCGTCCACTCAGGACGAATCACCGCCATATCAATTGACACATCCTTGATAGTAACTACCGGAAACGTACTGGTATAAAATGCCAACAATGCCTGTCCTTCATCACTAACTAGCCACTCCATAAATCGTAGTGCATGTCCGACTTGCTTACCTGAATCAAGCATTCCTATACTGATAGTGTTGGTCATCGTCCCACGGTTAATTTGATTTGCCCACATCAAGCGTACACTGGTATTGGGGTTGGTTTTTGCATACTGCCAAAAAGCGTCAGAATCTACAACACCCACATCACACAAACCTTGGTCGATCTTAGTCAAAACATCCTCATTACTGGCAGAGGCTTTTCCCATATTGGCTTGCCAGTTAGCTACAATTTCAGGGGTTAATTTAGAGCCTCGATAGGTCCACATCATTTTGGTAATGGCTTGGTTTTCCGCACTAAACACATCTGTCATGCATAAGCGTCCCTGCCATTTTTTTGACGCTAAGCCTGCATAGTTAATTAGCTCTGGTTCATTGACCTTGTTATGGTTATAAACCAAGGTACGTCCGTACATCCCCACCCCATACCAATAACCTTCTTCATCTTGGTACTGCTTGGGTATGCGCGTATTTAAGACTTCTGATCCCAGCGGCTGCAATACATGACTGGCTTTTGCATTGGCTAGAGTATAGGCACTGTGCATCAATACCATATCGGTATTATTTGGTAGCTCGATATCAAATACCAAAGGTGGCTCTTCATCAAAGCGAACCGTAAACACCTGTTTATCCATCGCTACCCAATCGATCAAAACACCAGACTCTTGACTATATACATCTCCTAACTTGCGCATTTGCTCTAAGTTTAAGTCGGTTGCAACTTGAAACCGCTCTTGAATTAAGGCGGCATCTAGATTGGCATCATGCGCCTCGCTATCATCACTGCTAGAACAGGCGGATAAGACGCCCATTGATCCAACGGATACCATTATAAGCAGGCAAAAAGTAGTATTTGCCGAGGTGCCTATCTGGCGCAACTTCTGCAACGCAGACAACTGACGAATAAGATAATGCACGAAATAAGCGGCATACGACATGAAACAAACCTATGGTTTAAACGAAAAAAAAGATTAAACAAGATACCAATTAAATAAGATACAGATAAACCAGGTTATAAATAACGTCCACATAAGGCATTGACCACCGCCTCCGTTCGCAAAATACGATCACCTAAATTTAGTGCCTGACAACCCTGCGCTTGAAACAACTGAACTTCATAGTCAATCCAACCACCTTCTGCACCTATGCATAGCAGTTGTGGCAACCCGCCATCATTGGTAAATTCAGAAAAACTAGCAATAGCATACGGATGCATCACAGCCGCCCGCTTTCCTGCAATCATCTGCGGCAACTCATCTTCAACAAATGGCTTAAACCGCTGTTTGAGATGAATGGTCGGCGGAACCGTATCCACCCCTTGTTGCAAGCCTGCTATGACAAACTCATCTAACCGCTTTAGCATCGGGCTTTGCCAATAGCTTTTATCACTTCGGTAGCTGTTTACCAGTACAATATCAGACACACCTATCGCTGTCATATCCATAATAAGTCGGCGTAACACCTTGGGTCTGGGCAGTGCCAGCACTATTTTCAAATCCAATTTGGTAGGAGGTTTACTATCAAGCTCAATATCGGTTAATACCACCTTATCTGTTAATATCTGTGCAATTTGTGCACTACCCAAAGCGCCATTGACTTGCCCTACTTTAAGCCGTTCTCCAACTTTTAGCTTTAGCACCTGTTGAATATGGCGAACTTGAGCTAACTCTGTGATAAACACTGTATCTGTGGCATCTTGCCGACTATGACTTTTTTTTGAGTCTTGAGTGCCAGCCATCTGATCTAACAACACAATATTCACAGTATCAAGATCCTCATCTAACAAGTTAAAGCCAGTGATTATAATGCTTTACAGATTAAGCCTCATGTCTTACACCACAAGTTAAAAGATAAGACAACCGTTCCGAAAAACTTACCTAAATCTACTCACGTAGTTTTAGTATTTTCTTCCTGCTTCATAGATGTTTGCCTTTGTGGTTACACGCAGGTCTTATATCATCTCCACAGGCTAACACGGTGGAACTCACCGCTTTGTTAACCCATCACTGATGGGTTAAAACTTTATCAGCATGTTGCAATATATTGATACTGGCATTGATATCTCTATCATTTGCTTGCTGACAAGACGGACACTGCCATCGTCTAACTGATAGTGGTAATTCGTCTTT
>NZ_KB907677.1 GCF_000382145.1 Psychrobacter lutiphocae DSM 21542
CTATGGCATCAACCAAGTTTAAACCTACATAATGTGACGATGCTTAAATTACCCCCTTATTCACCTGAGTTAAATCCATCTGAACAGGTGTGGTCGTATTTGAAACAACATTGGTTATCCAATAGGTGTTTTGATGGTTATGAGGCTATTGTTAATGCTGCTTGCAAGGCTTGGAATAGACTTTGTTCCAAGCCCGAGCTCATTCAGTCTATAACTTCTCGTGATTGGATTGGTTTATAGGTTTATTTATGGAATTGGTATAAGATACCATTACTGGTACGTGAGCTTGGCTCGGGTACTCGTCAGGTGATTGATGAGCGATTGTTGCAATATATGCCAGAAGCTGGGGTAATACAGGCAGTACAGCAGTCTGAAGCCATTAGAAATATGGTTAAAGCTGATATCGGTTTTGGTTGTTTGTCGCAACATGTGATTGAGCCTGATTTAGAGCAGGGCAACCTTATAGCCATTGATATTAAAGGCATTGATTTAAAAAGGGTGTGGTGGATGATTTGGCACAAACAGCGACATAAAAGTCCGATTTGGGAGCAGTTTATGTCACGTTTAAAGCAAGAAAGGGTATAGAGTGAGGGTCGGCGTTACTGTCTGATACCGAATCTGGAACTTAACCTATTTAGGACTTACGCAAAAATACGATTTCAAGGCTTTAAAAGCGACTGGTTATTATTTATGGAGCGTCTGGCTTTACCTTCAGAGGATTCATAAATGATTACCAGTTGCCATAATATCTACTCGTGCGTAAGTCCTACTATTGAAGAAGGTGAGTGCAAATTGAAGAAAGTGAGTGCAAACACTACAAATACTAAATAATAGGTCAAATGAGCTTGAAAAGTTTGGTTATTAATCAGCGTTAGTATCATCTTTGAGATAAGTCAAAGCACCTACAACTAAGGCTTCAATCCCCGTACGTAAAGTAACAGGATTTCCAGGGAAGTAATGCGGAGAATGGGGCATCTCCAGATTACGCATTTTTTCAGTGACGGTTTCGCCTTCTGTCGCTTCCCAGCGCTCTTTAGGTGTACTGCCAATTAGCCAGTAAAGACTTGGGATATCTGGACCTTCAAAGCCACCTTCTTTAGCATTGCCTAAATAAGGAAAGTCTTCACTGCCACTTAATTTTGGCATTTCATATAAATTATCTTCACCAAAGTATTCAGCATAAACCTGACGAACCTCATTAAATAGTGTTTCGTCGTTATTTAAGCTAATGGTTTCATTCATTATCTCAATTTCAGGTGGTTTAGGCGATCTACTGGCTTCACATTCTGCGTTTATAATGCGGTAAATGGCATCAACCACTTGTTTGTGAATATCATCATTAAAACTGCGAACATTAATCTCAAGCTCTGCGTGATGTGGAATAATATTGGCTTGTGTTCCCGCTTGTAATTTTCCGACGGTCACTACCACTGTTTCATAAGATGGTACCTCACGTGACACGATGGTTTGCAGGCGAGTAACAACATGGGCGGCAATAATAACAGGGTCTACTGTATTCTCAGGCATAGAGCCGTGACCACCAGCGCCATGTATTGTTACGGAAATATTTGAGCAAGCCGCCATAGATACACCAGATCGGAGTCCTATTGTACCAGCTAAAGCTGGCATATTATGCTGACCGAGAATAATATCTGGACGACCAAAGCGTTCATATAAGCCATCTTTTAGCATGGCTTTCGAGCCACCAAATATCTCTTCCGCTGGTTGACATATAAGCATTAATTTGCCTGACCATGAGTCTTTTAAGTTGTAAAGAACTTCGGCAGCACCAACTAGGCTACTACTATGCAAATCATGACCGCAAGCGTGCATGATAGGGGTGTTGCCTCCGTTTTTATGACAAACCTTATGACTGGCATAATCTAGCCCTGTTTTTTCTTTAATGGGTAAGGCATCCATGTCGGCACGCAACATCACTGTTGGACCTTCACCATTTTCTAGAATTGCGACGATACCAGTTTTACCAATCTTAGTAGTGACCTTATAACCAATGTTTTTAAGCTCTTTGGCCAAACGTTCACTAGTGTTAAATTCATCGAAAGATAATTCAGGATGTTCATGAAGATGCTCATATAAGTCCTGAGTTTTAGAGAAGATTTGATCGACTTCAGTTTTTATGTTTAATTTTAAATGTGCTATTTTCATTTCAAGCCCTTAATGATAAGTCGATAAACACATAATTCAATCAACAATCTTAAAAATATGTTATCAACTATTGAACGTTCCTTTTTTCTAAGCTATTTTGTCTAAGCGATAGATGTATTAAACTGAGGCTTCAGGAATAACAGGTAGTTTAGCCACTGGTTTAGTGCCAAATTTCTGGAATGCTATAACAATGATAATATTAAATAATAAGCTCCATATACCAGCATGCCAACCAAATGGTGAGCTTAATCCTAGAAGGTTAAATTGCATTAATATAAACAATAGAGTTCCGAGTAATGCACCTGCCATGACGCTTTGTCGTCTTAATTGTGGCATAAACAATGCCCCGATAACCATGGGAAACATCTGTACAATGATGCCGTATGCCGTCAATAAGATAATAACAAGCGAACTAATATTTAATAGCGCTAATAAATATGAAATAGCAGAAAGTACGATGACACTTCCTCTAATAGCATTTACATTTGCTTTCTCGCTGATATTTTTAAAGCAAAATGGCTTTAGGATATCTTCAACTAAAATTACCGCTGAAGTATGTGCTAAATTAGCGCCTGTAGACATCGCCGCTGCTAATGCACCAGATAGCATGAGCCCAATAATCCAAGGAGAAAGCTCTACAACATTAATGACCATTTCAAGTAATATGGTATCTGCACGTTCAAGCGGGGCATCTTTAAAGACAAGAATACCAGCGAAACCAATAAATAACAGTGGCACTAATAGATAGGCATATAGAGGATAGAAAACACTGACTTTACGTAAGGACTTTCCGCTGTCTGTGGCATAAAACTTCATAAATAGATGAGGCCACATTGCACTACCAAAGGCACTGATTAATATCGCGGTAGAGAAGTACCCCCAATTCATACCATTTGCACCAGGCATGGTTAAAAATTCAGGGGCTTGCTCTTGGAGCTTTAAGAACATCTCACCGACACCGCCATACAGTATCTTCGGGATAGCCAGTCCTAAGAACCAAGCGATTACAATCATCATGACACCTTGGACTAAATTGGTCCAACCAATCCCACTTAAGCCACTGGTAAATACATAAGCTGCCACTACAAAAAATGCCAATAAGCTACCGAGCCAATAAGGGACAAATCCATCTGTTGCAGCTTCAAACAGCATGCCAGCGCCAGCTATCTGGATGGTTAAATAAGGCACTAACGCAACAATACCTATAACCCCTGCTAGCATACCTAATGCTTTGCTATTAAAATGATGCGATATCATATCGCCTTGAGTTAAATAACCATGTTTACGACCAAGCTCAGAGACCCTAGGGCCCATTGTCCAGATAACAATAGGTACTAAAGCTAGATAAGCTAAAATATAAAGAGCAGGTGCACCGTTTTTGTAAGACCAACCAGGTGTACCTAAGAAGGCAAAAGCTGAAAATATCTCAGCACCTAAGATAAAGAATAGCACTAGTACGCCCATATGGCGACCACCAGCAACATAACCTTCTAGACTCGAAGCAGAGTTACCACGTGCCCTGATACCCACAAAAAGTATGCTTATTAAATAGACAATGGTGATACCGACAATAATCATTGTATTATTCATTTACTCCTCCTCCTTCAATCTTCATATAGGCAATCCATGTGCCTAAAAATAATATAAACATCCATAGGATGTACCAGAAGATAAAGAAAGGTAGACCGAGTACGAAGGGCTCGATACGATTGGCTAGTAAGGCGCCAGGCCAAACCATAGCGGAGGTACACAGAAAAAAGTGAAACCAAATAAAATATTTAGCTTGCATATTGTTCTCCAACAATTCCATTTGGTAGGAGACATTTTATTCATTTAAGTCAGGGTCTGTTGAGCATGTACTATGTAACCTTAAGACAGGTTCAGTCTTGAGGATAATTGAACTCTCAAGGAAAGATGGTTCAACAAGCCCTAATAAAAAATCATAAAAAAAGACTCTACAAAATCAGTTATAAAAAATCCATTTATAAATTATCCTATACCTATAATAAATGGGTGTCAAAGCCTTAATTAAATATGAACCTGTATACACAATCAATAAGTGGCTATTTACACCTAAAATAAGAAATAAGTTACTAATTTAGTGAGTTAAATTTCTCTTATTAGAGTTAAGTTTTTCAAAAATATTTTTATTAATGAGCGAGCTAAAAAACTAAGGGCTACTTGTGATTACAAGTAGCCCTTAGTTTAAATATTTAATACCAATTTCATCTTAATTGATAACTATGCAGGCTGATGCTTTTAGCCCAGCAAGTTAAGTTAATTGTAAAGCCGGATTCATTCCACTCGCCTTAATCTTTTAACGCATCAAAATGAATCACACTACGGATACTCTTACCTTCATGCATTAACTCAAAGGCCTCATTGATATCCTCAAGCGGCATGGTGTGGGTAATGAATTCTTGCAATGGTATCTCGCCATTTAAGTAGCGCTCGACATAGCCTGGTAACTCAGTACGACCTTTAACACCGCCAAAGGCTGAGCCTTTCCAAACTCTACCAGTAACTAACTGGAACGGACGGGTAGAAATCTCTTCACCAGCGCCAGCAACGCCAATAATGATAGATTCTCCCCAGCCTTTGTGGCAGCACTCAAGTGCTGAGCGCATGACATCTACGTTACCGATACACTCAAAAGAATAGTCAACGCCACCATCCGTAAGCTCGATAATAATATCTTGGATAGGGTGGTCGTAATCTTTTGGATTGATTAAATCGGTTGCACCGAGCTTTTTGGCAAGCTCAAATTTACTTTCATTGATATCAATACCGATAATACGGCTAGCACCAGCCATAACTGCCCCAATAATAGCAGCAAGACCAATACCACCAAGACCAAAGATGGCAACAGTTGAGCCTTCTTCAACTTTAGCCGTATTCATGACGGCGCCCATACCTGTAGTCACACCACAGCCGAGTAAGCATACTTCTTCTAGAGGTGCTTCTTTGTTAACTTTGGCCAATGAAATCTCAGGCAATACTGTATATTCAGAGAAGGTAGAGCAGCCCATGTAATGGTAAATTGGCTCACCGTCTTTGTAGAAACGCGTGGTGCCGTCTGGCATCAGTCCCTTACCTTGGGTCTCACGTACCGCAGAGCATAAGTTGGTTTTGCCAGATTTACACATTTTACATTCACGACATTCAGCAGTATAAAGAGGAATGACATGGTCACCGACCTCAACGCTGGTCACGCCTTCACCCACTTGCTCAACAATACCGCCCCCTTCGTGACCCAAAATTGCAGGAAATACACCTTCAGGATCTGCACCAGATAGTGTATAAGCATCGGTATGACACACACCGCTGGCAAGGACCTTGACTAGCACCTCACCTTTACGTGGTAGCATCACATCGACTTCTTCAATTTTTAACGGTTCATTTGGTCCCCAGGCAACGGCTGCTTTTGATTTAATAAATTTGTCTGACATAAAAAATTCCCCTTTGATCGAGAGTGGATGACAGATATTGTATTGTACTGCAAGCTTTGGCTTATGAGGGCATGTGTTGCAGTATTCAATGGGAGCTTATTAAGCTAATAATATATCACTCAAGGTTTATTTATCGGTTGTATTATCCGCTTTATTTGCCAATTGTTCCAAACCGCTAACATGGATGCTGCGCTGGGGGTATGGGATGTCAATATTATTATCATCAAGTGCTTCTTTAAACGCTTCTAATAACTGACATTGCATTGCCCACCACTCATCATTTGTGGTCCATACGTTGATGGTCAAGTCAACGGAGTTATCTCCCAAATTAGTCACCCTTACAATAGGTGCAGGATCTGTAAAGGCTAAAGAGTTGGCTTTTGCAGTGGCTAATAGTATTTCTTTGGCGGTCTTAATATTATCATCATAACCGATACCAACCGTAATATCGACACGACGATTGGGCAGTGACGTATAGTTGATAATAGCAGAGGTGCTAATGTCACCGTTTGGGATAATGACATCATGATTGTTAGTGGTGGTGATATGGGTGTTAATTAAAGTAATATCAGTCACTGTGCCTGTATAGCTACTAATGGTGACATAGTCGCCACGCACAAAGGGGCGGAAGATGATAATTAAAATACCTGCAGCAAAGTTTGACAGTTGATCTTTTAGTGCCAGACCCACTGCCAAAGCAGCACCACCCAAAATGGCGACAACCGATGTGGTCTGTACACCGACTTTACTTAATGCCGCCAAAATAACTATCACCAACAATACGCCATATAACAAGCGACTTAAAAATATAGAAACCGTATCTTCTAAGTGGCTACGTTTCATAATGTTATAAGCCACCCGCACAATTTTTTTAGCAAGCCAGCGACCAATGACAAAAATTATCACAGCCAGCACAAGTTTGATTAGTAGCTGTATCCCATTTTCGGTTAAGCTTGCAGCGTCAATAGTAAAGCCTAAAAACTCCATATATTTCCTTGTAATCAGTAAAGAAAAAGTTAAGTTAAAAACTAAGGTCTGTTGAGTATTTACCCTATGTGATCAATAGCAATTTAGCAGATTGTGTTTTTAAAAGCTCTTAAATATCATTTATCTAGCTCTATCTGGAATATGCAAGAAAATCATACGCATAGATTAACATAGCGAGTAACAGATAGCAGAGTGTTAAAGCGTTTGTAACGAGGTTAATACATGGCGTAACCAGTCCCAAAACTTTTCAACACTTTCAATATTTACTCGCTCATCTGGAGAGTGCGGCATCTCGATAGTAGGACCAAAAGAAATCATCTGCCAGTGTGGGTAGTTTTGTCCCAAAAGTCCACATTCCAATCCAGCATGAATTACAGTGACATTTGGTTCAAATCCAAGCACCTCTTGCCCTGATTTGATGACACAATCAGTCAATGCAGAGTGTGGGGCAGGCTGCCAGCCTGGATAAGCACCGTCTAATTGTACGCTAGCACCGAAGGCTTGAAATAAACGTGACATTCGATCAGCCAGATCATCTCGGGCAGCATCATCTAATGAGCGTAATAAATGTTGTAACTCTAAGTGATTTTGTTGCGTTTCAATTTTGGCTAAATTTACTGAAGTTTCAACTACACCTTGTGTATCCATGCTCATCCGATCAACGCCATTAGGACATACTCTGATGGCTGTTAAAATAGTGTTTTGCGTAGAGTTATCCCACACTTGTTCTGGTATGTCGGCAGTTTTCAAAATGACACTTATGCCACGATCTTCGGTAGGTAATCCTCGGCGAATAACTTCAGCTTCTTTTTCAATAAATTGATTTAACTTACTCTTATCAAGATCACTACCAAAAACAGCTTGAGCCTCACGAGGGATAGCGTTACGTAGATTTCCTGCATCTATTGCAGCGACTTCAATGTACTTGTTAACACTATCTAATAAGCGAGTCATGATGAATGCTGCATTGCCTCTTTGCTTAATGATGTCTATGCCTGAATGTCCCCCTTTTAGACCTTTGACGGATAGTTGATATGCCTTATGGGTTGTCGGCGCTTGCCAGCTTATTGGTAAGGTAAAAGTAGCATCCACACCACCAGCACAGCCGATGCAGATATCACCAAGTTCTTCAGTATCAAGATTTAATAATAACTGACCCTGAATCCAGTTTGGTTGTAGTCCTTTTGCACCATCCATCCCAGTTTCTTCAGTCGCAGTAAAAAGTGCTTCCAGTGGTCCGTGTTGGATATCGTTAGAAGCCAATACTGCTAGTGCAGATGCTACTCCGATACCATTATCAGCGCCTAACGTTGTGCCTTTTGCAGTAACCCATTGATTATCACGCTCGGGATCTATATAGGCATCAATAGGATCGGTACTAAAGTTGTGATTACTGTCTTCATTTTTTTGTGCAACCATGTCCAGATGGTTTTGCAAAATAACGCCAGGCGGGTTTTCCATACCTGGGCTGGCAGGTTTGCGCACCAGCACGTTGCCGACCGCGTCACGTTCGGCCCAAAGTCCCAAGCGTTTTGCTTCATCTAGCACAAATTGTTGTACCGCATCTTCTTGATGAGAGGGGCGTGGTATCTGGGTTAAGGCGTAAAAATAATGCCACAAAAGCTTGGGCTTTAGATCTGTAATGGCGCTGGGCATGATGGACTCCTAATCTCAAAATAGTATTTTAAGACTTACGTCAACAACTGTATTTAAGATATTACAGGCGACTGCAAATTACTGATTAAACTGCTGCTACTATCTTCAGACAGTGCAAATAAATGATATCCTGTCACTATCAGTTATATTTTTGCGTAAGTCCTAAGAATTAAGACATGTAATTTAGTGAAAGCTTAAAAGCATCTCAATATCTCTAACAGTAAGGTCTCTAAGCAGTAACTGATCTTCAACTGACATCCTATTTAGGTGTTCTTTTAGTAAAGGATGAAGGTTGTGAGCGATTTCTGTGGTAGAGGCATAAAATAAGTTTGAGTCTTTTTCGATGAGCTTTTGCAAGTATTTTTGCAGTAATTGTTTTTTCTTATCTTGTTCAGGGTTAGTAGAGGGAGGGTGCATAAGTGATACTCCTTAATGTTTGTACTATGGTATCAAACACGAAGAGCAATCTATTTAGTTGTATTGTTAATCCTATCTTTTTTAAAGCATATCCACGCTATTAAATTGACTATTGCCCAAGATAGCCACATTGATACCAAAGTATGACTAAAAAAGTAATCGCCAATTATGAACCGCCCCAGGATTGTAGTGGTCAACTAAATTTAGACAGAATCTAAGAGGTTTTGTTGAAATAAAGTCTTTCTTTAGCTAATGGCTGGGTTGTTCCAGTGGCTTAACTTTACCGAGCTTGTTAATCATTATCCCCCTGATAAGCTAAAGTACTTTGCTGATGCTGCTAGTAAGTTGTAGATACCTATGCTTTAGGGAGGGAGGAAGTCAAATACAAACTCCTGTAAATTAATTTAAGTTCATTGTTACAATACTTAAAAACTCTAAGTAAATCTTATACATATAAAATATGAATCCATTATTATAATATGTATATTTAAATACACTAAGAGGTTTAAAAGAAAAGAGTATATCAACAGTAGTATACATCAAGCACACCTTTTTTAACATAACACTTAAACTCAATTATTGCCTAACCAGCCTTGTAACTAGCAGAAAAAAGGCTGATAGGTGGTATGCGCACGTCTTTTATTTATTGTGCTTTGTTTGTATAAATCTGTTTGTAATAAAAACCTACTTTGAATGACCTACCTTGAATGAGAGGAAGCGCCTATTATCAAGATGCGCCAATTATCAAGATATAAGCTATCAAGGCAAAAACTATCAAAAACAAGATGAGTAAGGGTTAGACGTTAAAACAGTCAGTTAAACACATTTATGTCCTGATCCTGTTAAAGCTTTAACCTTTTGGATTACTAACTTCATACTAATTAACAATATTATTGAAATCAGACTCAATTTTTAGCTTAGAGGCCCTATTATGAAAACTGTTACTGTTAAAGTAAATAACGCAACGCAAACCATTGCTGAACACCAAGTAGTGACAAAAAATGGCCAACCAACCGTTATCCAAGCGACGAATAAGGTTAATTATGAACTAGTTGATCAAGCAACTGGTCGCGCACCCAATCATATAGTTACCAAGCGTGTGGGTAATGATTTGCACCTATCTTTAGAGGATGATTCACAAGACAGTGATTTGATTATTGAGGGCTTTTATGAGGATGCCGACAGTGCCCTAATTGGCTTGGCTGAAGATGGTCAATATTATTATTACACCCCTGATAGTGGTGAAGTTACAAATTATGTGACAGAGCTATTACCTGGTGATATTGAAGGACAAGCCCTAGGTGGTCAAGCACAGGTTACGCCATGGTGGGTTGGTGCAACACAGTCAGAAGGCTTTGATACATTGCCTTGGCTGTTTGGATTGGCAGGTCTTGGAGTAGTAGGTGGTGCCTTAGCGAGTGGTGGTAGCAGTAGCAGCAGTTATGTTCCTCCAGTTGATACTTCAAAGGAGCAAGTTGCCCAAGATGCGATTGATAAAGCCAAAGATGCAGAACAAGCAGCGAAGGATGCACTTGAGCAAGCTGAAAAAGACGGTGTTATCACACCTGAAGAACAACAAACCATCATCGATGCCAACAAAAAAGTTGAAGATGCTAAAAAAGAGGCTCAAGACGCCATCAACAAGCTTGACCCAAGTAAAGATAAAGAAGGTCTACAAGATCGTTTGGGCAATGTAGATGGGGTTAATGTGCCAGAAATCACCGACAAAGATAGCGATGATATCGCTGTTCAAGACGCCCAAGATGCGATTGATAAAGCCCAGCAAGCAGAAAAAGACGCACAGGACGCACTTGATGAGGCTAATAAAGATGGCGTTATCACGCCTGAAGAACAGCAAGCGATTGAAGAGGCTAATAAAGCGCTAGAAGATGCGAAGCAAGAAGCGCAAGATAAGATCAATGAGCTGCCAGAAAGCGCAAGCAAAGATAATCTACAAAGCCAGTTAGATGAGATTGGTAATGGTGTCAATGTGCCTGAAGTCACCGACAAAGACGGTGACGGCTTAGACGACACCCTTGCCCAGCAAGTACAAGACGCCATTGATAAAGCCAAAGACGCAGAACAAGCAGCCAAAGATGCGCTTGAAGATGCGCAAAAAGACGGTGTTATCACACCTGAAGAACAACAAACCATCATCGATGCTAATAAAGCATTAGAAGACGCTAAGCAAGAAGCTAAAGACAAGATTGATCAGTTGCCAGACAGTACTGGTAAAACAGAACTACAAGAGCAATTGGATCAAATTGGTGGT
>NZ_KB907678.1 GCF_000382145.1 Psychrobacter lutiphocae DSM 21542
CCAGTATTCATCATGCCAAGATTATCCAAGCTAGATTACCCATTTGGCAAGAACGAGGCTTGTTTATCTTTTATTTACCGCCTTATAGTCCGCATCTAAATATCATTGAGCGGTTATGGAAGGAGGTAAAACAGGCTTGGCTAAGACCTTGTGATTATGTTTCTTTCGATACGTTGTCTTATGCAGTTAATCGGGTTTTTGCTAATATTGGTGATTCCCTGTCGTTAAATTTTTCTACATTTAAAGTATAGGTATTTAATTTTGTTCGATTACTTATCATTGAAATAATTAATGACTCTAATTCAGGCTTAATCACAGTAAACGGTGATGATGAAGGTTTTTTTAAAAATGCTATTAAGTTAATAGACAACCCCGATCTTCGACAACAGATGGGAATTTGCTCAAATAAGCTAATACAGACAAAGTTTTCTGTCAGCAACGCAACAAATAAGATCCTATCTAGCTACTATAGTCAACTTAAATAACATACTTAAAAAACTATCAAGTTGAATTTTTATGAAAATTTTAGTAACCGGCGCCAACGGCTTTATTGGCGAAGCCTTAGTTTCAAGCCTGCTTTCTACTCCACACAAACCTATTGCTTGTGTACGCAAATCAGTTAAGCCCACATTAGACTGTGAATATCGCTTTATAGACAATCTTGACTCTACAACGAACTGGCATGAGGCTCTAAAAGATATTGACGTTGTCATTCACTGTGCAGCCAAGGCAAGTGTTACAAAAGAAGAAGCAAATAATCCTGCATCTTCTTTAAAAGAAGTTAATACTTTAGCGACCCTTAATTTAGCGAAACAAGCCGCAGATGCTGGTGTAAAAAGATTTGTATTCCTAAGCTCTATTAAAGTAAATGGAGAATTCAGCCTACCTAACCAACCGTTTACACCAATAGTTACTCAGCCCCCAACTGACCCCTATGGCTTAAGCAAATATGAAGCAGAAACTGAGCTAAAAAAGATTGCTCAGGACAGCGCTATGGACTATGTCATAGTACGCCCTACCCTAGTCTATGGTAATAAAGTAAAAGGCAACTTTCGCTCTTTAATGAAATGGGCCTATAAAGGCATTCCTTTACCTTTAGGCGGAATTAAAAACAACTTACGTAGCTTAGTTTCTATCGAAAACTTAACTGACTTTATTATTAGCAGTATTGACAATCCAAATGCTAAAAATAACGTATTTTTGGTATCAGATGGTACTGATATCTCAACGGCTAACCTATTAAACAATATAGCAGCAGGATTAGGTGTCAAAAATCGAGCACTGCCTATCCCACCTCTACTGATCAAAGCCGGTGCGCGCTTGATGGGCAAAGAACATATAGCCCAAAGGCTTTGTGGCTCATTACAAGTTGATATCTCAAAGACAGAAAATACGCTAAACTGGCAACCTAAAATATCTACGCAAGAAGCCGTACAAAAAACGGCCCAATACTATGTTTCAAACCTTTCCAATTCAAAAAGAAATAGTTGGCAAAGACCCTTAGATATGGCATTTTCTGCGGCAGGATTAGTGGCAGCGTCGCCATTATTGATTGGTACGACTATCATAGGCTACTTTGATACAGGCTCGCCTTTATTTATCCAAGAACGGGTTGGTAAAGACAAAAAGCCTTTTAAATTGGTTAAGTTTCGCACCATGACGTTAGATACAGCATCAGTTGCCAGTCACCTAGCAGATAACAGCTCAATTACCAAACTAGGTCGCATCTTACGCAAAACCAAGCTAGATGAACTACCACAACTGATTAATGTTCTAAAAGGTGAAATGAGCTTAGTTGGCCCAAGACCCAATCTATATAATCAACAGGAATTAATTGAAGCCAGAGACAATCAAGGCGTGTATGACGTCTTACCTGGTATTACAGGGTTAGCGCAACTCAGTGGCATAGATATGTCTACGCCAGAGCTACTCGCTAAGACAGATAAAGAAATGATTGATAACTTAACTTTGCACAAGTACTTTAGCTATATCATACGCACCGCTTTAGGCAAAGGCAGTGGGGATGCGGTAAAAACTACACCAGAAATAGCAGGAAATCCAGAACAGTCATAAAACATTCTGACTAAGTTTGCTGTTTATTTAAGTGCTTAGATTAATTAGTGGAAATGACTTCATTTTGAGTCATTCCGCTATGTAATTTTGTTATACTTCCAAGTATTATGACGCCTTTATACCTTATTTATCACGCTACTCTTTTCAACCATAGAGCATTCTTATTATGAGTCTACCAATGAACTACCCCAAGCTAAAAACTCTCAGCCTAGTCATCAGTTTAGGTATGGCCAGCAGCTTTGCCAGCGCGCAAAACTTACAGCTTAACGACATGAGTCTTAAGTCAGAATTAGACTGGTTACAGACCCAAGGCGTCATTCAGATTAGTACCAGTACTTGGCCGATGACTGCCAATGAGATCAGTCGTGCTTTGGATAATGCGAAAGTTGATACCGAAGCACAACAACAAATCGTACAATCTATCCGACATACTTTAGATCAACAGCCAAAATCACTGGTAACTACTAAGCTGTCTGCCTACGGTCAGAGTGATAGAGAACAGCTACCACAGACCTTTGCCGATGACAAAAATGCCTCGTTTCAAGCCAGTGCTCAAGTCGGAATAAGTGAAGATGATTGGGAAGTTAACTTACAAGCTACCTATAAAGATGATGATCTGATCGATGATGAAGACTTTGGCTTTGAAGGCTCTTATATCGCTGGTAAATATGCCAATCAATGGCTGGTGGCGGGTAAGATTCCAACTTGGTGGGGACCTGGGCATGATGGCAGCTTAATTCGTGGTGATGCCAGTATTCCTGTACTGGGTCTGACCATGCAACGTGATACGCAAGCTGCACCAAAGAACCGTTATCTAAGCTGGGTAGGCCCTTGGCAGTATCAGCTGTTTGCTGGCCAGCTTGATGACTATACCGCCGCTAAGCACGCGAAACTGATTGGGATGCGCTTGACTGCTCAGCCACTTGACTGGTTAGAATTGGGCGCATCTCGTAGCTTTATGTGGGGTGGTAAAGGACGTCCTGAAGATCTAAGCTCTTTTTGGGATGCATTAAAAGGCACTGAAGATAATGGAGGGCGCGATGGAGGTGACCCAGCCAACCAACTGGGTGGCTTTGATGCCAGAGTTAACTTAGCACCTTTGGTTAACTTACCTGTCGGTATCTATGGTCAATATATTGGTGAAGATGAAGCAGGTGCTATGCCAGCCAAGAATATGTATCTAGGTGGCATTGATTATGCCTCAAGCTTTAACACGACTAGATTTGGCACTGTCCCCTACCAACTTTATACAGAATATACAGATACGCGTACCAGTGGTAAAGTACGTGGTATTTCTTATAACCATTCAAATTATACTGATGGCTACTATCAACACGGTTATCCGCTAGGTTATGCGCTTGGCGGTGATACTCAAAGCGTTGCCGTTGGTGGTAAGCTGTGGCTAGATAATCAAAACTTTATTACTACCAAGCTACAATATGCTAAGGTCAACCAGTCAGGTGAAGTAGGCAGTAGCTCCTATCGCAATAACAAAGCCTTCCCACTTTCTGATAAGTTAAAAGTAGTGGACGTGGCTTGGGAGCATCGCTTGAACCCACAAGTGACCATCTCTAGTCGTGCTTGGGCATCAAAATCTGACATCCACTCTACCGATGTGGGTGGTGGCTTTGGATTGGAATATACCAATTTTTAGTATCCTCTCTCCAGCCTTTCTTTTAATCTATTACAGCCCTCCTTTGAAAAATCCTCCCCAACCCTCCTTTAAAAAAGGAGGGAGCTTGTTAAATCCTCTCCAACCTTCCTTTAGAAAAGAAAGGAGCAACTCTATTCTAAATTTGATTGGGGAAAAAGAGTGGGTTAAAAACATTCTCTTTAAAATATTGCATTGAGTTAACCGCCAATCTGGTTTATTCTTTGTAGGTAAATGACTTACCAACCTGTAAAGGATAAAAATATGTTTGAACGTGTTGAGTATTACCCTGGTGATCCTATATTGGGCTTAAAAGAAAAATTTGTCGCTGATACAAACCCCAATAAAGTAAACCTAGGTGTCGGTGTCTATTATGATGAAGCAGGTAAATTGCCTGTTCTTGAGTGTGTGAAAACTGCTGAGCAGCGTATCGCAGATCCTATCTCTCCACGCCCTTACTTGCCAATGGAGGGCTTACCTGGACATCGTAAAGCTTGCCAAGAATTACTATTTGGTAAAGACTCAAAAGTACTGCAAGAAAAACGAGTCGCTACCATAGCCTCAGTGGGCGGCTCTGGCGCATTAAAAATAGGCGCTGAATTTATCAATGAATGGTATCCTGATTCTAAAGCCTATGTTAGTGACCCTACCTGGGGCAACCACATCTCTATCTTTGAATACAGTAATGTGCCTGTGGCAAAATATCCTTATTATGACAAAAGCACTAATAGCGTTAAGTTTGACGAGATGGTTGCCTTCTTTAAAACGCTGAACAAAAATGACGTGCTTATCCTACACCCTTGCTGTCACAACCCGACTGGTATTGACTTAACGCAAGATCAGTGGGATACCGTGCTTGAAGTCATTAAACAGCACGAGCTAATTCCATTTATGGATATCGCTTATCAGGGCTTTGGCGAAGATATGGAAAGCGATGTATATGCGATTCGTAAAGCGGTCGATATGGGCTTGCCACTCTTTGTCAGCAACTCATTCTCTAAAAACTTATCACTATACGGTGAGCGTGTCGGTGGTCTATCTGTTGTCTGCCCGACTGCTGAGCTTGCTGATCGTGTATTTGGTCAGCTACAGTTTACGGTACGTCGCACTTACTCTAACCCGCCATCACATGGTGGTCACATCGTCGATATCGTGATGAATGATGATGCGCTATATAAACAGTGGGTTGGTGAAGTTTACGCCATGCGTGACCGTATTAAGGCAATGCGTCTGAAACTAAAATCTGTACTTGAGGCCAAAATACCTGATCGTAATTTTGATTATCTAACGACTCAAAACGGTATGTTTAGCTTCACAGGTCTAACGCCTGAGCAAGTCGAACGCTTGGCGAAAGAGTTTGGTATTTATATGGTGTCAAACTCTCGTATGTGTGTTGCTGGCTTGAACTCAAGTAATATCGATTATGTGGCAAATGCGATGGCGGAAGTATTAAAAGACTAATGTTTGTTTAAAATCTGCCAGTGGTTGATGAAAAGCTGAGCAATTATATTGCTCAGCTTTTTTTATTATCCGTCGCCGTAAAAGGGGGTGTAAAAGCAATCTTCCCCAGCTCTGCTTTGAAAAAGGAGGGCTTAAAACGAACCCATCTGTGGCCGTTAGCCCAGATTGTAGCGGATATACTGCTTAGCTAGACGAGTTGCAGTGGCTTGATGTGGTGTGGCGCACGGAGTAAGCGACACACCACATCTTAGCCACTGCCTTGTATAGATAGGCAGATAGTAGCGGAAAGCTGGATTAGCTCCCTATAATAGTCAAAGTCATACTAAACGGTTATGAGGTTCACCTCGCTTAGCTTATGACGCTCGCTTAGCTTATGACGATAGTCGTACTTTCACTCGGTTGCCTTGTAACTATTTTAGATGATTTTGACTATATTGGTGTTATTTTTGACTGATAGTCACTCCTGTAAAGCCGAATAAAATGGTCAGTAACAGCGAGAAATAACAGAAGAAAGCATAGGGCAGATAATCTAATACGGGCACGCCAAGCGCTTGACTGATAAATACCCCACAGACACTCCAAGGAACTAGGGGGTTTATCACGGTGCCTGCGTCTTCAACGGTACGAGATAGATTTTTGGGGTGTAAGTTTAAGCGCTCAAAGGTGGGTCTAAATGCGGTGCCCGATAATAGCAAGCTTAAATATTGCTCACCTATCAGTACGTTAATACTTAGGGCGGCCATGGCGGCGGCAAATATCGCTTGTCCTGCGGTGGTTAGCTTGTCACGTAAGCCCAATAATAAAGCAGGTAAGACACCTAAGGCTTTTAATAGTCCGCCTAAGCTTAATGCCAATATCACAATGGTCTGAGTAAAGAACATACTTTGGATGCCGCCTCGTGACAACATTCCACCGACTTCGCCTAAATCTAATGACTCTGAGGGTGTGTAGCCTGTAAAGAAGTAGCCGCCCAACTGCTCAATACTCAGCGTGCTGTGCGTATAGGTGATAATCAACGCAGTGATAATAGTGCCAATGATGGTATAGATGGCATTCACACGCATCAAGGCTAAGACGATGAGCACCACAAAAGGTAATACGGCATGGCCATGAATTAAGCCACTGTCGATAAGTTGACTTTGCAGATGCGTAACCTGACTTAAGTCGGCAGTGTGTGTCTGTCCAGACAGCATCCAGAATAATAGCACGCTAATTATCCATGCTGGTACTGTGGTATAAATCATGTTGCGAATGTGTTCAAATAAATCAATGCCGACCACAGATGAGGCAATAGTCCCCGTGTCAGATAAGGGGGACATCTTGTCCCCGAAAAATGCGCCTGATACTACAGCACCTGCTGCTACTGCTACATTGGCATCAAAGGCATTGCTCATGCCAATAAAAGCAACCCCTAACGTGGCAACTGTGGTCAAACTACTGCCCAATGCAATCCCGATAATAGAAGTCAGAACAAAGGCGGAGATATAATAAAAATCTGGCGAAATAAGCTCAAAGCCAAAATACATCAGGGTAGGAATAGCGCCTGACATCATCAAAGCGGCAACCAATAGCCCAATAAAGAAAAATAAATAGATGGCACCAATGCCGCTCATCACCCCTTCTGCCATGTGTGACTGCATCTCTTGAAAGCTTAAGCCACGATGCTTACCAATTAAAAAGATAAAGCAAATCGCCAACAGCAAAGACAAATGCGGTACCCAACCGAAGCTTATCATGGTCACGCTCATAATAAGAATGACTAACCCTGCAATAATAAAGGCCAAAGCGGGGGTAGGCTGAGGCGGAGATTTTAGGTTATGTTGAGTTTCAGATTGCGTTGCGTTATCTGTCGTCATAAACTATCCATTTAATTGAGCTGTTTAAGTAAGCATCATGTTATTTCGACTATCATAGCAATTTTTTTGTATTTTACCTATACTTTGACTGGGGCGTGATAAATTCGCCTAAGGTGCTGTACTAAGTTTTATACTACCAACCCTGATAACTCAACCCTGATAACTCAACCCTGATAAACAGCCTAGCTTTTCAAACTCACTACGCCTACTATATGTAGCACTTGCTCTTACTTTCCTTGTTAGGCTTATTGTCAGACTTGGTATTACTTTCTAAAAGGAAATGCAATGTTTAAACATGTCGACTTCTATGCTGGTGATCCAATATTAGAATTGGTGAACGAATTTTTGAATGACACCAATCCCAATAAAGTAAATCTTGGTATTGGTATTTATTATGACGAAAATGGACAGTTACCTGTATTAGAATGCGTAAAAATAGCTGAAAAACGCATGGCTGATCCTATTTCCCCTCGCCCCTATCTGCCAATGGATGGACTACCTAGTTATAAAAAGGCGTGCCAGCAACTATTGTTTGGTAAGGATGCACCTATCCTTCAAGAAAATCGTATCGCTACCCTTGCTACGATTGGTGCTTCTGGTGCGTTGAAAGTCGGTGCTGAGTTTATCAATGCTTGGTTTCCAACGTCTAAGTGTTATGTCAGTGATCCAACATGGGTCAATCATATTGCCATCTTTGAAGGCAGTGGCGTGGAAGTGGGCAGCTATCCCTACTATGATAAAAAGACTGTTTCTGTGAAACTTGATGCGATGCTCTCGTTTCTAAATAGCTTAAACAAAAATGATGTGGTATTGCTGCATCCTTGTTGCCATAACCCAACTGGGGTGGATCTAACGCCTGAACAGTGGGATAAAGTCTTAGAGGTTATGAAAAACCGTGAGTTAATTCCATTTATGGACATTGCCTATCAGGGCTTTGGCGAGAGCTTAGACGAGGATGCTTATGCTATCCGTAAATCAGTTGAGCTAGGGTTACCTCTATTTGTCAGTAACTCTTTTTCTAAAAACTTATCGCTTTACGGTGAGCGTATCGGTGGCTTATCCATCATTTGCCCAACCGAAGAAGAAGCGGTACGTGTCCTTGGTCAACTCAAGCTTATCGTTCGCCGAATCTATTCAAGCCCACCTTCACATGGGGGTCATGTGGTCGATATCATTATGAATGATGATACGCTTTATGAGCAATGGGTTGGTGAAGTTTATGCGATGCGTGATCGTATTAAAGCCATGCGCTTTAAGCTAAAGTCTGTATTAGAAGCGAAGCTACCTGAGCGAAATTTTGATTACCTGACTACCCAAAAGGGCATGTTTAGCTTCACTGGCTTATCTCCTGAGCAGGTAGAGCGCTTAAAAACTGAGTTTGGAGTTTATTTATTAGCAACATCACGTATGTGTGTGGCAGGTTTAAATATCCATAATGTTGATTATGTCGCTAATGCGATGGCAGAGGTGTTAAAAGACTAGTTTGCTGCTGTATTGTTATTAACTAAACCCCAATCTCAACTTATTACAATCCATTGTAGGCTGGTGCTTTTAGCCCAGCAAAACGTATCTTTTAACCAAATGTGCTGGGCTAAAGCCACAGCCTACGCAAAGAGTTGAGAGTGAGGTTAACTAAATAGATGAAGGGCTGAGTATCTGATGGATGCTCAGCTTTTTTATTGATTAATAATTTGGGTTGTTATTCGCTGGATGTCGTTACCTCCATACCAGCTTACGCATCATATCCAGACCACACACCAAGCCACGATTCACACAAGGTTTGGCTCCCTTTCTTTTTCAAAGGAAGGGCTGGGGATGGATTTCAGCCAAGCACAGCTTGGCTCTTGCGAAGCTAACAAGCTCTCCCAGAGCTTTTCTTAACGCCTCGCAGGGGATGGATTTCTTTTACGCCCTGAATGTGGCCGTAAAACGCGGTTTAGCCTTGATTGTAGCGGATATCCTGTGGTGGTGAGTAAGTTGCGAGGGCTTGGCTTGGCGTGGCTCACGAAGTAAGAGACACTCCAAGCCTTAGCCATTCGCCTCACTCAACACCGCAGATAGTAGCGAAAAGCAAGATCAGCTCCAAAGACCTATTCCCTAATCCTCTATTTTCAGGCAGAATACACGCTGTATGTTAACTTTGTTCTTATTTCAAGGTAATCTACATGCGTACCCCACTCACTCACAAAATACAGCAGCCATCAACAGCTAGCGCAGCCTGCTTTACTAGCCTAAAATCACTGGCGTTACTGCCACTGGCTGTCCTAGTTGCCAGCTGCTCTAACCCAGCCTCTGATGCTCAAAGCAATACTCAAGACGATACTCAAGACAGCGTTCAGAGTCAGGCTGATGATGCTGAGGTATTGCGTATCGCTGCGGCTGCCAACCTTGCTGGTGTGCTGCCAGCAATTATTGATGCCTATCAGCAAGACACCAGTCAGCAAAACCTAAGTCAGCCAGACAGTGAGCAAAGTGAGCAACACGCCTCGACATCAGACAATCGATCAGACAATCTGCCTGCTGATACAGCTCGTATTGAAGTGACTTATGCTTCCTCTGGTAAGCTGTATGCTCAAATCAACTCTGGGGCGCCTTATGATGTGTTTTTGTCCGCTGATCAGCAGTTTCCAGCCAAGTACATTGAGGCACATCCGACCGCTGACCCACAACGTCAGCCCTTTACCTATGCCCGTGGACAGTTGGCACTATACAGTAGCAATCACGATTTAAGCCCAATCTCTGCGCTTACAAAAGCAAGCCTAGAGACGCTGTGGCTGACTGATTCGAAGCCTCGCATGAAAGTCAGTATAGCCAATCCAGAGCTGGCACCTTATGGCGCATCGGCCAAAGCCTTTTTACAACAGCATCGGCTCTATGACAGCTTACAACAACAAAAAATGCTGATTCAGGCAGAAAACATTGGGCAAGCCTTTCAATATACGCACACGGCCACCACTGATTATGGCTTTGTGGCGCTGTCGCAGTTGTTGAGTGCCAAGGTTGCCCCGAGCAAATACCAAGTGTTAGCGCCTGACAGCTATCCCCCCATTTTGCAAGATGGGATTGTGGTCAGTGAGCATCCACAAGCTGTCAGCTTTGCCCATTACTTACAATCAGACGCTGCTCAGCAGTTGTTTCAGCAGGCAGGGTATTTGTAGAATAGAGGGCTTGTAGAACGACACTCTCAACAAATCCATCCCCAACCCTTCCTTTGAGAAAGCATAGGTATCTACACAATTGGTAACAGCTCATAAACCTGTTAGAATAAATTAGTATGGCATAGAGAAAATGGAGCTAGATACGAGGCTCATTAAACGATATCAACAACTCGTACGTAATCACACACACCTAAATGGTTATCTACACACAGGTATGAAAGCTACCATTAATAATCAAAGTAGTTTCGCTCAAACACAAGCATTATGGCGTTTTATTCACAATGATAAAGTCAGCTACCAAATGCTTAACGAACCCTTGATGGCAAATAGCTTACAAGGGTGTAGCGAACACT
>NZ_KB907679.1 GCF_000382145.1 Psychrobacter lutiphocae DSM 21542
CCTTGACCTGCTTTTGTTTGTAGCCCTTGTATGCCTTCGGCGTCATAACGGTTGAGCCAATTGTATACGCTTTGAATGTTGGTGTCGGTTATTTGTGCGATGTCTTTGGCTATTCTGCCATCACTTTTTAGCAGTATAATGTGACAACGTTTTCGATAACTGGCTGTTTTTCCGTGTTTATACCCGTGGTCTAGTGCTTTACGCTCGGCATCGGTTAGTTCTATTTGTCTTATCTTCATGATGGCTTTTTATGTCTGTTATGAAAAACTGTTATCATAACATAATTTTGTTCGATTACTTACTATAATGCTATATCTAACCCCACTCTCAACTCTTGGTTTAGGTTGTGACTTTAGCCCAGAATGTTTGATTAAAGACACACTTTGCTGGGCTAAAAGCACTTGTTTACATTAAGTTTTAATACGTCGATAATGGAGTTACATCTAGATATTAACAGCATTCATCGCATTGATTAAGACAAATTTATCACAACTCTTCCAACGAAGATGATTATTCAACAGACTCTAATCCAACCGCCATTTTACTTAATATAAGAAAAGACAACCAATATCATGAAGTTTAATAATAGCTATGCCACATTAGATCCCCGCTTATATCACAAACAGCCACCCACTGCCTTAACCAACCCTAAAGCAGGGCATCTTAACCCACTTGTTGCCAAACAAATTGGCTGGGATAAAGACATCAATTTGATGCAAAACTGGGTACAAATCTTGGCAGGTGCAGAAGTGCCTCAAGGTTTTGAGCCTTTAGCAATGGCTTATGCTGGCCATCAATTTGGACAATGGGCAGGACAACTGGGGGATGGACGTGGGCTATTAATGGCACAAGTCATTAATGACAAAGGACAGCTCACAGACTTACATCTTAAAGGTGCGGGACTAACACCCTATTCACGTATGGGCGATGGGCGTGCCGTATTACGTAGTACCATTCGTGAATATCTATGCGGCCATGCAATGACCGCCTTAGGCATACGTTCATCAAGCTCACTAGGCTTTGTTACCTCAGATACCAAGGTGCGCCGAGAGACGATTGAGCCAGGTGCTGCGCTAATGCGGGTTGCCGATACCCACATTCGCTTAGGTCATGTTGAATGGATTGCCAGCTTTGCCCCAGATTTATTGGGTGGATTTACCAAATATATGATCGAGACCTACTATCCTGATCTGCTTAAGTCAGACACACCCGTCAGTGATTTTATTAGCGCAGTTGTTGAACGTACGGCTACCATGATTGCAGATTGGCAGTTAATTGGCTTTGCACATGGCGTGATGAACACTGATAACTTATCCATAACAGGCACCACTTTAGACTATGGCCCTTTTGGATTTTTAGAGCGCTTTGACCCCGCTTGGATTAATAATCACTCAGATTACACAGGCCGATACAGTTATCAAAACCAGCCCGCGATTGGTCACTGGAATTTGAGAGTATGGATGATGCATTTTATGCAACTAGCTGGCAACACTATATTTCCAGGCAAGCAAGAAAACATCAGCAAAGACAAACTAGAGCAATGCTTAGCACAGTATGAAACTACCTTTACACGTCACTATCAACAAGGCATCTGCCGTAAACTAGGACTGCCTTGGGAAGGCGTCATTCAGGCCCAGACTCAACCGAATGTTGATGACATCAATCGTAGCTTAACTTTGGCATTTGAGTTTTTGCAATTTATTGAAGATAACAAACTAGATTATAGCAATAGCTTCCGTGCTCTCGTTGCTCTATTCAATGCCGACAACAACCCTCACGAATCAAGTTTGCTAGCCAATATCGACCATGAGCTAAGCACACCAGAGCTATCTAGATGGCAACAATGGCAACAAAAATATATTGGTCATGTGCAACAACAAGTTGCCAAACAGATCGATGTCTCTGCTGCAGAGTTACAATCAAATAGCCATCATTTTACCCCTGTTATCAATATATTAAAACAAAGCAACCCTGTCTATATCTTGCGCAACTCAATGGCACAAAAAGCGATAACTTTAGCTGAGACAGGTGATTTTTCAGAAGTAGATCGCTTATTTACACTATTAACCACGCCTTATGATGTGCAAGATAGTGCTAGCAAAGATGACTGCGAACCACCAGCTATCAATGCTAGACCCATAGTGATTAGCTGTTCATCATAATTATTTTGTTGCAGCCAAAACATTATTCATACAAAAAACCTATGAGTTAGCCTGTTACGCAAGATTAATGGTACTGAAACCTGTATAATCGTACTATTACTACGTTAAGCACCTAACTAATCGTTGCAACCTAGGGCTAGTAATGATAAAAATATAGATCTAGCAGATCTAACATAGTGCTAATATACCCTTGATTTTCCTATTCACGGATTTCACTTTTCAAATCAAAAGATAATTGGTCTAAAAAATGAGTAATAATACTTCTAAAACCACATCCTCAGAGCCAAATAATATCAGTGCAATGAATAAAGAACAATTTGAGCAGTCCGCCCTGCATTATCATGAGCATCCTGTGCCGGGTAAAATCTCTGTTACCCCAACCAAACAAATTGCTAACCAGCATGATTTAGCACTGGCCTACTCGCCAGGGGTTGCTGTACCCTGCCTAGAGATCCAAAAAGACCCTAAACTTGCAGCCAAATATACCGCACGTAACAATCTTGTTGGGGTAATTACCAATGGTACTGCAGTACTTGGCTTAGGTAACATTGGACCATTGGCCTCTAAGCCTGTGATGGAAGGTAAAGGTGTTTTATTTAAAAAGTTTGCTGGTATCGATGTGTTTGATATTGAGGTTGCACAAAATGATCCAGATAAGTTCATTGAAGCTGTTGTTGCCCTAGAGCCTACTTTTGGGGGTATTAACTTAGAAGATATCAAAGCGCCAGAGTGCTTTAAAATTGAGCGTGAACTGCGTAAGCGCATGAACATTCCAGTCTTCCACGATGACCAACACGGCACATCGATCATTGTCGGTGCTGCTCTAATTAATGCCTTACAATTAATTGATAAAAAAATTGAAGACATCAAAGTTGTTTGTTCTGGTGCTGGTGCTGCTGCTATTTCTTGTTTGGACTTAATCTGTGCATTGGGCGTACAAAAGTCAAATATCTATGTTTCTGACTCACGTGGCATAGTATCAACTAGCCGTGACAACCTAGATGAAACCAAACAACGCTATGCACGTGATACTGACGCCAAGACTCTTGACGATGTTATGGATGACATCGATCTATTCTTAGGTCTATCTATGCCTGGTATTTTAAGTGTAGATATGGTAAAACGCATGGCACGGGATCCCATTATCTTTGCCCTAGCCAACCCAACACCTGAGATTATGCCTGAGATAGCACATTCAGTACGCCCTGATGTGATCATGGCAACAGGCCGCTCTGATTATCCTAACCAAGTCAACAACGCCCTATGCTTCCCATATATTTTCCGTGGTGCGCTTGATGTGGGAGCTACCACAATTAATGAAGAAATGAAAATTGCCTGTGTCCATGCTATTGCTGCTATGGCCCATGTTGAAGCCACACCTCTTCAAGGCCAAAAGTATGTTGACTCAAGCAAAACCTTTGGCAAAAATTACCTTATTCCTGGTCCATTAGAGCCAAATCTAATCATCGAAATTGCACCTGCTATTGCCAAGGCAGCAATGGACAGTGGTGTTGCCACCTTGCCAATTGATGACATGGACGCTTATCGTCAGAAACTATCCGCCTTTGTCTATAATTCAGCCTTCGTAATGAAGCCCCTATTTGCCCGAGCTAAAGAAGATCCAAAACGTATTGTCTATTGTGAAGGTGAAGATCCTGATGTATTACGTGCGATACAAGTAGTGGTAGATGAAGGCCTAGCAAAACCAATCTTAGTTGGTCGTCCAGCAATCATTGAGTCACAAATTAAAGCACTTGGCTTGCGTTTGAAAGCTGACGAAAACTTAGAAATTATTAACCAAGATAACGATCCACGTTACAAAGATTATTGGCAGTTCTACTACGAAAAAAACAAGCGTAAGGGGGTAAGCATTGAGCTTGCTCGCCGTGACGTACGCCGCAAAACCACACTAATCGGCTCTTTACTGGTTGAAAAAGGTGATGCTGACGGCATGATCTGTGGTACTTTCAGTCACTACCACCTACACTTAGACTATGTACGCCGCGTCATTGGCAAATTAGATGGGGTCAGTGATTTTTACTCGATGAATGCGGTATTAATGCCAAACCGTAACCTATTTATCGCTGACACATATATTCATGAAGATCCAACCGCAGAGCAGTTAGCAGAAATGACCGTATTGGCTGTCGATCAAATGCGTCGCTTTGGCATTACACCACGTGTTGCCTTGTTGTCACATTCAAACTTTGGCACATCAAACAGAGCTAGCGCCATTAAAATGCGCCGTGTCTATGAAATCCTAACAGATATGAATGTCAACTTTGAGTTTGATGGTGAAATGCATGGTGATGCTGCCTTAGATGACCGTATTCGCCGTCACGACTTCCCACACAGTGTATTAAATGGCCCTGCTAACCTGCTTATTATGCCAACACTAGATGCCGCAAACATTGCCTTTAATCTAATTAAAACCATTTCAGGCAGTGCTTCTATCGGTCCAATCCTATTGGGTGCAAATAAGCCAGTGCATATTTTAACACCATCAGCAACGGCCCGCCGTGTGGTCAACATGACCGCCCTTGCTGTAACTGAAGCTCAAGATATCGAAGCAAACGCCAAAGATTAATCAAGGTATAGTTGTAAGTCAGATAAATGAGTTACAAGGCAACCGAGTTCAAGTACTACTGAAGTAGGCTAAACGAGGTTAACGCTGTAACTCTTTTATATGGCTGTTACTTTAGAGTCAAGTCAGTCCAACTTGTAATAAATAAGCCAGCAAATTTGCTGGCTTATTTTATCAATCTTAAATTTGACTGTGCCAAGATTAAAATATGGAACCATGCTTAATTAACAAAATGAGCAAGATAATAACCAATCCAAATAACAACCAATGTAAAAAACCAGAATCAACCCAATTAATCATCCTCACCTTAGGGTCTCTGATAATATTATAAGAAGCCTGTTCTGCATCGTACTCTTGATTAGGATTATCAAATTTTTGCATAGTCTCTAAAAAGTGCTCAATAAACCAAGATGACCAGCTTAATGGCTTAAATGGCATAAACTGCTTTAACACTAGACTATCACTTTGCAAACATGTTGCAGACCACAAACTTTGATCCAAGCAAAAACTACGCATACGCCAATCATTAAACATAGAGCGATCTATCTCTTTTAACAAAATAATCTGTACCTTGCTATGACGCTTATCTGCAAAAATCCGTGACATCAAAGGTGCGATCACCTGCTTTTGACCTTCTAAGCACTGCAAAAAATACTGGTGATCATTACAGAGCATCCCAGTTATATTGTTTTGTCGGTTATAATCTTCTGCATGCGCTCTGATGTGATCAAATAATAACAGATCTAGCTGACTTGACCTACTAATTTTACTAACATAAACCAACCTAATCAGCTTATGATCTTCTACATTGGCCAAGGCTTTTGTTAACTGGCTATCATTTGAGATCATCACTAATAACAACTCCACTAACACTTGGATACAAGAAACGAATTATAGCAAAAAAACTCAATAATAGAGTGTGAATATAGACTCACAACAAACCTAGCAAACCATATTTTATTTTAATGATCAAAAAGGGATAGCCATGCAAGTATATATCGTTGGAGGTGCTGTCAGAGACCAGTTACTAGGTCGCCCATTTACCGATAAAGACTTTGTTGTAGTCGGTGCCACCCCAGAGCAAATGCTACAAGCTGGATTTATTCAAGTTGGATCAGACTTCCCCGTCTTTTTGCATCCAATCACCAAAGCTGAATATGCGCTTGCCCGCACTGAGCGCAAATCTGGTAAGGGCTATAAGGGGTTTGAAGTTTATGCTGCCCCCGATGTTACCTTAAAAGAGGACCTACAACGACGCGATCTTACCATCAACGCCATGGCTATCGAGGTTCAAGGTCTCATGGACGATACTCCGATTAATGGTGAAGTCATAGACTATTATGGCGGTATACAAGATATTGAAAATAAAGTATTGCGCCATGTCTCAGACGCCTTTAGCGAAGATCCTTTACGGGTGCTGCGTATAGCTCGCTTTTTTGGGCGTTTTTATAATACAGATCATAGATTTAGCATCGCAAAAGAAACCAAAGCGCTGATTACAAATATCAATCAATCTCATGAACTACAACACCTAACTGCCGAACGTGTCTGGCAAGAGACCAGTCGCGCCTTAAGGCAATCTGCGCCTCAAGCATATATTGAATGCTTATTACAACTGGGCTCTTTGACCCAAATCATGCCAAGTCTGGCACAGGCATTAAGCAGCTCACAATCCAATAAGGATAGAGTTTTTCAAGCGTTACAAACAGCCGCTTCATTAAGGTTAACCCTTGATCAGCGCTGGTGTCTATTAATGACAAGCTTTGCACATCCAGAGCTATTTGAGCAATTACACACCTCTAGCACTCAAGCAAAACTAAATCCGAAACAACTAACTTACTGGTCGAAGCAGTCTGCTACTGTTGCTAATTTATTAAAAGTACCAAAAAAAATAGCCCAGTTTAATAGCAGTTATATTCAAAGCTACCCCTATTTAATCTTAGATTATCGACAAGATGCAAAACAGATAGCTAAGCTGATTGTTTCAACTAAGGCGGATAAAGATAATAAGGTTATGTTTCAGCTGTTTACCTTGCACAAAGTAATGCAACTGACATGCCAGCAACTTGACTTTGAGTGTTATATCAAGGCTTATCAGGATATTAGTATCAAAGATGTTGACAGTAGCTTACAGGGCCGTGCTATTGGTAAGGCCATAGAACACGCCCGTATCTGTGCAATTGCGAGTTGTCTAAAAAAAATTGATTAAACCCAAATTTTGGGGTTGCAAATTTTTAATTATCAGGTATTATAATGCGTCTATTGAAGCTAGTTTCCTAGCTGATACTTAGGGCCCATAGCTCAGTTGGTTAGAGCAGAGGACTCATAATCCTTTGGTCGCTGGTTCGAGTCCAGCTGGGCCCACCATATTCAAACCCTTACAACTCAACGGTTGTAAGGGTTTTTTAGTGCTTATTTGTTTTTATTTTTTTAGGGTACTTTCAATATTTAGGTACTATTTGGGTACTTGGACTTGCTGGCAATTGCCTGTATTATCTTATCTGTTGTCGCTATTTGTTGTTCTGTTTATTGAGATTGCCATGAAAGTTAAATTAACCAAAAAGTTTGTTGATACGGTGGCTTATGAAAATAAAGGCCATAAAGATTATCTTGATACTGAGCTGACAGGGTTTATTTTGAGGGTTGGTAAAACAACTAAAAAATATAGACTGTATAAGCGTATTAACGGCAAGCTGTATAAAGACTTGGTAGATGATGCGAGCATTATTACAGTAGGTGATGCCAGTGAGCATACTATTATTGCTGAACATCTAATGAAGTACACTAAGACTGTACCGTCATTAGCCCTTATCTTTCATCTGATAGACTGTATAGAGTTTGACGATGACTTAGGATGGGTAACCCTAACTGCGCTAAAAACGGCTATCAAATGGCAAGAAATGCTTGACTCATATGTATAGGATCTTTGTACACGACAAAAATGTTCAAAGTCTCAAAGGTCGTGGTTTAAGAGATAAATAACTCACCAAAATCTCAAACACACGTCGATTACCAGCAAAGAAATACGCACGCAAACCATCAATCAGGATATCCAAACCAATAGCAAACAAACTTTGCTGGGGTCGACCATGTTTCTTAAGCTTTTGTCTTTTAGGGTATTGCTGTACAGCCTTAATCCCAATGCGATATGACCAACAAAATGCTAATGCACAAATCGCAACTAACTTACTCACCCGATCCAACTGTGTAAGATGCGTATCTTCAAGATTAAACCCTCGTCCTTTAAAACAAGAAAACAAGGTTTCAATCTCCCAGCGCCTGCCATAAAGTGCCATAGCATCCGTCTGCTCTAAATTGTTGGTTACTACAATGACATAATCATTATCAGTATCACGCTTTGCAAATAGACGAACTTTAGCACCATACAAACGACTCTGGCTAACATAAACGTTTCATGATGAGATAGATGACGTAATAATGTTTTTACTTGCACCAACTTACCCTGATGATTAGGCACCAAGGTGTTGTGTTTGATGCGAATGCAAAACTTTATTTGCTCTTTATTTAGCCATTTGAACCAGGCTTTGCCGACAAACTCTCTATCGGCTAGTACATACTGTATTTTGTCTGCGCCAAAGGTATTGATGAACTTTTGTATAAACTCACATCTCTCATTACTATTGCTGTTGCCTTTTTTATCAAGTAGTGTCCAGTATAAGGGTATAGCGATTCCTTGATGAACAATACTGAGCATAAAGATGTTAATGTTCTTTTTACCCCATTGCCAGTTGGTTCTATCTATGCTGATGATGACTTTGTCTAAGTCAAAGAGTTGATAGATGAATTTGGCTATCTGGTCTTGGTCTAGGTCGACTTGTGCAAAGAAACGTTGTAGCCGTCTGTAATTACTGTTTGTCCTGCCTTTTATAAATCCTCTCGCTATTTGTTTGAGGTTACTGCTTTGTACTTGTATGATCGCTAGAATAATTAAGGCTAAACAGGTTCAGGGCAGTCGCACTACAAAACCCTACCGAACAGAACCTGCTCACGATAATCAAGATTTTGAGAAGCCCTGATACGGCGTCGTTTCACTGATAACTTGCCATCATCCCTATCACGCAGTAGATTTAAAGCCGTACGAGTTAGCAAGGCTTTATTACTCCGAGCATTCTTCTCAAGCTTTACCGAGTTGTCTTCACCGAAAGTCACATCAAGCACCCAGTGCTGAGAATTTTCTATTGCCCAATGAGAACGTATATATTGTGCAACGATAGGTAAATCAGTCAA
>NZ_KB907680.1 GCF_000382145.1 Psychrobacter lutiphocae DSM 21542
AATCGTTTATCTGCCTCTTCATTAGATATCCAAACCCCATAGCGAAACTCTATCTTTTCGGGTATGGGTTGTTTGTTATCTAATATACAATCACTACCAAACATCCCGTCTGGATAATTTGTACAAGTTACTGGGGTTACTACATCAATGATTATATCCGGCTCTTTACGATAGTCTCCTTGTGGTCGTAAATGCTCCTGTTGTTTTACAATTTTAAGCGTAGGACCTCGTGCTACTTTATCGACTAATCCAGCATTACTACAAGATGTTGTCAATATACTAATACTTAACAACAATGTTTTTATTAAATTCTTCATTTTTATCCTTTTTAATCCACTGGCTATTTGCGTTTAGTCTTTAGATCAGATAAACCATAACCATTTCTCCTTAACCACTGAATATATCCATTAATATCTATGTCTTCTTCTCCTTTTCTTCGAGTACCACTATATAAGATGGTGGGATTCCCTTCTGCATCCTTACCTTTTAAACTAACTATCTCTTTAGTTTCATCACAAACGACGACTTCGCCGCATAGGGGATGACCTGTTAAAGTTTGATCGACTCTATTGTATTCACGAGTCCAGCGCTCAATGTCTTCAAACCTGCGTAAAGTATCACCTTTAGCATTTTTGCCTTGAAATTGTCGTGTATCTTCCCAATTTAGTCTTAAATGGGTAAATCTATCAAATTGCTGGTGTCCTTGATGCATTCTTGTATCTGTTCCTACCCAACGAAACTCGCGACCAGGCATAAAGTTGATTCCTGACATCTTTACACCTACGCTATCATGAACAATAGGATTGGTCACTTTGTTCCAGCCCTTATTTGCAATTAAAGTATTATCAAACTTAATATCTGCCTTCTTAGCTTCTTGAATGACCCACATCAATGAGACATCAGACAAGTCACCTTCTTTATAGCCACCGCCAATATCGGAATTAGGTAAAAATAAAGCCAGACACAAGTCATATCTGGCCCTCTTGGCAAATCAATTCTTACAATATTAAGCATAAGGATTATCGGGCAACTCATTCTTCCAATGATAGTTTTCTTCTACCTCAACTTTACCGTTTTTATCAATATTTATATCTAAATATAAAACTCTATCTTGTAACCATGGAAAAAAGCTTGGCATGAATATCCCCCAGCCAATTGGTATTGTTATACCACTAGGCTGTCCATCTGGTGTTTTACCTTTGTACTTCTCTAAACGATTTTTTGAGTCTATGGTATATGTTTGCCATGCTGAGTCTGGAAGATTACTGATCGCTTCTATTCTGTTAAGCTCACCATGTTCCATCCACTCATCTCGACTTACACTTCGTCCGTCTATTGTAATATATGTATTTTCATCTAGACCTGAATCAAAAGACCAGATTTCTTTTCCATAAAAATGTTTCGTATCTTCATCATCATTCATCCAAACTGCGTAAGTGATAGTATATTCATCTGGTGCACGACCTTCAAATATACAATGTACCCCGATAAAATATTCGCTATTTACATCTACACTATTCGTAGGTATACATTTTTTAAAGATATCTGTATTTTTTACAACGATCAAAGCCTCATCTCTATCAAAATCCACATCAAAGCCTTCAACATAGGTTGAAGCACAAGCAGTTAAAAAAACACTGCATAAACATATAAAACCTAATCGCTTAAGTACTTCAAAACGCTCTTTAATCAACTTATAAATTTGTGCTAGTCCCGA
The DNA here is from genome assembly GCF_000382145.1 of Psychrobacter lutiphocae DSM 21542. Classification (GTDB taxonomy): domain Bacteria; phylum Pseudomonadota; class Gammaproteobacteria; order Pseudomonadales; family Moraxellaceae; genus Psychrobacter; species Psychrobacter lutiphocae. The sequence continues at coordinate 1,718 of NZ_KB907680.1, forward strand.
TTGCATAACCGTTATCCTTTAGCCATTGAATATAGCTATTAATTTTAATTTTCTGTTTACTACTGTTATATAAAATAGTTCCCTTTCCCTCTTTCTTTAAGCAAGCATATTGTTTTATCAGTTGCTGTTTAGACTTTTTGCCTATAGGCATACATACTAACTGATTGCTACTACAAGATGGGGCTGTAGGCAGAGCTTCTGAGATCTCTTTTATTTCTTGAAACTTTGTCTGACCCTTGGCTTGAAACCTTAAAGTATCAGCCCAGTTAAGTTTTAAATGCGATTGAGCTTTAAACTGAGTTTGACCATGGCTATTTTGCTCTGCCCATAAAAACTCTCTTGAAGGTTTAAAGCCAATAAAATCCTTGACGCTATCATGAACAATAGGATTGGTTACCCTCCCCCTGTGTCAGGATAGTTGTCACCCCCTAAGAATAAACTAAATGGGGGCAACAAGGAATAATGATGCCAAGATATAGTGAAGAGAGAAAACAAGCCATACTAAGCAAACTATCGCCACCACATAACTTAAGTGTATCAGAAGTTGCAAGAAGTGAAGGCATAGGCTTACAGACCCTGTATAATTGGCGTAATCAAGCCCGTCAACAAGGACAGCCCATGCCCGGCAATAAAAACACCCCCGACAACTGGTCAAGCGAAGCCAAGCTTGCCACCATCATAGAGACCAGCGGACTGACAGAGACCGAACTTAGCGAATACTGTCGTCGTAAAGGGCTCTATGTAGAACAAATCAAAGCATGGCGAGCAGGTGCTTTATCAGGATTCAATCAAAGCCAAAAGCAAAGCTTAGCAAGCAAACGCCAGCAACAAGCAGACCGCAAAAAGATTAAAAAGCTAGAACGAGAACTTAACCGCAAAGAAAAAGCACTTGCTGAAACAGCAGCCTTACTGGTACTTAGAAAAAAGCTGGATGCGCTCTGGGAGACCGACAACAACGAGGACGACTAACCTCACTGCCACAGCGTAAGCAATATATTGCATGGATTCAAGAAGCTAATATTTCAGGGGCAAGGCTAAAGCAAGCATGTAACGAGGTCGGCATTAGTCTACGTACCTACAGGCGTTGGTATAAACAAGGTCAAATAGCTCATGACAAGCGTGCACAAGCTGTGCGGCCTATGCCTAGCAACAAGCTCACTGAACATGAAACAGCTGCCATCATCAAAGTCTGTAACGAGCCCCGCTTTGCAAGCCTACCACCGACACAGATCGTACCCACTTTGCTAGATGAAGGCATCTATCATGCTTCTGAATCCACCTTTTACCGTGTACTTAAAGCCCATAATCAACTAAACCACAGGGGACGTAGCCTTGCGCCTAAAGTAAGCACAGCACCGCAATCATTTACCGCCACAGCCCCCTGCCAAGTGTTCTGTTGGGATATCACATACCTGCCAAGTCCTGTACGCGGTCAGTTCTACTATCTGTATATGATTGAAGATGTGTATAGTCGTAAGATTGTGGGATGGGAAGTATATGATCATGAGTCAGGTGAGCTTGCCGCCAAGCTTCTACAGCGTACGTTAATTAAAGAGAAGTGTCTGCATTCAGGTGTCGTTCTACACTCTGACAATGGGGCACCGATGAAGGCGCAAACGATGCGGATGAAAGCCTATGAGCTTGGGGTTGTGACTTCTTATAGTAGACCTAGAGTAAGTAATGATAATCCATTTGCTGAGTCGTTGTTTAAGACTTGTAAGTATCGTCCTAATTGGCCAACAGATGGCTTTAATAGCCTTGAGAGTGCAAGGCAATGGGTGCTTAGGTTCACTCATTGGTACAATATGGAGCATAAGCACAGCAAGCTACGCTTTGTGACTCCTCATGAGCGTCATACAGGTGAAGATAAAGAGATACTAGAAAAACGCAAACTGATAATGGAGGGTGCTAAAGCACTAAACCCTACTCGTTGGGGAAGCCGTGCCATAAGAAATTGTACGCCAGTTAAGCCAACGACTTTAAATCCGTTAAAAGAGCCAAAATCAATTGATAAGATGAGAGTCGCCTAGTTCGTAAAAAGGTGACAACTATGTTGACAAACACCGCCCTTTTATATTTACGAGGAATGGTACTAATGGGTTCTCCCTCATTATCCTTTTCAGTAAATTTAATACCCGCTTTTTTAGCTTCATTAATAATCCACATTAAAGACACATCTGATAAATCGCCTTCAGCATAGCCTCCACCAATATCAGAATGTGCACCCATAAAACCTCGCTCTAAACGGTTACTTCTATTTTTATTGTCATTAGCATTAAAAATAGAGCGTACGTGAAAACCTGAACGATGCTCGTTAACTGCAACTGCATGAACAACACGATTCCAAGCACTATCAATAGTCAAAGCATACCCTTTGTCACTGAGCTGTTTAGCGTCATTTAGAACATTAGTACCTTCTAATGAAATATCACCAGTAGTTATATATGAGGGTACTGTATCCCAAAGACCAAGATAATTGAAATTGAAGTTTACTAAACAATTTGTCGCTAAATAGCTCTTGTTGTATATCCAGTCTTTTTTAGTTAGACTCCTTTCTTAATATTAGAGACTAGAGACTAATTTAAACATTACAGTCAAAATTAAAACACATCCTTGTTTATTGCCCTATTAATATCAGAATACACTTTTAAGATATTATTTAAAACAAAAAAACCAGATACAAGCGCATCTGGTTAATATATTGGATAGCGACATTCATCTATCCTCAAAGCATATCCATGGTTCTGACATAACCATACTCATCTTTTAAGGTCACATTGCCGTTTTCATCTAAGATAATTTCCATTCTTATTTTTTTAGTAGCCAAACTACCGGGTAAGATAGGTGTGCCATCGGCTTTTTTACTACGTTTTACTTGTGACATAAATTGACGGGGGTAAACCGTCACTGTCTTCCAGGCACTGGCAGGCAATGAATCAGCGTAAGCGGTCATTTCAGATTGATATTGATGAGGTATTTGGTCAAAAGGCTTCCATTTAGCATATTGCAACTCTATCTTCTCTGGTGGAAATCTACCAAAACCACAAAAATTACCCCACAAAAAATACTTTTTATTTTCTGCTCTAGAACCACACTTACCATTTAATTGAGGCATGTTTTTAGCAATATAAGTTACACCACTACGATCTAGGTTTTCCGGTCCTGAAAGCTCTAAAGAAAACTCTGTATCACCAATGCCCACCAGGTTTGTAATACAGCCAGACAAAACTGACAACGATAACGTACCGATGAGTAGTGATTTCAGTATATTCATTCATTCTCCTATGGTTTAATACTCTAATTGACCACTACAGAGCCTCTAGAAAGCCCTTTCCAGTTATAGATAAATACGCTGGTTGCTAATCTAACGAAAACTTTCTATATTATTAACATATCCATATTGAGCCTCATCACGTATCGTCACCTGTCCATTTGCTTCAATATCTAGGTATATGAATATACTCTTTTTTGCAATGACTTTTGGGGCAAAGGGTGTATGACTAGGTTTTTGCTGATGCTTAACCTCTGCCATGATTTCTTTTGGATAAAAAGTATAGGTTTGCCATGCACTGGCTGGCAATGCATTGCCGTACGCCATCATATGAGGTTTATAATCGTCTGAAATTTGGTAGTAGGGCTTCCATTTAGCATATTGAATATCCACCCTATCAGGTATACCGTTCTCAAAATAGCACTGACCTCCCCAAAATATATAAGGGTCAATGCCATCATAATCTTTGGAACATCTTGCATTGGTTATTGACGATCTTTTGACAATAAAAACTGGATCTTCTCTAGCTTGCATTTTCTCTCGAGATAGCTGTATCGTTAATTTTGTATCTCCTATACCATGAAAACCAGATGTCATACAGCCGAAAAGCATCATGCATCCTATACAAACTAATCCTAATCTCTTTAAACTGTTCATACTTTACTCCTTGATATTTTTATGGCAAGTTCTGACACATTCTAGTATCACCAGATTGATTAGAGGCTAAATATGTCCCTAAAAAACTTACCAATTTTATTAGATTGGCTTAAAGGCTGAATTATGAACAAATCAGATAAAATCACACTTAGATATATTAATTGCTACCTCAAAGTATCAATAATGTTTAACGAAAACTTTCTATATTATTAACATAGCCATATTGAGCCTCATCACGTATTGTCACTCTACCATCAGCCTCTATATCTAGATATACCAATATATGTTTCTTGGCTATTGCTCTTGGGGCAAAGGGTGTATGATTAGGTTTTTTCTGATGCTTAACCTCTGCCATGACTTTTTTTGGATACAAAGTATAGGTTTTCCATGCACTGGCTGGCAATGCATTGCCATACGCCATCATATGAGGTTTAGAAGGTTTGGGAATTTGATAGTAAGGTTTCCATTTCGCATACTGGATATCTACCCTATCAGGTATGCCGTGCTCAAAATAGCACTGTTCTCCCCAAAACATATAGGGTTCAATGCCATTATTATCACTAGAGCATCTTGCATTCGTTATTGACGATCTTTTGATAATAAACATCGGATCTTCCTCATCTAATGTCTTTTTTTGAGAAAAATCTATTGTAAACTCAGTGCTTCCAACACCATGAAAACCAGATGTCGTACAGCCGAAAATCATCATGCATCCTATACTAATTAAACCTAATAGCTTTAAACCGTTCATACTTTACTCCTTGATATTTTTATGGCAAGTTCTGACACATTCTAGTATCACCAGATAGATTAGAGGCATTTGTTACCGAAGTCGCTATTTGCAAATCATAATGACAGTTTAGCCATAGTAAGTAATCATTAACAGCAATAATTTTATTTGGTTTATCAGTGTCAAATAAAATATCCAGTGCTTCACTTTTACCTTTCGATTTTTGCTCTTTATAATTACTCATCTTTCTTTTAAACTGAATAGGGTGGGTTCTTATCATACCTAATAAATCCCCCTCTCTAAACTTACTACCTGTGGCCAAAAAGTCTTCTGTCAAATCTTCTATGGTATCCAGCTTTCTATTATCAGGATTCTCAAAGTTATCTTTAATATAATCCCATGATAGCTCAAGATGGTCACGTGTTCTAAATATACTATTCGTTTCGAAATTCATATCATCATCGTTAGCCCATAGAAATTGACTACCAGGCGTAAATACAGCAAAACGTGCCACGCTATCATGAACCACAGGGTCGTCCACTCGATTATACTTTTTGCTATTTATCATAGAGTCATCGAAAGACACTCCTGCTTCTTTAGCGTGTTTTATAATCCACATAAGTGAAGCGTTAGACAAATCGCCTTCTTGGTAACCGCCACCTATGTCTGAATGCGCCCCTAAAAAGCCTTTCTCTAACCGAAGCTTACCATTAACTTTTTTCCCATTCTGACCAATTGCTTTAGCTTCACTAGCATAAATTGAACGTCTTGAAAATTGAAAACGGTTTTCATTCATTGCTACAGCATGAACGACACTTTTGAATGTATCATCTACTGCCAAACTCATACCAAATTGGTCTAAGTCTGCCATGTCATTACCTTGATTGCTACCATACGCTGGTACGGTATCCATCAGCCCCATAAAGTTAAAGTTAAAATCAATACCACAATTTCTTAGAAAGTCAGTTGTATAAAGCCATTTTTTCGATACACTGTGACTAGGAATAGGATCACCATATTTATCTTGATCATGCATTTCCCACAGTCCTGTCGTCATAATCGTTTTAACTTTAGAGGCAAACATACGTGCCGATGCCGCACCACGACTAAATCCAACAATATCTAAATTTATTTTATATTTTGAGGTTACAAAGCCTTTTTCATCACGTTGAATAACGCTCGGGTCTTTATATACATGGTCTAGATAGTCAAACAAATAGCCTGTCATAGCATCAACTCGTTTAACCATTGATAAACCATGACCAAGGTCAAGTTTATTCCCACCGCTTTTCAAGTCGGCAGATACATTAGAATACTGATCTTTAGTTCCCGCACCCGCCATGTAGAATACATTATTTTTTAGATTAATATTACTAAATGACTTGTTCTGTTTTTTAAACTCGATAAAGCCTTTATTACCTTTAGAGTTATTGATCTGTGAGTATTTCCATTTTTTGCCTGATTTATAAAAATTGGGTTCTCGTGGCTCATTAGGATTTTGATTGATACGATACAAATCTCTAAACTTCACTACATTAGAATAGGCTGAACTGTCATAATCTTTATTATTAGTCCCATCAAAAGCAAACAAGAGTAGCCCTGGTGGATCAATAAAATGGGTTGGGGTTGCATTCACATAGGCATACAGGTTTTCACCACCCGCTAAACCTAACGGATCGGCCGATATATAACGCCCTGTATTTTGGTCATAATATCGCCAGTGGTTGTAATACAGTCCAGTTTCACTGTCCTCATATTGTCCAGGAAAGCGTATGTTTAATTGATAATCCTTGTCGGCAAATGCTCTATCAACACTGCCACCAAAGGTAGTTGGTGTAAATTGCCACAATAGCTCATTTGTCTTAGCTGTACGCACTTGACGAGGACGACCTAAGTAGTCAGTAATGACATAGTTGACTGTTGGATAAGCATCTTCTTGCTCCCAAAGCTGATTCACCCAATTCTTACTGCGTTGCCACACAGATATGCCTGATTGCTCTGGTGCTAACACTTGCCCATGCTCATTGCTTGGATAGTCAATGGTTGCGGTTAGTGTGTCACCTATATAGACATAATGACCGGTGTTAACAAAAGCTTTTGGTAAGCGAATAACCACTTGCCACACATAGTCATTTGAAAAAGCAGTTTTTTTATCAAAAACCATTATTTTTTTACTTGATTTATGCCCGTTATAGACCCAGTTTGTACAGTAATGTTTAAAAAGAGCAATTTTAAACTCAGGTTTTATAAACATCATTTCATCCGTACAAATTTGGCAGGGTACATTATTAAGTTGATCAAACTTTGGATTAACAGGAAATCCTTCAATTTTGTCATTCCAGTAGTCGATTGATGATGCAAATTGCAAAAT
>NZ_KB907681.1 GCF_000382145.1 Psychrobacter lutiphocae DSM 21542
CAGACCCTGTATAATTGGCGTAATCAAGCCCAAAAGCAAGGACAGCCCATGCCCGGTAATAAAAACACCCCCGACAACTGGTCAAGCGAAGCCAAGCTTGCCACCATCATTGAGACCAGCGGATTGACAGAGACTGAACTTAGCGAATACTGTCGTCGTAAAGGCCTATACATCGAACAAATCAAAGCATGGCGAGCAGGTGCTTTATCAGGATTCAATCAAAGCCAAAAGCAAAGCTTAGCAAGCAAACGCCAGCAACAAGCAGACCGCAAAAAGATTAAAAAGCTAGAGCGTGAGCTTAATCGCAAAGAGAAAGCTTTAGCAGAAACTGCCGCCTTACTGGTGCTCAGAAAAAAGCTGGATGCGCTCTGGGAGACGCAAAGCGAGGACGACTAACCTCACTGCCACAGCGCAAACAATATATCACATGGATACAAGAAGCCAAAGACTCAGGGGCAAGACTACCACCTGCCTGTAACGAGGCAGGTATTAGTGTACGTACCTATAGACGCTGGTATAAGCAAGGTCAAATAGCTCATGACAAGCGATCTGAAGCTGTGCGGCCTATGCCCAGCAACAAGCTCACAGATGATGAAACAGCTGCCATCATCAAAGTCTGTAACGAGCCCCGCTTTGCAAGCCTACCACCGACACAGATCGTACCCACCTTGCTAGATGAAGGTATCTATCATGCTTCTGAATCCACCTTTTATCGTGTACTTAACGCCCATAATCAACTAAACCACAGGGGACGTAACCTTGCGCCCAGAGCTTACAGTGCACCGCAATCATTTACCGCCACAGGGCCATGCCAAGTGTTCTGTTGGGACATCACATACCTGCCAAGTCCTGTACGCGGTCAGTTCTACTATCTATATATGATTGAAGATGTGTATAGCCGTAAGATTGTCGGATGGGAGGTGTATGACCATGAGTCAGGTGAGCTTGCTGCCAAGCTTTTACAGCGTACGTTAATTAAAGAGAAGTGTCTGCATTCAGGTGTCGTTCTACATTCTGATAATGGTGCACCGATGAAGGCGCAAACGATGCGGATGAAAGCCTATGAGCTTGGGGTTGTGACCTCTTATAGTAGACCTCGAGTAAGTAATGATAATCCGTTTGCAGAGTCTTTATTTAGGACGTTTAAGTATCGTCCTAATTGGCCAACAGATGGCTTTAATAGCCTTGAGACCGCAAGGCAATGGGTGCTTAGGTTTACCCATTGGTACAACATGGAGCATAAGCACAGCAAGCTTCGCTTTGTAACCCCTAATGAGCGTCATACAGGTAAAGATAAAGAGATACTAGCGAAACGCAAACTGATAATGGAGGATGCTAAAAGTCTTAACCCTACTCGTTGGGGGAGCCGTGCCGTAAGAAATTGTACGCCAGTTAAGCCAACGACTTTAAATCCGTTCAAAGAGCCTAAATCGATTGATGAAATGAGAGTCGCCTAATTCATATATTGGTGACAACTATGTTGACAAACACCGCAAGTTCAGGAAGAACAGAAAAGAACAGCTGCTAACCAGGAGCTTAAGAGTAGTTTAGCGTTAGAAGAGCTTGAACGAGAAAATGAAAAAATCATTCAAGAAGCTATAAAAGCTAAGCCAAATTTATTTAAAACCAAATCAGATCTGTTGGCTAATATAGGCAATAACAGACAAAAAGCAAAGGATGATGAGCGTAAAGACAGGCAAAAACATAAAGGTGAAAAAGGAAGGCTTATTAAGCTCCATAAAGGGGCGAGCAGTAATAAAAATATGACAAATTTAAGTGAGGAAGATTTAGCACTCAAGTTCCCTGTTTATCATGATATTTTGTCTGAAGATGATTAATTATAGAGGGGCAAGGAATAATGATTATTAATGCTGTTTATAAGGAAAGTTTTGGCAGCTATAAAGGTAATCCATTTATTGAGGCATTACCCAGCATTCTAGAGCCGAAACAGGTAGCTAGAAATCTTGAAGGTCGTGTTGATTTCAATCAGTCTGACTGTCAGGCGTCATCTTCAGTTCGAGCACATTTAATTTCTCAAATGATGGGGCAGTTTTTCCAACCCATTAATCGTCATATTGATCTAGAAAGAAAGCTATCTGTGATGATTCGTGAGGGGTATGTGGGGCGCAATCCAAAAGATGGCTCTTTAAACACGCGTCTTCAAAATGGTTACGAGCGTTTAATGTCAGGGGAGAATAATGCAGTCAGATTCCCCACTGTTACTTCAACAGCACGAAGTTTAGCTTTTATAGGTTGCTCGGGTAGCGGTAAAACAACTACTCTTAATAAGATTTTGTCTACTTATCCTCAGGTCATTTATCACCCTGAATTTAATTTCACTCAAATCGTATACCTGAGGGTAGACTGTCCCCACGATGGTTCTCTTAAAAGCCTTTGCCTTCATTTCTTTAGAGCAATTGATCAAGCGTTAGATTCTAACTATGAACAAAAGTATGCGTTGAAGCGCCATAGTGTCGAAACTTTGCTAAATCTAATGCGTCAAATATCTAATCACCATGCTATAGGTCTCCTAGTGATAGACGAGATACAGCACCTGAGTGTTAACAAATCTGGTGGCGCTGAAAAAATGCTGAATTTTTTTGTGACGCTAGTTAATACAGTGGGTCTGCCCGTAGTTATGGTTGGCACACCAAAAGCCAGGTTTATTTTTGAAGGAGATTTAAGATCAGCTCGTCGAGGCGTTGGATTTGGTTCAGTTTTTTGGGAGCAGATGGTTCAAGAACCAAATATTCACTTATCAGATGACAGAGTAATCAAATCTGAATGGAATAGCTTTACCGATAATCTATGGAAGTATCAGTGGTTAAAAAAAGCCGATATTACGTTGTCTGAAGATATAAGAGATCGTTGGTATGAATTGTCTCAAGGGGTTTTGGATATTGTCGTTAAACTTTTTGTTCTTGCTCAGCTAAGAGCTATAGATTCAGGACTAGAGCGTATTACCGTCAAATTGCTGCAAAATACTTATGATGAGGATTTAAAACCTATTCATCCTATGATTGAGGCCTTACAGTCAGGTAGATCTGACAGAATTGCTCAGTTTTCAGATCTAGTAGTACCAGATATTGATAAAAAGTTATTACAGCTTCAAAGTAAGCTGGATCAAAAAAGAGATGAGTTTGATGAAGTATCAGAATATCAAGGTCATGAGTTAAGTATTAGATTGCATCGTATGCTGGTAGACCTAGGGCAGGACTCTACTCTTTTGGTCCCCACGGTTAAAAAAGCTGTTACTGAGCTACCTGAAGCCACTATGGTTGATTTAATACCTATTATTTTAGACTGGCTTAAAGAAGCTAAGCTAGATTTAGATAATAACGAGCCTAAGAGTGCTTCTAAGGCGAAAGTATCTAAAATAAAGCCAAAGTCTATTAAGCAGAAGGATTGGCATACTTTAGACTCTGATGACCTGCGCTTTCAGTTCAGCCAAAAAGATGAAAGTGAAACGTTCTATGAGCATTTAAAAACTAACACGTCGTTAATTTTTGCTGTTGACGATTGGTTGCCTAAGGCAAGCTAATATGATTAATCTTCCCATGCCATATTCTGAAGAGCTAATCTATAGCACAGTTGCTAGGTATAAGGTTAGGGCTGGATTAATGAGCCCAAAACAGCTGTTAGATGACGTTTTTGAAGATAGAGGTGTGGTTGCAACCATTGACCTGCCTTGTCACTTGTCTAAGATTATCAGTCATTACCCTCAATATACTTTTAACCTAGATCATATCGCCTATCAACACACTCTTTTTCCTTTGTACGCTCCGTTCATTCCCGAGGATAGAAGGCAGGAGTGTTTAAGATGGATGGCTGGGCATTCACAAGGTGCTATTCATTTGTCTATTGGTAGCAACGCATCTAGGCTTCCTTCCTTGAAGTACATTCGTTATTGTCCTCAATGTTTTAAAGAACAATTTAAAGCTCATGGTGAGTGGTATTGGTCACGTATTTGGCAGGTTTCAGGATTAAATTGCTGTATCAAGCATGGTATTAGATTGGAAGACTCGTTAATCGAGTATAGACCAACTTCTCGACATGACTTTATTGCCCCCAATACCAGAGATTGCTTAGTGCATACCCAAGAGCATATTAGCAAAGACGATTTGTTTATTGCAGTGAAGGTAGCTGAGCTATTGTCTCTTGGCGTACAAGCTTCTCCAAGCTTAGAGCAGTGGACTGCCTTTTATCGAAGCTTGGCTCGTTCTCATGACTGCATTAAAGGCTCTCAGCATATAGATCATCAGCGTGTTTTAGAAAAGGTGAAGAAAAGATGGTCGTTAGAGTTCCTAGAGTCAAATAACTTAAGTAATCTTGAGAGTGAAACAGGTTGGCTTCGAGGTATTTTTCGTAAACATCGTAAGTCATTTAGTTATATCGAGCATATTGTCGCTATTACTTCTATGTTCGAAGATAAACCATGGACTTTTGCAGAGGTAATTGCTCAAGTAAAAAGTCAGCCACTTAAACAACTTTCAGATAATGAAAAGACTAAAAAAACACTTAAAGTTGATATGGGAGTTGTTGAAGCAAACAGAGCTGTTTGGTTAAAACTGATACAGAGCAATAAGTCCTCTGTTAAAGAAGCTAGAAAAGTAAATCAAGCACTGTATGCATGGTTATATCGAAACGATAAGCAGTGGCTTATGAATACTAACAAGTTCTATCATAAGCCTCATATACCTAAAGGCTTTGTTGTTGACTGGAAAAGGCGAGATATTGAGTTAGCAAAAGCTTTAATTAAACTATATAGGCAAACCTACATCGATTTAACACTGCCTCGTAAATCCAATAGATGGTGGATGCAACAAATTGGTGCGGTTTCGCTTATTGAAAAGAATTTGGACAAACTGCCTGTAGTAACAAAGTTTTTAGATCAATACAGTGAAGATGTTAGTGACTATCAGATTAGACGATTAAGCCGTGTGCTAATTGATAGCCTATTAAATAAAGAAGCTTTACAACGTTGGGAGGTGTTGCGACTAGCTGGATTAAGTGATGAACGAATTACTCACGAGTCCAGTCGATTTTTAGCAAAGGCTCACAATATTGTGAATAGACGAATTAGCAAGGTGAGTATATGAAAGTAAAAGGCTATCCAGAAGACGCTCAAATACGGTATATTGCCAATATTTTTAAATTTAAACATTTGAAATCATGGAATCTTAAGGTTTGCATAAGAAATAATGGGCAAGATCACATATTACATACTAGGCTATCGAATTTACCAGCTATAGCAAAGAGAAGGTTTATAAACCCTTCAGATGGGCAACCTCGGAAAGGTGGTTATCCAATGAATTTGCAGAACATCTCAACTTCTAATTGGCAAGAGAGCGATGATTCAGAAGGTGGTGGTAAAACCTTTGTGTTTGACCATATTAGATCAGATGGGTCAATAATAACTGTCCATATACCTCAGATTGAGTTTGCAAGAGTATTATTTTTCCACAATGCTTATTTGGCTAGAAATTGTATTGACCATAATATATTAAAAAGGGAGTTTAATATAAACCATGACTATGAAGATTGTACCCTGATAGATGTATTGCCCATATGTACAGTACCATTAAGAACTTTTGATAGTTATGGTCAAAGGCGATTATTAGCATGGATTTTACTGGATAAAAATGCCCGTGAATCATATGAAAGTATTGCAAAAAGGTTTATAGAACAGGCTGCGGAAGTAAATAATATTAAATCTTGGAATTTTCAATTTGACTGTCCAAGTTTAGATAGTATTTCACTACAGACTTCTGGATGGTTTGATAAAAAGACTAACAACTACCATGTTCACGAAATTTTAGATATTAGCGATATTGAAACTGCTTTATCTAAAAAAGTTAAGTTCTACAGTAAAAAATTCAAGTTCGGTGCTCAATCAAAGGGTAAAGGGGGCACTGCTACAGGGTGTAGTACTCAAGACAATAATATTATTAATGATCAAAATGACGCAGATATAGATACCAAGGTCAAAAAACTGAACATACCAAAAACCACTTTTAGATTTTCAAACCCGATTGAAACTAGCAAAGTAGTAAGAAGAAAAGCTGGCGGTGGTTTAGATTCAAATAAGTCTTCTATCGGCGATTTTGAAGAGATTGATTTGAATACTGATGAGGCTGTAATTGATGGTACAGCATGTCAGGCTGATTTTGCAGGGCTAGATGACCAAACTGTGGATTTAGACTTATATATGCAACGTTTTGAGGCTTTTAAACTACTAATTAAGATGCTTTCCGAGCGTCCTGATGTTGAATGCTCTGAGACACTACATTTTTTTCCTGCTGTTGGGCGTTCAAGGTTACATGAAACGGTTGATGGTAATCGCAGGACTTTACTTGAGGTTAAAATAACTAAGGATAATGATACTTTTGTTATTTTAGAGATTGATACAAGTGATAATGTTAGATTGATGTCAACATTGATTATAAAAATCAATGATATAGAATTATGGAACTCTCAACTCGATAAAACACTGGTAGAAATTGTGAAAAGATCATTGCATTGGCCAACCGATAAGAGTTTGAAAAAGTTTGGAGACGTTACTAGGTTGATACATCCTAAAAAAGAGTATGAGCTTTTAGAGAGTAGTGTGGAGTTTCTACGTTGGCAAAAGCGGTTGAATGACGCTTTGAATGTAAATTAGCTGTATTGGCTCAAATCCAAACTACAACATACTCTTATTTAGTATGTAATGTGCTTCTATCAAATATCCCGCTACCTCAACGCAGACCTAATTAGCTTCATCTTAGCCCTACGAGCATTCTTACAGTTTTCAGCTAAGTTGCCTTCAACCTTATACCCTTTATCGTTCTCAGCTTTACAGCGATACTGTACCTTCTCAATCTCGTCAGGGTTTTCAGTATAATAGCTGACGGTTCTCACCTTTTCCTCGCCACACCCTGTTAAAGTCAAAGTTATACCAATTCCAAGAAATAATATATAATAAATTATTATTTACTATTACGACGCCAGTATGCCAAAAATAACGCCTAGAAATCATAAGTTAAGTGATCACGACTTTCTGAAGCTATCAAAAGTTGAATCTAAACCAAGAGCACGGGTCAAACTGCTTATATTACATCAACTCAGTCAAAACAAATCCTTAGAAGGCATAGGTAAAGACTTTGGCTATCATCCTCAAAGCATAGGTATCATCAGAAAGCACTACTGGCTATATGGTCTTAAAAGCATCTACGACA
>NZ_KB907682.1 GCF_000382145.1 Psychrobacter lutiphocae DSM 21542
GCTTCGCGTAGCCTTGACAAACCAAGCCCTCGCAACTCACCCATCCGTACAGGATATCCGCTACAATCGAGGCTAAACCGCTCCTCCGTGGCAACATTAGCCTATCACTCAAAAATTAACCTGTCTTATAAAGCTTGAAAACGTAGGTCACCATAAGAAATTTAACTTGAAGATTCATACCAAATATGAAAATTCATACCAAATATTTAGCTCATATCACTTTAATAATAAAGCAGATTGCATTACAATGTAATGGTATTAACTGTAAATTAGGAGCAAATCATGGGTCACAGTAACTTTAATATGCGCCTTGATGACGACTTAAAAGCCAGCGCCTACCCAGTACTCGAGCAATACGGCTTAACACCTACTCAAGCCGTTAGAATGTTTCTCAATGAGATTGCGCAAACCAAAAAAATACCGCTATCACTCGACTGGGCAAGCGATACGCCTAGCTATGCGCCAAATTTAGAGACCGCAAAAGCGATTAGCGAAGGACGTGAAGACTACCAAGCAGGACGGTTAGACGGGTATAAAACTGATGAATTAACTAAATAAAATCTATAAACTTACCAGTGAAACATCTTCAAAAGCTACTGAATTATCGGGCATTGCATTCAAAATCTGTCTGTCATTAGTCACTAATGTACACCCCAACACTTCAGCCGTGGCCACAATAATGCTGTCAGGTAACTTGAGTTTTTTCAGTCGACGTATATTGATGGTTTGTAATTTAATGCTTTGGGTAATGGTATGCGTTTGAAATTGTGCCAGTATTTGCTTAAGATGTTGCTCATCGTCAGTAGATAAGTTGGCATAAGATAACAGTTCTAGCTCTGTAATGACAGAGATATGATGCTTTTGCGGCGTAATAAAGACACCTGTTTGATTGGCATGAATTAAAGCATTGGTATCAAAAATATATGATACCATCACCACGCATCTCTAATATCGTTTTGCCATTGTACAGGGTCTGCGATACTATCAAACGCCTTGATTTTATGTTGACCCAAATTAAATTTAGTCGGTTGCCCATCTGTTATATCATGCACATTAATCTTAACAGTCGGTAGAGCTTGCCCCTCATCTGTAAGATATGGCTGATTATGTAGATTTTTAATGTTTAAAGTCAATTGCATACTAATAGAGTCAACACCTACATGTTGCAGATCACCCAATATATTTGGGATGAACAATCCGCCATCTTTAATAATTGCTTTGTATTGCATCTTATCACCTGCTTTAAGTTTAGTTTAGTCGTTGATGTTATTATAGCAGTCATACAAATTTTTAGCGAAATTGAAATATTAATCAAAACTTAGTCCCACCCAAGAGACCAAAATGAGCAACCACTTCTACAATATGGTAACTGGCAATACCGAAACAGATGCACCCAACGAGCCAACTTCTGATGCTATCAATCAAAGTCATGACGACAATGTAGACAACTTCTCAGCAGAGCAAGAAGCCAATAACACAGTCGATCCTCAGGGTGACACTACAAGCAGCACCACGTCAGACCTGATGCCAGAGAACGCAAAACGAGTCCTTGTACATCTAATGCGTCACGGTGTTATCTTTCATGCACAAAAGCCTAATCTCTACACCGAGCTATGCCAACATCAAGTGCCCATTCGTCGTCATTTGTCCGAAGTCTATCTCAACCTAGTGCTAGATGAGCGTCAAGGCGTAGCATTTATCGCCCGTCCTGATAGCGACATGACCCACAATGCTATTAACAACACTGACGCTAATATCAGTGGTATTAATAAGATTCAGAACGGCAAACTTGCCTCCGAACTAGACATCGAAACAGGCATCGAAGCTGATGATGATAATACGCCTTCACTCATTACCAAACGTACCTTGTCGCTATACGATACCCTAATCCTATTGGTACTACGCAAATACTATCAAGAGCGTGAAGCCAGCGGTGAGCAAAAGATCATCATTGATATTGAGCGTCTGTCCTCCCTGCTCACCCCATTTTTACCGCTTACCGACCACGCCAGCAAAGACCAAAAAAAGCTGGTTGCTCGTCTTAAGGAATTAAGCCGTCGCCACCTGCTTACCAGTGTGCGTGGTACAGATGAACGCTATGAAATCACACCACTTATTCGCTACGTGGTCAATGCCGACTTTTTAGAAAGTATGCTCGGTGAATACATGCGCCTTGTCAAAGAAACCACAGGTGATAACTTTGAAGACGATATTGATGACGATGACAATATGGACGATGTAGATGATAATATCGCTAAAAACACCAAAAGTGACTTACAAAACAACGATAATCGAAATAGCCCTAACAAAAACAATCAAGACAAAAATATTGAAAATAATGACAACCCAAAGCATACGCTACCAGACGACCCGCAAGCTGATTTATTTGGTTAGTAAATTTAATAAATACATCCCTAGCTTTTCCTTTTTAAAATGAAAGGAAGTTGCAAGTCCCCCTTTTCCAAAGGGGGATTTAGGGCGATTGAAAAGTACAAACAGGAAACACCCCATGCCAACCGCAACTGCCCACAATATAAGCAACACTAGCAACCTAAACTTAGTCCCGCAAAGCCAAATACGCCTTGCCAAGCTGTCTTTATTTAACTGGGGCTCGTTTCATGGATTGCATCATGCCAACATTGACCCCGAGGGCACACTCATCACAGGCGACAATGGCTCTGGCAAATCCACCTTGATTGATGGGTTAATGGCACTGCTTATGCCAGCAGGCAGGGCAACCTTTAACGTTGCCGCCGCCCAAAATGACAAAAGCGACCGCTCCTTAATCACCTATATGCGAGGCAGTTTTGGCTCGGCACACGATGGCGCAAATACCAGAGTCAAAAGTAAACGTGACAAAGGCGTTATCACAGGTTTGTCTGCCGATTATGTCAGTGACGATGGCAACAAAATCACTCTACTTGCACTATTTTGGACAACGCTGGCAAGTAATGCCCTAAGTGATGTCAAACGCTTATACGTGGTAGCACAAAAAGAGTTGCCACTTGCTGACGTACTCGACCACTTTGCCCAAGGCAACGTACGCAAACTCAAGCAATGGCTTGGTTCACAGCCTGAAGTAACTTGTTGTGATGACAACTTTAGTGACTACCAACAGCTCTACCGCCGTATGCTGTACATGGACAACCCCAATGCACCAGCCCTGCTATCTCGTGCATTGGGTCTTAAAAAAATTGACGACCTTACCGATCTGATTCGTACCTTGGTATTAGAGCCCTCGAGCGTGCGTGACGATGCCAAAGAAATCGTTAAAGAATTTGCCGACCTTGTTGCCATTCACAGCCGTTTGCAAGATGCCAAAGAGCAAGTCACCCATCTTGAGCGCCTGCCCGAACTGGCTCAAAACATCGCCAGCACCGAGCAAATCATCAACGAGCTCAAGGCACAAAAATCTGCCTTGCCTATCTACTTTGCCGAGCAGTATGCCCTGCTCTATACACAAAAATGTGAAGAAATCACCCAAGAGCTTGTCAGCCTTGAGCGTGAACTTAATGCGCTACAACAACAAGAAATCGATGCAGGTGACACCGTACAACTACGCCGTGACGAATACATGAAGTTGGGCGGAAACCGCATCGATAGCCTAAAAAAAGACATTCAATCTACTAAAGATTCGCTCACTCGCATTAACGATAGTGCCAGCCGTTATCAAACTCTCTGCCGTGAACTTAACATCGATACCAGCTTAGATGAGGCAAGCTTCGATCAAAACTTAGTGCAAGCAGTGGACTCTGAAGCGACGCTTAGCCAACAAAAACAAGACAGCGAACGCCAATTTGGGGACAGTGCTATTGCCTTAAATGACATCCAAAAAAAGCATCAAGACATCCAACAAGAAATCACCGCCCTTAAAAATCAGCCCAACTCCAACATTCCGCCCAAATTTGTACAACTCAAAGACAACATCAGCCAAAGCCTAGACATCGACCCTGATACTCTAATGTTTATTGGCGAGCTTATCGACATAAAAGATGAAGAACAGCACTGGCAAGGCGCAATCGAGCGGGCACTTGGCGGACTCAAAACCACTCTACTCGTTCCTCAAGCCAGCTATTCACTCATCACCAAATGGCTTAACGCTCAGCACACAGGGCTACACGTGCGAGTACAAGTGGTCGCAAATCAGCACGCCACTAATCATACCCATACCGAATTTAAAACCGATGGTTATTTGCGCAAACTTAAATGGCGCACCCACACTTATCGAGATTGGCTCAAGCAGTTTTTAAATCGCCATGACCTACGCTGTGTGGAGAATACCGCACAACTGGACAACACCCCGTTTTCTATGACCCAGCAAGGGCTAATCCACAAAGAAAAAGGACGCTTTGATAAAAAAGATTTGCAACACATCGACGACCGTCGTCATTGGCAACTTGGGTTTAGCAACAAAGCCAAACTTGACCTATTGCAAGCGGATGAACAAACCCTTAAAGCCGAGCTAAAAGACTTTAGCAAGCGCTGGGAGCAAGCCCGAGATGCCATGAATGACGTTGGCAAACAGCTGACCCTTTGGGCGCAGTTGCAACAATTCACATGGGAAAACATCAACGTCCCTTACTGGCAACAAAAGCTTGAGCGTGAACAACAAGAATTAGACGCCATCAAAAATGCCCAAGGCGACCTAAAGCAAGCCGAGCTGCGCTGGGAGGTCGCCAAAGATGAACTGGCAAAAATATCTAAGCAAATTATCGCTCTTAACACTCAAAAAGGCGCAAAAGAACAAGAGCTTAAAGTCAATCGCAAACACCTTGAAGACAGCCAAACCATCATTAAAAACGGTCACAACCAAGGGCTAATAAACGATGACATCCGTAAGCAACTAGACACCATCATCTACAAAGCTGGCAACAAAACTGGCAAAAATACACTCATCACCCTTGATGACACTACGCTACAAACCCAAACCAACCAACGTTTAGAAGATGACATCAGCCTCAACGACACTAGGCTAAACCGTAACAAAAACAGTGCCATCGGCATCATGAGTAGCTTTAAAGCCAAACCGCAATGGCAAGCTTACACCGTAGAATGGGCAACGGGACTTGACGGACTTAGCGACCATATTGAACACCTCACCCAGCTTAATGAGGAGGGTTTACCCGAACTATTAGACGAATTCAAACAACGCCTTAATAAGCACGCTACCCAATCGCTGGCACGCCTGCGCAACCGCCTGATGACCGTGCACGATGAGATCCGAGGACGCATCGACCACATCAATAACGTACTCAAAAAGACCGAATTTCGTCAAAACTCACACCTCAAACTAAGCCTAAAGCGTGAAAACTACCCCCAAGTCACCGCCTTTGACCAAACTCTCAACCAAGCACTAAGTGCAGTAAACGACAACGACCACGAAAAACGCTTCTACCTACTCAAGCAAGTCATCGACATTCTCGACAAAGCCACCGCCAGCGCCTCAGCAAACACGTTAGAGAGCCTACGCCTGCTCGACCCCCGCTACCAGCTCGCCTTTTATGCCGAAGAAATCGACATCGATACCCAAGACGTCTTAGACGTACTTAGCTCCTCCAGCGGAAAATCTGGGGGCGAAAAAGAATCCTTTGCAGGCATGATTGTCGCTGCCAGCCTCGCCTATGTGCTCACCCCAGACGGCGCAGACAAACCCATTTACAGCACCGTATTTTTGGACGAGGCCTTCTCTAACACTGCCGAGCAAGTCAGTCGCCGTGTGCTCAAAGTCTTCAAAAAACTCCACATCCACGTCAACCTTATCACCCCCTTCAAAAACCTCAACCTTGCTCGAGACTCTGCCCGCAGTCTACTGATTGCCGAGCGCAACCAACAACATCATGAAAGCAGTCTTTGCGAAGTCACTTGGGAAGAAATAGACAATATTATGGCTAAAAAAAACACCGACCAACTGGCACAAGATGGCATTCGGTTAGGTTAAGTTTAGGTGGGATTTATCTTGGGGCTTTTGGAGCTAATCTCGCTTTCCGCTACTATCTGCACAGACGTGTGAGGCGATGGCTAAGGTTTGTCAAGTCTCTTGCTTCGCGTAGCCTTGACAAACCAAGCCCTCGCAACTCACCCATCCG
>NZ_KB907683.1 GCF_000382145.1 Psychrobacter lutiphocae DSM 21542
CTATGGCATCAACCAAGTTTAAACCTACATAATGTGACGATGCTTAAATTACCCCCTTATTCACCTGAGTTAAATCCATCTGAACAGGTGTGGTCGTATTTGAAACAACATTGGTTATCCAATAGGTGTTTTGATGGTTATGAGGCTATTGTTAATGCTGCTTGCAAGGCTTGGAATAGACTTTGTTCCAAGCCCGAGCTCATTCAGTCTATAACTTCTCGTGATTGGATTGGTTTATAGGTTTATTTATGGAATTGGTATAAGATAGTGCGCAGATAAAGTCATACCGAAAAATGAGAAAGCCCATCGGTTAGATAAAAAAACTGCTCGAATGACTACAATTGAACAAATAAACATAAAAATCATAGTCAAAGTATTGATATAAAATATAAACTCAACTTCATAGTTAATCAAATAACTATACTTTTCAAACTCATCATTCTTTGACAAATAAAGCTCCAAAATAGCTCATTAATTTATATTTAATGCGCTAATAGATATTTTAAACCTAAAACCCAATCGTCATTTGCCAATAAATCAACACCGCACTCATGCTAAAAAATGAGCCTATAGTCGAGATAATAACAATCGCTGACATACGATTAACCAGCCCATAATGCTGACCTATGATGGCAATGGTCGATTGGGACTGACCTCTGCATAAGTCTTACCCTCAGGTACAGGTGACTTTACGCTACGCCTTATAGGTATTGCTTAACAATTTTATAAGGCGAAGCGCTGTGTGCATAAAACGACTAAACGACACTATATGTCGTGTAAATTCATTGTTGACTAACATATATTCAATTAATAATGTATATTAGGAGATGATGCAATCACCCCCCCTTTTAACAAGGGTATAAAAGAAAAGAATAGTCAAGATTTTTATAACGCTATGCTTAAAATCATCTTATCTACCCCTAAATTTAGCATAATAATAAAGTCAGGTATTAAATATGGATATAGAAACTGGTCTTAAAGAGAGCTTTAGTTCTAATCGTGCAGATGAAGTAAAAAACTTATTTGGAAGTCTAATCCAACCTACACAATATGTGGGTGATTTATATTCTATCAATTATGAAACTGCAAAGGTCATAGTTACAGACTTTGAAAGAAAAAAGGTTGGTGGTATACCTAGCCTTAGCTTCTTAATTGCAACTCGCATCAACCCTAAAGCAGATGATATTGATTTCAAAGCTGAGGACTCGTCTTTTATTTTACTTAGAGTAATGGATTCTGCCCCCCTACCTCAAGATAATGAGGCAGAGAGAATACGAGTTCAAACTGCTCAACGAGTAAGTGGAGAGGAAATACACTGGGATGAACAGGGAGTAATGGACGCTAAAACACGTAACTACCTAAGCTATGCTGGTATTTCTTGCCGAATTATTGGTACATTCTATTTTGATGAGAGCTCAAGTGAGCCAGAGTCTCCATTACAGTTAAAATTTGGTAGTGATATATCTAATTTCTATCCTAACAGAGGGTTGAAGGTTTACAAACCAAATGCACAAGCTTTAGAAAAAATTGTCAATTATGCTGACCCTACTACCCTAAAATCACATTATGAAAAATATCATAACTCAGAAAAAGTTAAGTTAGGTCATGTTAGGTACGCCTCTACTAATCGTAAGTACCAGCAGGTAGACGACGTCCCCGTTTATGTTTATCCCGCCGACTTATTATCACAAAAATCAGCTTTATTTGGTATGACAAGAACAGGTAAATCTAATACAACAAAAATTATAGCCAAGTCTGTATATGAGCTACGTACACCTTATAATTCTAAAGATAAACCTTTAAGAATAGGTCAAATTATTTTCGACCCGAATGGTGAATACGCTAATGAGAACGTTCAAGATAATAACTCCGCCCTAAAGAATATTTGGAAGCATAACTCTCATGTAACAGAGAGGGACAATGAAGTTGTAACGTATGGTATACATAAGCATGTCAATGATCCTGAAAGAAAATTAATGTTACTAAATTTTTATTTAGACGATAATTTGCAAATTGGTAAAGAAATTATCGACTCTTCATTTAACAAAGGAGAAAGTAAATTCATTGAGTCTTTTAAACAGGTTGTTTTTAACAAGCCAGTCGAAAGTGATGCAAGCGCTACCACAAGATATAACCGTAGAGTTTTAGCTTATAGATCACTTTTAGCAAAGGCTGGGTTCTCTATCCCTTCTAATTTTACGGGTAACACTAACAAGCTCTTCAAAGCAGAGTTATTTAGTGGTAGACCTAAGGCTAGGAATGAAGATGAACGTTTTAATGGGATGATGAATGTTACATCCGATCCAGATAATTCAGCAAAGTATTTATCTGCAGCTAAAATCTTCCAAAAAGACAATCCCACTTTTACAGAGTTAGCTACTGCATTTTCAACGCTTTATGATTTCATGAAAACTGATGAATATCTTGCTTTTGATAGATGGTATGTAGATCAAAGCTCATCTGGAGAGAAATGGGCAGATGATGATTTAAATAAGATTCTAGAGATGATATGGAGGACAAATGGATCGAAACAAATAGCTGCCGTAAGAGACCAACATTCCTCTGTTACTGAAAGTGACTATGCTGATGACATATATGAAGACCTTAAAAAAGGTAAGTTGGTTATAATTGATCAATCTAGTGGAGAACCAGACCTTAACAAATCTTCAGCTGAACGCATTATGTGGCATATTTTCAGAGAAAATCAAAAATCGTTTAGGAACGGGGAGACTCCTCCTGAAATATTGGTTTACGTAGAAGAGGCACATAATATATTGCCTGCAGGTAGCGATTTAGATTTATCCGATGTATGGGTACGTACAGCCAAAGAAGGTTCTAAATACAGATTAGGTATGGTTTATGCCACTCAAGAAGTAAGTAGTATTCAAAAAAACATACTAAAAAATACAGCAAACTGGTTTATCAGTCATCTTAATAATACCGACGAGACTAAAGAGCTGTGTAAATATTATGACTTCAAAGATTTTGAACCCTCTATAAGAAGAGCTCAAGATAAGGGTTTTCTAAGAGTTAAAACGCTTAGTAACTTATTTGTCATACCAGTTCAAGTCGATTTGTTCAAAGTTAATTAAGGATTAGAAATGAGTTTCGAAGGTGAATTTGCAAGCTATGAGCCACTTAGAAGACTAAGGGACTCAGAAAAAGTTAAAAACCTTGAAAAGCGTTTTAGAGTTAGAAAACGTAATCCAGAGGAAGATGATTTTGATTTAGACCTTGTTACAATTGATGATGTCGTTAAGTCAGAGCTTACACCTGACTTAGTTTTAGCTATTGATGGTAGCTACATGGTAGCACCAGCAGAAAACGGATTTCCAGGTGCAGAATTTGGTTATGTAACCGTCTCATCAGTATTAATAGATTTAAAAAAAGTTAAAGAACTAGAAAGCCAAGATTTTATAGACCCTAGAGAGTTTAGGAAAACAGAAAAGACCTCCACAATTGATAGTGTTTTTCCAGGATGTAATATTATTATTGATAATGAGAAAGACGCTAAGTCATCCATGAGGAAAGCTTTACTTGAAGAACTGCGCAGTAATAAGATATTTGAGAATGGCGAAACACTATTAGATACATATAAATATCTCTTGAATATTAAGAGGGAGAAATTTAAAGATAGAAACCCTCCTAAATCACCTATTGAAGATTTTAGTCATATGCCTATGCAATATAGTGAATCTGGTGAAGAAGTATTCATTTGTCGTGATTCAGGTGAAACGCTCTATTGTACCGATGCTTTAAGACTGCATGAACTAATGAATCCTTCAGGTACTAATGGAGAAATGTATGGTCAAATTATGTCTACCCTTGAAAAACTGTGGCTAGTTCATATCTTAAGAGGCTTTGAATTAAATGGCTGGCTATCTAGTCTCAGACGCGTGGCTTTCATCATGGACGGTCCTTTAGCTGTATTCAGTACTTCATCATGGTTAACAAAGGTAATTAGCTATGAATTAGGTAGAATTAACGAAAAGCAGAATAAAATAAATGGCTCTGACTTACTAATTGTAGGGATTGAAAAATCAGGTACATTTTTTAACCATTTCGAGCAATTAGATACTTCATCAGAGGGTTCAACAGGTAATTTTCCATTACAATCTGCACTTTTACTAGATGATACTTATATTAAGAAAAATATTATTTTTTCAGAGAGTAAAAAACCTTATGGGAAAGATACTTATTTTGGTAGAAAATTTTTTTATAAGACAAAGTCAGGACAACGATTAGTCGCTGTTGCAGCCAGTTATAACGCTCAACAAAGTGATATTCGTACTGCTGCTATCAATCAGTTCCCTCGCTTAGGAGATACTATGAATCTACTTAATGACTTAGTATCTAGTCGGTACCCTAATTCAGTTTCTCCACTCATATCTGCACATGCCGAAGCATCAATACCTATGAGTATAGGTGCTCGAATATTTGAAGATATAGCTAGAGAAATCAGAGACCGTGATGACGAATAGAATTGAACAAATCACTAAAGGTTATAAAACAGCTGAATCAAGATGGGCAAGATTCGGACCATATTATGCTATGTTTCCTGTAGAGTTCGCCTTTGATGTAGTTAATAGATATACAAAAGAAGGGGATTACATTTTAGATCCATTTGCGGGTAGATTTTCTAGTATATATGCAGCAAGCACTTTAGGTAGACATGGATTGGGTATTGAAATCAGTCCTGTAGGTTGGTTATATGGCAAAGTAAAACTATCTCCAGCTAACAAAGAGGATGTTATTGATAGACTTTATGAAATATATAGAAAAAGAAATTACTATAATAGATATATAGATAAAATGCCCGAATTTTATAGACTTTGCTATTGCGATGACGTTTTAAAGTTTTTATTATTCGCTAGAAACAACCTTGATTGGCAAAAATGCGATGTAGATGCAACTTTAATGTCTATAATATTAGTTTATTTGCATGCAAAAATAGGAGAAGGTCTTTCCAACCAAATGCGCATGACTAAGTCTATGGGTATGCAATACTCTATAGATTGGTGGAAAAAAAATGGCTTTAAAACTCCTCCTAAAGTAAATCCATTGAACTTATTATTATCGAAAATTGATTGGAGATATAAAAAAGGTTATCCAAAATTAACTTCTAGTGAAGTTATTTATGCTGATAGTACTATTGAGTTAGAGAACAGAGTTCAAGACAGTATAAAATATAAAGAGAAGTACTCTCTTTTACTTACATCCCCTCCATATTGCGGCATTACTGACTATCATGCTGACCAATGGTTAAGGCTTTGGATGTTAGGTGATGATGAATGGCCTCGTTCAACTGGCGATATACATAAAGGTCGTTTTGTAGATAAGGAAAAATACTATAATTTATTGGATTCCGTTTTTTCAAATAGCTCTAAATTAATGAAAGAGCATAGCACTATCTATGTTCGAACTGATAAAAGAGACTTTACTTATTCGTCGACCTTAGAGATTTTAAAAAGGCACTTTCCTAATCATTTTTTAGAAATAGTAGATAAACCTCTAACTATTGATTCCAAAACTCAGACTAAGCTGTATGGAGATAAAACACTTAAACCAGGCGAGGTGGATATTATATTGACGCGATGAACTTATTATTACTATTACAACCTCCGCTGTAGGAGCTATTTAGCCCCTGAGAGCCGTTAAAAAACTGCACTGCAATTTTTGGCTCGCAAGAGAAAATGCCTTAAAGGGCATTTTCTGAGTGGATATACTGCATGACAAAGCGACTCAGCATCGCAAGCTTATGCCTCGTCTTGGCTTGCAGATAGTAGCGAAAAGCGGGATTAAGTAATCGAACAGAAATACATTATAATAGCAATTTTCCATAACAGACATAAAAAGCCATCATGAAGATAAGACAAATAGAACTAACCGATGCCGAGCGTAAAGCACTAGACCACGGGTATAAACACGGAAAAACAGCCAGTTATCGAAAACGTTGTCACATTATACTGCTAAAAAGTGATGGCAGAATAGCCAAAGACATCGCACAAATAACCGACACCAACATTCAAAGCGTATACAATTGGCTCAACCGTTATGACGCCGAAGGCATACAAGG
>NZ_KB907684.1 GCF_000382145.1 Psychrobacter lutiphocae DSM 21542
TGTTCTAATTGCGGTCACTTGCTAACCAAAGACGAATTACCACTATCAGTTAGACGATGGCAGTGTCCGTCTTGTCAGCAAGCAAATGATAGAGATATCAATGCCAGTATCAATATATTGCAACATGCTGATAAAGTTTTAACCCATCAGTGATGGGTTAACAAAGCGGTGAGTTCCACCGTGTTAGCCTGTGGAGATGATATAAGACCTGCGTGTAACCACAAAGGCAAACATCTATGAAGCAGGAAGAAAATACTAAAACTACGTGAGTAGATTTAGGTAAGTTTTTCGGAACGGTAATAGGTTGTTATTTTATTAAGCCAAGTTGGCAGGTTTTTAAGCCGAGTTAGCCGAAGTAAGTTTGCTACTGTACACCAGCCGTTACCACCAATCCGGCTTTTGCTCTTTTTGTTTGCCATAGCCATCCTTGACCTGTTGTTGAGTTTGTGATGCTAACTCAATCGTATCTGCTGGAACTTCACTGATAAAGCGTGAGACCTTATCAAAATAACCCGCAAAACTTGCAAAATAATGGGGTGCGGTCAAATATAGGTGGGTTTTAGCACGGCTACAGGCGACATAAAATAACTTGCGCTCTTCTTCTAGCGCTTCAAAGTCATCTATCGAGTGCCGATGCGGCATCATGCCATCGATTAAGGCATTGATAAACACCACTGGCCACTCAAGCCCTTTGGCACTGTGAATAGTCGATATAGTGACCGCATCCTTGTCTTCAGGCGCTGTGTTGTCAAAAGTAGCGACTGAATCATTAGGCGGATCTAAGGCGAGACTTTCTAAGAAGCGCTCGATGCTGCTGTGCTCTTGCGCTAAGTTTTTTAGTACCCGAAAGTCTTCAGCACGCTCACGCCAGTTGTCCTCTAACGCCTGTAATACTGGGGTATAAAAGTCGAGCAAAACATCAATCATTTCGGCGACCGTATCCGCTTGCTCGGCTTTGGTCAGTACTTGATATAGCTCGATTAACTGCTCGCTTTTTTTATTTAACTTAGGATCTAATAGCGGTTGCAATGAGCTGTTTTGTTGCAAGATGGCTTGGGTCAGCTTGGTTGCAGTGACCTGACCAACCCCTTTAAACAAAGTCAAAATACGGTGCCAAGCAATGGTGTCATTTGGGTTATGTAAGATTTTCACCAATGCCAGAACGTCTTTGATATGGCGCTTTTCTAAGAACTTGATACCCCCAACCACAATAAAAGGAATGCCACGTTGGATAAACTCTAACTGAACGTGGCTGGATTGAAACGAAGTACGCCCCAGCACCGCAAAGTCATTATAGTCATGATCAGGCTTGAGCTCGATAAGTTTGTCAGCAATATATTTGGCTTCAGCCGCCTCATCGCTACGCCGACAAAATTGTGGTTTTTGTCCCTGAGTTGGTAGCGTTGAAAACAATCTTTTTTGATAGCCAAAGGTAATTTGATCTGATAAAGCGTTGACATAGTCAAGTATGGCAGGAGTACTGCGGTAGTTTTGCTCCAGCTTAATCAGCTTGGCGTCTGGATAGCTGTCAGAGAACAACAAAATGTTTTCATAATTAGCTCCACGAAACGCATAAATACTTTGATTGTCATCACCAACCACCATCAACGACACTTGTTTTGGCTGACAAATATAATCAATCAGCTGTTTTTGTGGAATATTGGTATCTTGATACTCATCGACCATGACATAGCGGTAGGTGTCTTGTAGTATTTTACGAAACTGTACATTGTTTTTAAGATGCCTCACCACTTGCGAGATAATGTCATCAAAGTCGTATAGATGATGGGCACGCTTATATTTATGATAATCCTCGGCAAGCTGATTGATGGCATCAGCATGAACGCTCAAGTCTGGATACTCAGTGGCAATCAAGTCGTGAATTAAGATATGGCGATTGCGCGAGGCAGAGATGATCTTTTGTAACCGTGCTTTGCGTGGGAAGGCTTGTTCGCTATGTCTTTTAGAGTAACCTTTTTCTTTAGATATCAGGTCAATAGCGTCTTCACTGTCACCAGTATCCAAGATGGTGAATTTGGCACTGATACCCAGCAAATTAGAGTAGCGGCGTAATAACATATTACAAAACGAGTGGAATGTACCACTAGTAATGTCGTTGATATTTTTGCCATCGGGTAAGTCCTCGGACAATAAGCTTTTGACTCGACCTTTAATTTCATTGGCCGCTTTGCGAGTAAAGGTAAGTAGCAAGATCTGGCGAGGATCTGCGCCTTGCTCAATCAAATAACTGGTGCGATAGGTGAGGGTTTTGGTTTTGCCAGAGCCAGCGCCAGCAATTACTAATGCCTTGCCTTCAATAGTAGTGGCAGCAAGGCGCTGACTGGGGTTGAGTTCGTTAAGATAATCGGCCGTAGAACCAGTTTTTACTGCTGGCGAGTGCTGAGCGGCATCCTCTGCAAGCGACTGAGGCGTGATGAGGTTGGCCTCCAGCCTATCAATAGACTGACGTAAATGCCGCATCTTATCTTTGATGTCCGAGTGCAGCTGCGGATAGGAGTAGGGGGCTAGGTCAAATACGGTGTCAGTCATGGTATCCCTATCATGTTAGATGAGTGCGTTGCTATATAGATGAATGAAATTACATTAAAAACGTCTTTAACGCCTGGGTAAAGCGAATCGGTGCATCCAGAGGAATGGCGTGACCAGATCCTAAAACCTCAACCACCTCAGCTTGCGGTAATAAAGTCGCAAGTTTGCGCTGCCAGCTTGGATCATACAATGTTGATTGCGCACCGATTAACAAGGTCACTGGAATATCGGTGGCTGGCAAGGCGGCTCGATAATCGTAAGGCAATTGCAAATAAGCTTGTAAGCCATGTAGCTTTTGACGCCAAGTCGGGTGCTGATACAAGGCAAGCTTATGATCGGGCAAGCGGCTGGTACTTTGGATAAATAATCGAGAGGCGGGCTTGGCCACGGACATCAACGAAAAGTCGGTTTCTAAACGGGTAATTTGACGCTTCACTGCAAACGGCAGATGTTGAAAGTCTATCGCTTGCTTTTCAAAGCTGGATCTTTGTAAGCCAGATGTGAGTAATCCAAGCTGCTGCTGTTCAGAAGACTGAGCCTCAGGCGTAATATAAGGCAGCACCTGCTGCAATACCTGCTCAAAACGTGCAAATACCTCAGGCTGCTTATCGCCAAACACACCACCTTGCCAGTCGGGTTGGTTGTGTACAATTGGCGACTGATCTATATTTAAATAACGGCGGACTTTATGACCAGTTGCTAAATTTAAAATGGGATCTTCTGATTGTGCATAACGCGCAAAATGCGCCCACATCACCAACGCCCCCATAGAGATGCCCGCCACATCGACCGCATCGGTTTGATGCTTATCGCAAATATAATCGAGCAACACAGACACATCATCGGCATATTGCTCAATAAAATCTGGCTCAGTACTGGGCGTACCAGCGGCCAAGCCAAAGCCACGAAAATGCGGTAAATAAAAGCGAAATTGCTTTGCTAGTGGTAACACAAATGGCAAAAACTGGCGAGCATCCATACCAAAGGCATGCAGCATGAGCACAGGCTCGCCTTCACCGATCGCATGCAGCGGCAGACGAGTTCCATCGCTACTGATCAGATGCTGTAATTGCAGCTGGTAGGGCTTAGCGACGGCAGCCACCATAGAAGAGGCAGCCGCAGAAGCCTTACTGGCAAGAGTGTTGGCAGCGTTTGTTACTGTCATATTGTTGCAGTTGTTACTGTCATATTGTTGCAGTCATGTTGTTACTGTCACGTTGTTGCAGTCATGTTGTTACTGTCATATTAATGCAGTTACAGTTATAGATTAGCGGGTTTCATCTGGTGACTCGATGCACTCAACCACGTTTAAATCAAAGCCAGATAAGGCATTAAACTTCAACGGTGTTGACAGTAAGCGCATGTCACGCACACCCAAATGACGCAAAATTTGAGCACCAACCCCAATACTACGATACGGCTGATTCGATAGGGTAGACACAGATTGATTGTCGCTGGCACGTTGAAGTGCTTCGCCTAAATCCACAGGCTGATCACTGCCAATCCACACCAATACGCCACGCTCAGACTGAGCAATCTCTTGTAATGAGCTTTGCACGCTCCAGCCACTGCGCCCCGTACCATCACGCTTAGCTGCAAATAAGTCACGTAGCGGATGGAAGCCATGTACACGCACGGTACTCACGCCTTCGTTTGGATTGCCTTTTACCAAGGCGACATGGGTTTCAGTGGCACCATATTCTTGGAATTGGTACAGGGTAAAGGTGCCAAACTCAGTTTCAAATGGCTGCTGGCTGACTTCATTCACCGTCTGCTCATTGGCAATACGATAATTGATTAGATCTGCAATGGTGCCCATCTTTAAGTTATGCTCAGCGGCAAACTTCTCTAAGTCATCACGGCGTGCCATAGTGCCATCTGGATTGATAATTTCCACAATCACAGCAGCTGGCTCAAGCCCTGCCAAACGAGCCAGATCACACCCTGCTTCTGTATGACCAGCACGGTGCAATACGCCACCTTTTTGCGCCATAATTGGGAAAATATGACCTGGTTGCACAATGTCTTCGGCTTTTGCCGTTGCGGATACTGCCGCTTGCACTGTACGAGCACGGTCGGCAGCCGAGATGCCTGTGGTTACCCCTTCAGCGGCTTCAATAGAGACGGTGAAGTTGGTGCTAAACTTAGCTTGGTTGCGGTCACTCATGAGTGGCAACTCAAGGCGGCGGCAACGTTCTTCAGTCAAGGTTAAACACACCAGCCCACGAGCATGAGTAATCATAAAGTTAATGGCTTCAGAATTGACATGGGTGGCAGCCATAATCAAGTCGCCTTCGTTTTCTCTGTCCTCATCATCCATCAAAATAACCATCTTGCCGATACGGATGTCTTCTATAATATCTTCAATCTTGTCTAGTGCCATGATAGGTTCTCTTATTTTCCAAAAATCAAATTTTAGGAGCCCATTGTAACTTTAACTGCCGCTCAGTACCATTTAACAAAGGTAACAAACATAAAACTAATCAGGGCATAAAAGTTGAAAGCCAATCCCGCTTTTCGCTTTTAGTTGGCAGTGCGAGGCGTACAGTGCCTAAGCACAGCGCTGTTCCTGTTACCTCGATACCACCGCTGTACAAGGCACTGTATACGCCACGCCCCACCAAGCTAACCGCTTTAGAAAATCGCCTTTAAGCGATTTTCTCTTGCGCACCTAAAATTGCAATGCAATTTTTTAACGGTGCTCAGAGGCTAAACCGCATCACAAGGCCACCTTCAATGCGGAAATTCTCCGGTGTCGTTCCTCCACGCCAGCCTACGCCATAGTATCCAGACTATATACCAAGCCACGACTCACAAAAGGTTTGGCTCCCTTCCTTTTCCAAAGCATAGGTATCTACACAATTGGTAACAGCTCATAAACCTGTTAGAATAAATTAGTATGGCATAGAGAAAATGGAGCTAGATACGAGGCTCATTAAACGATATCAACAACTCGTACGTAATCACACACACCTAAATGGTTATCTACACACAGGTATGAAAGCTACCATTAATAATCAAAGTAGTTTCGCTCAAACACAAGCATTATGGCGTTTTATTCACAATGATAAAGTCAGCTACCAAATGCTTAACGAACCCTTGATGGCAAATAGCTTACAAGGGTGTAGCG
>NZ_KB907685.1 GCF_000382145.1 Psychrobacter lutiphocae DSM 21542
GTTATGGATGGTGCTCTATGGCATCAACCAAGTTTAAACCTACATAATGTGACGATGCTTAAATTACCCCCTTATTCACCTGAGTTAAATCCATCTGAACAGGTGTGGTCGTATTTGAAACAACATTGGTTATCCAATAGGTGTTTTGATGGTTATGAGGCTATTGTTGATGCTGCTTGCAAGGCTTGGAATAGACTTTGTTCCAAGCCCGAGCTCATTCAGTCTATAACTTCTCGTGATTGGATTGGTTTATAGGTTTATTTATGGAATTGGTATAAAATATGACGCTGTCCCATATATGATACAGTCTTACCTGGTGTTACCTTGAGTGACAATACCTGTCGCCATACTGGTGTATTTATTGTATTTTGCAAAATGTAGCAAAATATTGTGGCTGAGTTATTGTTTAGATTTTATTGGTTGTGACACGTTAGATGAGTCGTAAGTAGTTATTATCGTCAAATTAAAATCATGATTGTTTAAATAACTTATTGACTTGCAGGGGTTTTTGTTTTCTAATGCTGGAAAACCAATTTAAAAACTTTTGAATCGCTAGTGCAATATAGATAAAACTTTGTAAAAAATTTGTCACATAATAGTAATATATTTACAAAGCCAATATTTTGCATTTAATGCCTAAAAGTAAAAGGAGTGCTACTTTATTGTTAAATAACTAGAAGGTCATTCTTTGGAGTTAACAATAGTAGCTAAATATTTAAGGTTTTAAGTAGCTGCCACGCTGGAGATGTAAGTAAGTGTGTCAACAGTTATAAATATCAATGGAAAAGGAGATCCATACACCGAGATTAACTTTAATATTAAGCAGGGCTTAAAGCATTTGTCTATGAACACAATAAACATATCAGCTGTATTCGCCGCTGTTTTACCTCTAGATGCTGAGACTATATCGAAGTCTTCTTCTAAGCATTTTCATACTTCCAATTTTGTCACCTTATCAGGTGCCAGCTACTTAGGTAGTCATCACTTAGCTTGTCTTAACTTAGCCTGCCGTAATTGTAGCCTAACCTGTTGTGGCATTAGTACTCAACTTTCAATACAACAACTTCAATTTATCTTTGTGTCCAACAAAGCCTATAAAGCAACCAACTGCTTTGTAGGCTTTTTTAATGTTATTAATTCTTTAATTAGATTAAGGCTCAAGGCAGTCTTGCTAAATCATCAAACTTCTAACCTATTCAATTAAGTGTTACTCAATCCTCAAACCATCCTTTATTCAGAACTTCGAGAGAAAAACAATGAACCATATTTACA
Source organism: Psychrobacter lutiphocae DSM 21542 (assembly GCF_000382145.1). GTDB lineage: Bacteria > Pseudomonadota > Gammaproteobacteria > Pseudomonadales > Moraxellaceae > Psychrobacter > Psychrobacter lutiphocae. Next base: position 1,273 of record NZ_KB907685.1, read on the forward strand.
AAGTAGTATTTAACAAAGCAACAGGCACATTTGTCGCTGTTGCAGAATATGCCAAAGGTCAAGGCAAAAAAAGCAACCATGTGGTTGGCAGTAGCCAAAAAACCAAATCGTCAAACTTAGCAACACGTACCTTTGTGCTAAGCTCATTAACCGCTGCCTTGATCGGGCTAAGCGGTACAGCGATGGGTGCGATGATAGATGGTAATAGATATGGTGGTGCTACTAACATTCGAAATATTACCATTGCTACGAATAACGAAGCTAACAGCACACCAGGTACACAAGATGAGTGGGCAATAGCTGCACCAAAAACGACTGTTGAAAATGGTGAAGATTCAGTTGCTATTGGTAGCAAAGCCTCTATTATAAATGATGCAGGACAAGTAGGTAGTGGTAATATTGCGATAGGTCGACTTACTCAGGTAGTAGGGAAAGAAGCAACATTAAAGCCTGGACTTGATAAGAATGGCAACCCTTATACGAATGGACAAAAGGAGTTTGAGTATGGTGCTACGAAGAAAGTCAGTGAAAGTATTGCAATAGGTTCATTGACAAGAGTTGCGGCTGATCAATCCATTGGTATCGGTAATAACGTATTGGTATCGGGCGACTCTAGTATTGCAATAGGTGGAGATGACATTAATACGGCTAAGAAAAAAATTATCTCAGGAAAAACAGTGGCAACACTGCTAAATGAATATAGTGGTATTGATGTTAATGCAGCTGGAGAGGGATATAGACCTACAATGGCTACAGGTGAAGCGGCAGTAGTGTTAGGGGTACAGGCACAAGTGGAGGGTGACCTAGCGACTGCTGTCGGTACTAGGACAACTGCTTCCGCTTTAGCCTCATCAGCCTTTGGCGTTGGCGCAAATGCTTCAAAAACCAACTCTGTCGCTTTAGGTGCAGGCTCTACTACTACAACGAATGCCACTACTGAAGGTAGTGGTACTATTCGCTTAAGTAATAACAGTACAATTGATTTTACACAGGAATTTGCAGGTGGTAAGAACTTAGTAGCTGGTGACCAAGTGTCAGTTGGTAAAGCTGGATTTGAACGTCAGATTAAAAATGTAGCACCTGGTAAAGTTTCAACGGATAGTACCGATGCGATTAACGGCAGCCAGCTGTATTTGGTAGCTGATAAACTTGCTACTGAAGTGAAAAAAGGTTTTAACGTACAAGACAACGGTGGTGCTGTTAAAGGTACTGTCACCCCTGGCGACGCGGTGCGTTTCAACAATGGAGATGCGACAACAGCTACTGTTGCTACTGAAGTCGATGGTGTGACTGCGGTTCAGTATGATGTCAAGTATGATGATAAAACTATCACTAACGGTACTAACGGTCTTCAAGTTAATACTACAACGCTCAACGTTCCAAACGGTGCTGTGACTGTACCTACGGGTAATCAAGCTGGTCAATTAGTTAATGCTGCTGAAATAGCGAACACTATTAATCAAAGTGGCTTTTATGCTGTCAGTAATAAAGAGCAAAAATTAAATGGCGAATTAGTTAATCCAGGTGATGAAGTAAGACTAGTTGGCGGAGATAATGTTACTGTTAACAGAAATGGTTCTACTTTCACTATTAGCTCAACTGCCACAGGTGGCGATGCGTTTGCTTTAAAAATTAATGCAGACAAAAATACTGCTGGTAATAATACCAACGATACAGATGCTAAAACTGTAGCATCAGGCTCAACAGTCAAATTCACTGATGACAGCGCTGACCAAACAAATCCCAACATTATCACCACCGTACGTGATAATGAGATTGGCTTTAAGTTAAATGATGTTGTTAAAGTTGGTAATACAACTGATTCTACCAAGCATCCAATTACCATTGATGGTAACGAAGGCAATATCACAGGCTTAGTAAACAACTTACCAGATGCTCCAGCAACTGGAACACCAGGCACTGTACCGAATAATGTTAATAACTCATCAGCTGCCACAGTAGGTGATGTGTTAAATGCAGGATTTAACTTACAGCAACAAGTAAATGGCACAAACGAGCAAAGAGACTTTGTAAAAGCCTATGACAATGTTGTATTTGCAGACGGTAATGCGACTAAAGCAAATGTAACTAGTGATGGTACGACCAGTACGATTAAGTATGATGTTCAATATGATAATGACACTATTAAAATTGATAGCGAAACAGGTAAGCTATATGCTGACGTAAAAGCAACTGCACCTGAGACCACAGATCTTAATGCTAATACAGATGGTAGTATCATAGTACCAGCCTCTCCTGAAGGTGATAAATTCGTTACTGCAAATGAAATTGCGACAACGATTAACGAATCTGGCTTCAAAGTAAACTCTGGTGCCACAGGTACAGGTAGTAAAACAGGTAACGCAGGTACTGAGTTAGTTAATCCAGGTGACACCATCACCTATGAAGCAGGTGATAACTTAACGGTTAATCAAAGTGGTGACACAGCAAACCCAGTATTCACCTTTGCTACCAAAGATGACGTAACCTTTAACCGTGTTACCTCAAACACAATCAAAGCCAACAACTCAATCACCATTGGTGGTGACACCCCTGAGACTAGCACCACAATTTCAAGCACAGGTGATAGCCTAAATGTGAATGGTGACAAGATCACCAATGTTGCACCAGGTGAAAAAGATAATGATGCAGCGACAGTCGGTCAGTTAGCTAAAGTTGAAGGCGGTACTAACATTGCTGGTGTTGCCCATAATGATGCAACCAACACTTATACGGTAAATGCTGAAGGCACGAATGTAGTAACCGATGCAGACTCTGGACTATCTGTAACAGGTGGTGACACTTTAGATGCTAACAACGACCGTAACTTTAAAGTTGACTTATCACAAGGCACCAAAGACACATTAGCCACAGTAGGAAAAGGCTTTAACATAGCAGCAGACAATGGTGCACCTGATAACGTACAGTTAGGCGACACTGTAACCTACACCAGTAAAGACAAAAACATTGTCACAACAGTATCAGGTGACAACGAGATTGACTTTAGCTTAGCCAACGTTGTTAACGTAGGTGATGCCAACACAGTAACAATTGATGGTAACAAAGGCACAGTAAACAACTTAACCAACATCACTTATAACCCAGACCAGATTGTAAGTGGACAAGCAGCAACGGAAGATCAGTTGCAGCAAGCGGCCAAAGCATCACAAGAAGAAGTGACCTCTACAGATGGCTCAATCAAAGTAGATAACACTAAGAAAACAGCTGATGGCGCTACTATCTTTGACGTAGCCGTTAATACTGATAATAAAACCATCACTAAGAATGCGGATGGTTCAATCAAAGCGGTAACTACCCCATTAACTAATAATAGTAATGGTATGGTAAATGCACCTACTAACCTTGATGGAACGCCTAATACTACTGCACTTGCAACAGCTGATACTGTAGCAACTGCGATTAACAAATCAGGGTTTAACGTAACCTCTGGTGAAGTAGGTACCGGTGTAACAACAGGTACTAGCGTAGACTTAGTTAACCCAGGTTCGGAAGTTAAATTCCAAGCTGGTGACAACATGGTACTAGAGCAAGATGGTCGTACGTTTACTTACTCTGTCAGCAAAGATCCAAACTTCAATAGTGTAACGCTTGAAAACTCAAATGGTGATGTAACTAATCTGACTACCAGTACCGATGGTCTAAGTGTTGGTGGCGATAAGATTACTAATGTAGCTGATGGTGACATCAGTGCTAACAGCACAGATGCAGTCAATGGTAGCCAGTTGTTTGATACTAATACTCAGATTGAGAAAGGCTTCAACATTACAGCTGATAACTCTGAACTTGCTAATGGTCAGAAGGTTGATAACGTTAAGCTAGGTGGAACAGTTAACTACACCAGTAAAGATGGCAACATCGTTACGACTGTAGGTGATGACCAAATCGACTTTGGTTTAGATAAAGACTTAACCGTAGGTGACGATCAAAACCCTGGCACTATCGTAGTGAAAGGCGAAAACGGTAAAGACGGTGTTAGCATCAATGGTGCAGACGGTACAATTGGTCTAAATGGTAAAGACGGTGCTAACGGTACAATCAGCGTTA
>NZ_KB907686.1 GCF_000382145.1 Psychrobacter lutiphocae DSM 21542
GGCGTCATAACGGTTGAGCCAATTGTATACGCTTTGAATGTTGGTGTCGGTTATTTGTGCGATGTCTTTGGCTATTCTGCCATCACTTTTTAGCAGTATAATGTGACAACGTTTTCGATAACTGGCTGTTTTTCCGTGTTTATACCCGTGGTCTAGTGCTTTACGCTCGGCATCGGTTAGTTCTACTTGTCTTATCTTCATGATGGCTTTTTATGTCTGTTATGGAAAATTGCTATTATAATGTATTTCTGTTCGATTACTTAATCCGAATTAATTAGAACTATGTTCTAAACGCCGTCACTATGGCACCCCATTCTTTTTTTATAGCATCATATTCTCTTTTTTGAATTGAATCATACTTGTAATAGTATGAGCACACCAAACTATTTCTATCTTCATCAAACACAATACTGGATAAACCCTCAACAGGATATTTTTCACTATTAGCCAACTCTTCTTTACTACTTGGTAAAAAGGTATCCCAAGGTATATCTTTATAATAAACAAACTCTGGTAAGATAAGCTGATGATTAACTCTACCACTGTTCTCAAGAAAATAACAAAAAGACCAATCGTTAGAAGAATTAATTGTATATTTTAAATTATCCGATCTTTCAAACTTAACATGTTTAGCTTTAATAATGATAAGTTTACTAAGCGGATCAACCTTGAAATCAGTTCCAAGCCCCTCTATTTTCAGCCTAGTTAGCTTTTTATTATAAGTCCATTCTATTATGTAAAAAGGGTTATCAATATTATATTTAAAATCGGTCTTTAAATTTAGCTCCCACAAGGAAACGTATTGATCACCTTGATAAATATAATGGTAATCTTTGTAAACACAATGTTGATTTCTACTGCTGGTTATTTTAAATTCAATTGTCATCACTTAGGTCTTATATACTAATAATTTAAAATAATCCGAATTATTTAGAGCTATGCTCTAAATGCTGTCACTATGGCACCCCATTCTTTTTTTATAGCATCATATTCTCTTTTTTGAATTGAATCATAACTGTAATAATATGAACCGACTAAACTGTTTCTATCTTTATCAAACACAATACTGGATAAACCCTCAACAGGATGTTTTTCACTACTAACCAACTCTTCTTCACTACTTGGTAAAAAGGTATCCCAAGGTATATCTTTATAATAAACAAACTCTGGTAAGATAAGCTGATGATTAACTTTACCACTGTTCTCAAGAAAATAACAAAAAGACCAATCGTTAGAGGAATTAATTGTATATTTTAAATTATCGGATCTTTCAAACTTAATATGTTTAGCCTGAATAATAATAAGCTTGCTAAGTGGATCAACCTGAAATACAGCTGAAAGACCTTCTATTTTTAAAGTGATTGACTTATTATTAAAACTCCATTCTATTATATAAAAGGGATTGTCAATATCATATTCAAAATCTGTCTTTGAATTTAAAACCCAAAAAGAACTATATTTGTTGCCTTGATAAATATAGTGGTAATCTTTATACAAACAGCTTTGATTTTTACTATTAGTAATTTTAAATTCAATTGTCATAACTTAGGTCTTATATACTAATAATTTAAAATAATTCAAATTATTTAGAACTATGTTCTAAACGCTGTCACTATGGCACCCCATTCTTTTTTTATAGCATCATATTCTCGTTCTTGAATTGAATCACCCATATAGTAATATGAACCAACAAGGCTGTTTCTTTCATTAAAATATTTTATTCCACTAATACCTTCTGTAGGGGTTTTATTAGCGTTATCTGCTTCTGTTTCGTTACTGGGTAAAAAAGTATGCCAAGGTATTCTATCTTTATAATATACATATTTAGGGGGATTGAGTTGGTGATTAATACTCCCGTTTACGTTGATAAAGTAGCTTAGAGGCCACTCATTCAAGTTATTTTTAGTAAATATATTCTTACGGGACTTGATGATATCTATATAATTACCTCTAACGTAAATAAGATTGCTATTTGGATCTACTTTAAAATCTGAGGCTAGCCCCTTAACTGTCAACTTTATCAGTTCTTCGTTATGTACCCATTCTATAATAAAATATGGATTATCTATATCATAGCCAAAACCAGATTTTTATTCAGCTTCTCTGATTGACGTATAACTACCTCCTTTATATAAAAAAAAATAGTCACTATATATACATACTTGTCCTTTGCTACTTGTAACCTTAAATTCTTTTATCATTTGAGATCAGCCTCTTTTTTAATATCATTTACTCTAAAATAGTTTCTCCACTTATCATCTCTTAGATTAATAAGCAGTTCACTTTGTCGAGCACCTCCTCTATATAATGCACCATTCTCTCTTGAAATCAATGATCCTACGGTACCTGAACGAACAGGTATGGGAGTTTTAACTATGAGCTCTACTAAATCGCAACACTCATGATCTTGCTTAAAATCAGGCAATAAAGCTAACTTTTGTCTAGCTTCTTTTAAATTTGAAAACTTATCAGGTGACACCCACCCCCCTAACCCAGGTTCTGTAGGTGTAGCTCCTTTATTCACCAACATATAAACTTTCTCACCTGGATTAAGCCAAGTATCTGTTACGGTCTTCCATTTTGACCATGGGGGGCGAAAAGCATCACCATATCCCGCCGATTCCGCACGCCTTTTAGCCTCTGCATTTTCTTTATAACCAGCGCGTGTTCTGCCTGGTTTAAAAGTTCCATATCTTTTCTGATCGTTTGCAGCTCTTTTAGCTTGCGTAGCAGTATGCCCTCTATCTTTAAAAATAGTTCGGAATAATTTAGCTATTCTCGCACCAGCTAAAGCACCAGCACCAGTAGCAAGACTTTGTGTAGCAGCTTTTACTGCTTTTCGAATAGATTCTCCAGCTTCTAATAAATCAGTAGCTTTACATGTGGGTTTTAATATCTTGGAGGCTTTGTAAAGACCGTTTATGACATCAATAATTGCTTTACCAATAAGGAGACCCCCTATTCCAGCTAACGCAATGTCAGCCGCCCATCCATAAGGGGTAAATTGAGCAACAGCCCAAACACCAAATACAGCTGCTGTAGTAGCAATAGAAGAAGGACTTACAAGTTCACGCAACGCTGATTTAACATCGGATCCAAAAAATCCTGCTGCATAATTAAACACCCAACCAATCTTCTGTTCATTATTCCAACCTGCTACTTCACGATCAGTTGGTAAATTCCATTGAGGATCTAACCCATCAGGATCACTCACACTGTGAGGCTGATTTAAGGCAAAGGCAAACAAGTCAGGTCCTGCTGCTAGACCTAACGGATCTGTAGTATTATATCTAAGATTGACTGGGTCGTAATAACGATTGGTATTGTAGTGTAGACCGCTTTCACTGTCGTAGTACTGATTGGATAGCCGTAGATTAAGCTCAAACTCACTTTGACGATTGATATGAGCAAACCCAAAGTCTTCATTGGTCGCTTGCCAAACTAGCTTACTCGTTTTATCAGTAACGGCTATTGGTGCATTTCTATGGTCGGTATGGATATAAAACAGATCCCCTTGCTGCAGTACCGCAATAGGGGTATCGTTTAGCCAGATATATTGCTTTAGGTTATCAGCCTTTTTACTCGCCTCATCTGTTGTTTCTGCGACTAGCTGGTTACCGTTATAGAAATAATAGGTGTTCTTAGTTTTTGCGCCTTGATTATTGTATGTGGTTTTGGCGATACGCTGGTTAAAGGTGTTATAGCGATACTCTGCTACGGGTAGTGATCGACCTGTAGCATCCGTATGGGTTATCTTAGTAAGTCGGTTTTGACTGTCGTATTCATAATGTTGATCGCCTTGTTGAATGGTCCTGCCCCATTTATCTAGTTTGGGCAGTTGATATATTTGTTCAATAATGTCTGTTTGTACTGGGGCTGTTATGTCGCTACTGCGTCCATGTAATACCTTATCTAAAGCCCCTTCTAGGTGCTTGTGGATACCTTGATTTGGATGGATAGCATCGCCTAGTTGGGCGCTATAGGTTTGGTTAACTGTAGTGGGTTCTGTGGTTTTATTACCTGAATAATTTAGTACAGTTTGACCAACTTTAGGATTACCTGCTAAAACGATTCGTCCATTTGAGTCTTTTTGTAGGCTATTACTAATTCCATTACCAAAGGTAAATGACTGATTAATACTGGTATCATCGTCTGAATTAAGTCCGCTAATAATAGGCTTATTCCATAACCCTTTAAGCTCAACGCTATTTAGTACACCGACTTTTTTCTTGTCACTACCATTATAGGTATACTTAATCACTTCACCACTAGGTAACTTCTTAGAGGCGACTCTGTCTTGATTATCGTATTTATACGTTAGCGTAAAGGTTTTATTATCGATGTTTTGAGTGTGCGTTTTAAGCTTACCAGCATCATTATATGAGAAAGTTTCAAACCCTGTAGGATAAGTAATCTTGATAGGTTTATTGTGCGCTCCCCATTCAATATGGTGTTGCTCAATAATGCCATCCATTGATGTTACTTGTATATCGGTTATGCGCCCAATACTGTCCCGCTGATAGGTTTGAGTGTTGAGAGGTGACTGACTACCGATGAGTAGATTATTCTCATCGTATTTATAGGTGGTAATCCCTGTTGTGGGACTGTCAACAGCGATTATATTACCCATATCATCTTGGGTATAAGTGGTAATGAGTCCATCTACATCAGATTGTTCAAGCTTCGCTTTAGCCACGCTAACAGATTGGTTTAAAACGGCACTAATTTGTTGATAAGGGTTTATGTTAATATCTGGTCGTGCACTATTGCCTGTTTGGCCTTCAGCTATCTGTTGAATGCTACTTAAAAGCGCTTGCTTTGTGTCATTATCTATTGTTTCAAATGTTTTTTTCTGCTCAACCTTACCATCTACTAATAAATTAGCAGCAGTTAAATTGCCTTCTTTATCACGAATCAGATCAATCTGTGCTTGCGTTTTATCGCCCATGCTTATCAATTGACCAGCTGAGTTATATTGATAACTTAGTATTTGACCCAATGGATCGGTAACCTGCGCGACTCTGCCCATTGGGTCATAGCTGATGGTAGTGGTTTGTCCATTTTGATTGGTTTGAGTGATTTGACCTTGGGCATCATACTGATAAGTGCTGGTAGTGTTATCAATATCCTTTAATGCTGCAAGCCTACCTTGATCGTCATAGCTCATATTCTGAGTCAGGCCTTCTGGATAGGCTATACTGACTATTTGGCTTTTACCGTTATAATGATAACGGGTAGTATCTTTCGAGCTTGGTAGTGGCCCATC
>NZ_KB907687.1 GCF_000382145.1 Psychrobacter lutiphocae DSM 21542
TTGTCACTGTCATAATCAATCACCGCAATCGGTCTTAAGCCCACATAGATATAGCGACGCGTTAACGTCTCTTGATTGTCTTTAACCTCAATCTCAGCATCAATCAGTCCTTGTTGCCATAGATAGCGCTGCTCGTGTTTGTCTTTTTTATCGTTACTTGTGGTTTTACTCACTCGCTGCATAGCATGGTTATAGCGATAGTTTGTTTTATTGCCCTTTTCATCTTGATACTGGGTTAATTGACCTCTTGCCCCGTAATTAAACTTGCGCTGTTTTGGTGTATCACTGCTTTGATCTTGAGTACTGATTAAGATTGGGTTGCCTGTATTATCGTATTGATAGCGACATGTTACTTGCCGTTGCCTTTAGTATTTAATGTTTTAAATTTGAGATATTACCTATACTAATAAGCCTACCCTACGTTCTATATGACTAATTATTAGCCATTAAAATAATAATCATTTTTGGTTCTTCATAGTAATTAAAAATCTATAAAAATCAGTATTGTTTCTTACGTGGAAGTCTCTAATGCCATCACCAGCTTCAAACCAATAATTATATTGGTCTCCATCACCGATAAGCATGACATTATCGCCGTTATGAATCACCGCATAAAATTTGTCTGTATGATTTGGCCAGCAATTAACGTTGTTTCTATTCCATGTACTTCTAGGCAAGGTATAAAACATCTCAGCCCATTTCTTCGCTTCTACTGCAAAACTATCTGCTTGCTGCCTATCTGAAAACTTAAATTCTCTAGCGGTACTAATGAGCTTATCATCCTCTAAAATCCACCAACTGTTATCTTCAATAATGTGAGGTTCATAATTAACGAAGTTCGTACAGAAACTCAAACTGCCACTAAATACTGACTTGGCTTCCTCTCCTTTTATCTGTTCAGCCCTAAAGTCAGATAATTTTATTAAAAGGTCATCAATAATGTCGCCTTGCAAATCACTATTTTCGGATTCAATAGCAGCAGGCTCGACTTTTAGCAAACTATTATCCGAATTAGGCAAGTTATCATTATTCTCTAATGAACATCCAGCTAACATCAATATCAAGAAAGAAGACTGCCATATCAATTTCATTTTAAAACCTCCCAAACGGTAGTATCTAGACTAATATCTCTGCTAGTATCTTTAGGTACAATTGCACCATCGATTGGCTTATCACCACGATAGAATTTAGCTGCGCCTATAACGAAGCCTTCCATACTATAGTCCATTCGACTGGGACTCTTATAATGTTCAACTCCGGATAGATCTTCGATAAACAAAAGTGAAGGCTGGTTATTAGTACCTCTTATCATGGCATGTAATCCAACCCCAGTTGTTTGCTTTTTAGAAATAACGACGAGTGTTGAATGGTATTCTCCTGCTAATCCGACTGCATAAACTGCAATTTCATTATTAGGAGTAGCGTCGATGAGTTTTTGACTTACATTGACATTAATATGACCTTTTCCTACTATAGAGTTATGGGATTGAGAAGTGAATTTCTTCCCATCGGATTTAGCTGTAGGCGCTATATTAGACATCTTCCTAGTTTTGTAAGGTCTTAATATTGCCGCCATAGTTCCTCCTTTTTTATAGTCCGTCTTCCCATGTAAAGCTGCTAAATTGCTACTAAAAGCATTTAGACAGCACATAGGACAACTTCTATCTTGAACACTTCTTCCCACTAATGCGTTATGTAATAGATTATTAATCTCATTTGCTGACCAGCTAATCAACCCCCACGGATCCACAGCAGACACAGGATTAGCTCCAGCATAGCCATACGTATTGAGTCCCCCATTAAGTCCAATAGGATCAGAGGTTAAATAGCGTCCCGTCTCAGGATTATAATACCGGTGCCAGTTATAATAATAGCCACTCTCACTATCCTCATACTGACCGGCAAAGCGTAGATTAAACGCAAACGGTTCTTTGTTAATAGTATCGTCTGTTGCATTGGCTTGATTAATAAGATTTAACGACCAACCTGTCTGTTTGGCTTGTATATCTTGGCTGTTATTTTGTGAAATGGCTTTAACCGTCACATTACCAAAGGCATCATACTCCCCTTGCCACACTGTCTGCTGGTTATCATTACTCACCTGCTGCGGTGTACCCAAATGATCGGTATGAATAGTATAGATATTAGGTAGGTTGTTTTGATCGTAGTCGATGACCGCAATCGGTCTTAAGCCCACATAGATATAGCGACGCGTTAACGTCTCTTGATTGTCTTTAACCTCAATCTCGGCATCAATCAGTCCTTGTTGCCATAGATAGCGCTGCTCATGGTCTGCTGTGATTTTACTAACTCGCTGCATCGCATGATTATATCGATAGCTAGCGTTATTGCCCTTATCATCCTGATACTCGGTTAATTGTCCTCTAGCGCCATAGCTAAACTTACGCTGTTTTGGTGTGTCACTGCTTTGGTCTTGAGTGCTGATTGAGGTTGGGTTACCTGCTTCATCGTATTGATACTGATGCGTCTTATCATCTTGTTCAATGCTCAGCAGTTGATCTGTGCCTGTCTTATAGGTATAACGACTTTGTGTGTTTGCATTACCATAAGTCAATCTGTTGCCATTTAAGTCATAGTTAAACTGCTCTTGTTGTCTGCCTTGACTACTAACGCTGATCAGCTCCCCATAACGATTATAGTCAAGCTGCTCATCCTGACTTTGTCCGTCTTGATGTGTGGTCGTCTTGATAATTTGGCTGTCTTTATCATAGGTAAGCGCTTTTTTATAGTTGCCGTCTTGCCAGGTTATGAGTCTGCCTGCTTTGTCATATTCAGCTTTTGCAGTATGTCCATTACTGTGAGTAAAGCCTAATAGACCGCGTATACTGTCGCTTTGTATGTCTGATATTAAAGCGGTACTGTTATGATCTGGATTTACTTTGCGAATAAGACGCTCAAACCAGTTTGTTGCTGGCGCTTGATACATGACTGTCACTGGATTGCTAATGTCATTGTATTGATAGGTTAGGGTTGCGCCTTCGACTAAGCCTACTTTATGCAGGCGTCCTGTGTCGTCATACTGATAACTGGTTTGCCACTGTTTGTCGCTGTCTTTAAATTGTACTGATTCTAAAGTTAGGCGACCTTGGGTGTCATAGCTGTAGTGGGTGGTTTGGGTAGGATCTGCTATTTGGGTAAGATGAGCACCGTTGTAGGTGTATTGTATGTTCTCACAGCTTGATGATATGACTTGGCTATCTGTTCCAAATGTGCAGTATTTAGTGGCAATAAGTCTGCCTGCTTTATCATAGCTGGCTATTTGTTGATTCGTCGCACTTTGGATAAGAGTAGGTTGGTCGTTTAGATTGTATTGGACAATGGATTCGCCAGTGTTAGCGTCTTTAGCATAGATCACACGTCCGAAGTCGTCATAGACACGATTGTAGGTGGCACCCTCTGGCAGTACGACCTTTTTGATAAGTCCCTGTGGGTTGGTTTCAATTTCTATACTGGCGTTCGCTTCTAGTAGGTCATCAGCAGGATTAAAGGTACCTTCTTGATTTGGTGGATCACTAAGGTTTGTGTTTTGATAGCCCTTACTTATACCTGTGTCTACTATGCTCAGTTGAGTGTTATCATTTGTAATAAGAGCTGGGTTGTTAGATTCGTTTGTCAAGACATTAGGATCAATAACCACACGACCTTTATCGTCTAACCATTGACGCTTGATAAGTTGTCCTTCTGTGTTGTACTCACTTACTATCTGCTGTCCGTCATAGGTATGATAGGTGGTTTGTTGCTTGCTGTCATCATACTCAGCGGTAATGGTCTGACCCAACTGGTTTTGCCATTTAATCGGGCGTTGTTTGTTGTCATAGTCGATTGTGATGTGCTGGTCACCTCGGTGCATCTTAATGGGTAGTGCATCGGTATTGTATTCAAAGGTGGTGGTTACACCGTCAGTAGCGGTAAACTCGGTAGGAACACTCTTTCCGGCAATGGTTGTGTTTTTAAATTCTTCACTAAGACCTTCAGGGTAGTTGATCTGGGTAATGTATTCCCCCATGTCATCCCATATATATTCAGTTGTTACCGTCTCGCTTTTACCATTGTCTTGTTCGCTTATCGGAGTGTCGATGGCGACAACCACATATTTGCCATTGATTTTACGGTAATGAAATTGTGTGGTGCGCTTGATTGAAGCGTCTGCTGTATTTTGCTTATTCAAATCATGACTGCTAATTGCTGGTCGATACCCCACCTCAGTCATTGAGACAACATTACCCCGCTCATCATAGCTAAGCTTTACTTGAGCTTCTCTACCCTTAACCACACTAGGACGGCTAATGGTGGTAGGCTGCATTGGATAGTCTGGATTGCCATATGCATAGCTTTGCCAAGTTTGTTCACCTTGTGCACTGCTCTGTACTACTTTGATGATCCGACCTATCTTATCAAACTCTCTTTGAGTGGTAGATACTACTTCTCCCTCATCATCAAGCTTGTTTTCTTTTATCACTCGCCCTGCATTATCATACTCATAGCTGACATTGGTCGGACCACAGGTGGCACATCCTGCACCTTTGACTGAGATGAGCTGTTCTTGATC
>NZ_KB907688.1 GCF_000382145.1 Psychrobacter lutiphocae DSM 21542
GTGCAGGATGTGCCACCTGTGGTCCGACCAATGTCAGCTATGAGTATGATAATGCAGGGCGAGTGATAAAAGAAAACAAGCTTGATGATGAGGGGAGAATTGTCTCGTCGGTTAGTAGAGAATTTGATAAATTTGGTCGTTTGACCAAAGAGAGTATTCCTACAAGGAGTAGTGGAGCTTTAGAATCTAGTGTTCATTATGAATATGTATCAAACAACCCTCAAAGCCCTCAATTTTCTTTGGTAGCTAAACAGTGGTCAGCCAGTGTTGCCTCTGGTAAACAAACAGGTATTGAATATCAGTATAACGATAATGGTTTGCCTATAAGAAAACTAGAATTCGGTTATACACCTGATGGTGAGCATATCACACGTACTTATCTGATGGCTTATGATAACAAAGGTAACATGACACAGGTAGCACTACAGAATAATCTAAATCCAGATAGTGATCCTATTGTGTTAGAAGCTTATAGCTGGTTTGAAGATGGTAGCCTCAAAAGTGCATCACGTCCAAATCTTGGTGTAACGACAAGATTTGAACATAATGAGCATGGCTTAACAACTAAAGTTGAACGAGAAAATAAAGATTATGTAACCACCATTCGTTTTGAATATGATGATAGACAGTATCCGATATCAATGTCTCGATATCACAATGGCACATTAGTAAATGGCGTTAAGTATAAGCGTAATAACTTAGGGCATATAACTTCGGTAACGGATTTAGATGATAATTTCATAGCAAGCTATGCTTATGATGATGCGAATCGCAATCTAGGTGAAATCACGCCACAAATGGCTACGCTTAAACATTTGGATACAGAAAGTCGCCCCATTGTTGACTATAAATTTACCGCTAGAAGTGCTGATAAATTAAGTTACCAGTATGATAGTAAAGGGCGCATTATAGGTGCTGGTCGTGATGATACTCAACTAGTAGCAGTAAATTATAGTAAAGATAATAATACAGCTGAGATAATTGGCGCTAGTGGCGCGCAACTAATTGCTCACAAAGATGATGATGAGTTTAACGAATATGAGTTGCCTAACCTCTGGGATGGCTTAGGGGTTAAGCAAACTCATATCAAGCCTATGCAATCAGGTGTGGTTGACGTTAAACAAAACAATGGACTGGTTACTAAGTATGGGTATGATGATTTTGGACGCATTGTTTATATCGATAGCCCGAGTACTGGTCGTAATTTGTATACCTATGATGAGCAAGACCAATTAATCGGCATTAAGCTTGCTAGCGGTGTACAAGTCACTTATCAGTATGACCAGAAGGGTCGACGTACTCATAAGTTGACGAAGCAAAACAATAACACAGTTCAGGAGGTTAGCTGGAAATATAATGATAATGATCAGTTAATCAGTGCAAAAGGCAGTCATCAAACAACTGAATACAAATATGATGAACAAGGGCGAGTCACTGAAAAGCGAATTGTTTTAGAGGGGCTAACCAAGCCTTTAGTTACCCGTTTTAGTTATGATAAACAAGGCAGTATTAATAAAATTATATTGCCAGATGGTATTGAGTTATCTAGTAAAGATAAGGGTATACGTTACAAAGCCCCGGATGACATTAAAGCTCGCATTATGTTTCAAGAAAATGAAATTCGCAGTGGTCAACATGCTAATATCAGCTATCAGTTGGGTCAGCACATAGTCATGGGTCATTATTATGATGACAATGGACAATTTTCAGGGTTAAGCTACCGTACCCTCCCAAAAAATGGCAGCAACCCATTTATCAAATCGGCCAACGCATCCACGCCTAATCTTAGCCCCCTATTTAGTCAACAATGGGCAAGGACAAGTGATGGTATTGTAGAACAAATAACGGAAGTGGATTATCAGGGCAAACCCACCGAGCACAACTACCTATATGATAGTCAATACCACTTGATTAGCAGTAGTTACCAGTCCATTAAACTTGATAGCGACTTTAAACCTGTTACCACCGCAGAAACCACTGATACTGACAAAAACGTATATCAAGCACGCTACCTTTATGATGAGCTAGGCAACCGCTTACTTGGTGATGAACAATCACAACCATTAAATAAATATCAATACGACGACAAAGCTCGTCTCACTCAAATCACACCATTAGCCAAAGCAATCAAGGGCAACTCAAGTTCAGTCAAAAACATCGTATACAATGAAGCTGGGTTACCGACTCAATATGGCGACTATCGACTAGAGTATACAGCAGGGCAGGTGAGTACAATCAAAGACAGCAAAGATCAGCTTATTGCTGAATACACCTACAATGACTTGGGTCAACGTATCAAAAAGGTGGTCTATCAAGAAAATAAAAAAACATTAGCAAAACCTAAGACCACCTACTATGTCTATGAAGATAGCCAATTACAGCATGAACTAGATGGTGATGGCAACATCATCCGTCATTATGTCTATATAGGTGACACACTAACCGCAACCATTGACTATCCAAGCAATGAGCATGGGAAGGTGTTAGCACCAGAGCAATCAGGCATA
>NZ_KB907689.1 GCF_000382145.1 Psychrobacter lutiphocae DSM 21542
CTTAACTTATGATTTCTAGGCGTTATTTTTGGCATACTGGCGTCGTAATAGTAAATAATAATTTATTATATATTATTTCTTAGAATTGGTATTATATCTACTTTTTAAAACTTTATATAAGTTTGAGATAAAATTTAAGTAGTTATAATTATTTTAGAATTAAATATTAATGGGCTTTATAATATGAAAATTATAACTAACACGTATGTAACTATCTTATTATTAACTATATCCTGTAATGCATCTGCTGGGGTATTAATGAAACAGTGGACTGATGCTACTCATAGATATTGTGAATATAGTAATGGTGAGGTAGATAAAGTTGGCTTTGGTACAGTTTGTCCAACTACAAATTAAAAAAGAAGTTTGATTTACCTAGCTTTTAAATTGTTTTTCTATGGCATTATTATAGGCAGATATCAGAGTTTTTAGTACATAAATAGCCTTTAAGAATTTATATGACATGAAAGTTTACCGTTATTTAGGATATTAAAGTTTGTACTTGTTGAAGTAAGTATGGGTTTTTTAGATTCTAAAAGGTCAACGTCAGATCCCTATATCTAGAAGCCCCCTTTAACTTATGTTGAAGGGGGCTTTTTCCTGTATGGTACTTTTAGCCTTTGCTCAGTCTTCACTGCCGATTAAGCTCTGATATTAAAATCAAACCTGTGCCTTATTTCATTATTGGTCAGAAATAAGCTAGTATGTTAGTCATAAAATAATATCAGCTCAATTAAAGGACTAGCTTATGACCACATCAACCGTCCAATACCAAGGAAATCTTCGTACCCAAGCTTTACATATACAATCAAATAATGAAATCATCACCGATGCGCCAACGGATAATCATGGCAAAGGCGAAGCGTTTTCACCTACCGATTTATTAGCAACCAGTTTGGCCAGTTGTATGTTAACGATTATTGGCATTAAGGCCGCAGACATGGATGTTGATGTCGTCGGTACCAAAGCTGAAGTCACCAAAGTCATGGCGTCAGATCCACGTCGAGTCAGTGATATAAAAGTTAATATTACCTTTCAACAAAATTTTGATGCACGTACCAAGAAGATATTAGAAGCAGCTGCGCTGACTTGTCCAGTAGCGAAAAGCTTGCACCCTGATATTAACCAAGACCTGACTTTTTCCTATTTAAACGATCAGTGATATGACTGCTAAAACGCTACTTATCGTTGCTCATGCACCCTCACCGAATACTCAAAAGTTAGCGCAAGCAGCTTTTGAGGGGGCCAATCATCCTGACATTAACCTAACAGTTATCTTAAAATCTCCACAGGATACTCAGCCCGAGGATGTACTTGCTGCGGATGCCTTATTGTTAGGAACAACAGAAAACTTAGCCTATATGGCAGGTCTGACCAAAGATTTCTTTGACCGTTGTTATTATCCGCTGCTGGAGCAGAAGCAGGGATTGCCTTTTGCGGTTTATATCCGAGCAGGTCATGATGGCACAGGAACGAAGCGAGCAATAAAGACCATAACTACTGGTTTACGTTGGGAGTGGATTCAGGAGGCATTGGTATTGAAGGGAGAGTGGCAACATGACTTTATTAAGCAAGTAGAAGAGCTTGCAATGACCTTGTCTGTTGGCGTTGAAGCTGGAATTTATTAGGTTTGTTATCTATGAGTCAACAAAATTTAAGCAATACGGATGCGGATTTCAGTGAAGATTTACCATTCTCACAGGCTTGTGAGAATAATAAACAACCTATTTTGAAGGTATTACAACAAGAGTTATCTGGTTGTCACTCAGTGTTAGAAGTCGGGTCGGGTACGGGGCAGCATAGCGTATATTTTGCACCTAGATTGCCACACTTACAGTGGCAAACCAGCGATGTGATAGCCAATCACCGAGTAATCGAAGCTTGGCATGATAGGCATCCAGCTGCCAATCTTCACAAACCGTTAGTATTCGATTTGAATTCGGATAACCTACCTATCATTAAAACCGATAGCCAGGGATCCTACGACGCTGTGTTTACCGCTAACACGTTGCATATTATTAATTGGTCTTTGGTTGAAAGGTTATTTCAGCTAGTTGCTGAGGCATTACCAGTTAACGGTAAGCTAATAGTATACGGTCCGTTTAATGATAAAGGTCAGTATAGTAGTGATAGTAATCGTCAGTTTGATTTGTATTTGCGTCGACGCGATGCTAACAGTGGTATACGCGATAAGGTAGATCTGATAACGCTAGCAAAACAGAACCACATGTCTTTAAATACTCAATACCAAATGCCAGCTAATAACGAGATATTAGTTTTCAAAAAATGCGATGAGGTTTAAATTAAATTTTAAAAAATGCTGAATTTGACTTGACCCAGTCAATAAAGCGTATATAATACACGACCTGTTCAAGAGAGGCCGAGCATAAGCGAAGCAAGTTAAAAGAATCAAAAAACTTTTAAATTAGTTCTTGACACAGCATAA
>NZ_KB907690.1 GCF_000382145.1 Psychrobacter lutiphocae DSM 21542
ATCGGTTAGTTCTACTTGTCTTATCTTCATGATGGCTTTTTATGTCTGTTATGGAAAATTGCTATTATAATGTATTTCTGTTCGATTACTTATCTGTATTGAAAATACTAATATAGATTTATTGCGATATGAGACTGTTTACTTATGCAAAGAGCTTACTATCAAAACTCTATTACTAACTTTATTAAAGATAGTGTTGATGAAATTATTGGCAAACTAAGTAGTAACCATGCTAATAGAACATTAACTGACCTACAAAAAAATGCATGGATACAGCAGATAAAAATATTAAAAAGACAGCTTATGAGTTTCAAAGGTTATATATTCTTTGAATTCTCTATCCCACGTATGGGAAAACGTGTAGATAATATCGTTATTATTAATGACTGTGTATTTGTTATAGAATTTAAAGTCGGTAGCAGTAAATTTGATACTTATTCCGAGATTCAAACAATAGATTACGCACTTGATCTTAAAAACTTTCATGAAGGTAGCCACAACGCTAAACTAATACCTATTTTAATTTCAACCGAAGCGGATAACCCATCTGTTAGTACAGATTCAGTCCTAAGTCTTGAAACTGCTGCCAAAACAAATAAAACTGAATTATCAAATACTTTAAACCACTTCTTGACCTCTAGCTCAAACTCAATAGACCCAGTTTTGTGGTCTAATACCGCTTATAAGCCTACTCCCACTATCGTAGAAGCAGCTCAGGCCTTATATAAAGGTCACAACGTTGAAGAGATTTCTAGGAGTGATGCCAGTGCCATTAATCTGTCAACAACCGCAGATTGTTTGAATCGTATTATCAGCAATTCTAAATTAAAAAATGAGAAAACGATTTGTTTTATTACAGGTGTACCAGGTGCAGGTAAAACCTTAGCTGGATTAAATATTGCTAATCAAAGGATGAAATCTAATGAAGATGAACACGCTTTATTTTTGTCTGGTAATGGACCTTTAGTAGATGTTTTAAGAGAAGCTTTAGCTAGAGACATTGTTTCAAATCCTCATTCAAGCGAAATCATCAAAAAATCTGAGGCTTTAAGAAACACAAGTGCATTTATCCAAAATATTCATCACTTTAGAGATGAATATTTAAAAAATAAAGATAAGCCTATTGAAAGAGTTGTTGTCTTTGATGAAGCACAAAGAGCTTGGAACCAAAAACAAGTACAAGCATTTATGAGACGAAAAAGAGGCATCGAAAATTTTTCGATGTCTGAGCCAGAATTTTTGATTGAAGTTATGGATCGTCATTCAGATTGGTGTGTCATTGTGTGTCTTATTGGTGGTGGTCAAGAAATAAATACAGGTGAAGCTGGACTTAGTGAATGGGTAAGTGCAATTCTCAAAAAACATCCTAATTGGAAAGTTCACTATTCTGATTTAATTATTAATAGTTCAAACTACCTGAATTCCAGCACCTTAAAGAAGTGGTTAATTAATCATGCTAAAGCTGAGTCTGAACTACATTTAGCAGTTTCTTTAAGATCATATAGAAGTGAAAAACTTTCAGAGTTTGTACATGCTTTATTAAATTTGGAAAGATCCAAAGCTAGCATTTTATATCAAGAGATCCAACCAAGATTCCCGATTTACATCACACGAAATCTAGATAAAGCTAAACAGTGGTTGAAATCTAAAAGAAAAGGAACTGAGAGAGCAGGTATTGTAGCATCGTCGGGAGCTAGAAGGCTCAGGACTGAAAACATTAACGTAAAAAATGAGATCTTGCCTGCCAATTGGTTTTTAAATCCATCGTGTGATATTCGATCCTCAGATTTTCTTGAAGAAATTGCAACAGAATTCGATATTCAAGGTCTAGAAATTGATTGGGCATGTGTGGCATGGGGCGCCAACTTTTACTATGCTAGTAATAAATGGCATTACCGAAATTTTAAAGGTACTAAGTGGCAAAATATCAATTAAAAAACCGACCAAGACTATCTACTAAACGCCTATCGGGTTTTACTAACTAGAGCTCGGCAAGGTATGGTCATATTCATTCCTTACGGCAGTGATGAAGATATTACTCGATCTCATAAATTTTATGACGACACTTGGCAGTACTTTTTAGATATTGGAATTAAACCACTACAATAAACTTTTAATTATTAATAAAATATAATTTAATTAATACTGTAAGGTTTGCCCGCATCCTATTTAAATACCCGCGCATCATATAAAGAAAAGCTGCTAAAACTAACTCACTCATTGTAAAAATACCCATACATCCATAATTAACTTAAGCCTACGTAGAGTGGGTTAGCAAAGCGTAACTCACCAAATTCAAATTTATACCAAATCTAAAAATTAAGCTATCGAGGAAAACGAGTGCAAACGCTACATATAGTAGGTTCAACGAGTTTGACAAAGATAGGTTATTTTT
>NZ_KB907691.1 GCF_000382145.1 Psychrobacter lutiphocae DSM 21542
GCTTTCTCTCTTCACTATATCTTGGCATCATTATTCCTTGTTGCCCCCATTTAGTTTATTCTTAGGGGGTGACAACTATCCTGACATAGGGGGCTTGCCACACCTCCCAAAAACTACAACCTTTAAACTCTCTTGAGCGATCAGATAAATGAGCCTTCCAATAATTAAGACTATTCTGCTCATAAAATATATAGATTGTATCGGCATCTAAAGGATCGTACCCAACCTCAAGCGATTTAGGTCTATGAATTGTATTTTTTCGGTGCAACCAACCCTGTTCTCTGATTTCAGAGCAAATATAATAGTTACCAAAAAGCTTAATACCTAAGTCTGATAAAGTAGCTTTCTTTCGAGGTAACAGCGCAATATACAAATCTTTCGCTGAAACAGTGCGAGGTCTACCTGTACGATGTTGTAACCCCCAGTTCCATAATTCAATAGGAACTAAAGGTAAATCAGCAGGCATATCACTGTCTCTATCGTAGTGACTTAATTGGTGAGCATTGTTATGCATCAAAATTGAATTAATAATAATTTTCTTAAAGTCTGAAATGGTTAAAGCAGCATCTAAACGGTAGTCATTTCCTCCCTTCTTTTTCTCTTTAACTCCTGTGACTACGCCTGGAGTAAACGGTTTGAACTTTGCCTGCATAGTTTTAAAGTATCGTTCCACTATAGGTTTTAAATCACCACGATAAGGAGGCGTATTTTCGACTCGAACTGAAAAGCTTTTTTCTAAGGTTTCAATTTGATGACCCAATAGCTCACCACGATCTGCAAGAATAGCATCAGGCAAACCTATACATGGCCAGTCATCAGCTGTGATATTAATGCCATACTTCTTACAGTAACTTTGCTTATCCGCTACCGCCATCTCTAGAGCTTGAATACTCGTAGCATAAGAAGGATTTTCAAATCCTATATAAAAGCCTGCTACCATACGACTAAATACATCTGTGACGAAATAAATTACTGGACGACCGACAACACTCTGTCTATCTGAATCGGATACCAGATAGATATCTGCAATGGTAGCATCGATCTCATACCGTGAGCCAGGACCTAGAACCTGCGTGTTAACCGTTGACCTTAACTGCCTTATATCCTTGTTATAGCTAATTTTATTATGCCTAGCCTTAAGTTTTTCGACAGAAGTAAAGTGCTTGTTATAAAAGTATTTAAACTGCCAGATGCTTGGGAAGTTTTCCTCCCTGACCTCTGGATTCAGAGAGCGATACATTGCCTTAAACTTTCGGTACGCATAAACAATGGTATATTTGCTATCGTTTAAGAGGTACTTATTTATAATAATTGAGAAGAGCCTTTCTATATCCTCATTAATAATGGCAGTAGTGCCTTTCTTATAAACTCTAGGTCTACCCAACTGTTTATCCTTAGCAATACGTTTTTTACCTTTCGCTCCAGAGTTTTTATAGTTTGGAAGTAAAGCATTAGGCGCTTGGCCTCTTTGCCAGTACCTACGCAGTAGCCGGTATAGTGTTTGCTTTGTACTTCTTTTAGCGTCAATAATTTCGTTTATAAATTTTGCTCGTTCCTCTGGAAGGTAGTACAAAGGA
Organism: Psychrobacter lutiphocae DSM 21542; assembly: GCF_000382145.1. GTDB lineage: Bacteria > Pseudomonadota > Gammaproteobacteria > Pseudomonadales > Moraxellaceae > Psychrobacter > Psychrobacter lutiphocae. The sequence continues at coordinate 1,578 of NZ_KB907691.1, forward strand.
TGGCTTACAATAGGCTTAATAAGCTCATAGCTTTCATCTCTTTTTAACTGAGCTGTACTACCCTCCTCAGGCGCTTGCAAAAGCAAACTCTGATAAGGATCATCGGTGATATAACATACGCCCTCTTCAATTAGATTTACTAATTCTTTGATAGGTATAAGCTCAGGCAGTGCAGATGTACGATCTATATCAATCCAAACGACTTGCTCTGGTAAAAGGCTTAATATTCTATACTTTGAGTCTTGATTGCTATAAACATCATTGATTCGCAGCATATCTAAGCTCCTCTGTCATTAAGCCCCAATATTGGGAGTCACTCGTATGAATATCACTACATTTTAATTTCCTGAAATCTATACGAAGATCGAATATCAAGAACCTCAATCCTAATAGTCTTCTTAACTCATTTAAGGAGCTACCTACTTCATCGAAATAAGCTCTATCAATATCTTTGCACAGGTCAATAATGCTTTTGTCAGGATTTTTAGTAATACCAATTCCAAGAAATAATATATAATAAATTATTATTTACTATTACGACGCCAGTATGCCAAAAATAACGCCTAGAAATCATAAGTTAAG
>NZ_KB907692.1 GCF_000382145.1 Psychrobacter lutiphocae DSM 21542
GATGGTCAAAATTAAGGCGCTTAATACGCTCTTTTTCAGTGACATCATCTGCAAAACTATCTAAATGTAAAAACATTATTTAAACCATCCTTGTTTAAGCCTAAAAAGTGTCAACAACTTCTAAAAGTCTAGGCTCCATCCAATCGATAAATCGTTCAAGACTGCGGTTGATGTAATAAAAATACTGCGAAAATAGTGCTCTTTCAAAACTAAACTCTGAATTATGACCTTCAAATGCTAAAAAATCCTGCTGAAACACTATGTCTTTCGGCTTCAAATTTTTCTTAAATGTATTTTTAGCCATTAATAATGAAGGTCTGGCTACATAGAATGTGTTTGGAATCAAAGGAAATAATATAATCCAATGAAATTTATCGTTTACAGGTTTCGTAAAAAAGCTTGTTCCTTTGTTTGAAATACTATTATTATACTCAAAACCTTTTAGATATTTGTCTGCTAGCATGACATACAGCTGCTTAATATCATCTGGCTTTAAATCAACAAAACCCTCAAAACCATAGGTTTCATTTCCTTTGTAATCATCTAAAAAGTAATCATCTCCTATAGGGTAATTCTCTATATCCCTATTACGCCATCGTTTATCTGCTTGAATTTTGTTATAGATATTTAATTTCAAAGCCTCATCATAAATAGATGTATTTTGACTGAATAGCCTTTGAGATAGATCATTTATTCGTAAGTCATAATAATTCCCAATATCTTCCAAAGGCATATAAATATTTTGATAATCTTGTCTTTTTATTCTAGTACTATATTTAGGAACAATATTAAAACCATCTTCAGTGTGCAGATAAGTTTCATCAGGAAAAAGTGAACATACTTGAAGCGATACGTCGTTTACCCAAGGCTTTTGAATTACATTCTGAAAATAAGCAAGCTCTAAATAAAAATTAGCAAAACCTTCATTAATATCTTGATTCGCCCATTTCATTTTCAATACAGCGAGTTCATGACCTATAGACTTATACCACTTTTGACTCGTTTCAGATGCAAAGATATCCCAATATTGATTATTTCTTTTATAGTCCTCATGCATTAGTCAAACCATCCTGTAAACCATTTAGTAACTTTATTCCACTTTTCGGAAGCATACTCTTTACCTTTTTTTATTAAGTCAGACTTGGTTAAAGTATCAAGTCCTAATGCAATCCTCATTGACTCTAAAAATGGTACTTTTTTAACTGTATCTCCATTTTCATCTTTACCACTTGCATGACTTAATGCTGACATTAGTAAGGTCAATAGAGCCAATACAGCTGGTGGGTTTTTCACAAAATATATCATCAATGCAATTAGTAAAACTAGCCCAATAATTTCAGTTGCACTTAAATCAGCTTCTTTAGCTAGAGTCACTAAACGGTCTTTTATATTTTTAAATTCATCCCACCATGAGCTGTTTTTGGCAGCTGGTATAGCATCTGGAAGATTCGCAGTTGAAAACTGTTCTTGCTCCTGTGATTGTTTCTTTTTTTCGACGTAAGAATAGAAGAATAAACCAGAATCATTGTCTTTAGTATCCTTATGAAAATTAATAGTATATGTCTTTCCTAAAGTTTCAATAGTCCTACCATTTAAAGGACTAGCAATTAGTAATATATCACTAGATTTACCAGCTTCCCAACAACCTTTATTAGACTGTGTCTTATAGTCATCTATTTGATCTAATGCTTTTTTATAATTATATTTATTTGCGCTATACATCCATGATTCAGGCTTCAACTCCCATAAAGTCCCTTTAAAACTATTATCATTGTATCTTTCTAGAAGTCTATTAGTTCTATCAACATGGTAAGCATCTGGCATTAGCTTGCCATTTCCCTTCTTACCTTTACCAGTTGGCCAAGTATACGATCCGTACCTAAATCTTGCATCACCACCACCCCAACTTTTATTAACTGAATCTATACTTCTTAGCTCTAGAGCGACCATACTGTGTACAGCTGTTCCTATTAATGCGGATTTATTATTTCTCCACCACTCGCCTTCAGTTGCCAATCCCCACCAATCAACAAACTCATGCGGTCTATCATTGGCAAAGGCATACAAATCCTTACCAGCTGCTAAGCCGACAGGATCAGGTGTTAAAT
>NZ_KB907693.1 GCF_000382145.1 Psychrobacter lutiphocae DSM 21542
GTAGGTTGATGGGGTTACCGCCTGCTCTGTTGGTATCTGGATTATCTTGATTGGTTGGGGTCGGTGCAGGACACATAGGTGTGCCGTTTGTACCTGTCAGGTTACAAGCAGCTATGTTACTTGAGGCAGGACTAAAGACACCGTTTGCGAAACTTACGTTAGTGATAATTAAAGATGAGATGAGAACAGCTTGCAAAAAGAGACGCATTGTTAGAGCCTATTAAAGTCCATTATTAATATTTCACCATAATATTTTATTGGCTGCTCGTTGTCACGGGTTTTTTAGTTAATGTCGACGTGTTCGGAAAAAGGCTCTGAACTATAGTCCTTATTATTATGGATTTTAGCTACAATACCAAGATGCCCCTCTCCATGTTGTCACAATGACCATTTTCTGAGTGAGAACAATAATAAAAACACGAAACTACACTAAAGAACAATACTGAAAATATCCATACGCCTATCATTAGAATAAGAAGCAAAGACACTGTTTTAACATGGAAATGGCATAGTTAATGCGAGTAAGATAAAGATCATCCAAACAAGGATATAATAAAATTGACGCTTAGTTCTCATGGAGATAATCAAAAGACCAGTATTTATAACAAAAGTCTTAAAAAATATGTATAAGAATGCGACACCGTAACCCATATTGAATTGTCCATAGTTGTTGCATTTTACTGGTGCCATATCCACAAAAAAAACAATATAGTTATAGAATAGCACTACGCTGAGTAAAAACTCGATAATTAGCAAGATTTTTATTTTAATACTGGACTTCATCGGCTATCGTAATCCTTTTTTGTATAACTCTAGAGCCAATTTTGATCTACGTTTTTTACCTTCTTTATTATCAACTGAATAATAGAAATGACCTTCACCCTCTTTAGTTATGTCTCCGACGAGATTGGGAACAGCTTTTATAAGTTCAGTTTGTGACATTCCTGCATAGATAGAATCCCCAACACTCCCTAAATTTTTAACGATAACAGATTTAATATTCTTATGAGATTTAAGTTTATTTAAAAAATTAATATCAATTGGTGATGCTACTAAAACGACATGGTCAATTATATGACTTTTTCAGCATAATACATTGCTGTATGTGCTGCTAATAGCGAACCGAATGAGTAGCCTATGTAGTTTGTTTGTTCTATCTCGCACAAACTTTTTTTATATTCAGGGTTAGAATCAAATACTAACTCACTGTCTGTACCTGGTAATTGACTCATTACACTAGGGTAGTATCTATAATTATTAACTTTAGCAGCGTCAAATACCATATTCTTATTAGTTCGCACTCCCGGAATGGCAGAATTTGAACCCCCTCTACTACTATAGACTACGTTCTTTATTCCTAACTGCTTTAACGACTTAACTTGATCAGCAACATAAGCAGGATAATTATTTACTCCCGCACCACCCCAGTAAACTGTGTACAACCCCCACGGATCCACAGCAGACACAGGATTCTGACCAGCATAGCCATACGTATTGAGTCCACCGTTTAGACCAATAGGGTCAGACGTTAAATACCTTCCCGTCTTAGGGTTATAGTATCGATGCCAGTTATAATAATAGCCGCTCTCAACATCCTCATACTGACCGGCAAAGCGTAGATTAAACGCAAAGGGCTCTTTGTGAATAGTATCATCTGCTGCATTGGCTTGATTAATAAGGTTTAACGACCAACCTTTCTTTTTAGCATTAATATCTTGGGTGTTATTTTGTGGAATGGTTTTAACTGTGACCTGACCAAAAGCATCATACTCACCTTGCCACACTGTCTGCTGGTTATCATTACTCACCTGCTGCGGTGTACCCAAATGATCAGTGTGAATAGTATATATACTTGGCGAGTTGTCACTATCATAATCAATCACCGCAATCGGTCTTAAGCCCACATAGATATAGCG
>NZ_KB907694.1 GCF_000382145.1 Psychrobacter lutiphocae DSM 21542
GCTATTAAATTCTCCAGTTACTTGTCCGGTAATGGTGACGGTGTCTTTTGATTCTTCGGTGTTAATTACGTTGTCTTCTGTGACGTCATTAACCATGATTTGAGTGGTGCTATTATCTGGACCACTGGTGTCAAGAGGTGCTATAGTTTGAGTAATCGTGTTACCCATATTTCCCGCTTGATCGGTAATAGTAGCTGAGATTTGAGAAGGATCGGTATTAGGAGTGACATCGATTTCAAGACCTTTATCAATCATCTCTTCAGTGATGATATAATCAACACCATCTACTGTTAAGATATCACCTGGCTTAGTGGTTTCGAATTCATTACTAGACGTTGGAAAGTTAATAGTAGCGGTAACCGTTCCATTACTGCTTATCTCATCACTATTGTATACTCCATCTGGACCTGGAGACTCAATGTCAATAGTAGGGGTTAGCGGCGGTGTAGTATCTACGTTAAACTCGACGAGTATGCGGCTTCCACCGGTAAAATCTTCTCCATTAAAATAACTGTCTGCACGAATTTCGATTTGACCAAATCCGTTAAACCCAGGTAAAGCTGTAATGGTCCCTGTAAAAGTTTGATTATCTTGCGTTTCAAAACTATCAATAGTTACACCTTCTGGCAGAAGGTCAGATAGGGTTAGACCTGCAACTTTGGTATCAAACACCAAAGTGAAGTTTGTAGTTTCGCCTTTAGCAAGTTCCGTATCATTTACTGAAAACTCTCTGATATTAGTAGCCATGTTGAATTATCCTTAATTTAATTGAAAATGTGGGTCTTATTAATTATGTCTATATTATGATTTCTGATAATATAATATTATTTTCAAATAGCTGATTTCCTTCGTTATTAATAGCTACAATATTATAATTCCATGTATTCGGTTCGATATTAGAGTCTCCTGCTGGACCATTTTCATCAATTAATTGGAAGCCATAACCATCTACTACTCCATCATTATCGACATCTGTAGCTAGAATTTCAAAGTTGGAGTCTTCAGATATATTAGAAAATTCTCCGTTTGATAATAAAAATGCGAAATCACTAATATCATCTGAAAAATTATCAAATAATTCAGCGCGCACTGATATATCAGATTGCTGAGAACCGCTATACATTAATACAGTATTATCATCTACTGCTGCCTTAGCAGTTGAAGACTCTTTATTACCAGCAATATCAAAATTTACTGCTGTAATATCAGAAGAATCTGATAATCTATTCAAAGCAATAGTGACCTCGGCTTCATCAATACCATCACCGTTAATATCTCTACTATTGAGATTTATGGCAGATTGAATAGCAGAAGGATCATTGGTCGCATCTTTACCATCAAAAGTTAACCACTGCCATGTACCATTGTCATCTCTTATAACAGTAGCATCATGCTTTATACCAATGCTTTTAGTTTCAGGGTTGTATACCTCATCAATATAAGTAAAGCTCAATTTTGAAGTATCCTCATCTGTACTCGATGTAATAGTGGCACTACCTTGTCGATCCACCCGAATTAGATTCGATCCTGGAATATCACCCTCCCATACAGGCGTGTTAGTTTCACGTGGGGCTATTATTGGAATACTTGGGGCGATAAGATCAACAATTAGCTCAACACTTGTACTGTTTGAGGTGTTGCCCGCAGCATCTGCTACATAGGCTTCAACTTCAATGTTGTCAGCTTTACCATCGTTGTCACTATCTATTAAGTCTGCAGGT
>NZ_KB907695.1 GCF_000382145.1 Psychrobacter lutiphocae DSM 21542
AAGTAAACTTAAGGGGCTCAAATCAGTATTATGATGCCGAAAGTGGCTTGCATTACAACATTCATCGCTACTTTAGCCCGACTCGTAATCAGTATCTAACCCCTGATCCTGTCGGCTTAGCAGCTGGTAAGGATTTATATGCCTTTGCTAATGATAGACCGCATGAGTTTGTTGATTGGTGGGGGCTTGCGCCTGAAAATGAAGCTGCCTTATTAGGAACTTATGTGCACAATAAATTATTTGCTCCTCAAATTTTAGCCCAAACCACTAATAATTGGAAAACTTTTAGCTGGGGAGGACAAACCTCTAGATACATTCATGGTAGGGGTTATACTTGGCCAACAGGTAATCAAGGTTTGTTACCTGATGCTTATTTTGTTGACCCCACTAATAGAGCTCTTGAGGATAAAGGAACTCAGTTTAAAGGTAATATCTGGGAGTTGAAACCTGTAAGTTATCTATGGGATCAGTCTAAGTATACTTTAGCCAAACAACAAGTTCAAAACTATATTAAATCAGCTAAACGTGGTATTTGGTCCCCAGGTTGTGCGGGTAAAGTTAAGTTAAATCAAGTGCCTTTTTTGTGGGGCGGTAAACCGAAAAAAGTTTCGTTTTTTGATGACTATATTCCAAATAAATTTAAGGGAATACGTAGTCTTTCAAAACCTTCAGGTTTAATTTTCTATTCCATAAAGGATGAATCAAAAAAACAGCAGCAACAAAGCCTAGCTAAAGCGGCTGATTTATTAGAGAAAAATGCTTTGGCTATAAAGCTTAAACAAAAAATCAAAACATTACAAAATTATGCCACTAATTTAACGACTCTCGAAAAGACTGGAATAGCTATAATTATAGTGGCAGTATTAATAGCAGCAATTGCAATATATGCTATAGGTATAGCAGCACTTATAACGGCTTTAATTGGAGCGATATCTTGGATAATATCAAATGGAATATCGATTTTGTCAGGATTGGCTTTAGTTTTAGGATCTACAATGACAAGTGCAAATGCAAAGTCAGAAGCTGAAAAAAACCAAAAAGGGTTATTAGATAAAATGTATGATAAGTTTAAAAGCTGGTTTTAATAGGGGTTGTAAAGTGTTATCAAGTGATAGTATTGATAAGCTAATGGATATAAAGCTTTCTCTATTTGTATCACCGCAGTTTAGTTTATCCAAATTTCCAATAAATAAAAATATTTTTAATGTAATTGATGAGAAGTCAAAATATCCTAGCAGAACTACTTTAAATGAATTAGGCTTATGGTGGCTTCCGACTAATAATTTAGCACTTATTTACCAAAGCCGAGAGATTTTCAAGATTTTTAAAAGTTGGACAATAGAGGATATTGAAAGTGGTTTTCTCTATTTCTATTATAATATTTTTCATGAACTGGGTTTAAGTGAGTCGAAAGTCTTAAATGTTTGTGAACAATTTAATTTACCTGTACCTACTGATCTGAGTAATGAGTTTGATATTAGAATGTTTGAGTTGGAGGTATTGCAATTTTCAGCTTCGATCCCTTATTGGAATGATCAATTAGAGGGATATCCTGTAAACAAAGAGTTTAATCAACTGAACTATACACCCTGTCAATTCTGCGTAGATGAATTAATGTTTAGTAAGTCAAACTTTAAACTTAATCTTATTAAAAGGTATTGTAAAAACTGGGTTTACAATGAGGCTAAATCATCAGCATCGATTATG
>NZ_KB907696.1 GCF_000382145.1 Psychrobacter lutiphocae DSM 21542
CATAATCGATGCTGATGATTTAGCCTCATTGTAAACCCAGTTTTTACAATACCTTTTAATAAGATTAAGTTTAAAGTTTGACTTACTAAACATTAGATTATCTTCACAAATTTGATAATCCAAATCCCCGAGCTGATCTGTTTCGATTGCACTATAACCATCTATTTCATCTGACCAATTACTTTTAGAGGCAATATATTTTAAGTTATCTAAGTCATTCTTTATGCCCTCTAATTCATCTGAACTATAGGACTTGTCTATTTCATAACTTTTTAAATATGCTGTTACAAGCGCTTCTCTAAACGATGTGTTATAAATTAAAATATAGTAGTAATATAAAAATCCCTCAGCTATATCTTCTATCATCCAACTTTTTATTTTGTTTTTAAGTGAGATTGATGAATAAATTTCAGCCAATCCATCAATTGGTTTCCACCATAGTCCCAGTTCTTTTGTTTGAGACTTAGTGGGTAATCTTGGAGGATTACTGGGGTTCTCAAAAATCGCCGTGTCCATTGGAAGCTCAATAAATGAATTTTGTGATGCAGAGCTAAAATAAAGCTCAAAATCCTTAATTATTTTTATAATATTATCTTTGTTCACGTGAACTCCTTAATCAAACCAACTTTTGAATTTATCATAAAATTTATCTAATAAGCCTTTCTTCTGTTTATTACCTTGTTCTTTTGCATTGGCACTCGTCATAGTTGATCCTAAAGTCAATGCAAGTGCAGTCATTATAGACAAACCACTGCTTAACACCCATGATAAAGCAGCTATGGCAGCTGATATTACAGCTCCAACTCCTACTGCAGCTATAGCTATAGCCGATATAATTACAGCTAAGATTAATACAACTAAACCTACTTTTTCTAGTGTTGTTAAGTTTGTAGCTGCTTCTCTTATTTCCTGAATTTTGGACTTTAATTTTCCTCTACTACTTGCTCGTTTAAGTTTCTCAGCAGCATTAGCTGTAAGCTCTTGTTGCTGTTTTTTACTAGCGTCCTTAACTGAATAAAAAACTAGACCTGAAGGTTTATTAAGTCTTCTAACATCAGAAAATTGTTTAGGTATGATTTTATCATCGAAAAAATCAACTCGCTTTAGTTTCGCATTCCAAAAAAATAATTCAGGTTTTAAATTTAGCACTCCTGCACATCCTGCAGACCATTTACCTCGTTTAGCTGTTTTTATATAACTATTAACTTGATCTTTAGCCTCTTGGTACCTTGCTTGATTCCAATAAACACTCACAGGCTTCAATTCCCATACCGACCCTTTAAACTCCTTTTTCGAAGTTTCAAGATATCTGTTTGTTTTATCGACATAATAAGCATCTGGTATTTTACCACCTAAACCAGTAGGCCAAGTAGGTCCTAATTCATCAATATCTCTAGCATTTTGCCCTCCCCATGTAGTAATAGGAAAATCCATCAGCCCTTTTGAAAGTATCTGTGGGGCAAAAATTTGATTATGAATAAAGGTTCCTAATAAACTCGCTTCAGTTGTCAATCCCCACCAATCAACAAACTCATGCGGTCTATCATTGGCAAAGGCATACAAATCCTTACCAGCTGCTAAGCCGACAGGATCAGGTGTTAAAT
>NZ_KB907698.1 GCF_000382145.1 Psychrobacter lutiphocae DSM 21542
ACATTCCAGTAGATGGTGTGGCTGCACTTGGTAACGCCACCCAAGCTGCCAACGTACCAACCGAAGGTACCGTCGGCTATACCGGTGATGCGACCTATCGTAAGCTGGGCTTAGGTAATGAGATTGAGTTTGGTACTTCTACGTTTACTGCCGACTTTGTCGCAAAAAATGTAAAAGGTGAATTGAAATTTGCTCAAGCTGGTAACATTGGTTTGACTGCTAACATTGATGGTAACCAATTCTCAGGAAGCGCAGACAGCAACAATGGTTATGCAACCGAAGGCGGATTCTACGGTGGTGATGCACAATACCTAGGCGGTGTTTACGAAGGTAACGGCGCTCAAGGTACTTATGGTGCCAAGTCGGATGCACAAACAGCAGCCGAACAAGCCGCCCTAGATGCACAGGCAAAAGCAGACGCAGCACAAGCGGCCATTGCAGAGCAGCAAGCAGCAGCAGATGCTGCTAAAGCCGCCGCAGAGAAAGCTCAGGCTGATGCCAAGAAAGCACAAGCAGCATTAGAGCAAGCGAAAGCGAATCTTGAAAATGCTGGTGAAGGCGGAGACGGTGGTCTAGCCGATGCCTTAGCCCGTGCAGCAGCCGCTGAGCAAGCCAAAGCCGCTGCCGAAGAGTTAGCAGACAAAGCACAAGCTGCTGAGGCCGCAGCTAAGGAAGCACAAGCAGCTGCTGAAAATGCCCTAGTAGCTGCCCAAGCAGCAGCCGACAAAGCAGTGGATGAGGCCAAAGCTGAAGCTGAGAAGTTAGTTGCAGAAGCTAAAGCAGAAACAAAAGCTGCCAACACAGCAGCAGAACAAGCCAAAGCCGAAGCTTTAGCCGCGAATGCAGCCGCTGAAAAAGCGAAGACAGATGCTGAAAACTTAGTTGCCGAAGCGAATAAACAGAAAGAAAAAGCAGAGGCAGATGCACTGCAAGCGAAGCAAGCAGCAGACGCTGCTAACAAGCTAGCCACAGCAGAGGAAGCCAAAGCGGACAAAGCACAGCAAGAAGCAGAAACGGCTAAATCAGAGTTAGCAGACGCACAAAAAGCTTTAGCAGAAGCAGAAGCTGCCTTACAAGCTGCCCTAGCTGGCGGTGGTGGTAACACAGAAGCGCTAGAAGCAGAAGTTAAGCGCAGAGAAAACGCGCTACAAGCTGCCAATGACAAAGCCGCAGCTGCCCAACAGGCTGCACAAGACGCCATTGCCGCAGCTGAGAAACAAGTAGCAGATGCACAAGCAGCACTACAAGCAGCCACTGATGCTGCAGCCGCAGCCAAGATTAAGAATGCGCCTGAGTCAGCGAAGAGCGGTGTACAAACTATCAATGTTGGTACAACAGCCGCTGGGTTGCCAAGCGACTTTACTGTGACCAC
>NZ_KB907699.1 GCF_000382145.1 Psychrobacter lutiphocae DSM 21542
GCCTAATTGGTTAGCTGCTTGTTTTATGCTTAATAATTCATAGTGAGTGATTGTAAATAGATTTAGATAGGTTTGTCGTTACTGTTTGCAACCCTGCAAAGCTTTGGGCCAACTATTCACCCTAACCATTATTGCTAAGCCACTTTGATGGCTCATCAACATAAAACTCTTGTTTCCAGACCGGAATGTCCGCTTTGATGGTGTCCAAAATCCAGCGACAAGCATCAAAGGCCGGATAGCGGTGCTTAGACGATACCCCGACCCACACTGCCATATCACCAATATCTAACGCGCCGATGCGATGAATAGCGACCGCATTTTCGATGTCAAATTTGCGTTTGGCTTCTTCAATGATGTGTTTGCCCTGATTAATGGCCAGTTTTTCATAGCCATAATAAGTTAGGCTGGTCACCTGGCTGTCATTGTTGTGGTTGCGCACCCAACCTTCAAAGGTGGCAAGCGCACCACACTGCTCATCTTGCAAAAAGTCTTTTAAACGCTCAGCGTCAATGGCAACATCAAGCAGTGCAAAGCCTTGTTGTTGCGCAGTTTGATACGCTTCTTCTACGCTTAAGCTAATTTGACTGGCGTGTTGGTGAGCGTCATTCTCTGGATGGATGACGGCTGACTGTTTGGCATGATCGTTATGGTCTTGATTTGACATAGTAAGGCAACTCTTTTTACCGATAATATAGACGGGCAATATTGAACCATAGTGTGGCTCAACAAGGGCTTAACAAGATAGCGACAGCAGCGTGATTAGCCGCCGGCGACAGGAGGGATAAAGGCCACCGTATCGCCTTCGCTTAGGGTGTCTTCCCAACTGGCAAACTCATCATTAATGGCTACCCGAACTTTGGCTGGAGTTAAATCAAAGCCATGCTCGGCTTGGAGCTGGCTGTATAGCTCAGGCAAACTAAGTGCCTTGTCTAAGCTCAGCTTTTGTTGTCCTTGCTGGGCTTGGTCGGCCAAACTGGCAAAATATAAGACGGTGATATTCATCGTTTTTCGCTCTTGTGTAATTTTATTGAATATGAAATGAGTTAACTGAATATAATAAGGCGCTCTCAACAAGAGTAGTTAGCAACATATAAGAGTTGGTTTGTTGGCTGTGCCTTTAACTCATCTATTGCAGAATTTTAAAAAGGATGGCAAGTCCCCCTTTCTCAAAGGCAGGGCAATCGCACTACAAAACCCTACCGAACAGAACCTGCTCACGATAATCAAGATTTTGAGAAGCCCTGATACGGCGTCGTTTCACTGATAAC
>NZ_KB907700.1 GCF_000382145.1 Psychrobacter lutiphocae DSM 21542
TTCCCGCTTAGATGCTTTCAGCGGTTATCCAATCCGAACGTAGCTACCGGGCAATGCCATTGGCATGACAACCCGAACACCAGCGGTTCGTCCACTCTGGTCCTCTCGTACTAGGAGCAGATCCTCTCAAATTTCCAACGCCCACGGTAGATAGGGACCGAACTGTCTCACGACGTTCTAAACCCAGCTCGCGTACCTCTTTAAATGGCGAACAGCCATACCCTTAGGACCTGCTTCAGCCCTAGGATGAGATGAGCCGACATCGAGGTGCCAAACACCGCCGTCGATATGAACTCTTGGGCGGTATCAGCCTGTTATCCCCAGAGTACCTTTTATCCGTTGAGCGATGGCCCTTCCATACAGAACCACCGGATCACTAAGACCTACTTTCGTACCTGCTCGACTTGTGGGTCTCGCAGTTAAGCGCGCTTTTGCCTTTATACTCTTTGAACGATTTCCGACCGTTCTGAGCGCACCTTCGTACTCCTCCGTTACTCTTTAGGAGGAGACCGCCCCAGTCAAACTACCCACCATACATTGTCCTCGATACTGTTATATCTGAGTTAGAACCCCAACACAACCAGGGTGGTATTTCAAGGATGGCTCCACAAATACTGGCGTATCTGCTTCAAAGCCTCCCACCTATCCTGCACAAGTTGAGTCAAAGTTCAATGTAAAGCTGTAGTAAAGGTTCACGGGGTCTTTCCGTCTAGCCGCGGGTACACAGCATCTTCACTGCGATTTCGATTTCACTGAGTCTCTGCTGGAGACAGCGCTGCCATCATTATGCCATTCGTGCAGGTCGGAACTTACCCGACAAGGAATTTCGCTACCTTAGGACCGTTATAGTTACGGCCGCCGTTTACTGGGGCTTCGATCAAGAGCTTCGCCTTACGGCTTACCCCATCAATTAACCTTCCAGCACCGGGCAGGCATCACACCCTATACGTCCACTTTCGTGTTTGCAGAGTGCTGTGTTTTTAATAAACAGTTGCAGCAGCCTGGTATCTGCGACTGCTAGTAGCTTACGGAGCAAGTCCTTCACCACCAGCAGCGTACCTTCTCCCGAAGTTACGGTACCATTTTGCCTAGTTCCTTCAGCAGAGTTCTCTCAAGCGCCTTGGTATTCTCTACCTGATCACCTGTGTCGGTTTAGGGTACGATTCGTTTATGACTTAAGTTTAGAAGCTTTTCCTGGAAGCTTGGTATTTGCCACTTCGCCAGT